>RAYB01000041.1 GCA_003669055.1 bacterium 1XD21-70
GAACCAATATATCTATATATAAAATTCAAAATGGTTCCTGGTGCGATGCACCCGGAACCATTTTGTCTACAGTCTGACCTCATCCCCCACGCAATATGCGCTGGGGATGAGGTTTTTTTATTCCAGGATATAGGTTTCCGACAATTCATGGGAGTATAGCTTCCTGGCGCTCCCAAAGCCTGTTTCTTCCTTAAGCCGTGCTATCACCGCCCCGGCATCATACCCGCTGCTCCAGAACTCATTGGTGTCCACATAGACAATCAGCCCTTTTTGGGAATCCCTCCCTTCCAGGATCTGGTTTACCTGGTCGATCTGCTCCTCGGGCATAATATACACGCCGCGAAAACCGGAAAGTTCAATCAGGTCCTGTGTCAGGGGCGCATTCTCATAATTGTCAATATAAAGGCAGTCCAGATCCTGGTACATGGCCGCCAGCCGTACCCGCTCCTCATTCTCCGGGTATAAATACTGCACATAGCCCTGCCGGTACCCGTTGGCATAACAAACAGCCATTAGTAAGAGCAGAGCCGCATATAACCTGCCGGCCCCCTTTCCCTTCCCCAGGCACCAGCCCGTAAACTTCATAACCCACCACACTGCCAGTGTCACCATCAGCGGATAAAGGTTATAGATATACCGCACCCCCGGCACCACCGCTATCCAGGACACTGCAAAAAAAGAAAACCCGGCAGCCAGTGTCAGGATCAGCGCTGCCTCATCTTCCGGGCGCAAGGCATCCTTCCGGCTTTTCCTCCCTGTATCCTCCTTTTGTGCACTCTTTCTCTTTCTAAAAAATATCCACAAGCAAACCGCCACAGTGGCCACGGCTACGAGCGCCGCCCCCCTTATCCACCCGCCAAAAAAATCCATATTTATGCTGGAGATATAAGAAACCAGGTTCCTCACCACGCCTCCGCCCAAAAGGTTGTTCCGGGTCTCGGCTGCCACAAACTCATCCGTCCTGGTCAGCTGGGTAATACAGGCCGGAAACACACAGACCATGGCGCCGACCGAGCCAAATAACGCCGCAGAATAGACGGCTGCCTCCTTCCACCTCCGTTTTCCCAGCTTCCACAGCACATAAAAACCGGAAAGGAAAAACGCCGCAAATACAAAATAATACTGTGTCAGCAGCCCCAGGAAGGTGGCCAGGCAAATCCCCAAAAGCCACCGCGCCTTCTGCCCGTCCCGGATCATCTTCACATGGAGATACACACTGACGCTTGTGAGGAAAGCGGCCAGCATATACATCCGGATATAGATCCCAGTGCTTAAGCCGCCGGGAGAAAGCCCCCACAGCACCATGGCCGCTGCCGGCATATACTTGCCGGGGGACAGCAGCCTGGCCGTTAAGTATACCATCAGCAGGCAGCCCGTGTAAAACACCACGTTCAAGGCCATCCCCTGCCAGGTCGCGTAAACGCCTGGCGTGAAGGAACAGACCGTGTGCAGCAGCATATAAAATAGCGGGGGGTGCACATCCATGGACTGGTTATACCAGACCGAGCCGTAGGCAAAACCTTCCCCCGGCTGCACGGTCAGGTATTCCAAAAACTCCCTGCCCTCCACCCAGCGGCCAAATACATCCCCGGACACCACAAACGGCTTGTAATAGCTGTTGGACAGCCCCCAGGAGTAGATCTCATCGATGAAATATCCCTTTTTTGCCGCACAAAACAAGAGAAGCACCATCACCTGCAGGCCGGCCAGCAAAGCCACCTGCCACTGCCGCCGCCTCAGCCCCCTCATCTGCCCACCCCCATCCTGCCATTCAGGTAATCAAAATACAAGGGAAGCCCCCCGGTATGGATAAAGAGGACTTTTTTCATGCCTTCTCCATAGCGTTCCAGCCATCTGAGCATCCCTGCATATGCCTTCCCCGTATAAACCGGATCCAGGGCGATCCCATGGCGTTCCATCATCCTTTGGATCACGCCCTCAATCTCCCCGTCATACCTTCCGTAACCGCCGCACCGGTAATCTGCCTCAAAGCAAACCTCCTCTTCCCCCTCCCCGGCATAGCGCCGGACGGCTGCTGCCCCTGGCCCTGCCTCCCGCGCCACGGAAATGCCGATGATCTTTTCCCTGCCGTGCTGCTGCCTTTTGCCTGCCAGGAGACCTCCCTGGGTCATCCCTGTGCCGCTCGCCAAGAAAATTGCCTCGAACTCTGCCTGGGCATGCTCCTGCCACAGGCGGATCTCCCGATACGCCTTCCGGTACGCAGACCTTGCCGTCTCCTCGTTCCCCATGCCGTGGGCATCTCCGTAGATATAATAGGGCTTATGTCCTTGGCTCCTCAAAGCCTGCAGGGTATTGCCCACCGTCCCTGCCACCGAATCCTTTTTGCAAAACACCCGCCCGGCGCCCATAAAATCCACCAGGGCGGCGTTAAACCCGTCCTGCTCCCCGTCCTCCTCGGAGGAAATAATCAGGCAGGGGATCCCCTGGCTTTTGCACATGGATGCCACCACCCGGTTCAGGTTCGACCGGCGGCTTCCGTATGACACCATGAAGTCTGCCCCCTGCCGCCTCATATCCTCCAAAAATTCTGCCCCGATCCGGCACTTGTTCCCCCCGAAAGAGAACCCCAGCAAATCGTCCCGCTTGATAAATACCTCCTGCCCTCCCGGCAGCGTCTCCAGATACTGGATCGGAGTAGGCGCCAATAATTTATTTGCTGCTTCCATGTCCTTTTATCCCTCCGAAAATCGTCCTGAATACCCGCACCTCCATGCGTATGCCCCAAAACCACAGCCGGGCAGCCCACTCCTGGAAAGGACGGATATGCAGGTAATTCTTCATATAGTAAAGGGTGCTCTCTTCCCGGATCCGCTGCCGTTCCAGTTCTTGGCTATATGCCTTGCTGACCGACACGGAATGCCCGTGGCGGTAGGATTCTCCCAGCAGCAAAACCGTCCGCCGCCCCAACGCCTTCATCCGGCTGGCCAGCACCATCTCCTCCTGGTACAAAAATATCCCCTCGTCATAGCCGCCGCACTCCAAAAATGCCGCCCCGTCCACCATCAGCATCGATCCATGGACCACATCGACATAGATTGCCTTTTTCCCATCTGACCTCGGCCTATGGCAGGAAAGGAAGCAGCAAAACACCCGTCTGCTGACCGGCCCCATCGACAGAAGCAGCCCTGTAAAGCCGTATAAACGCCAGCCGTTTAAGGAAGACCCGTACTGCCGGTCCTCCATGGACGCAGCCGCCACCCCCACCTCGGGATGGCGGCGAAAAACACGCGCCAACCCCCGGATGCAGCCCTCATCAAAGGAAACGTCCGGATTGGCAACCAATACATGGGTCGCCCCGTTTTGTTCCACCGCATAGCGGATGCCCAGGTTGTTCCCCGCCCCGTAACCTCCGTTTTTCTCTGCACGGATGACATCAACCCGGTCTCCCGCAAGTGCCCGCAGACGCTGGAAGGAACCGTCGGCAGAAGCATTATCCACCAGTACAATCCGGTCGATACAGGCATAATCCCGGATCTGTGCCACCAGTTCTTCCACCGTCTGCGCATCATTATAATTCAATATCACACAATTGACCTTCATATCCTCCCGTCCTTTCCCCTGTGCGGCATCTCACTTGCCTGCCTTGGGAATGGTAACGCATTGTGCCAAGGTCTGCAGCCAGGAACTTTTATAAAAACGGTTCTTTACAATGCAGGCAAACCGCCCTGCCGGTGTCTTCCCCGGCAAACTCAGAAACGCCAGAAGAGCCTCCCGCTGGGAATCCTCCAGCCTTTTGCCGTACATCCTGCCAAAAGCCCTGGCCTGCCTAAACATCCGCCGGTAATTCTCCCTGACCTGGCTGCCCCGCAAGGCTCTCTCCTTCAGATCCCCAAGGCTCCCCGTATTCCTTGCGCCAAGGGTATTCCCCCCATGCTGGCGGTACAAAGAAAGCGGTTCTTGGACACAGGAAACCTCCCCAAAGCAGGAGGCGGTAAGGGCGATCCACCAATCATGCATGAAACACGCCTGCGGCACATCTTTTGCCATCTCGGCCAACGCACGGTTCATCATCAGTGCCCCGCCGGTAACCGGGTTCTCTGCCAGGATCTCCGAAAAAGCCGTCCGCCCCGGGCTGCTCCTCCCATAGGCAAAAAAGCTGGGGCTTATCTGCCTCAGCCCGGCGTCCACCACCTCCATGTCGGAAAACACCAGCGCCGGACGCCCCGGCCGTTCTATCTCCTTCATCCTTTTTAGGAGGACTTCCACCTTATCCGGCCGCCACACGTCATCCTGGTCGCTGAGCAGCACATAATCCCCCCCGGCCTGGGACAAAAGCCAGAAAAAGTTCATCGCCGGTTCCGGAACCTGCCCCGGGCGGCTTTGGTACCCTCCTTCCTTTGCCCGGTGCCTTATGAGCACCCGGCCTGGGTAAGCCTGCCGGTATTGCTCCAGGATCTCCCGGGTGGCGTCTGCGGAGCCGTCATCCGAAACCAAAATCTCGATCCCCGGCACCGTCTGGGCCAGGATCGAATCCAGCTGCTCCCCGATATACCGCTCCCCGTTAAAAGCCGCCAGCAACACCTGGATCCGTTCCTGCCCGGTACACTCCCGGCTTCCTTCCCCCGGCGCCCTTCTGCGTGCCTCGACCACCTTCATACCGAAATAGCGGCTAACCATGCGCCGGGCAAACGGGCATATAACGGTCACATAATCCATCAGATGGTAAGCAAGCATATACCGCTCCCGCCCCGCCTCCTTCGGCTCCCCGGCCCACGGCGTCAGGGCAGCCGCCGCCTCATAGGCCTTCCGGTAATGGTTGCGGTTCCCCGCAATCCAGGGGCGCTCATCCCCCGCATAGTGGATCACTGCCGGATGCCTCTTCGCCCGGCAAAATTCTTCCTTCCCGACCGCGCGGTACGTCCCTGATTGCCTCACTAGTTCCCGGTAGGAAAAATAGCGGTAGTTGGTGAAGAAATTATATTCGGGCGGCAGATAAAAGATCTCGTCCTTTAAGGCTCCGTTGATCGTGTCCTGGTCACAGGCAAACAGGCTGCCTCCTTTTTCCTTATAAAAGCCCAGAAGCCTTTTTTCCACATCCCTCTCCCGCCATTTTTTAAGGTCAATCAGCAGAACCCCTGAGTTCACATACGCATCCTCCCTGCCTAAACCGATCCCCTGCTTCACAGCCTTATAAATCGTTGGCTCCATGACTGCCCCCAGGGTCTTATCCTGCAGGCTTGTCCTCCAAAGCCTTCCCAAAGGACGGGCAACCACCGTATCGCAGTCCAGGTACAGCACCCGCCTTACCGTCTCCGGCAGCAGGCGTCCCACAAACAGACGCCCCATGGCGCTGATGTCAAAGCCCCGGGTGTCCACATCAAAATCAAACTGCCCCCGGATGTCCTCCATCTCCAGCCAGCAAACCGTGCGCCCATAACGCCCCGCCATCTCCTCTAGCAGCGCCTTGCTCCCCTCCGTGATCCCTATGGAAACCACATAGGCCACGATCCGCCTTTCGTTTTTGTTTTTCTCAAACAGGGAGGCCATGGAGGCCGCCATATGCTTCACATACTTTTCATTCGACGCATAAACAACATTCATGAAGCCCCGCTCCTTTCTCCTGTCCCGGGCACCGGCCGTCCTACATCCCGTATTGCCGGATCCTCCCCAGCGCAGAGGCAATCACCTTGTCCATGTCATAATATTTATATTCTGCCAGCCGCCCGCCGAAAATCACGTTTTTCTCCTGCATGGCCAGTTCCTCATACTGCCGGTACAGCCGCTGGTTCCTTTCGTCATTGACCGTGTAATACGCCTCCATGCCCTCCTCCCAGTCGGCCGGGTATTCCCGGGTAATCACGGTTTTGGGCTGGGTGCCAAACTCAAAATGCTTGTGTTCGATAATCCTCGTGTAGGGCGTCTCCCGGTCCGTATAATTGACAACCGCCACCCCCTGGTAATTGTCCGTATCCAGCACCTCTGTCTCAAAACGCAGGCTCCGGTACTCCAGCTTCCCGAACTGATATTGGAAATAAGCATCAATGGCGCCTGTATACACAATGGTTTCCCCCAGCTTATTATAATAATCCCTGTGCTGCAAATAATCAATGCCCGTGTGGACCGTACAGTCCTCAAAAAGCTTGTCCATGATCACATTGTAGCCGCCGATGGGGATCCCCTGGTACAAATCGTTGAAATAATTATTGTCATACGTAAAGCGCACCGGAAGGCGCTTGATAATAAATGCCGGCAAATCCCGGCAATCCCGCCCCCACTGCTTTTCCGTATAGCCCTTCACCAGTTTTTTATAAATATCCGTCCCCACCAGGCTGATGGCCTGCTCCTCTAAGTTTTTCGGCTCCCCCTGCACTGCCCGTCTCTGTTTCTCGATAATCGTCCTTGCCTCCCCGGGCGTGCTGACTCCCCACATCTTACTGAAAGTATTCATATTAAAAGGCATATTATACATCTCACCCCGGTAGTTTGCCACCGGGCTGTTGGTATAACGGTTAAATTCAGCCAGCCCATTGACATAATCCCATACCTGGCGGTCGCTGGTGTGGAAGATATGGGCACCATATTTGTGCACATGGATCCCCTCCACCTCCTCGCAATATACATTCCCCCCGATATGGTTCCTTTTTTCCACCACCAGGCACTTCCGCCCCCTCTTTCTGGCTTCATTGGCCCAGACACCGGCATACAGCCCGCTGCCGACCAGCACATAATCATACTTTTTCATCATGGCTCCTTGCTCCTTTTGCATGTTGTTTCTTAAAAAAACCCATCAGGCCGGCATTCTGCGGGTCTGATGGGCCTTGTTTTAATGGTAGCATATCACCGGGATCCCCTGGTACACCAAATCATATAATGCCCTCGTCCGGTCCGGGGGCAGGTTGACGCACCCATGGCTCCCGTTTGTCTTGTAGATCGTGCCGCCGAAGCTTCCCCTCCAATTGGCATCATGGAGCCCGATGCCGCCGTTAAACGGCATCCAATAGGAAACCGGCGATTCATACTCATAGCTGCCATCCGCCCGCCTGGCTCCCCGCAGCACCCGATCCCTCTGTTTATAAGTCAGCGTATAGATACCGGCCGGTGTATGGTGCCCTTTGGCCTCATTTCCCGTCACGCAGGGGGCATCCCATACCACTGCCCCGTCCTTCACCATGTACACATGCTGGTTCGTCAGGTCAATCTCCACATAGGTCTGGCCCCACTCCTGCTCCCCGTGCAGCGCCGCCGCCGAGGCATACTGCGGTTCCCTGGACTGTGACTCCCCGGTACGCACTATGGCCGCTAAGGCCGCCGCCTCCGCAGCCTGGTCAATCCTCCACCCGTAAGCACCGCTGACCGACACCTCCCGGCCGTCTGCCGCGCGGAAGGTACGGGCTGTCCCTGCCGTGTCATGGCGGCCGGCCAGTTCTGCTACAAAGGCCGCCACCTTGCCGCCGTCAAGCTGGATCTCCCCGTCTGCACTCCCGGTCAGCCAAGTGCAGATCACGTCTGCCTTTAGCACCTCGCTGTCCCCGCCGAACACATAGGTGATCTCCATCTCCCGGCAGCGGTTCATCGTATCGCAAAGGTTCTTTAAATTCTCGTCGTCCGCCCGCACCTGCACCTCATGGTAGCAGCCCTTCTCCTCTAAGCTTACCTCACGCTCGCCTGCCGTCACTGCGTCCCGGACTGCCTGTGCCACCTTCTCCGGATAGACGTCGCTGCCCCGCACCTCCGGCACAATGGTAAACGGCTTCCCCTCCTCATAATCACTGACATGGGCATCCCTTGTCGCCACCGTGTTGCTGCTGTCCATGCAGTGAAGGCCTGCAATTTTAGCCTCCAGCGCCTCCTGGCTATATGTACTTTGCAGCTGGATCCGGTAGCTGTTTTCGGCATCCGGGCCGAACACCCGGCCAGCCTCGTTCTCCTTTTTAAGGATCTCCTCCAACGCGCCTTCCGGCAGGCCTGTGGTATAGCCGATATCCTTGCCCTGGATCGTCTCCGTGGCTCCGTTTCGTCCTTTAATGGCCAGCTTGTACTCATTGGAATAAAAATCGCCGATGTGGGACTTGGCCTCCTCCACCGTCATGCCGCTGATGCCAAGCCCGTTGACGGTCGTCCCCTGGACAAAAGTATTCTCTTCGGCCTTCTCCTCCCCATATGCCGTCAGCGACAGAACCCCCACCGCCATCCACACAGCAAATAACCTGCCTATTGCATACATTCCAGATTTTTTCATATTCCTCCTGCTTTCTGACCCTGCATCTTTCCTTCCTGCAGCATCCCGTTTTTCCCTGATCTCCCATCAGCCCTAAGGGCATGATGCCTCTGACTTCTTTATTATAGGATCTGCCAAAGCTTCCGTCAAGGAAAAGGCGATGGGAGATTTCCCGAAAAATACTTACTGCCTGACAAATACCAGCAGCAGATAGCCCAATGTCAGGCACAGCCCGGCAGCAAACAGCATCAGGCCAAAGGAAAAGCTTTCTTCTACCAGGCGCCCGTTCCTTTGGACTGCTTCCCCTATCCCAAGAATCCTTTTCCCCAGGCGCGCCCCTTTTTCCCTGGCACGCCGGGCAAACACAGGGACAGTCCCATCCGATGTCTTACCATGCCGTGTACTGTCCGCCACCCACGGAATCTGGCTGTGGGTAGTCCCCCTCGCCGCCCGAACTACAAAATCCGCCGTCTGGTCCATCGCACGGCATAGCACAGCCGAGGCCTGCAAAAAGGCCGCCACCGCAGCCGGAACCAGGTAACGGTCAACAAAACCGCAGACTGCCCCGCCGATCCCCGGCAGCACCACCTCAAGAAGCGGGCGGTACAAGAGCCATTCCAGATCCAGCCACGAAGGCCAGCGGTCCGGGTAACGCACCCCGGGCTCCCTGGCCCCGTCCCGGTGAAGGTTTCCTTTGCCTCCCGTCAGCAGCCCGCGGACCACCACCACATAAAGCAGCACGCCAATCGCGAGGGAAATGAGGCTCCCTTTTAAGTTTGCCAAGGAAAAGTAAGCGACTTTGTGCCCATGGCCTGCCTGCCCGAAAAAGGCCTGCCCCATATCCGCCAAACGGTCCATGCTCCCATGGGCTGACATCCCCAGAAGAGGCGGCAATAGGGAAGCCGACACCAACGCCGCGCTGCTGGGAACTTTCATATAGTTCCCCGACATGGCATCAAATTCCGCCTGCCTGGTGGGATGGCGCTCCACAAACAGGGCAAAGAACAGTTTTGCCATATAGGCCGCCGTCATCCCGCCGCTGATTAAAAACACCCACTCCGCCGCATGCCAGAAAGCAGGGAAGGCAGCCACTGCCGCATACTCGGCGATGCCCTCATGGAGCAGCGTCTTGCTCACGTACCCGCTCCAAAGAGGCACCCCGCCAAGCCCCAGCGCCCCCATCAAAAAGCAAAACAGCAAGAGCGGCTTCCGTCTCCCGAACCCCCGGATCTCGTTTAAGTCCAGCTGGTGCAGGTTCATAAACACCACTGCCGCGCACAGGAACAATACCAGCTTAAACAGGGAATGGTTCACCATGTGTAGCATGGCTCCCCGCACGGCCAGGCCTCCGTCCTCCCCTGCCACACGCAAAAGGCCACCCACCCCGATCCCGGTGACAATAAACCCGATCTGGGAGACCGACGAACATGCCAGGGTGCGTTTTAAGTTCACCGAGAACAAGGCGAGCAGTGCCCCCACAAACATCGTGGCAAGCCCTAGCAGCGCCATCCCCGTCCCCCAAAAAGGATCCTCGCGGAACATCCCGCAGGAAACCACGATCATGCCGAACACACCAGCCTTCGTAAGGATCCCGGAGAGCAGGGCGCTGGCCGGTGCCGGTGCCACCGGGTGCGCCTTCGGCAGCCAGATGTGAAGCGGGAAGCAGCCCGCCTTGGCGCCGAAACCAAACAGCAAAAGTCCGCCTGCCACGTACAGCTGTTTTTTCGGCGAACCAAGGGCACAGGCCATCCCTGCCCCGCCCTGCAGGCTTTTGCTCCCCGCTAGGATCCCCTCTGCCACCTCTGCCACCCGGCCGAAGGCAAGGCTCCCGCACAAGTCCTGCAGCAAAAACAGCCCCATCAGCATCACCATGCCGCCGGTCACTGCTACTGCCAGGTAGGTCTCTGCCGCCCTCAGGCTCTCTTTCCTCTCGTCAAAGGCCACCCACACATAGGAAGTAAAAGACATGGCCTCAAAAAAAACAAAAGTAGTCATAAAATCTGCCGACAGAAACACCCCCGCCGTAGCCAAGAACGTCGCCCAGAAAAACAGATAATACCTCTTCCTCTTCGCGTAGTGCGCCATATATTCCAGGGAGAAAACACCGCTGGCCCCCCACATCAATACGGCAACCGCCAAATAAACCAGCCGGAACCCGTCAACCTCAAAATACAACCCCTGCCCGCACAGGCCGGGGACTGCCAGGCTTCTCACTGCCACCATCCCGCCTCACCCCCAATCTCTGCCAACAGCCTCATAAGCGGGGCAGAATGCACCCCCAAAAAGAAAATCACAGCCGCAAAGACAAGCAGCGGCACCAGCATCATCCAGCCGGGATCCCGGTACCCGCCGGGCTTCCCTTCCGGAGAGGGAGCCTCCCCCAAACGGCAGGCCTCCCCACATTCCAGCCGCGGAAAATACGCACGCACCAACACCGTCAGCATATAAATCCCTGTCATCAGCGCCGAGTACAGGATCACTGCCACCCCCGCGCAGGCGAGCCCGCCGATGGCCAAAACCTCCTGCCCGCCGCAGGCAAACGCCGCCCGCACCAGGTTCCATTTGCTGATAAAACCGCCAAATAAGGGGATCCCCATCAGGGAAAAGCTTGCCACAGCCAGGCAGCCAAACGTCACCGGCAGCCTATGCCCCAAGCCGTCCAGTTCATAGACCTGTGTCTTGCCTGTCTGGTGCATCACCGCGCCCGCACAGAAAAACGAACAGATTTTCATAAAGGCGTGGACTACCAGGTGGCTCAGCGCGGCTGCCAGCCCCAGCGGGCTCATGGTTGCCGCCCCGAACAGGATATAGGACAGGTTGCTGATTGTGGAGTAGGCCAGCCTGCGTTTCCAGTGGATTTCCCGCACTGCCATCGTCGAGCCAAAGACAATCGTGGCCAGCGCGGCAGCCATTACCACCCACTGCGCCCAACTCCCCCTTAAGAAGCCCATGCCATAGCTGAAATACGTAAAACGGAGAATGGCAAAGGCTCCCGATTTCACCACTGCCACTGCATGCAGGAGGGCTGTCACCGGCGTCGGAGCCACCGTGGCCCGGGGCAGCCAGCCATGCAGGGGAAAAAGCGCCGCCTTGACCCCAAAGCCAAAGAATGCCAGCACATAAACAAACAGCAGCAAATTTTTCTGCTCCGCGGCTGCCTGGCCAAGCACGCCTCCCGGCACAAATTCCGTATTCCCGGTAGTAGAAAAACTCAGCACAAAGACCAGCCCGATAAAGGCAAACGCCGCGCCGCCGATGGAATAGTACAGATACCTGCGGCTGGCTCTTTTTGCCTCCTTCGTCATGGGGAACAGCACCAGGGGAAAGGTCACCAAAGTCAGCATTTCATAGCAGAGGTACATGGTCACCAGGTTCCCCGCCAGGGCGATCCCTGCCGTCACCCCGTAGGTCATGGCATAGTAGGCAAAAAACATCCTTTTACGTTCTTCGTTCCTCATATATTCCAGCGCATACAGAGTCGCAAGCGGCCACAAAAATGCAATCAGCCCTGCAAACATGCCTCCCATCGGATCCAGCTTAAAACGCACCGTCAGATTCCCAAACAGGCGGAACAGGACAAGGTTTGCCCCCATCCGGTGCCGCAAAAGCCAAAAAATCACTAAGCTGTTGGCCAGCACCAGCCCCTCTGCCACACACGCCAGGCTCCGGCCGTCCCTCTCCTTTCCGGCCTTGAAGTGCACGATAAGCATTGCCGCTCCCCCGGCGATCGGAAGCAGAACCGGCACTGCCAGAAGCAATCCATTCATAACCATCCCTCCGTCACAACACTCCGGACGCAATCTTTTCCAGCATTGCTATCAGGGCACCGGGGAAGCAGCCAAACCACAATGCCCCCAATGCCAGGACGAACACCGGCGCCGTCATCCAGGCAGAAACCTTTATTTTTCCCGGCCGCCCCTCCAAAACCTCCGCTGTCTCTTCTCCCTCTTCTTTCTGCCTTGCCTCCGCCCCCGGGAAAAACCCCTGGATCGTCAGCGGCAGCAAATACCCGGCTGTCAAGAGAGCGCTCACCAAAAGCACCACCGGCCCCAGCCACGCCCAGGCGCCTGTGCCTGAAGCCAGCGCCCCCAGGCACAGATACCATTTGCTGATAAACCCGCTCAGCGGAGGGATCCCGACCAACGCCAGGGATGCCGCCGTATAACAGCCCAGCAGCAGCGGCATCCTCTCCCCCAGCCCCCGCATCTGCGCCACCCTTGTGCTTCCGGTGGCCACAATGACCGCACCGGCACACAAAAACAGGGCGTTTTTGATCAGGGAGTGGAAGACAACATGCGCCAATGCACCCACAAATGCCTGCGGCTGCAGCATGCTAAGCCCGAACAAAACATAGGATACCTGGCTGACCGTGGAGTACGCCAGCCGCTTTTTCAGCACAGGCTCCTTATAAGCCAGCATTGACCCCATGAACACCGTCAGCAGCGTCAGCAGGATCCAGACGTGCTGCACCCAGGTTCCCCGCAGCGCCTGGGGACCCACCACATAGTAAACCACCCGCAGCACTGCCAATACTCCTGATTTTGTGATCACGCCTGAGAGTACCGCGCTGGCCGGTGCCGGAGCCACCGGATGTGCCGTGGGAAGCCAGCCATGGAGCGGGAACATCCCCGCCTTGGCGCCAAAACCTGCCAGGATGCAAAAAACCGCCGCCAAAAACAGCCCTTCCTGCCCCGGTGCCCCGGCCATCACGCCCCCCGGCGTAAATGCCTGGCTCCCGCAGGCCTCAAGCAGGAAAAAAATCCCGAACAATGCCAGGAATGCACCTGCCACCGAATAGAACAAGTATTTAAGGCCTGCTGCCACTGCCTCCTTCGTCCGCTCATGCAGCACCAACGGCAGAGATGTCAGGGTCATCAATTCATAAAAGATATACATGGTGACCAGGTTTGCCGAAAAATCAAGCCCCACTAAAACCCCCAGCACAATCAGGTAAAAACCAAAAAAACGGCGTTCTTCCTGCTCGTGCTTCATATAAGAAACCGAGTATATCCCCACCAGCAGCCAGACCGCCGCCGTCAGAAACGCAAACAGGCAGCTTACGCCGTCCACAGCCAAAAGCAGCGGCACCCCCTTTGCCAGCTGCCACAAAAGCAGGCGCCCGCCGCCCGCCAGCGCCAGAAGCACAAGCACTGCCTCCAAAAGCAGGGTGCCAAGCACCGCCGCCATCAGCCGCTTCCGGCTCTGCCAAAACCCCTTGTGCAAAAGGACGGCAATCCCCGCTGCCACAGGCAATACCACCGGGAATAACAAGCTTACGTTCCCTTCCATCACATCCATGTCTCCGATTCTCCTTTGCTCCGGTCTCGTCTCATTTGGTATCTCAGTCAAACATCGCCAGCCCGCTGCCTATCCATCCCACGATCGGCTGCGAATACAGCCCCAGTACCAGATTCAGCAGAATGAAGCAGGAAACTGCCAGATGCAGCTTCCATGCCCCTTTTTTGTCCCCCCATGCTGCCTGTGTTTTTTCCGGCATCACGCTGTCCGCCCCGTCCGGCTTTGTTGGTATCGTATACAACGTGATTACCAGGCGCAGGAAATATACTGCATTCAGAACCGTGCTGACCGCCAGCGCAATCACCGTCGGCAGCATTTTATGGGGGCTTTGCAGTGCCGAGGTGGCAAACAGAAGCTTGGAGATAAACCCGGACAGCATCGGGAACCCTACCATGGACAGCGCACCGACTGCAAAGCCGATCCCGGCTAAGGGATTCCGGTATCCTGCCCCCTGCAGGCTCCTAAAATCTTTCCTGTCCCCGGAAACCTCATAAAGCCCCACTGCACTGATAAACAAAAGCGCCTTTGTCGCCGAGTGGGTAAACATATGGAAAACCGCCGCCACCATCCCTGCCTGGGTTCCCAGGCCGATCCCCATATAGATATATCCGATCTGCGCCACCGAAGAATACGCAATCATCCTCCTGGTATCCTTTTCCAGGATTGCATGTACCGACCCCATCAGCATCCCCATAAGGCCGAACACAAACAGCACATTCACGATCTCACTGGCAATGACATTTTCCCGCCCCAGGACACGGTAAAAAATCTTCACCAGCAGGAAAATATATCCCTTTGAAACCAGCCCTGACAATATCGCGCTCGCCGTCGGCGTGGCATAGCCGTAGGTGTCAGGGATCCAGTAATGGAACGGGTACAGCCCGCTTTTGATCGCCAGCCCCACGCTGACCACCGCCATGATCACCAGCATAGGCACCGCATAAAGGCCGGCTGCCTCGATCGCTGCCACCGCCTCCTTGGCCGGGCTCATCAAGAGATGGCCGGTCACATCATAAAGGAGGCTCAGCCCGATCAAAAACAGCCCGGAGCCCAGCTGGCTCATAATCATATAACGGATCGCCGCCGACAGGCTGCGCCCTTTTTGCCGGATCATGATCAGCCCGCATCCGGCAATCGTATTGATTTCCACAAACACATATGCCGTAAACAGGTCGTTGGTGTAGATCAATGCCAGCAGCGAACTAAGCATCAGGTCAGCCATGATATAAAAGAGGTTCTGCTTGCCCTTCTCCACATCCACTGCCGTGTGGTCCATGCCGCCCACCACGGCAAAAAACATCACCAGGCCGAACAGCACCGCTGTCAGCCCCTCCAGCACCCCCGCACGGATCTCATTGCCCCAGGGCGCCGGGAAATGCCCCATCATGTAAGTATAGCTCTGACCGCTCCTGATACAAAAATGCAGCACTGCCACCGACATCCCCGTAGTCACCAGGATCGCAAACAGGCTTAAATCCCTTGCCCTCTTCCCGTCGAGCACTGAGGATACAATCCCCGAGAACATCGCAATTATGATAGAGAAAAACGGAAAGTTCTGTACCATGCTCATGTCCGTTCCTCCTCCTTGGCCCGCATCAGGATCTCATCTAAATCCAGCGAGCCGTACCGCTCATAGAGCCGGATTGTCAGCGCCAGCATCAATGCCGTCGTGCTCACCGAAACCACGATGCCGGTCAGCACCAGGCCGCTGGGAACCGGATTGATGTAAGCCGACACATCCTGGATATGGTCCGTCACGATCGGCACCATCCGCCCCTTGATATACCCCTTCACCGCCAGGAACAGATAGACTGCCGTATCCATAATATTCATGCCCATGATCTTTTTGATCAGGTTCCGGTGCAGCATCAGCATGGTAAAACCGATCCCGAACAGGATGATAGACACAGTCTCCTCCAAATTGACGAACAGCAAAATATCCATGCTACATGCCCCCCTTCCGAAACAATGCATAAAAAGCGTACATGGTGCAGGCCACCACCAGCCCCACGCAGATATTGAGCGGCAGGATCAGGCCGCTGCTTAATATCGCCCCCGGTGTCCCCAGAGGTATGCCGCTCTCTAAATGGTTTGCTCCTGTGAAAAAGGAATAACTCTTTGCCAGGCAGTAAAACGTCAGTGCGCTAAGGGTCATCCTGCGGTATACCTTCTCCGTAAAAAAGCGCTCCGTCTTCCCAAAGCCAAATGCATTCAGGTAGAGGATCAGCCCTGACCCCAGCACTGCGCCGCCGGAAAAGCCTCCCCCAGGGGAGAGATGCCCGTTTAAGACAATGTATATCCCAAACACCAGGATCAACGGCACCAGGATACAGGCACATTTCTGGAGGATGATATCATTCTTGGGCTCAAATATCCGGTCATTGGCCTCCGCCAGGCGCTTTTTCGCCTTCTCGTCCCCCTCCGCCGCGTCAATCCGCAGAAGAACCAGCACACAGCACGATGCGATGAACAAAACGCAGGATTCCCCGAAGGTGTCAAATGCCCGGTAGTCCAGGATCATCCCTGTCACGATATTGACCGCCCCGGTCTCCTGGAGCCCCCGCTCGATGTAGCGCGCCGACACCTCATTGTTATCCGGGTTCCCGGCATTCCCAAAGGCCGGCAGATATGACACGGTCCACAGCAATACAAAGATAATGCTCAGGCACAAAAGCACTGACATCACCTGGTAAAAGCGGCGGAAACAGCGGATGCCGCGGCCATTGTAAACCGTCCGGCTTCCTTCGGGGGCAGCAGCCGGTTCGTTGTGCTGCCCCCGAACCTTCTCCTGCTCATGCCTGGCTCCTCTTAAAGGCTTGTCCTCGCCCCGCCCCGGCACCCGGATCTCCATCCCTTCTGCCAAAAGGTCGGTCTCTCCGTCCACCCATCCCTGAAACCGGCGCCACCAACTGTTTTCATAGTCATCTCTCAGCCTGCTCATGCCGGCCCTCCTTTTGGATCGCCCGTATTTTTTTCAAAGTCACAAAAAACAGGATGCTGGTCACCCCTGCCCCCACCGCCGCCTCTGTAATCGCCAGGTCCGGGGACTGCAAAAGCACCCAGATCACACACATAATCAAGCTATAAGACATAAAAATCACAATCGAAGTCAGCAGATCCTTCATAAATGCCACCGATACCGCACAGACCACCAGGCTCAGCAGCAATATAATCTCAAATATCCTCATATTCCCACCCCCTTATTCTCCTACGCTTTTGCTTCCTGCACCTTTGCGGCCTGCCCCTCTGCCTTCTGCACCTTTGCCGCCTGCCCTTCTGCCTTCTGCACCTTTGCCGCCTGCCCCTCTGC
This sequence comes from bacterium 1XD21-70, assembly GCA_003669055.1. Lineage (GTDB taxonomy): Bacteria > Bacillota > Clostridia > Lachnospirales > Lachnospiraceae > Brotaphodocola. The sequence goes on from RAYB01000041.1 coordinate 16,788, forward strand.
CTTCTGCCCTTTTGCCTCCTGTGCTTTTACCTTCTGCACCCTGGTTTCTTGTTCCCCGGCCTCTAACATCTTGTCCATCACCAGGATTTCGCCCAGGTCCTCATCCGTCATTGCCTCTAAGCGGCTGATCATATGGCCGGAAACCGGCGACGCAATCCAGAAAAAAGCCACCACCAAAAACAATTTCAGCGCATCCAGGGAAAATCCCCGAAAGACCATCAGCCCCAGCATCACAAATAAGATCCCCAGGGTATCCCCCATCGCCGCCGCATGCATCCGGTTAAGCGCCCGGCGGAACCGGTTCACCCCAAACACCGCCAGCACCTCAAAGACCAGGCCTAAAAGAAGCAGGCCTGCTGCCGCCACAAAACGCATCCATGCCAATACCATCAGGGCACCTCCACATCCTTCTCGTTTTTCTGGCTCTGCCGCTTCAAATTGTCCTCGACAGCCCCCAGATCCGCCTTCAGCTGCTTCCTCTGCAGATACACGCCCGTGTATACCTTACAGAGCACCACAACCCCCAAAAAGCTGACCATGGCATAAAGCAGGCAGATATCCACCAGGTAATTCTCATCCAGGTATACGGACAGAATCCCAATCAGCATGATAATCATGGTTCCCACCATATTGACCGCAATAATCCGGTCCGCAATCCTCGGCCCTAACACCGACCGGACTATCGTAACGATAATCAGCACCGCCAGCACCAGCATCGACCCTACCAGCAGGCCGCTGCCAAGCATATTCAAAATCCCCATTCCCGTTCCTTTTCCTCCATCTCCTCCAGAAGCTTTACAAATACCGATTCTTCCATGCCCATGGCCAGGTCCCGGTCCAGGCAATGCACACAGAACCTGCCCTCCTCCACCGATACGGTGATCGTCCCCGGTGTCAGTGTAATCGAGTTTGCCAGCAAAGTTCTCGCCATGCCGCCTTTCAGCCTCGTCTCAAAATACACAAATGCAGGCTCCGGCTGCATTTGGGGCGAAAGGATGATCTTTAGCACGCACACATTCGCCTTGACAATCTCCTCCACCAGCACCCAGAAATAGCGCACCAAAAAAGGAGCCAGCCGGAACATAAGCAGTTCCCGCTTCAGGCTGTAATCCATAAACCGGCACATAAAAAAAATCAGTGCGGCTGATATCACAAGGCCAAAGAGGCAGATTTCTGCCGTCACTTTGCCATTTAATATCAGCCACACTGCAAATATCAGGAAAAACATCGCCGTTCCCTCACTTTCCCCCTATTCCCAGACATTATACCTCTGTTTCCGGGGAAATACAAGTTTATGTAATGTTAAATCATGGGAAGGAATCCTTGAATCCTAAATTATGGAAAAGGAATCCCTAAAAAACCATAAAATCCTCCTATTTCTATTTACATTCCCGCAAAAAAGTTATATTCTAATCTTATATTTCACAAAATTTCCTTCTGCGGAACCGGGCATCCGATTTCCATGGCAGCCCTGGATATCTTCTTTAAAAACAGCCAAGCTACCGGGATTTTTGATAAAGAGACAAAAGAACGCTATGAAAGGAGCCTTGCCCATTTAGAGCCCCTAGATTCCAATAAGAACTACCCCATATCAGGAATCGTCGGAAAAACCACCAGCGCAAGGACAGCTACCCTTATAGAACGGTTCGTATCTTACAATCAGCAGCTATTAGAAGAAGAAAACGATACCGTTTTTTCACCCATATTAAATGCTGATATCCCCTTGCTCAAAATAGAACCGCTGACCAAACAAGCTATCAGCAAAAACTGACAGGAGGGTTCATGGAACCTATTAAAATAGAAATCATGAAAATAGTGGTTAGTAACGACCACACAAAGAAATATTATTTTAAAACGGAAAGCCAAACAGCTTCCCACATTGAAGCGTGCCTATTGCATTTATCCAGATATGGACACATCATCTGTGTTTCCTCACAAATCGGATGCCCACAAAAATGTAAGTTCTGTGCAGCGGGAAACAGTACTTATATACGTAACCTGTCTTCTTTTGAAATTCAGGAACAGATACGGCTGGTGGTGGAGGATAACCCCACATTGGCAACGGATAAATTCCAAGTCACTTATATGGGATCCGGCGAGCCATTAATCAATTATAAAAATGTGTTTGACTCCCTGGACAATATCCGAATCCGGTTCCCTAATTTGGAAAAGGCTAATCTGTCAACCACTTGCCCCTCTGCCGCTAGGCAATGTTTTGATACAATTGACTGGAAAAAATATGATGGTTTTTTACATTTCCAGTATTCGCTCCACTTTACGCAGGATGTAATGCGCTGCCGATACCTTTCCCCTCAATTAATGAAGATTTCAGAGGCAATTGGCTATCTGAACCGGATTTCCCTCTTGTTAAATGATACTTATAAAATCAACTACATCCCATTTGAGCAAATCAATGACAGCTTGGAACAAGTTGAGGAGTTGAAAAGTATCATGGATACCACCCAAAATGCCATCCTGAAAATAAGCACCATGTGTGAAATAAACGGATGCCATTTATCCCCAAGCAGGGCTTTCGGGCAGTTTGCTTCCTGTGCAGGAAAAACCATTGAAAACGTCCAGGTCTTCAGCAGCGACGGAACGGATATCAGCGCAGGCTGCGGGCAATTTTATAATGAGAGTGTGTTGTAAGTGAAGAATCTGTCAGAAACAGCCGCCGCTACTGACCCGGCAAAAAAGTTGAAGTTATGAAAAAAAGAACCTGTTAACAAATAAAAAAGCAACCTCCTATAGGATATAATTACAATATCAAATATAGGAGGCTGCTCAAAAACTGCCTTCCGGATGGCGCTATCCATGGTTAACTCTTTTGGTCATTGTAAAGCGTGCCGTTTACATCGCCCTTGGTATCGACATGAGTGGCTTAAAGAACCGGGGGCAGATCCATTCCCAGTTAGAGATCTATTTTGAGGAATGGCTTTCCGGCAGGAATCTGTAACAGTAAAAATACTGTCAGCCTGTATAATTCAAGAGTTCTTCCATCGAAAGTTCCGGGTTATAGCCTGGTTTCTTCTTTTTTCTCGGCATCCCAGCCTTACTGAAAAATCAGCATATCAGTCTGTATACATTCTCCACACAAACTTATTTACAGTGTCTTTATATGATTGAATTATCTTGACAACTTTTGTACTTACATTTGTATCTATATAATCTGGTACCGGGATACCATAATCCCCATTCCCATTCATCGAGACTGCCAGTTCCACTGACTGTAATAAACCCTGTGTAGATATCCCCGAAATTATAAAGCAGGCCTTATCAAGGGCTTCAGGTCGTTCAGTAGATGTCCTTATGCATACAGCGGGAAACGGCTTACCTACTGAAGTGAAATATGAAGACTCCTCTGGTAATGTCCCAGAATCCGAAACCACACAAAATGCGTTCATCTGCAGGCAGTTATAATCATGGAACCCCATTGGCTCATGTGCAATTACACGCTTATCTAATACAAACTTTCCGTCAGTGGTCATCTGCTCCAAACGACTCCGGGATCTTGGGTGGCACGAATAGAGAATTGGCATATCATATTTTTTTGCCATAGCATTTATTGCGTTAAATAGCGACAAAAAGTTCTTCTCTGTATCAATATTTTCTTCTCTATGAGCAGATAACAATATATATTTCATGGGTTCTATACTCACATCTGATTCATCTGAAATCCTTGCATGAATATCCGATGCTTCTATCGCCTCGAGATTATTTGACAGTACTTCCGCCATCGGTGAACCTGTCACGTATGTCCTTTCCTTTGGCAAGCCACAGTCTGCCAAATTTTTTCTGGCATGCTCCGAATATGCCAGATTCACATCTGATATAATATCTACAATTCTTCTGTTCGTCTCTTCTGGCAAACACTCATCTTTACAACGGTTTCCTGCCTCCATATGGAAGATTGGAATATGAAGTCTCTTTGCACCTATGACAGATAAGCATGAGTTCGTGTCACCTAATACAAGCACTGCCTCCGGCTTAATCCGAACCATCAGCTTATAGGATCTGTCTATGATATTTCCCATAGTCGACCCGAGGTCATCACCTACCACATCCATATACACCTCTGGATCAGCAAGCCCCAAATCCCTGAAGAATACGCCACTAAGGTTATAATCGTAGTTCTGTCCGGTATGAGCCAAAATCGTATCAAAATATTTCCTGCAATTGTTTATCACGGCGGATAACCTAATAATCTCCGGTCTGGTTCCCACAATAATCAGGAGTTTTATTCTTCCGTTATTTTTCCACTCAGGATTATTCATGATCCACTCTCCTTAGGTTTAAACAGATTTTTATCAAAACAAGCCTCTTTTCCTTTTACATCCTCATGATATGTCTCCGGATGATCTGCGTCAAATATCTCATTCGCCCACATCACTGTCACCATATCCTCTGTATCGCTGAGGTTTATAATATTATGAGTATATCCAGGAAGCATATACACACATTGTAACTTATCTCCACTTACTTCATACTCTCTAACAGGATAAGGCCTTCTCGTCTCAGGATCAATCCCTATTCTCCGTTCTTGTATCAAGCCGTGCCCGCTCACAACAAGAAATATCTCCATCTTGGTATGATGCCAGTGCTGGCCTTTCGTCTTTCCAGGCTTAGATACATTAATTGAAAATTGCCCCACATCCTTATTACGAAAAAAACCTGTAAAAGATCCTCTGTCATCCAAAGCACTTTTCAGATCAAAGATAGTCCTATCCTCCGGCAAATATGAAAGATATGTACTGTATAACCTCTTTTCAAAGCTATCCTGCGGAATGGATGTAAACAGTAACGATGTCGGCTGTTCGGAGAACTCCTTTAATAGTTCAACAATCCTCCCCAGTGTAACTCTGTGTGTTAACGGTACATAACAGTATTTGCCATCCTCCTTATCAAGCGGAACAGTTCCATCATACTTATCATGGCAAAATAACCCCTTTCCCAAAAACAATACTTGATTTTCCTGATATTGCTCGGCAGTTTCAGCATGATAAACCGGATACATACACCTATGTTCTTTCCCTTCTAGTGCTCCAAGCATCTCATTAATCAAATCATCAATATATAGAAGTTCCAGTTCCACCGACGGATCATTTACTGTATATGGTAAGTTGTTTGAGAATGCATTACAAAAAGTTGCAATTGCAGAATTATAGTTAGGTCTGCACCACTTTCCATATAAATTCGGAAATCTATATATCAGTACCTTAGCACCTGTCTCTTCGCTATATTTGAAAAACAATTCTTCTCCGGCAAGTTTACTGCGTCCATACTCAGAATCGCCGAATCGCCCACTTAATGATGCCTGTATAGACGAAGATAACATTACAGGGCATGTATTGCTATTTCGCTTCAGTGCATCAAGCAGTTCGGATGCAACCCCAAAGTTACCTGACATAAACTCCGTTTGATCTTTTGGCCTATTCACACCTGCCAAATTAAAGACGAAATCACAGTCCTTGCAGTATCCCTCCAAATCATCAACTGTGTTGTCTATATCGTACTCGTATATCTCTGATACCGAAAGTTCTGTGTCCCTTTTCGTTGTATCGCGAATGCACTTTAAGGTCTCTACGAGGTTTTTCCCAACAAAGCCTTTTGCTCCGGTTACCAATATCTTCATTATCAGACCTCCGTAAAACATCCAATCTAAGCTTCAACCATATGTGGTCTTCCCTCAAGTTCTTCCTTCACGTAATCTGTCGTCATTATCTTTGCAACCACACCATCCACATCCAGCCTGTTAGTATTATGGCTTGTATAGGCCTCCTCCCCCTCAGTTAATACATTACCTTCAACATAAAACTTATCATAGTTCAGGCTTCTTCCATCTGGAGTGATTTTGAAATAATTCCCCATATCAGTTGATCGTAAACGTTCCTCTCTTGTCATCAGTGTTTCATATAATTTCTCCCCATGCCTTGTTCCAATTATTTTCTTCTCAGTTTTTCCAAAGACCTTCATAACACCATCAGCAAGGTCTCCGATAGCAGAAGCATCTGCCTTTTGAATAAATAAATCACCCGGTTCCGCATTTTCAAACGCAAAGGCTACTAAATCGACAGCCTCATCAAGATTCATTAAAAAACGGGTCATATTAGGATCCGTTATGGTAATGGGTCTCTTGTTCTTAATCTGATCTATGAAAAGAGGAATCACGGAGCCACGTGAGCACATAACATTGCCATACCTTGTACTTGCTAATATAGTACCACCTCTCTCGAATGCATTTTGAGCTCTAGCAGCCACAATCTTCTCTCCCACAGCCTTTGTCATCCCCATCGAATTAATGGGATAAGCGGCTTTATCAGTTGAAAGAAACACCACTCGCTCTACTCTATTCTCTACAGAAGCTGTTATTACATTATCCGTTCCAACAATATTGGTTCTTACTGCTTCCATAGGAAAGAATTCACAGCTTGGAACCTCCTTAAGCGCAGCTGCATGGAATACATAATTAGCCCCGCACATCACTTCCCGAACGCTGTCTATATTTCTGACATTTCCCACATAAAACCGGACTTTACTGGCATACTCATGATTATCTGCTTGAAGCATGTGCCGCATCATATCCTGTTTCTTCTCATCCCGTGAAATAATCCGTATTTCACCTATTTTAGATGTAAGAAAATGTTTTAGGACAGTACTGCCAAAACTACCAGTACCACCTGTAATGACTAATGTTTTTCCGTTAAATGATTCTGTAATGTTCATAAAAATCTTGCACTCCCTGTCATATAATTATTTTATCCAAAAAATTTTTACTGTAAAAAGCAGCAAATAGAGATAAATCATCCATTTCAATATCCTCTTTAAGACTGATAATGATTTCTCTAATATGTAAGAAGTAACATCATTGACTTTACGCATACCTGTTGAATTAAAAATCTGCGCCCTGATACAACGAATATGATCATTCATAAAATACTGTTTTCATACAACCTCATCCTTTGGGACATAAGTTTCAGGTGTATAGTGAACAACCTGTGTGCCGCTATCTTCAAAACAGAAAGGAATATAAAGCAAATCTTTCATTGCTTCCATTACAGATATTTTTTTATCTTCAACCACGTAGAAGACAAGAAATCCCCCTCCACCAGCGCCAAGCAGTTTACCTCCTGTAGCCCCTGCCTTTATCCCCCTATCATACAATCCATCAATACTGTCTGTTGTAATTGCTCCACCTGTTTGTCTTTTTAGTCTCCAAGTTTTATCTAATAACCGTCCAAAATCATCTAAATCGCTGTGTTTATCTTCAAGAATTCTCTCAGCCTCGTCCACCAGTTCATGCATCCGTTGCAGTTGTTTTATCTTTTCAGCATATCCAGTTGCATTTGCTTTCTGCATATCAGAACTAAAGCGTGTAAAACCCGTAAAAAACATCAGGAGATTATCATTAAGTTTCTTCTTTCTATCCGGATGGATGATAATTGGATTTACCCCATAACTCCCATCTTTGTTGAAATTTATTCTGTTCATTCCGCCAAAACTAGCCGCAATCTGATCCTGCCATCCTCCCGCCTCATTGCAAAGAACGCGCTCAAGATAAATTGCTTCATCAGCAAGTCTTTTCTTATCCGCATACTTCCCTTTCAAACAATAAAAAGCGTTAAGCATCCCGACTGCAAAAGATGAACTGGTTCCCAATCCGCTCCGCGCTGGCAAATCAGCCTCATAAGTCAGTCTTATTTCATGCATATCAAGCATTTTCATAGCATTTCTAATAGCCGGATGATCAATATCGCTTTGTGACTTTACTCTCTCAATCTTGCTATACGATAGTTCAGTGGAATAATCAAAGAAACGTGGAAGATGCCGAACAGTCACATAGCAATACTTATCAAATGTAGTTGATAGAACTGCTCCACCGTATTCTTGAAAGAAACTTTCCATATCTGTCCCCCCGCCAAAAAAGGACATCCGAAAAGGGGTTTTTGTAATTATCATTTACTTTTTATCTTCCCTTCTTAATTTCAAACAATTTATAAATGCTGTGCTTTTTGATAAAAAAGAACAGCGCATAATAAATCAACATATTTTTGAGTCGGTAATTATACTCCTTGTCAAGCACATCGTTAGCATCATCCATTAGTCTTAATTTCATTTCCGAAAGATCATCATTTTGTCGATGCCCTACGGATCTCATATAAGAGTAAACATCAAATCCTACTGGTTGGTAAAATGCTCCGAATTCAAAATCTATTAACATATATCTGTTATTAAAAAGGACATTCTCATTGTTAAAATCTCCATGTTCCAAAAACAACTTTACTCGTGGCTTCCTCGACAAAAATGCAATCCATTTTCTAAAAGCTATAAGCCTGCTGATACGTTTTCTATATTGAACAGGCCATGTCAGCAATAAATTCTCAACAATTTCCTCAATTATATAGCCATCAACCTTAGCATCCAAAGCCTGGTGATCTGAAACATCTTTTAATGATTCACATGGAACTAAATCCTTGCATAAAGCATATCCGCTATAATACTTATAAATGGCATAATCAAAATCATATTCAAAGCTAATCTCAACCGGAAAATTAATGTCAAATACATGTTCAAAATTACGAAAAAATACTTTTTGCATAGCGATGCTTCTGTGAAGATAAAATCTTTGAGTGTCGGTCATGGCTATTACAAGAAGATATTTCTCTTTATCTGCTTTTTCTAAAACAAATGACACTGGGCATCTCGCAGTAGGCTTTATGGGTTTTAATTCAACTAATCTATACCCCCCCCCCACAGATTTTTATAATTATTCTCTCTATGATTTCAATCTCCGAAATGGGTCTAACTACTCTTTTTATTACTTGTTTTATGTTCCTCTTCATTGCACCTGGAACACTTTGCAATGAAAAACCATCTTTTTGTATCAAGCCATTAAATGCTATCTCCTCTATGGCTCCAAATCTGGATTTATACTCGTACTCTCCATCTGCTAAATACAACTCCCTTATGCCATCATTTATAAGATTAACTATCGAGATATAATATAAGACAGTTCCAACGCTATAACTACGGTACTGTAAGTCGTAAGTCAAATTCTCTAAATATGCCTTATCACCAATAATGCTTAATAAGTTAATTCCTGCTATTTCTCCATTTAGATACAACACATCTGCATCTGTAATTGCATATTTTCTCACATACTCATCTGGAGTCAAATGGTAATTCGTTCCATATGTGGATAACTTAAACTCGAAATATTTTCTAATTATTGAATTATCAATTTTGTCATGGAACCTCTTTATCTCTAATCGAAAATCGTTATCAAGTTTGTTATAATAGTATTTTCTGTTATACCTTGTTTTTTTACCAAGCGTTTTCAAGTAATCACCTTCATTATTAGGAAGTATATTTACCCAATGGTTATCAGCACTTAACCCTTTATAATCATTTTTAGAATACATCACGTTTAAAAAGGAGACTTTCGGAAAATGATTAAAAATGTAACTAATCAGATAATTAAATGTCCTTTGCTGGATTGGTGTCAACCAGACCGCCAACTCCATTATATCTCCAGAAATATAACCTTGAATAACGAATTTTTTCCTGTCACATTCAATCACATGAAAATTAATTACATTTTCCAGACCATATTTTATATCAAGTCTGTTGTGTATAAAGTTTGGCCTTACCATACTGTCATAATCTACATGGTCTTTTTGAATACTGATCTGAGGTAACTCCTCCTTGTCAATAATCTCATTAATCTCATTTATCAGTTTCTGTTTTAGTACATTGAGCGAATCTGTTGCATCAGTTTCTCCAATACTTGAATAGTAATCAAACCTGTCAAAGCCGCATGGCTGATATTCCCTAAAAAACTCGTAATCCATTAATTCAAATTCATCTTCGGATTCGCTCGATAGATTATTGAAAGTAAAATCCCCATGTTCAAACCATATATCAACTGTCTCAAGCTTGGATAACTCATGAAAGTATTTCTTAAAATCCTCCAGTTTAATTATTCGTTCCCTATATACCTCCGGAAAGCTTTGTAAAAAGTTCTCTTTTATTCTTTCTATCACCCTTTCAGAAACCACTACTGTTTCCGATTCTTTTAAATATAATGATTCTAATTTCTTAACTGGAATTATACTTCTATGCTTATAATTATAATCCCGGCAATCATACAATGCATAGAATGAGTCATTGTATTCTCCATATGCGAATGGCTGCAATATTCTGAATTTGTCCTTATATATTTCAGGTGCTTTTAAAGCCCAATCTACTGATCTCTTTAAATAAAACTTTTGTGTAGTTGTTTGCGCAATTACCGCATATATCTTTCTATCTTCGCATTCGCATATGTATTTATTGGACCATCTTGATGTATCTTTAAATATATCTGTTCTAACATGGTTTATTTTGAATCCTTCATTTTTGAGTATTTGATAAATCATCTTTTTAGACCTCAACTTGCCCATTATTATCTTTTAGCCGAAGCAACTACTAATGTTCTTATGCTCTCAATGTTAAAAATAATCAAGCCTATACATGTAGTAAACATAAAAATTGCCAGGCGTAATGCCTGAGACTCAATATAACTTACTGCAACAAATGACATAAGCATCGATAGCAAAACTGTTGGTATCAGCATAATCATAATTCGTATATTAATCCCTTTAGTTGCAACAATATATTCTCGTTTTGTAAGAATTATAAATTGCAAAATCATAGATATATAGTATGAAATAGACGTAGCAATCGCTAATCCATATACTCCCAGGAATTTTGCAAGAATAAAGTTAAGCCCAATATTTACCAAAACACCAGCTGAATCAATAAAGACTAATACCCTTGTATCCTTTTGGACATAAAACATTTTCACCAAATAGTTTTTTATACAATATGCAATAATGCCTGGCAAATAACATATCAATAACAGTGAAATTACTTGAATGTTCTCAGAAGTAATTTGACCTCTTCCAAAGACAATAGCAACTATATCCTTTGAAAAAAAACACATAGCCACGGCTATTGGTATAACAAAACCACATAGCAGATAATAATATTTGTTAAATACCTTTTTACTATCCTCACTCTTTTCTGCCATCATTGGATAAGCGTATGTCGAAATGATATATCCAACCACTCCATACAGCGCTGTAGCCAATAAATTTGCATAGTTTAAACTTGCAACAGAGCCAGACATGAATCCAGAGGCCATTGATTTATCAACAATATAATTCATTTGATAAAGAACAGACACTATCAATAAAGGAAACGCCGTTTTTACCATGCCCTTTATCCTGTCATCATTTATTCTTGTATACATTTTAAAGCTATGTATTTTTGTTGTTCTGACAGCAGTCAGAAGTATTCCGACAATAACTGCTGATGAAATAATCCTAGTAACTACTATTCCCCATATTTCATACTGCCATAAAAAACAAAGATAGAGAATTATAAAAAGACTTGATATCACTCCCTCTAACGCCAAAAAAATATATATTTTATTTGCCTGAAGTAAAGTGGCAAGATAATTTATCAAAAAAATCCCGAATAGGTTGATCAAATTAATTCTTGTAATTATTACCATTTGGCTTATGTCATAAATATCAAAAAAACCTGGAACAAGAATTTTTAATAACTGTGGAGCAAATAACTCTGCAGCTAATATGATTACTGAGATAAAAAATATTCCCGCTGAAAGCAGTTTATTAGTGAGTTCGGTTCTTGTGTTCTCATTCTCCGATAGGTATGTTGGTATGAAAGTACACCCTAGAAACGTTGCAAATACGGAATATAATTCATTTATTAAACTATCCTCAAAGGAGATTACATCGGAAATATATCCTGCGCCATAATGATAGGCAATGAGCATGCTTTTAGCAAAACCCATCAATTTGCCTATTATAAGCAATAATGACATGCTAAAAAAAACTTTTAAGAATTTTTTGCTCATCAGTTTATCTCCTGTTGATCCCATGATATATTCTTAATTTAAGCCATAACGGCAAATTCATAAAAATCTCATTCTTTATCTGCCTGCTCGAAGACAATGCAAACGCTTCAGCGAAATCAAAATCACTTGCCATACCTCGATAATTGCTTAAAGCAATTCCCTTATCTACATAATCCACATCCGCAATTTGAGACTTATATTGTCCTATCATTTCCCTCTTCATCTCTATAACACCTGATATGTCCAAATAATCCGATGGGTATCTTATTGGTGTCCACACCTCATATTCATAAAGTTTAGCTGATGATTTTTGCTTTTTCTTCATTGATTTAAAAATTGCATATAATACATTATGGTCTTTGTGACTTTCGTAGCGATTCGGTACAAAAATATGTGTATACGGACTAATATCAAATTTTTTCACGACGCAAGAATTCTCACCAACCTTTTGATCTTCTATGTTAAGGAAAAATAAATTTCGGAGATTACAGATCTTGGCAACAGACTTTATTTCGTCTTTCCTTAAATCTATAAGAACTGTTTCATCATTATAGCCTTCTGTCGTATGACCATGCCTTCCATCTGTTATTAAGAGCACATCAGACTGTTTGCCATATTTTGCCAGTAAACCACCACAACCTATGCTTTCGTCATCAGCATGCGGAGAAACAACCAGTATGCTATCATATTCCTTTATCTCCATTCTTTCTATACCTCTTCATCATTCCTTTAAAATAGCAACCGGAAACGTTTTTGCTAATACTGTCGCTAATCCATGCTTTTGCATCTGCTCCAAAACCAAATTCGGATCCTTGAAAGCCTTCATGTTCTGTTCAGCCATATTACCATTCCTGATTTTGAATAATGTAATGTTTTTATTTTTTAGTTCCATGCAAGTATCTGGCTCATTATAAATCCCCCTTGCAATGTGTTTATCCTGATTTCTTCCGACACCATGATTTGTTGAAAAAAAAGCTTCGTTATTCTTTGGATTTCTTAATATAAATGATGTAGATCCCATCGCACCAGGGAGTATGCAATACTCACACTTACCAACTTTCTGTACTCCGTTTCTATGTACAATCATCCTTTTCCCGTTATGCTCTTCTACGGAAAGCATATCATGGGATTGATTGCCCATAATCTTACACTTTATTCCTTGAGACTTTGACCAGTTCTCTATTATCGCAATCCTGTTCATATCTCCGAAAAGTGATGCAATATGATGAGCAAAAATCAACTCCTTACCTACTTCACCTTTGGCAGAAATCTCCTTGTACACATTCAGGGCATCATTTAATTTCCCCAATTCTATACGATTTTCTTTCTTATCAAGCCCTATTCTTTTAAAGTATTTATTACGTTTTATTCTGAAAAGCCCTGTAGCTATTATTCCCTTTAAACTTGACTTGTTATTGTGTCTCATCTCAAACAAATCTGAATAAAGATTAAAAACATAATCTCCTACATTAATAGAGTCTGAATGGATCATGAAAATAAATTTTCCTTTTTGCAACCATCGTTCATCTGATTGACTATCTGCAATTTGATGTATTTCAAAAAAATGATTTCCACCTCCAAGTGTGTTAAGATAACGTGCTGCACGATCTATTATTTCATCATTAATTACAGTCCTTGATTTCTCTATTACATCCTCTTTCTTATCTAATCCCAAAAAGTCATATAGATAAAGATTTTCCAAAAAATCCTCTACCAACTTTGTTTCAAATTGTTCTCGTATTTCATTACTACTGTATTTGGGGAGACTAACTCTGGTTTTCAGTATTTCTGAATATGCATTAAAACTTTTAACCAACTCATTTTTACTGTCACACTCTATACTTCCGAATGTAAATCCACAGTTTTCAACACCTAAACATGATAAGAAAATGCTATCTTCACTATAAACCAACGTTCCATTTGACATCCTGGAATTCTTTTTTAAATGTACATCCGGATAGACATATATATTGCATTTTGTATGTTCTTCAAAATCATGTATCACATTAAGGCATCCGTCATCTGGAATTAATATACTATCTACAAACAACCTAACACCCATTTTTTATTATCTCCTTTGCCATCGCCAACCCATTTTCAGGAATGTAGAGATTAAAAATCTTAATTCGCATGGTCTTTTCTTCTTTTCTTCCATCTGAACATATATAACCCCATGGTGCCATCAACCTATTAGCCCTCTCTATCTCTGGAGCTGTATTTAAGAATAACGTCCAAATAACAGCATTTTCGGATATCTCCTCGACATGTGGTGTCTTTCGCTTTTGATCTCTAATTAAGTTATAAAATCTATCAACTATGACTTCCCCAAATCCTATATTATCGGGTAATATTTCCTTAAACCCATTAAACTTTAATACTGTTTGGTATTTAGACTCTGTATCCGAATCAATTCGCATAGCAATATTAAAGTTAAGGGCAGTAATACCATTAAACATAACTATGTTGTCTGCAAGAATATCCCCTTCTTCAGAAGACAGCGAATTTGCCATCGTGCTTTTGCCCACCCCATCAAGTCCGGCCAGGACTATATTTTTATCTTTCAAACGAATCAAACTACCATGTATACAATAATATCCGTAACATGCAGCATATGCCGATAACAACGGGAAGAGATATCGATTATAAAAGACCCCGCTATTATTTCTGTATTTCATTTCTTCGTTTAAGCATAGAAACTTTTTGACAATTTGTTTTCCCTGAAAGATAATTGTCTTATTCTGTATGTATTTAATCCTTATCGAATTTGGGGTGCATATATACTCAAGATTGTCTAAAACAATTCTCCCATCATCCATTTTAAAATTTCTGGAAACATATAATCTCTTTTCAACAGCTTCATTAAAAGTTTTAACAACATCCCTATTGAAAATCTCTATTTCCCAATCACCAGAGTTGACATTCACTGTTTTCTTGACATAATTCTGTAATTGACGAGAAACAAATATTCCAATTTCATCTGAAGGAAAGGCGAAAACACTGTTTCCTAACAACGGAAAATCAAATATGCAACCATTCATAATTTGTCACTCCCCAAATCGTTCAAGATAAATTTTTGTAATCTTTTCGATGTCGTACTTATTCCACCTTTCATGCTCGAACTCTTTAATTCTCTGCCTTACTTGTTCATCATCTATATACTTTTTCATTGATAAATACAGGCTTTCATCATCATTTTTCTCAGATATCATCAGCGGATTATTCTCAAGAATCTCGGACACCCCATCATTAGGTGTTGATATTATGGGTGTCTCAGCGGCAAGTGCCTCAGCGGCCACCATGCCAAATGATTCATTATCAGAGGGTATAAGCAACAAATCTATTTCTTTGTAGATGTTTTTTATATCTTTTCTCTCTCCTATCACTAAAATATCATTTTCCAGTTTTGCATTCCTAATATAATCAATTACAGACATCTTATATTGTTCATCTACCGATGAACAAAAAACATTATCTCCTACCAGCAAATATTTGATTTTTTTATGATCTTTGATAAGTCTTTCTACGGCCTTAACCCCTTTTAATTGTCCTTTAATTTTTTGAAATCTTGCTATCGTAGCAATAACAAAGATCTCATCGTCAATATCATATTCTGACCGCAGTCTGCCTTTTTCTGAATAGTGGTATATATTTGATGGAATTCCCAGGTTGCTAACTATAGTATTTTTTACACCCATGGATTGAAGATTAACTTCACATGCTTTGCTGACGCAAAAAATGGTTTTATTACATATCTTCAACGCATTGCTGGTCAACCTGTTTAATACGTACCACTGTCCATGACATGTCCAATAATTACCCTTTATAATTCCAAACCCAGCTATATAAAACAAGATAGATGTCAGCATCCCATTGCTGTGTACTATTTCAATTTTTTGATTTTTTAATACTTTTCTTATTTCAATAATATTTCTAATCACACGCTTTTTGCAGAGAAAATTAATAATATACGTTCCAAATCCCTTTTCAGAAAGACATTTCACCAAGTCCCCATTTGAATTACAAAACAATACAACTTTATTGTTCGTTTTAGGCAGGTTATCAATTAAGTTTAATAAAAAGGTCTCCCCTCCGCCGAATCCAGATAAATCCGATGTAAATGCAATGTTCATATACGTACCACCTTTTGATTTATATGATGAATACAAACCATTTTCAGAATTTTTCAATCCAGATAATATCTAAAACTGCAACGCAAAGTTACCAACGGAACCTGGAATGCCAATCATATAAGCATCTACTACCTCCATGAGCATCCAACCTAGGCAAAAAGCGTACATGAGTTTTTTATTATTTTGAAAATAAATCTTGCTTCCAATTCTTTTGCAATTAGAATCATATAATTGCATTCCCGTCTTGTAATACATAGGTAAATATAGCAATAGAATCCTATATACTGCCGAATACTTCAAATTTAATGGCAAAAATATCAAGGTCGTCATCAAAACGATTTCATTAAAGGAGTAATTAATTTCACTATAATGCTCTCTTTTAATAAATAAAACAAGGAATAATAATGACAAAAAAATACCTTTTGCAAAGCCAAGATGGTTATCATACACTTGTGCATAAAGACTAAAATATCGCGGAATAATGTAATTCATCAATAACAACTCCATCACAATTCCACATGCCAAATATACTCGCATAAAGGCTTTTGGATTCAGTTTTCCAAGCCTGCATACCGCTACAGGTATAAAGGAGAATATCAAACCGATTGATGCATTATGAAATGAAACAGCCAATATCATCAGAAAAACTGACTTTACATATTTTTTTTGCTCCAATGCGATAAAAAACAAACAAGAAATACAAACTGCAACCTCCGCCCTCATCAAATGAAATAATAAAAACAAATGAGAAGCAATTAAATATGTTCCTAAATAGCTAATGATATTTTCTTTCCTGATTTCTATATTTTTTATGAATATCCAGATACAAACAAACCCTATTGTGTGAATAACAAACAAACAATATCTATAATCGTCTGTAAAATATCTAACACACCAGTTTAATATACAATAACCAAATTCTTCCCTCGATGTTGCAATATAAGAAAACAAATCCTCAGATGCTTTGTTGATAAAAGCATACTGATAATATATAGCATCGTCACCTCCAAAACCCAAATCTATTTTTCTAAATACAGAAGCAAAAATGTAAGTTACATATCCTATCAATAACAAAATATCCCCTATATGCGAATGTTTTCTTCTGATTTTAAGATCATATGCTTTTCTAAATACTATTGTTAAAAAAACAGATAGTATGGCTATATATAAATACCCTGTCATAGTGTCTTTTCCTCAATCACACCTTTCCTATATATTCATATAGCGGCAACAGAATACTATCCCAGCTATAATGCACCTGAATCAATTTATATGCATTTACGCCTATCGTATCAGGGTTGATTTTTCCGTTTTTTATATGATAAAGCATTGCTTCAAATTCCTCATTTGTATTAGCAATCAAACAGTTTTCACCATTAACGCATCCCTCAATAGCATAAAAATTGTCTTCAAATCCAATAACACATTTTTTATATGAAAAAGCTTCCAGCACTTTATTTAAGATACCATTTTTCTTTTTTACAGTTGAAATAAAGATATCAATAGAATTATAGAACTCATCTAATTGCTCAACTGCACCTAAAACTTTAACAAACTCATATTTACTCAAAACATTCTTCTGGCTATTAGAAATATTTCTACCTGCCAGAATTAATTTAACCTTAATTTCATTCTTATTATTTATTGCTTCACATATTGATAACATAGGATAAATGCATTCGTCCATATAATCTACAGTCCAATAACCAATAAAACCTAATACTATTTCTTTTTCAAAATCATGCTTTTTATTTGTAAAAAAATCTGTTACATGTATTCCATTAGGAACCGTGATAATATCCGCTTTAATCTTTCCATAGCCATTAGAGACTTTATCAGCATCCCATTTAGATGCATAAACCATACATTTGCAGTTTCTTGTTAAATATTTTTCTTTCATTCTATACGGAATGAGACGTAATATTCTTTTTATACTATTTGCATTAATTGTTTTCCCCATCAGCAATGAAAAAAGAGTCCCAAAATATAGACTGTCTCTCGTAAGAGAAACAAGCATTGCACGGCACCGCTTGTCTAATATTTTCGATATAGCATACGATACATTCAATCCATAAGCCAATATCGCTTTGACCTCATTTTCAGTAATAATTGTCCCGATTATCCTCCTATATTTGTTATATTCTTGAATGTTATATCTGTACGGCATTTTCAATATTCTCACATCATAATATTGAGAAAACATTTTTATGTACTCACTTATTGGTAAGTATAAGCCGCCTATCGATTCATAGTTCTCCGGCACAGCCAAAACTATCACCTTAAACATACGTATCTCCCTCGTAAACTATTTTGATATTTCGATAACACTTGATACCACTTTTGCCCAAGGTGATTCAATATTAATCGAATATGGTTCTCCTCTTCTAGCATTCTCAGATTTTTGCAGTATTTCGGATAAATCATCACTATCATTAAAAAACTCAACATTTGAATAATCGGCCAGTATTTCTCGTGCATACGGCATATTGCGAGCAATTATAGGTGCCCCATAAGCCATTGCTTCAACAAAAGGAACCGGAAACGACTCAATATCAGAAGCAAATATTAACCCATGGTCGCAGAACAAATCTAATAAGTTTCCTCTTTCTTGAAATCCAATAAATTTGACATTAGACAATCCTTTTGACATAGAAGCCAATCTTTCTGCATAGACATTATCTGATTCTCTAAAAGTAAATATTATTTCTCCTTTATATTGTTTTCCCTTTTTTAACGATTCAATTATTATTTCATGCTTTTTATACACCAATGGCCCACATGGATAAACAAACCCCTTAACCCTACATCTATCTACTACTGGGGTCGTACTGATAGCTGGTGGAATGCATATTATTTTTTTGTTCTTTATCCTCTTTTCCAATCCTGATTTTATTGTATTCGTTTGCGTGATTATTAAATCGCTTTGATTTAATGATCTCATAGTTATTGGAGTAACCAAAGAACAATATATGCAATAATATCTTTCAAACTTGTTAAAGATATTAAAAGTTCCTCTTTTCAATAAATGCAATGCGTTATGGAAATACACAACCTGAGGTACATTCTTCACTGGCATTGATTTATTTTGTAATGATAAAATCACATGCGCATCACAGCTATTAACAATCTTGCGAAAATCTGAATACTCCCACACTATTCTATGAATCCAACTCTTTTTTATTCTTTTCTCCTGTATTACATGAATACCATCCGCCTCATCTAATTTTACAACTGAGGTAAAAAAAAACCATTCTACGCCATTCATTGGATTCTCTTTAACATAATTATAAAAATCAGTTAATACAGATAATGCACCAGTTTTTTCAGCCGCAACATCTACTACAATAATATTCATGGTCGTTTTTCATTACTCCCCATATTCTATTGTCTTTCTGATACGCTATGTAAAATAATATCAGATGATACTGAACTACTATAATACCGTCTCAAGAAATCATACTCCCCATTTCTATCTTTAGAATAATCTTCTATCACCTTCATAATATTCATTTTAAATGCTCTGACATCATTACTTTCACACCACCAGCCAAAACCATTATCTGTTATAATATTTCCAATGTCTGTGTTTGGATCCGTAACAGCCAATACAGGAATTTTTGCCTGCATATAGCTTAACAACCTACTAGGGAAATTCGGTATAGTAAACCTATGATCCAAGAAAATCATGCCTGCATCGCAGGCTCCTACCATAGTATCGTAGTCTTCCTTTGGCATCCTCTTCATCAGTTTCAAATTCTTCTGCTTACTGGTATTAACATATTCTTCAAGTGTTCCATACTCTGTCCCGTCGCCAACGATAAGAAAATATGCTGCATCAATATCAGAGCATTTTTTCAGGCACTTGATTAGGAACGGGATTCCCTGTGGTTTTCCAAGATTACCTCCGTAAATAAAGACCTTCCTATCAAGCGGTATTCCATATTTTGAGCGAATCTGATTTCTTGTTTCCTCATTTACACTCTTATCAATCACATCAATAGAATTTGGGCAAACCTCCACTATCTTTGGATCAATTTCCGGATTATGTGTAATCACATAATCCACATTAGCTTGACTCATGCAACCAATTTTATCTGATATCCTATATAGCTTCTTCTCCTGCTTTTGAAAATGCTTATAAAGCATCCCCTTAATGCCGGTTGTAGACATCATTCCAATATCAACAGCATTCTGGGGAAATATGTCTTTTAGGAGCAAATATGTTCTTGCACCATCATGGCTCTTTACATATTCGATGGCCGAAATAAATGTTATCGGCGGAGTGGAATACAATACAAGGTCAAACCTCACATCTGAAAAGTACTTCTTAATGGCACTCTTGAATGTAGGCGCAATCATTATTGTCGAAATACCCTTTTCTATGATATTAGTCTTTTGAATGTTCCCGGTCTTTAGGCGCAGGATATTCACACGGTCTTCTGTGACCACATGTGTCCCGATGCCCTCCCTCTTCTCTATGGGCGAAATCGCAAATACATCATGCCCGGTTTTAACAAATTCACGAAGTAAATCCGTATATATGTTCCTTTCTTGCAGCGACTCAAAACCCAGCAATGTTAAGAACAAAATGTTCATATACCAAATCCTCTTTCCCCTACAAATTCAAGAACATACCGTGTCCATTCTTTTTGCCGGTAATCCTATATATTTTCCACTTTCCCCAATATCTTTCACCACTACCGCTCCTGCCCCTATTAAAACATCATCACAGATTTTCAAATTGTTGCTCACAACGGCTCCCGGCCCTACCCAACACTCATTACCAATTACAACGGTTCCGCAAATATGTGCCCCCACCGAAATATGGCTCCAATCCCCTATTATGCAGTCATGGTCTACAGAACTTGATGTATTAATAATCACGCCTTTTCTAATCTCAGACCCTGGATTAACCACAGCGCCTGCCATAACTACCGTACCATCTCCGATCGGAATGCTTTCGCTAATAAATCCTTTGGGGTGGATAAGCGTTGCGACCACACCGCCATCAGCCTCAATCTTTTCTTGTATCCGCTTTCTATGCTCGTGATTACCTATCGAAACAAAGAATTCCGTTTCTTCATTCATATAATGATAAAAATCTCTCGAAGTTCCTATTACATCATATTCCCCACACTTTTTTACAACAGAGTTGTCATCCAAAAAGAGTAAATCCGAATATCTTCCACATAGTTTGGCTATCTCAGCACATACTTTTCCGTGTCCGGAAGCCCCAATCAAAACCAGCCTCATGCCACCCTCCTATGCCACACGGGTATTTGCATCTCCATTTTTACGGAATGCACACTTCTGATTATCCTTTTTGTGAAATCTCCCACCTTGTTTCTCCGGGATATGCTTCTTTATCACCTTTGCAGGGTTTTCTGCTGCAGTAGCTTCATTTTCGATCTTTCTAATCACAGCCGTTCCGGCTCCCACGATATAGCAAGCTTTTAGATTACTTGCCATTTCCTGTAAATGCCTCCATTGTCGCACTGCCTTTTGAGTTAATCCCTTCCCGCTTAAGAACTACAGCTACCGTTTTAAGCAATATCCCCCAATCACCAAGGAATGTAATATTGTTCACATACTCCATATCTTTCTTGAACTTATCCTCCCAGCTGCAAAGATTCCTCCCTTCTGTCTGGGCGTATCCCGTCAATCCCGGTCTCACGTCATGCCTGTGCATCTGTTCTTCCGAATACTTGTCCAGATATTCAACCAGCAATGGACGGGGTCCTACCAAGGCAAGGTCTCCTTTGACTATTGAAATCAACTCCAAAACTTCGTCTCCGCTTGAGGCCCTCATCAAGCTGCCAAACTTGGTCAGCCTTTGGTCGTCCGGGAGCAGTTTGCCATTAGCATCTCTCGCATCCGTCATAGTGCGGAATTTCTTTATCTTGAATACCTCGCCGCCCAGCCCCGGCCTTTGCTGTGTGAATACTATCGGGCTTCCCATGTTTACCCTCACCGCTATAGCGATGATCAGAAGGATTGGCCAGAACAAAATCAGCACGAGCAGTGCAAGTGCGAAATCAAGCGGCCGCTTAATATGTTTCTCATATATGCCATAAGGTTTATGCCCTTCCACCCATCCCTTTTTCTTTTCCAACTTACTGACAATAAAACCCAACCCAAAACAGGTTCCAAATAAAACAGCAAAAAAACCTATTATCTTCCCCATACCTCCACCTCCTTACTGAAAGCATCTGTAGATGATACCAATGGTCACATCCTGTACATTCGCCGTCATCTTGTTATCAAACAGCAGGCACAATCCTCTTACTGATATATCCAGTTCCAGTATCTCGCTTGGACAACCCTTTCCAATAACCGTCAAAAATAGGGACTCCCTCTCACCAAACTCTCCACAGCATCCTTGTCGGTTAGAAGGACAGACAGCCAGTAATTGCCACTGACATCTTTTTGCTTATTATTTTCGTGGCAATCTCTATAATCCTGTATTAAAAAACAGCCTAAAAATCTCCACAGTTTAATCCTTGCTTGAAAGCAGAGGTTTCATTCTGAAAACAACGGCTCGCACATCGGGCTTATTACCTGCATGATTCCCTGCTGAATTACTCTGTCCATTACAGTTGGGATTCCAGATTTCCTCACTCCTCCGTTCGGCTGGGATATCCCCCCCTGACCAGCTGGAGTTTGTACCCCCTATGCCGGATTTATTCCCTGATACTACCCTCAGTGGACAAGGGAACACACGGTTTTGCACCACAGACTGACGCCATGTCCGTCATACTGAAAAAAGCCCAATTCTTTTTTGAATCAGACTTTTTCAGTGCCTTCTAAATTACAAGGTTTCCCGTGATTTTCCCTATTATAACGCGTCCATCAAAACTAGCATTCCTTAACATCCTTTCAAATTTTCCAATACGTTCTTCGCCAGGAAGAAGTTTACCATTAATGTCTCGTTCATTTGTCATGGTTCTGAATTTATACATATCAAAAATGCACTCTCGTCCGTTCTTTGGATCAATCATTCCGGGACGAGGCTGTTTAAAGATAACTGGCTTTCCTAACTTTATCAATGCAAGCGCAGCAATGATTAAATATAACCAGTTAAAAACGATAATAGCAAGTAACGCACAGATAATATCCAATATTCGTTTTATGTATTTTTCATAAAACCCTCGCTTATGTTGTAACAACATTTTTATTTTCCCTAATTAAAGCATTGATGAATAACTTCTATAATTATATCCTGCTGCTCTGGGGTCATCTTATTGTCACTTGGCAGGCACAGGCCGCGGTGGAAAATGTCCATGCCCACATCATCCATAATGTCTCTGTCTATATACGCGTCGCTTCTGCCCCTTCCAGTCCCGTTTCTGGTAATGAACCCATTCATCCGATAGATAGGCTGCATATGCATAGGCTTCCAAATCGGACGGCCTTCCGCATTGATGGCAGCAATGGCTTCCAGAATTTCAGTTGGGCAGCTTTTTCCTGGTTCGCTGAAATAAAGGGCGTCCTGTTCCCCACGGACTTGTTTGCACATTGCATTTTTATCAACAATCATGCAGGACAGCCAAAAATTAGGCTCACTGTCTTCCTCATTATATGGATTCATTTTGATAGGGAGATCTTTCAGCCCCTCTTTATAGCGCTTATAAATTTCCTTTTTTTGAGCAATATGTTCTTCCAGGTAAGGAACCTGCCCCCTGACCACACCTGCAATGATATTGCTCATGCGGTAATTGTAGCCCATCTCCTCATGCTGGTACCATGCCGCATTTTCTCGGCTTTGGGTTGACCATTTCCTGGCCTTTTTTGCTGCCTCGCCATCTTCCGTTAAGAGCATCCCCCCGGAAGAGCCGGTAATGATCTTATTGCCATTAAAAGAAACCACATTATAATCGCCCAGAATGCCGGTCTGCCTGCCGCGGTAAGAAGCCCCCAAAGATTCAGCAGCATCTTCTATGATCAATGCATGATGCTTATCGCAAACAGCCCTGATCTCATCCATCTTCCCAGGGGTGCCATATAAATGGGCTACCACCACAAGCCTGATATCCGGATAAATCTCAAATGCCTTTTCCAGTGCTATCGGATCCATATTCCAAGTCTCATACTCCGTATCAATAAATACGGTTTCACCACCCTCATATCCAATTGGGTTAACCGTAGCATCAAATGTAATATCCGATGCAAATACCCGTTGGCCTTCCAGGGTGCCATGCCCGACATATGGCTTACCATATAGCCTCTCCCCAGCCAATTTAATAGCAAGATGCAGTGCAGCTGTGCCAGACGACAATGCAACAGCATTCTTACATCCGACTTTTTTACAGATAAGGCGCTCGGCCTCGTTGATGTTCTCACCAACAGTGCTCACCCAATTTGTCTGAATCGCCTCATCCACCCACTTTTTTTCACTGCCATGCATAGTAGGGCTAGAAAGCCATACCTTATTCTCAAATGGTTTGATTTCCATACTACAACCACCTCTTACTTTAGTTCATTAGCAATTGCTTTTCTTGTAGCATTCACCTAAAACCCAAAACATTTATCATACAAAATAAAAACAGGCTTCGCCACCCCGGCACCCCTTCCATGCCCCGGGCTTTGAAACCTGTCTGACCGCCATTTCCTG
>RAYB01000042.1 GCA_003669055.1 bacterium 1XD21-70
GCCAAATATAAAGGGATCGCCACTGCCAATCCGATAACGGATAGCCCAAGATCCAGGCACCGTTTTATCCTCCTGTTATACAACTTTTCATATGCTGGTTTTTTATAGCCTCTGCCAGAATCACTTTTAATCTCCCCCATAGTCCCTTTCATGCTCCCCCATTCCCCCTCACCATCTCAACTCTCAGCTTCAGTTCCAGTTCTTTCGTATCCGACCTCATAATGTCGCACTCTTCGGCATCAAAGAAAACCGCCCCTTTCTGGATGGCTTCTTCTTTTACCGCTTGCAGGAGCCCATCTAAACGGGCGATCGCGACAATTCTGCAATGCTCTTGTACAAAGCCCATCACAATGCCACGGCCTATCCCTTTGCTTGCCCCAACTACCAGTACCAATTTTTGTTCCAAACCCAAATAAAAACAGGCTTCGCCACCCCGGCACCCCTTCCATGCCCCGGGCTTTGAAACCTGTCTGACCGCCATTTCCTGTATAGCGTGCGAAACGTCTGATACATGCCATGGCTTTTTTATATTTGGCCTGCTTATATTGGGCCTGCCGGGAACACCCCCTCTTTTTATGGCGTTTCCTGCGTAGGCGGCTGCTGCCTTCCTGCCACCTGCGCCACCCTGCTGCCGCCCTGCCGGGAGACAATGCCCATCCCGACCGCCACCTCCACCAGGTTCCCCATCAGCGGGACCTCCAGCACTACCAGCCTTTTGTGGCGCAGGATCTTCTTGACCTTCCCCCGGCAGCCCATCATGGCGCCTGACGTGACCACCAGCTCCTCCCCTTGGATGTAGCCCTCGGAATAGCGGACAATGTGCTCCCTGCCGCCAAGCATCTTCAAGTATTCTTCCTCCTCCGGGTAGACCGGCGTGATCTCCCCGCCGGTGCACAGGACCCTGGCCATCCCGCTTGTGCGTTTCAGGCGTTTGTAAAAGTCTTCTATCCTTTCTGTCTCCACAAACACATATCCCGGGAACAGCCTGCCCGTAACCATTGACCACTCCCCCCGGGTCTTTGTCATCCTCTCGGCAAGCAGGACGAACACTTCTTCCCCTTCCTGCACAACCTGGCCCCGGCACCGCCCGCACAGTTCCTCCTCTGCCCCTGTATGGGTCTGCATCACGTACCACATGCTGCCCCTTCCCCCCTGCATATGCCCTGGTTTTGGTTCCCGGGCGGCATTTCCCGGGGAAAGGGCGGCGCCTGGCTTGTCCTGCCAGTCTTTTCCGTGATTTCCAGCCCGATTTCTGCCAGTTCCTCTTCCCCGCCTAACCTCATGCTGATGTAGCCTTTCCGTTTATGGCGGTCTATCTTCCTCACCCGGGATTCCATCCCCGCTAACGCCCCCCGGGATATCGTCAGCACCCCGTCCCGGATCACCCCGTAGGACATCCCGATTTCCTCTTTCCCCCCTGTGAGTTTCTCCAAAAATGCCTCTTCCTCCTGCCTGACCGGCCACACCATGCCCTCCCCCAGGCCGTGCAAGGCATTTTTCAGCACCCAGGCAGTATTTGGCGCCCCATCCAGGCTTCCCTTGCTGCCTTCCCTGCTGTCGCTGTCCATGGCCAGGAACAGATAGCCCGGCAGGAAACGCTCCCGTTCTTCATGCCACTGCCCCAGATATCTTTTTT
>RAYB01000043.1 GCA_003669055.1 bacterium 1XD21-70
TTTTTGCTAAATGCGAAACGAAAATGCATAAACTCGCTGCGCTCAGACAGTATGCATTTTCGTTTCAACGCAAAACCCATAAGTTTAAAGGCTCCTAAAATCCCTGCAAATGCAAAACAGGCAGACACTGCCCCCAGCTTTTAGCTGCCCCCCGCCCTTAACCCTCACAGGGGCTGTTTACTGGCGGTTTCTATGTACGTAGTTTGTTGGTGGAATTGTGCTTTTGTTTTGTTGTTTCTTCTATGGCGTGTTTTCTAAGTTATATTTATGATAATAAAGATAAAGGGGATGGAGAGATGGTATGCCTGGAGGATAAGGTTTGCCAGGGGAAGCGGGCTTTGTTGGTGATAAGCTTTGGCACCAGCCACCGCGGGACGAGAGAGAAAACTTTGGATGTGATGGAACGCAGCCTGCAGCAGGAGTTTGCGGGCTATGAGTTCCGCAGGGCATATACCAGCCCGACGATTGTACGGATATTAAAGGAACGCGACGGGATCGCGGTGGACAGTGTGAAGGAAGCCCTGGAACGTCTTTTGCAGGACGGTTTCCGGACAGTCCTGGCACAGACGACACATGTAATCCGCGGGTTTGAGTATGACCGGATGAAGGAAGTGCTGGGGAGTTACCAAGGGGATTTTGATAAGCTGGTGTGCGGGGAGCCGTTGCTGTCAGGGGATCAGGATTACTACGAGGTGGTGCAGGCTCTGGGCAAAGGGCTGGAGGGGTACCGCCGGCCGGGGAGCGACCTGGTGCTGATGGGGCATGGCACGGAACATGCGGCAAATTTGTCTTATGCGAGATTGCAGCAGGAATTTTTGCGCCAGGGGTTTGATGACTGCCTGGTGGGGACGGCAGAAGCCTCACCGACCCTCAAAGCGATGGAAGAATTGATCCGGCAGAGGAAGCCCGGGCGGGTGGTGCTGGCGCCGTTTTTGATGGTGGCAGGGGAGCATGCGTGCAGGGATATGGCAGGGGACGGGGAGGATTCCTGGAAATCCCGCTTTTTGCAGAGGGGCTGCGAGGTGGAATGTGTGATGAAAGGCTTAGGAGAATACGAGGGGATCCGCCAGGTCTACATCCGGCACGCAAAAGAGGCGGAGGAAGGGATATGAACGTAATTTATGTGGTAGGCATCGGCCCGGGAGGGGAAAGCCAGATGACCTTGCAGGCGCGGCAGGTGCTGGAAGAATGTGATGTGGTCGTGGGGTATACGGTTTATGTGGATTTGTTAAAACGGATCCTGCCGGACAAGGAGTATTTGGCAACGCCCATGCGCCAGGAAGAGAAGCGGTGCCGTATGGTGTTTGAGGAGGCAAGAAAGGGCAGGAAGGTGGCTATGGCCTGCAGCGGGGATGCTGGCGTCTATGGGATGGCTGGCCTGATGATGGAACTGGAAAGGGAATATCCGGACTGCCAGGTAGAGGCCATACCCGGGGTGACGGCTGCCTTGGCGGGAGGAGCCCTTCTGGGCGCACCTCTGGTACATGATTTTGCGGTGGTTAGCTTAAGTGACCTTTTGACTCCGTGGGAGAAGATTGAGAAGCGTCTCCGCTGTGCGGCAACGGCGGACTTTTCGATCTGCATCTACAATCCGTCGAGCAGGAAACGTGCGGATTATTTGAGGAGGGCTTGTGATATCCTGCTTGAGGAAATGGAGGGGGAGCGGGTCTGCGGCCTTGCATGCCAGGTTGGCAGGCAGGGGGAGCGGTGTGAAACCCTGACCCTAAAAGAATTGCGCGAGCGGCATGTCGATATGTTTACCACTGTGTTTATCGGGAATTCCCAGACGAAAAGGATGGGAGAAAAGATGGTGACCCCGCGGGGATACCAGATTTTGGGACAGGAGGGACAAAGG
Organism: bacterium 1XD21-70; assembly: GCA_003669055.1. Lineage (GTDB taxonomy): Bacteria > Bacillota > Clostridia > Lachnospirales > Lachnospiraceae > Brotaphodocola. The sequence continues at coordinate 1,856 of RAYB01000043.1, forward strand.
GAAGATGGAACAATATTACCGGCAGCAGCTGGAATGCCTTTGTAAAAACGTATGTCCGGCTGATGCGGACATAATGGAGAGGAGCCGGCGCCGTTGGGACGGGATTGCCAAGCCTATCGGCGGATTAGGGCTGTTAGAGGAAATGATCACGAAAATTGCCGGGATCCAGAGAAGGGAAGAGGTATGCTTAGACAGGAAGGGCGTGGTGGTTTTCTGTGCGGATAACGGCGTGGTGGAGGAAGGCGTGACCCAGACGGACAGCAGCGTGACGGCGGTGGTGACGGAGAATTTTGCCAAAGGGATTGCCAGTGTGAACCGGATGGCTTCGGTGGCCGGGGCAGATGTGCTGCCGGTGGATATCGGTGTGGCCGGAAAGATCCGGGAGCCGGGGGTACAGATTTTGAAGATTGCACCGGGAACGGCCAATCTGTGCCGGGAGCCTGCGATGTCGGCGGAGCAGGCGCTGGCGGCAATCCATGAGGGGATCCGCCTTGCCGGAGGGATGAAGGATGCCGGATATGGCATCGCGGCAGTGGGGGAGATGGGGATCGGAAATACGACTACCGGGAGTGCGGTGATTAGTGTGATGCTGGGCGAGGACGTGGAGAATGTGACCGGCCGGGGAGCCGGCCTTTCTGATGCCGGGCTGCAAAGAAAAATACAGGTGATCCGGGAGGCAATCCGGCTGCACGGCCCGGACCCGGAAAACCCGGTTATGGTGCTGGCCGCCCTCGGCGGCTTTGACATTGCCGGGATGTGCGGGCTGATGTTAGGCGGGGCAATCTATCAGGTTCCGGTAGTGCTGGACGGGATGATCTCTTTGGCGGCGGCCTTGGTGGCACAGAAGCTTTGCCCGGCGGTGACAGACTATCTGCTGGCTTCCCATGTGGGGAGGGAGCCTGCCTGCGGGCTGGCTCTTGAGAGGCTGGGGCTGGAGGCGCCGGTCCATGGACGGCTGGCATTGGGAGAGGGCACAGGGGCGGTGCTGTTATTTCCCATGTTGGACATGGCGGAGGCGGTATACCGGCAGAACAGTACCTTTGAGGACATCCGGATTGATGCATATGAGAGGTTTTAGAGGCAGGGAGGGATAAACGGCATGGTATATTTTATAGGGGCAGGCCCGGGGGATCCGGAACTGATCACGGTGAAGGGGAGGAGGCTGATCGGGGAGGCGGACATCATTATCTATGCAGGCTCCCTGGTGAATCCCCAGGTCCTGGGCGGGGCAAAGCCGGGGGCAGCCATCTATGACAGCGCATCCATGACGTTGCCGGAGGTGGTTGCGGTGATGGAAAAGGGCGTCCGGGAAGGCAAGGTGGTGGCACGTGTCCATACGGGGGATCCGTCGCTTTACGGCGCCGTCCGGGAGCAGATGGCGGAGCTTGAGCGCCTGGGGATTGGTTATGAGGTGGTTCCGGGAGTCAGTTCTTTCCTGGCGGCAGCGGCGGCAGTGAAGAGGGAATATACCCTGCCGGGGGTCAGCCAGACCGTGATCCTGACCCGCATGGAGGGGCGCACGCCTGTGCCAAAGCGGGAACGGATTCCGGAATTGGCGGGCCATCAGGCCACCATGGTCGTCTTCCTAAGCGTAGGCCAGATAGAAAAGCTGTGCTGCCAGCTGCAGGAGGGCGGGTATGGCGCAGACACCCCGGCAGCCGTGGTCTACAAGGCCTCCTGGGAGGAGGAGAGGATTGTCCGGGGGACGCTTTCGGATCTGGCCTTAAAGGTCAATGCGGCAGGGATCCGTAAAACGGCATTGGTGATGGTGGGGGAGTTCTTGGGGGACTCTTTTGAATTGTCCAGGCTGTATGACGGGAATTTCAGCCATGGGTACCGGAAGGCAGAACCGTGACGGGCTACGCCTTACAGGAGTAAAAGGCCGGCAGATGCCGGGACATGGACAAAGAGAGGCTAGAAGATGGCAGCAAAGAAAATTATGGTTCAGGGAACCATGTCTAATTCAGGGAAAAGCTTTCTGGTGGCGGGGCTGTGCCGCGTCTTTTGGCAGGACGGCTACCGGACGGCTCCTTTTAAATCTCAGAATATGGCGCTTAACTCTTTTATTACGGAGGATGGGCTGGAGATTGGGCGTGCCCAGGCAATGCAGGCGGAGGCCGCCGGGATTTGCCCTGCGGTGGAGATGAACCCGATCCTCCTTAAGCCTACCAGCCAGATGGGAAGCCAGGTGATCGTAAACGGAGAGGTGGCAGGCAACTGGAAGGCCATGGATTATTACCGGCGTAAGCCGGAGTTTGTCCCGGTGATCCGGCGGGCGTTTGCGCGTTTGGAGGAGCAGTATGAGGTGATTGTCCTAGAGGGGGCAGGAAGCCCGGCAGAGATCAACCTGCGGGATAATGATATTGTAAATATGGGCATGGCAAAGCTTGCCGATGCGCCGGTGCTGCTGGTGGGGGATATCGACCGGGGCGGCGTGTTTGCTTCCCTGTATGGCACGGTGATGCTTTTAGAGCCTGAGGAACGTGCCCGGATTAAGGGGCTGGTGATCAATAAATTCCGCGGGGACAAAAAGATCTTGGAGCCGGGCCTTGGGATGATAGAAGAAAAGCTGGGGATCCCGGTGGTGGGGGTGATCCCTATGGAGGAGATCGACCTGGATGATGAGGACAGCTTATCGGGGCGGCTCGGGCGAGGGTCTGGCCGCAGGAGAGGGGATGCGCAGCTGGACATAGCAATCATCCGCCTGCCCCATATCTCCAATTTTACGGATTTTAATGTGCTGGAGAGATGGCCGGGTGCCGGTGTGCGCTATGTGGAGCGGGCCGGGCGGCTGGGAACCCCCGATCTGGTGATCCTGCCCGGGACGAAAAATACCATGGCTGACCTGGCCTGGCTGCGGGAGAGCGGCCTGGAGGAGGCTATTTTGCGGCTGGCAGAAGAGGGGGCTTTTGTGATCGGGATCTGTGGGGGCTATCAGATGCTGGGGGAGTGGCTGCGGGATCCGCATGGAGTGGAAGGAAGGCCGGGGGAATGTATGCGCGGTATGGGGCTTTTGCAGGCAGAGACGGTATTTGCGGCGGAAAAGGTGCGCACGCAGATTACGGGATGCCTGTCGGGGGAGAGCCGGATGTTTGGGGGGGCATTGGCGGAACCGTTTCTTGGCTGCGAGGTCTGCGGCTATGAGATCCACATGGGGGATACCGCAGAAACAGGAGGGATCCTGGGAGCAGGGGAAGATATAGGCCAGGAGGGGGGCACGGCAAAAAAGCCGGGCTGCCGGACCGTGCTTTGCCTGGCGGATGGCCGCTGCGGCGGGATGGAACGGGCAGACGGCCGGGTGTTCGGAAGCTATCTCCACGGCCTTTTTGACAATGAAGAACTGACCGGGCGCCTGCTGCAGAACCTGGCCCGGAAAAAGGGAGCCGTTTTGGGGCAGAAGAAAGAGGAGAGCGTGCTTTCTTATAAGGAGCGGCAGTATAATAAGCTGGCGGACCTGGTGAGGAGGTCGCTGGACATGGAACGGATCTATGGGATCCTGGAAGAAAGGGTAAATCATGTGGGAACAGACAAAGTGGATCCGGCCGGAGGAGATTGAGCGCCGCAGCATGGAGATCATAGAAGAGGAGATGCCCAAAGGCAACTGGACGCCGGGGGAACTGGCGGTGGTGAAAAGGTGCATCCATACCTCGGCGGATTTTGACTATGCGTCCAGCCTTTATTTTTCCCCCGGTGTTGTGGAACGGGCAAAAAAATTGCTGAAAGACGGCGTGGTGATCGTCACGGACACCAATATGGCGGCGGCGGGAATCAACAAAAAGGTGCTTTCAGGCCTGGGGGGGAGCGTGCGCTGCTTTATGGCGGATGAAGAGGTAGCGAAGGAGGCCAAGGAGAGGGGGATCACCCGCGCGGCGGTCAGCATGGAACGTGCGGCCAGGCTGGGGGGGCAGGTGGCTTTTGCCATCGGGAATGCCCCCACTGCCCTGATCCGGCTTTACGATATGATAAATGCCGAAGAACTGATCCCGGCGTTTATCATTGCGGTGCCGGTGGGCTTTGTCAATGTGGTGGAATCGAAGGAGCGGATCAAGGAGACAGGGGTGCCTTGCATTGTGGCAAGGGGGAGGAAAGGCGGGAGCAACATTGCCGCCGCCATCTGTAATGCCCTGATGTATCAGATTGGTTAACGTTTGCCATGGCGGGACAAAAAAGGGGATTGTGAGGCGGGCATGGGCGAGGAACAGGAGTATTTTAAGAGGGCATTGTCTGATTTTGCTTTTGAGGTGGCGAGCAATGGGGCGATCCGCCACTTATCGGACCGGGGCTATACGGTGGCCCAGATTACAGGGATGCTGGATTTCCCGACCCCTCTTGAGAGGGTGCAGCAGGTGGTGTGGAAACATCTTCTGGATACCGGGGCCATAAGGCTTGGGGAGCCGTCAGAAGGGATAGGGCGGGAAGAGTATACGTATGTCACGGAGTATGACGAATACGGAAGGAAAAGTTTCCGGAGGGTGGTTTTAAAAGAGGAAAAGGCAGGAACCGGATGCTGGCAGGAAAGCTGTTTTCGGGGGAAAGGCTACAGGGATTTTGTGGGCTTTCTGGAGAAAAAATGCCAGGAAAACGGTGAAGGTTTTTCTTTTGTTTCCTGTGATTTCGGGCTGCGTATCCGGCGGGATCCGGAAAGCTTTGAAAGGCAGATGGAGATTCTGGAGCCGCGGCAGAGGGAGTATATCACAGGCCTCCCTTGGGAGAGGAAGATGGCTTACCACCGCCTGGATGAACGCATGAGGGGGATTGCTGCCAGGCTGTGGGAAGCGGGATGTTTTGGGGGGATTTGTTATTTTTTAAAGACGTGCGAGAAGGTGGAGGTAGGGAGCGGAAGCCTTGCTTGACGGGAAAAAGATAAGATCGAAAGGATAAACGGAGGACATGGAAAAACATACGGAAAACCGGACCCGGACAGAACTGGCATCAGAGGAACTGGTCCGGCTGATTCGTGAGAGGAATTATGCCCCGGGGGATAAATTGCCGACGGAGTCCGAACTGTCTGAACTTTTGGGGGTGGGGAGGAATACGGTGCGGGAAGCGTTAAGGCTTTTGGTGTCACGCAACATCGTCGTGGTCCGCCAGGGGTCGGGCACCTTTGTCTCAGAGAAGCAGGGGGTATCGGATGACCCCTTTGGGTTTTCGCTGGCATCTGACCAGGAAAAGCTGACACGGGATCTGATGCAGGTCCGGGTCATGCTGGAGCCGCCGATTGCGGCGCTGGCGGCACAGAATGCCCGGGGGGAGGATGTGAGAAGGCTGGAGCAGCTGCTGGAGGAAGTGGAGGAGCGGATTGCAAAGAGGCAGGATTATGCGGAGGCCGATATCCGGTTCCATGAGCAGATTGCAAATTGCAGCCACAACAGTGTGATGTCAAACCTGGTGCCGGTGATCGGCAAGGGGATTGCCGTATTTGCCAGGGAGGTGGGGACGACGGAGTATGAGCAGACGCTGATTTCCCACCGGGCGGTTTTTGAGGCCATCCGCGACGGGAAGGCGCTGGAGGCGCAGCAGGCGATGCAGTTCCATCTGCTGTACAATGAGAACCGTTACTTGGAGGAGCGGAAGGGGGGAAACTGAGGGGGGGGGGGTACGCCTTACGGAAAGAAAAGAGCCTCAGGGAGCCTGCCCTTTTGGGGGCACAGGGTCTGCCCGGCGTGCGGTTTCGGGATTTAAGGCATTCTAAAACCTGCATATTTTGCTAAAGGCAAAACGAAAATGCATAAACTCGCTGCGCTCAGACAGTATGCATTTTCGTTTTAACGCAAAATCTGTAGGCTTAAGAATGCCTAAAATCCCTGCAAATGCACGCCGGGCAGACCCTGTGCCCCCAAAAGGGCAGGCTCCCTGAGGCTCTTTTCTTTCCGTAAGGCTGGTGGCTGGCAGGGGGATGAGGGGAGGGCAGGAGGATGGGTAGGATGAGATGGGAGGGAATGGGGGAGGGCTAAATGACGTTGGGGGTTGTGGGGGTGGGAGGG
>RAYB01000044.1 GCA_003669055.1 bacterium 1XD21-70
TGGTATGGTGTTTTTGATGAAGGGGAGGGGCGTGTGGAGGGGGATTTTGGGCGAGATGTATTATAGAATTATATTCATCCTATAAATATATCGGGAAAATCGGGGAAAATGCTTGCATTTTTCCCGATTTTGTGGTAGGATGAAAGAAATTCATAGGATGAATCAGAGAGGAGTGGGCGCGGATGGAGAATTTGTATGATGTGTTGGTGATTGGCGGCGGTATGGTTGGCAGTGCGGTTGCCAGGGAATTGTCCCGGTATGAACTGCGGGTCGGGGTGCTGGAGAAGAATTTGGATGTCTGTTATGAGACGAGCGGAAGGAACTCCGCGGTGGTGCATGGCGGGTTTGCTTATGATACGGGATCCTTAAAGGCAAGGCTTTGCGTGGAGGGGAACCGGATGATGGGCGAGTTGGCAAAGGAACTGGATTTTCCTTTCCTGCGGTGTGGGAAGGTATTGGTAGGGAATACGGATGAGGATATGGAAACCCTAAAGCGTACGTTAAAGCAGGGGGAGGAGAACGGGGCGGTTGGCCTGGAGATTATCGATGAGGAGAGGCTCCATGAATTAGTGCCGGCAGTGGTGGGGAAATTTGCGATGTTTTCTTCCCAGAGCGGGATCCTGGACCCGTTCCAGTATACCATAGCGCTGGCGGAGAATGCCTGCCAGAATGGGGTGGATTACTTTTTCGGCAGCGAGGTCACGGCAGTCCGGCGGGATGGGGAAGGGAATTACCATCTGTCTACGCCGCGGGGGGATTTTGCCTCCCGCTGGGTGGTGAATGCGGCCGGGCTGGGCTGTAAAACCATCTCGGATATGCTGGGGATTGAGGGATACAAGGTGATTGGCTCCAAGGGGGATTACATTATCCTGGATAAGCGGACGGGGCCGCTTCTGCCGATGCCGGTCTATCCGGTGCCCAGCAATACCTATATGGGGATCCATGTGACCAACACGATCGACGGGAATGTGACGATCGGCCCGAATGCCGATATGGTCAGCGACTTTAGCTATTATGGGGTGCCGCAGGAGAATATGGATTATCTGGCAGAAAGTGCGTCGCGTCTGTGGCCGCATATCCATAAGGCAGATTATATCCGCAATTACTCGGGAATCCTACCAAAGTGGGTGGATAGCCAGGGCGTTATCCAGGACTTTAAGATTGAGATCCGGGATGACTTAGCGCCGCGGGCGGTCAACCTGGTAGGGATCGAATCCCCGGGGCTGACGGCGGCAGTCCCGATTGCGCGTTATGCTGTCGGGCTGATGAAGGAGCGGGAGGAACTGAGGGAGAACCCCGGCTTTAATCCCTGCCGGAAAGGGATCGTGCGGTTCGAGGGGCTGAGCAGCAAGGAGCAGGCCGAACTGATTGCAAAGAACCCGGATTATGGCGAGGTGGTCTGCCGGTGCGAGAAGGTGACGCGGGCCGAACTTTTGCAGGCGATCCACAATCCGCTGGGCGTCAGTACCTTGGTCGGGATCAAGTACCGCACGCGTTCGATGATGGGGCGGTGCCAGGGCGGATACTGCCAGATGCGGCTGGAGCAGATGATTGAGGAAGAATTGGGGAAAAAAGAGACAGAGGTGCTGTATGCCCGGGAGGGTTCGCAGGTGCTTTTCGGCAAAGTGAGGGAGGAGGCTTAGGCGTGGAAAAAAGAGATGTGGTTATTATCGGCGGAGGCCCGGCAGGATTGGCGGCAGCCGTCCAATTACATAAAAAAGGGGTGGAAAACATCCTGATTCTGGAACGGGAGCACCATCTGGGAGGGATTCTCCGCCAGTGCATCCATGACGGTTTCGGCCTGTCGCGTTTTCAGACCACCCTGAGCGGGCCGGAATATGCGGCGCGCTTCATAGAAGAGGCGGAGCGCTGCCGGATCCCGTACCAGACGGACACCACGGTTCTGGAGGTTTCGCCGGACAAGGTGGTGACGGCGGTCTCGCGGGCGGGGCTGGTGCAGTACCAGGCCAAGGCGGTGATCCTGGCGATGGGGTGCCGGGAACGCACCCGCGGGGCGCTGGGGATCCCCGGTGAACGCCCGGCCGGTGTCTTTACGGCAGGGGTTGCCCAGGCTTATATGAACCTTTACAACCGCATGCCGGCCAAGGAGGTCGTGATCCTAGGATCCGGTGACATCGGGATGATCATGGCCAGAAGGCTGACTTTAGAGGGGGCGCATGTACAGGCGGTGTTTGAACTGCAGCCGATCCCCAGCGGCCTTCCTAGGAATATCGAGCAGTGCTTAAACGATTACGGCATCCCGCTGTACTTAAGCCATACCGTGACACAGATCCATGGGGATGCCCGTTTAAGCGGGGTGACCGTGTCGCAGGTGGACGGTAACCTCCGGCCGATCCCGGGCACGGAGAAGGAATATCCGTGTGATACGCTGATTCTCTCGGTAGGCCTGATCCCGGAGAATGAACTGTCGATCGATGCCGGTGTCAAGCTGGACGGGAGGACGCGGGGCGCCATTGTGGACGAGCATTACCAGACCAGCATAAAGGGGGTCTTTGCGGCAGGGAATGTGCTCCATGTCCATGACCTGGTGGATTTTGTATCAATGGAGGCGGAAAGGCTGGCGGACTCTGCGGCACGGTACGTGGCTGGAGAGGCGCTTTTGGACTGCCCGGTGGAGATCGGAACGGACGGGAATATCAGCCATACGATCCCGCAGAGGGTCAGCGGCAAAAAGGATTTCCAGCTGTCGCTGCGGGTTCGCAGGATGATAAAAGACTGCCGGATCGTGGTTCGCCAGGCCGGGCAGGAGATTGCGGTAAAAAAGATGAAAAAGGCGCTCCCGGCAGAAATGATTCAGTTTGTGGTCAGGGCGGATAAGCTGGTTTCTGGGGAAAAGCTGGAGGTGAGTGTGGAATGATAAGAGAATTTACATGTATCATCTGCCCGAACGGGTGTGAAATTCAGGCAGAAATAGTGGATGGCGCCTTAACCTCGGTGACAGGGCATACCTGCCCGAAGGGAGAGGCTTATGTGAAACAGGAACTGGCAGACCCGCGCAGGAATATCGCGACCTCAGTGCTGGTACAAGGCGGCGAACTGCCCCTGGCAAGCGTGCGCCTCACAAACCCGATTCCCAAAGACCGCATCTTTGACGCGATGGCAGAGATCCGCAAGGTATCGCTGCAGGCGCCGGTGGTTGCCGGGACGGTGGTGGTTGCCGGGATCCTGGGGTATGACAGTGACGTGATAGTGACAAAAGCCGTGGCAGCCAAGGGCTGAGGCAGGAGTGATGCCGCGTTTGGCGGCACAGGAGGAAGGATATGCTAAAAGATCTGAAGGAATATGAGGCGCAGTCCTATGAGGGCGTGCTTGCCATGGAGGAGGTTTACAGGGTAGTGGATCAAATCCTGGCCCAGGCTGCGTGGGCAAGGAGGGTGCTTTTGGTTCCCCCCGACATCACCCGCTGCTATTCAGGGGCGGGGGAAATCACCGGCTACTGTTACCGCCGCTTAGCCGGGCAGGCCGAGGTGCACATCATGCCGGCTCTGGGCACGCACCGGATGATGACAAGGGAGGAGCAGATCCGGTTTATCGGGGAGGATATCCCGGAATCTGCCTACCGTTTCCATAATTGGCGCACGGACACGGTGAAGTTAGGATGCATACCGGCCTCTTATGTGGAGGAGGCCAGCCAGGGAACCAGCAGCCTGGACATTGATGTCGAAGTAAACCGCCATCTGGTGGACGGAAGCTATGACCTGGTTCTTTCGGTCGGCCAGGTGGTCCCCCATGAGGTGGTGGGGATGGCAAATTACAGCAAGAATATCCTGGTTGGGCTGGGTGGGCGCCAGATGATCAACCAAAGCCATATGGTGGGGGCAATCTATAACCTGGAAAGGATTATGGGGAATGTGGATACCCCGGTACGCCTGCTGTTTGACTATGCGGAGGAGCATTTCCTGGACAAGGTACCGCTGGCGTACCTGCTCACAGTGACCACGGAGGAAAACCGCCAGGCCAGGATCCACGGGATTTTTGCCGGGGCATCCAGGAGGCCGTTTGAAAAGGCATGCGAATTGGCAAAAAAATGGAATATCACCACCCTCCCGGCACGGGTTCCCAAGGTGGTGGCTTATCTGGAGCCGGAAGAGTTTACCTCGACCTGGGTGGGGAACAAAGCCGTCTACCGCTCCAGGATGATTGTTGAGGACGGGGGAGAACTTTTGGTGCTGGCTCCCGGCCTGGTCCATTTCGGGGAAAGCGAGGAGGCGGACAGGCTGATCCGCCGGTATGGGTACCGTGGGACCCCCTATGTCCAGAAACTGCGGGAGGAGGGCAGGTTCGAGGATGCAGATATGGTAGCTGCCCATATCATGCATAGTTCTACGGAAGGCCGTTTTACCATCACCTATGCCACGGATCCGGAGAAGGTGGGCAAGGAGGAGGTGGAGGGGATCGGTTACCGGCATATGGATTACCAGAAGGCAGCCGCCCGCTACGACATGGACCGCCTGCCGGAGGGGTATTGTACGATGCCGGACGGAGAGGAGATCTATGTCATAAAAGCGCCGGCATTAGGGCTTTGGAGAACATGAAATTTTTTTTACATATTTAAAAATTTTATATTGAATAAATTCGATTTTTATGATATAGTGAAGTTGACTAAAAATCAAAAAGAACACAATGCCAAATTGTAAAAAATGAATAGAATCAGAGAGGGGATCGATGATGGTAGGGAATAAAGAGAACAAGAAGCGGATGGAGGGGTGGGACATCACGTCTTTGGAGGCTGAGGGGCTCCACAAGTGCATCCGGCCGGGCGTGCAGGATTGCCGTGCGGTCAGTGTATACCGCCTGAACTTAAAGCAGGGGAGCCGGTTTACCCTCGAGTCCGGGGAACTGGAGATGAACCCGGTGCTGATCCGGGGCCGGGCTAAACTTTCAGGAGCCGGGCTGGACGGGGAACTGGAGAAGCTGGATTCCTTTTATATCCCCGGGGATACGGGGGTCGGGCTGGAGGCGCTAGAGGATTGCGTGTTCTATATCGGGGCTGCACCCTGTGAGGGCTATGGGAAGCCGTTTGTACGTAAGTTCGACCTCTCGCTCCCCTTAGGGGACATCCATCAGATCCACGGGCACGGGGTCGGGCAGAGGGAGGTATTCTTCACCCTTAACCACCAGGTTGAGGCGTCCCGGCTGATCTGCGGGCTGACCTGGGGGGCAAACGGGGCGTGGACCAGCTGGCCGCCGCATCAGCATGAGAAAGACCTGGAGGAGGTATACTGTTACTTTGACATGGATGCCCCCCGGTTTGGCTTCCACATCAGCTACCTAAAGAGCGGTGAGGTGGAAGACATCGTGGCCCACACGGTGAGGAGCGGGAGTATGGTGCTTGCGCCTGCCGGTTACCATCCCACAGTGGCGTCACCGGGCACGCGCAACACCTATTTCTGGATTCTGGCAGCACATTCCCACGCCAGCCGCCGTTATGATTTGGCAGTTTTGGATCCCGTTTATGCGGATACCTGAACAGAAGCCGCAAGGAAGGCAGGGCATGGGGAGAAAGGCATGAATATAAGGAGCAGGGGGTAAGATATGTTTGATATTACAGGCAAAAAAGCGATTGTTACCGGGGCCGCGCAGGGGCTGGCCTACGGGATGGCAGAAGGTTTGATGGAAAACGGGGCAGAAGTTACGATTATCGACATCTCCCCGAAGACGCCGGAGGTGGCCGGGGAGTTTACTGGCAGAGGTTTTCGGTGCCATGGGGTGGTTGCCAACTTAGGCGAAGAGGATTCCCTAGTCAGTGCATTCCGGGAAAGTGTCCAGGTGATGGGCGGCCTGGATATTATCGTAAACGCAGCAGGGGTGCAAAAGCGCCACAAAAGCGAGGAATTCCCGAGGGAGGATTGGGAGTTTGTGATCAACGTGAACCTGACCTCGGTGTTCCGCCTCTGCCAGCTGGCCGCACAGCATTTTATGGAAAACGGCGGGGGGAAGATCATTAACATTGCCTCGATGCTGAGTTATTTTGGCGGCTATACCGTGCCGGCCTATGCGGCAAGCAAGGGAGGTGTTGCCCAGATCACGAAGGCATTTGCCAATGAGTGGGCGGGCAAGAATATCAATGTCAATGCATTGGCGCCTGGCTACATGGCAACTGTGATGAATACGGCGCTCATGAATGACGAGAGCCGGAATGACGAGATTTTAAAGAGGATCCCCCAGGGCAGATGGGGAACCCCGGAAGATATGAAAGGCCCGGTGGTATTTTTAGCTTCCAAGGCATCCGACTATTTAAATGGTGCAATCATTACCGTGGATGGCGGATACTTGGGGAGATAGAGATAAAAATAAACAGGAGGAGAAGAACATGGGAAAGATTCTGCTGATCAACGGCGCGAACCTGAACCGGATCGGCAAACGGGATCCGAGCCTTTACGGAGGGAAAGGGCTGGATTACATCGTCGAAAAAGTAAAGGAGTACGCCGCAGGCTATGGCATTGAGGTGGATGCGTTCCAGAGCAACCATGAGGGGGAGATTGTGGATAAGATCCAGGAGGCGGAGGACGTTTACGACGGGATCATCATCAATCCGGGACCGTTTACCCAGTACAGCCATGCGATCCGGGTGACCTTGGGGACGGCCGGCATTCCCACGGTGGAGGTTCATCTTGTGAATATTTTAAAGACAGGGGAACCGACAGTCCCGGGCAAAAGCTGCACAGGGGTGGTCTGTGGGTTCGGCGTGAACTGTTACCTGTTGGGCGTGGATGCAATCCGCCATGAAATGAATCAATAAAAAACATATCAGTAGGAGGTTATCTTATGAAATTAAGGAAACTGGCAGCATTGGCAATGGCAGCAGTGATGGTATCAGGCATGGCAGCAGGCTGCGGCTCTTCTGAGAAACCGGCGGAACCGGCAAAGACAGAGGCTGCGGCAGGGGCTGAGGAGAAGGCAGAGGGCAAGGAAGAGGCAGCGGCGCCAGCAGCAGAGCCGAGAAAGATTACTTTTGCGTCGCAGTCCGTGGGGACTACCGGTTATGTCCGCGTCAGCGCTTTTGCCACGGTCATCAACGGGAATTTGCCGGAGGGCTGGGAACTGGAGATCTTGCCGATTTCCTCGGGCGGCCTGGCAGGAACCCTGCTGGTAGAGGAAGGGCAGTGCGATATCGGTGAGGGCATCAGCGTTACGGACAGGATGTTGGTCAACGGCGAGTATGGCGGCATGGAGCCGCTGAAAAACACCCTGGGGATGTTTGCAGGCACGGATTATGCCCATTTCCTGATTATGTTTACCGATTCCTTCCAGAAGAAAACCGGCTATACGACACTGGAAGAACTGATTGAGAATAAAGTCCCGTTCCGCGCGGTCACAAAGGCGCCGGGTTCTGCAAGCGAGATGGGCATCCAGAAGCTTTTGGAGACCTTCGGCGTTACTTACGAAGACATCAAGTCATGGGGCGGGGAAGTGACCCAGGTGGCGCCGAACGACATGGCAGACCTGTTAAAGGAAGGCCGGGCAGACGTTTGCCTTGATGTGGTTGGGCTGGGGCAGGCAGCGCTTTCCGAACTGACTATGACCACGGATATGTATTTTGCCCAGCTTTCCGATGAGACGCTTAAAAACCTGGAAGCATGTGGGTACGTATTGTCCGAGATCGAGGCGAACAGCTGGACAGGCCAGACGGAGCCGCTCAAGACAGCCCTCCAGTGCTCTACCGCAGTTGTCAACAAGGATTTGCCGGATGAGGTGGTCTATGCAATCGTAAAGGCTATCTGTGAGAACAAGGAAGCCTTAGTCGAGCAGGTTCCGGCGCTTGACGTATACTTTGTCCCGGAAAAATCCGGTGAGCCAGGCCGCAACGGCATGCCGCTGCACCCGGGTGCCATCAAATATTACGAGGAGATGGGCTGGGAGCACTGATGGCGGCTGCCGGGATAAAAAGCAAGGGGACATCCACAGTTAAATTATGAATTTGGAGGAAAAACAGATATGAGAAGAGTATTATTTACCCATCCGATGGTGGAAAGCGGACTGAAGGAAATGCAGGACCTAGGCTACCAGATCTATTGCCCGAAGGAGAAAAAGCCGCGCCAGGAAATCATCGATGCTGCAAAGGATTATGAAGCGATCGTATGCCCGGTATTTAAGGTGGACAAAGAAGTGATCGACGCCATGCCGGACTTAAAGATTATCTGTACCTTCGGCAAGGGGTATGACAACGTGGATCTGGCTTATGCCACGGAAAAGGGGATCGTGGTTGCCAATATGCATGCGGTAGATGAGGTGACGGCCGAGTTCGGCGCTACCCTGATCGCCTCCACCATGAGGAACCTGGCACAGACGAACCACAACCTGCATACGATCCCGGGGCTGCCCTGGGGGCCGGTTGCCAACCTGGGCCATTCCTTGAGGGGCAAGACCTTGGGCATTATCGGCATGGGCAGGATCGGGCGCGGCGTGGCGAAGCGTATGCTGGCCTTTGGCATGAACATCATTTATTACAACCGGCATAGTGTCGGGGAAGAACTGGAAGGATTTTTGGGCGGCGCCAAGAGGGTGGAGTTTGAAGAACTGTTACGCACCTCGGATGCGGTATTTATCAATGCGCCGTTAAATGACGAGACCTACCATATGATCAATGAGGATACTTTGAAGCTGATGAAGGACGATGCATACCTGTTCAACCAGGGGCGCGGCCAGATCGTGGACGAGCAGGCGCTGATCAAGCATATGCAGGCAGGCAAGCTGGCAGGGGCAGGCCTGGATGTGTTTGAGCATGAGCCGAATATCCCGCAGGAACTTTTGGATCTGCGCAATGTGGTGGTTACCGCACATATGGGTACCGGCACCTATGAGGACAAAGCAGGAATGGTAGCGGCAGCGGGAAGGAATATCATCGATTATTTTGAGCATGGGAAGGTTCCTAACCTGGTAAATAAAGACGTGCTTCCAAAACTGAACCTGAAATAAGAGGATGATTTTAAAGCGGGTATTGCAAAATCATCGGGAAGATGATTGGGCAATACCCTCGTTTTTCTGAAATTTGGCCAAAAAGGCCGAGTTAAAGCAGGGCGTAGTTGATGCTGGTGCGGGCGCCGTCGATATGGACGCGGATTGCGCTAAGGAGGGCATCGGGGTTTTGGCTTTTTAAGGCGCCAAGGATGGACTCGTGTTCCTGGACACCGGCAATCAACCTGCTTTTGGGCTTTTTGTTGTACAAGAAATAAGAAAAGGTATGGGCGCCGATGGTGTCATATACCTGCAATGCCCGTTTGTGGTTGGCACATTTTAAGAGCAGGCGGTGGAACTCGTGGTCCACACGGTAGATTTCAATAAAATCATTGACTTGGGTGGTGCCGGTTTCAATTGCCTGGTAGTGCTTGGCGATGTTTGCTTCCAATTCCTCGATATATTCCGGATGGTAGATAACCGCTTCTATAATAACCGGTGCGAGGCTGCTTTCCAGCATATAGCGGATATCCATAATTTCGTTGTAATCGCGGATGGAGATTGGCTTGATGCGCATCCCCCTGCGGGGGATGGATTCCACCAGCCCTTCCACGACCATACGGTTTAGCGCCTGTTTGATTGGCGTTTCACTGATCTCATACCGCTTGACAAGATCCTGGAAAATGATTTTCTCCCCCGGCTTTAGTACGTTGGTAGAAAGATCGGAGCGTATTTTGTCATACGCGACATCGACAAGGGATGCATGGGGTTCTTTTTTAGCCATTGGCGGGATCTCCTTTCGACAATACTTTCTCGATGGAAGCAATGATAAGCTGATGCTTATCGCCCGTATGGATACCGGTGTTATACCATTTTTCCCACAAGTCCTGGGGGGCCAAATCCAAAAACCCGTCTTTTTCGATAGTGGTACGAAACAGCTGGCGGCAAATCAGCGCATAGCGTGCTTCGTCGAAATAAGGCGTCTGCTCTGCCCCGTCGAAAAGCGGCGTAAAGCTGCAGTGGGCAATTTTGTCGGTGTCGCGCCCGGAATTGCGGCCGCAGAAGTATAGCTTGTCATGATAAGAAGAGTCAAACAGCGTCAGGCTAAAGGTGGGGTTCTTCTTCAGATAAGAAAGGGTATTCCTTGATTCGCGGATTACGAGGAATACTACGTCATGGTTCCATATAAAACCGCTGCCTCCCCAGCTTACAGTCATAGTTCCCAAATCGTCAGGCTTGCCGGATGTCACAAGCATCCAGCTGGTGGTAAGTTCGTCAGTAAATCGAAATGGGGGTCTTGCAGATGAAAAACTGCTCCATTGTTGTTCAGGCATATAGAAACCCTCCTATGTATATTTATGTGTATTTTTAATAATTTTATCACATAATAAGTGGAAAATCAAGAAAAACAGATATTTATCACAATAAATAAAATTTTATCATATATAAATAAGATTTAAAATAGATAAAAATAGATTTTAAATCTTGAAAAAATCGTGCAGTTGTGCTAAAATAATAGCAAATAAAATTTGAAGAAACACGAATAAGATTTTGTTTGCGCAAAAAAAGGAGGGGTTAATATGGAACTTAATGACAAGAAGTTCAAAAGGAATGCGACGCTTGGGGTCGGTGCGGTGTGGCTGGCATTCATGCTTTATTTCAGCCTTGTGAAGTCGCTTCATCCGATGGTACTGTCGCCGATCTTCCTGGCTTTCGGCCTGTCGATTGTGTTTATCAACAAGCCGTTCCCGTTCAGCGATAAGGTAAAGCCGCTGCGGCTTTTAGACTTTGTGATGATTGCCGTGCTGGTCTGGGTGTCCGTGTTTTACTATATGGAGCAGACCCGTATCATCACCAGGATCCCCCATATCTCCCCCGTGCAGCTTGAGGATAAGATGATCACATTGTTCCTGATCGTATTCCTCTTAGAGGCAGTCCGCAGGACGATAGGCTGGAATTTGCTGGCGTTTGTGCTGTTTTTCCTGCTTTACTGTTTCTTCGGGAAATATTATCCGGGTTTTATGAAGTTTAACGGTTTCACCATCAAGCAGTTCTGTGAGATTATGACCATGACCACAGACGGGCTGTTTGGCACGCCGTTAGCGACAACGGCAAGCTTTATCTTCTGGTTTATGATGTTTGGCTCCTTTTTTGCGGAATGCGGCGGCGGGCAGTGCATGATTGACATCGGCATGAAATTCAGCAACCCGAACTCCGGCGGCCCGGCAAAAGCAGCGGTTCTGTCTTCCGGGCTGATGGGGATGGTGAGCGGAAGCGCCGTGGCAAATGTCACGACTACCGGCGTTATGACGATCCCGATGATGAAAAAGGCAGGCTATGAGCCCCACCAGGCAGGTGCAATCGAGTCGGTTGCTTCCACGGGCGGGCAGATTATGCCGCCGATTATGGGGGTCGGCGCATTCATTATGGCGGAACTTTTGGGGATCGGCTACGGGAAGGTGGCGCTGTCGGCACTGATCCCGGCAGTGGCCTATTATCTCTCCGTTTTTATCCTTGTTGATTTGCTGGCAAGGAAGAATGTCCACCTCCATCCGGAAAGAAAGGCAAGCGCGGATGATTTGAGGTTTGATGTCAACCCGATTATCCCCAGGCTGTATCTGCTCGCCCCGGCAGCCATCCTGGTCTATATGGTAATGAGCGGCCAGTCCTTGAGGCGGTCTGCGATGATTGCCACAGTGGCAGTGCTGGCATTGAACCTGATCCCGGGGCGGGGCGTCAGCAAGGAAAAGCTGCTGGAGGCGTTTGAGGACGGGATCCGGCAGGCCGCAAATATTGCCCTGCCGACGGCAGCCTGCGGCATCATCATCGCAGCCTGTGTGCAGACCGGCCTGGCCACCAAGTTTTCCGAGGTGGTGGCAGCCGTGGGAGGGCAGTACCTGATCCTGGCCTTGTTGATTACGATGGTGGGATGCATGCTTCTCGGCATGGCTCTGCCGACGACGGCAGCTTACCTGATTGCCGTAGTATTGTTTGTCCCGGTAATGTTAAAACTCCAGATTGCCCCGATCGTTGCCCATATGTTCTGCTTTTACTTTGGCGTTATGGCGCAGATCACGCCTCCGGTTTGCCTGGCCTCCTTTACTGCGGCGGGCATTGCAGGGGCGGATTCCTGGAAGACGGGCTGGACAGGCTTTACCTATGCTCTGGTGGCATTTTTGGTGCCCTTTGCCTTTGCATACCAGCCTGCACTGCTGATGCAGGGATCTTTCCTGGATGTGATCCAGCCTGCCATCACCTTGTTTGCCGGTGTGTTCGGCCTTTCCGTTACGGTTTCCGGATTCCTGTTTAGGCCGATGCCGGTGTGGCTAAGGGGCATAACGTTCGCACTGGCGCTGATGATGATTGTCCCGGAGACAATTACCGACTTTATCGGCGTGGGCGGCTTGCTGCTGATCGTCGCGTTTGAAAAAATGGCAGTAAAGAAAGCCCAGGCTGCCGCAGCACAATAAATAAAAGGTATTTTGAATAAATATTAACGAGGAGAAGAGAAATGGACGTATTAAAAAGGATTGAGAATTATGGTGTCATCCCGGTAGTCAAGATCGAAAAGGCAGAGCAGGCGCTCCCGCTGGCGAAGGCGCTCTGCGAGGGGGAGTTGGAGGCGGCTGAGATCACCTTCCGCACGGACTGTGCGGCGGAGGCGATTGCGGCAATCCGCAAGGAATATCCCAAGATGCTGCTGGGCGCCGGGACGGTGACGACGGCAGAGCAGGCCAAGGCTGCCGTCAGGGCAGGCGCGGATTTTATCGTGTCCCCGTGCTTCGTGGAGGAGGTTGTGAAGTACTGCGTGGACAACGGGATCTGTGTGCTTCCAGGCTGTGCGACGGCAACCGAGGTTCAGATGGCGGTTTCCTGCGGCCTGAAGGCGGTGAAATTCTTCCCGGCCGAGGCGGCGGGCGGCATTGCCTACCTCAATTCCCTGGCCTCCGTGTTTAAGGGGGTGAAGTTTATGCCGACCGGCGGGGTGAAGCCCTCCAATATGCGGGAGTACCTGACGAACCCGAACGTGGTTGCATGCGGGGGCACTTGGATTGTCCCGTCCTCCCTTTTGAATGCCGGTGAGTATGAAGAGATCCGCAAGCTGGCACGTGAGGCGGTGTTTTGTGTGCTGAATTTCTCGTTTGCCCATGTGGGGATTAATGTGGACAAGGTAAGGGCCGGGTACGAGGCGATTTTCCGCCTGGCCGACACCTTTGATTTGATTCTGGGCAATACCAGGAGTTCTTCCTATGTAGGGCATGAGGTTGAGATCACTAAGCAGCGTTTTAAAGTAAGGACGGAGCACGGCCACCTGGGCTACTTTACGGACAACCTGGAGCGCGCAATCTTTTATTTGGAGAAAAAGGGCATTGAGTTCAACTATGACAGCGTGAAGCCGTGGAAGGATAAGCCGTATGTGATTTACTTAAAAGATGACCTGGCCGGGTTTGCGATCCATATTGAGGAGAGGAACGACCACAACCCGCCGAAGTGGGAGCACAGGGACGAGGTAAAGCTATATGCCCCGGCAGAGATTAAGGAGCGGGAAGCACTGGGCGAATAAGGAGAGACGGGATGAAGAGACGGATAACCTGCATCAGGCACCACGGCATCATGAATGAGGGGATCCCGCTGCGGCATGGCAATGCCCCGGTGATTACAAAGGAAGATTATGAGGAGCGGATCAAAAAGCTGTTAGAGACAGCTTCCCGGTATTCCCATCTGCTGATTTATGCGGATAAGGAGCATTTTTCCAACCTGGAATATGTCACGGGATATGACCCGCGCTATGAGGAATGCATATTGCTGCTGAAGAAGGGGAGTTTGCCCTGGCTGATTGTCGGCAATGAAGGGATGGGGCAGTCACAGTGCATCACGGTTGCGCATGAAAAGGTATTGTTCCAGTCCCTAAGCCCCATGGGGCAGGGGCGAGGGAAGTCGAAAAGGCTGACCCAGATCCTGAAAGATTACGGCATGGATGAATCGGCCCATGTCGGTGTCCTCGGATGGAAAGCGTTTTCCGAACAGGAAGCGGATGACCCGGGGCACATGTTTGAGGTTCCGGCATATATCATCGGGGCGCTGCAGGAAAACGGCTGCGGGACGGAGAATGCGAACGGCCTGATGATGGACAATGACTGTGGCCTGCGGACGGTCCATGACGTGAAAACCTTGGTTCTGGCAGAGATTGCATCGACGAAGGCCAGCAAAAAGACCTGGGACTTTGTCTGCGGCCTTAAGGAAGGCATGACGGAGATCGAGGCTTCCCAGCTGTTTAACATTGACGGCGAGCCGTGCCCGACCTACCCCAATATCTGTTTTTACGGCAAGGGGATTTTGAGCCCGGATTACCACCGGACTTTGCGGATGGGGAGCCCGATTGCCTTTGGCATGGGATACCGCTATGCACAGATCCACAGGGTGGGCTTGTATGCAAGAAGCTTTGAGGATCTGGAGGAGCAGTACAGAAGCTGCATGGAAGAGTTGTTCGCTACATATTTTGAGGCTGCGGCGGTATGGTTTGAGGCGCTGGGGATCGGAGCCGCCGGCGGCGAGGTGTGGGGCAAGGTAAAAGAAGTGATCGGAAGCTACGAGGATTTTGGCATTGCCTTAAACCCGGGGCATCTGATCCATACGGAGGAATGGATCAACAGCCCGTTTGTGGAGGGCGGCACGGCAACCCTGAAATCAGGGATGCTGATCCAGTGCGATTTCACGGCAAGGCCGGCATCCTGCATGGGGTTAGGCGTGCACATGGAGGACGGGGTGGTCCTGGCTGACTGTGACACACAAGAGAAGATCAGGCAGATGGCGCCGGACTCCTATGAGAGGATGCTAAACCGCCAGAAGTTTATGCGGGAGGTCCTGGGGATCTGCCTGAAAGACGAGGTGCTCCCGGTTTCGGATATGTGCGGCATGCTGCATCCGTTTTTTGCGGATCCGGACTGCCTGGTTGTGAGGGGAAAACAAGGAGAAGGCCTATAAGAAAAAATCTGTGACATATGCAGAGAAATAAAGAGGAGCAGGGGGGCGCCATCGGCGGTTTTCCCTGCTTTTTTTCGTTATGCCTGCAGCCGGGAGGCACAAGAAATCGTTTTTGGAAGGAAAAATGGCTCTTTTTGGTAAAATTTGTAGGGCATTTCCCGTGTCAGGACGGAATCCCCCTTGCATTTTCCGACAAAAATAATTATAATGAAGAAATATCAAAAATCCTTAGAAAAGGTGGCTTTTTCTATGGCGAAAGAACATACGGATAGGAAAATGAATATTGAGCTGGAGACCCCCGCGGATTTTACCAGTCCGGAGGAACTTTATCAGAAGCTGATCCGCACCATCCGGAAGTACCATCCGTCGGATGATATTTCCATGATTGAAAAAGCATACCGGATAGCTCGGGATGCCCATAAAGACCAGAAGCGCAAATCAGGGGAGCCCTATATCATCCACCCTCTTTGCGTGGCGATCATTCTGGCAGATCTGGAGATGGATAAGGAGACGATAGCTTCCGGCCTTCTGCATGACGTGGTGGAGGATACGGTCATGACCTTGGAGGACATGACGCGGGAGTTCGGCTCAGAGGTGGCATTCTTGGTGGACGGGGTAACCAAGCTGACTCAGCTGTCCTGGGATAAGGATAAGGTGGAGATCCAGGCGGAGAACCTGCGCAAGATGTTTTTGGCGATGGCCAGGGATATCCGGGTGATCATTATCAAGCTGGCCGACCGGCTGCACAATATGCGTACCGGGCAGTTTTGGAAACCGGAAAAGCAGAAGGAGAAGGCGCGGGAGACCTTGGAGATCTACGCTCCGATTGCGGACCGGCTGGGCATTTCCCGGATTAAGACGGAATTGGATGACCTGTCCTTACGTTTTTTGAAGCCTGAGGTCTACCAGGAACTGGTAGAGAAGGTGAACCTGCGCAAGGATGCCAGGGAACGCTTCGTCCGTGAGATTGTGGATGATGTGAGGAACCACATGATGGAGGCAGATATCACTGCCAGTGTGGACGGGCGGGTGAAGCATTTTTTCAGCATCTATAAGAAGATGGTGAACCAGGATAAGACCCTGGACCAGATCTATGACCTGTTCGCCGTGCGGATTATCGTGGAGACGGTCAAGGACTGTTATGCGGCCCTGGGGGTGATCCACGAACTGTATAAGCCGATCCCGGGGCGTTTTAAGGATTATATTGCCATGCCCAAGCCGAATATGTACCAGTCCCTGCACACGACCTTGATCGGCAGCACCGGCCAGCCTTTTGAGATCCAGATCCGCACTTTTGAGATGCACCGGACGGCAGAGTACGGCATTGCCGCCCACTGGAAGTACAAGGAAAGCGGCAGCGGCAAGATTGCGGCCGGCGATGAGGAAGCCAAGATGAGCTGGCTGCGCCAGATACTGGAATGGCAGCGGGATACGGATGACTCCAGGGAGTTTTTAAGCCTGGTGAAAGGGGATCTCGACCTGTTTTCCGACAATGTGTATTGTTTTACCCCGTCGGGGGATGTGAAGAATTTGCCCAGCGGCTCCACCCCTATTGATTTTGCCTATGCCATCCACAGCGCAGTGGGGAATAAGATGGTAGGGGCCAGGGTGAACGGGAAGCTGGTCAATATCGATTATGTGATCCAGAATGGGGATCAGATTGAGGTCATCACCTCCCAGAATTCCAAAGGCCCCAGCCGCGACTGGCTGTCCCTGGTTAAGAGCACCCAGGCGAGGAATAAGATTAACCAGTGGTTTAAGACGGAACTGAAGGAAGACAATATCCTAAAAGGGAAGGAAATGATCGACCGGTACTGCAAGGCCAAGGGGATTGTCTTTCCGGAACTGAACAAATCGGAGTTCCAGGAAAAGGTCATGGCCCGCTATGCATTTAAGGACTGGGATTCCGTGCTGGCTTCCATCGGCCATGGGGGGCTTAAGGAAGGCCAGGTCATCAATAAGATGATCGAGGAGCGCAACAAGAAGCTTAAGAATGAAGTTACGGATAAGAATATCCTGGATGGCCTAAGCGATATCAGCACCAAGGTGCCGATATCAAAAAAGTCCAACGGGATTGTGGTAAAGGGCATCCACGATGTGGCGGTACGCTTTTCGCGCTGCTGCAGCCCGGTGCCAGGAGATGAGATAGTGGGCTTTGTCACCCGGGGGCGCGGAGTGTCAATCCACCGGACAGACTGCATCAATGTGATTAACCTGCCAGAGGACGAACGGGTGAGGCTGATAGATGCGGAATGGCAGCAGGCAGAGGGCAGTGACGGCAACAGGGAGAGGTATTCGACGGAGATCCAGATCTATGCAAATAACAGGATCGGGATTTTCGTAGATATTTCCAAGGTGTTTACGGAAAAGCAGATTGATATTACTTCGATTAATGTGCGCACCAGCAAGCAGGGGAAGGCGACGATCATCATGACCTTTGATATCCATGGGAAGGATGAACTGAACCGGTTGACAGATAAGATAAGGCAGGTAGAGGGAGTGCTGGATATTGAGCGGACGGCAGGGTAACGGCCGGGAGCGCGTCCAGCGCTTTTCTCTTTTTATTTTATAGGAAGAGATCAGGATGGAGGAGAAAATGAGTGATTTGAGGATTCAAACATATGTTCTTGGCGGTGTCAGCACGAACTGCTATCTGATGTTCCATAATAAGACCAGGCAGGCGGTGGTGGTGGACCCGGCGGACAACGGGGCTTATGTGCTGAACAAATGCCGGGAACTGGAGGTCACGCCTACGGCAATTCTGCTCACCCATGGGCATTTTGACCATATCATGGCAGTGGAGGACATTTGCCGGGCATTCCCTTGCCAGGTATATGCGGGGAGGGAGGAAAACCTGCTTTTGCAGGATCCGTCGATGAATTTAAGCGGGTCAATGGGCACGGAGCAGATAGGCATTGAGGCGGATGTGCTTGTCAGGGACGGGGAAGTGCTTTCCCTGATTGGGTTTGAGTGGAAGGTGTTAGAGACACCGGGGCATACGGCTGGCTCCGTGTGCTACTACCTGGAATCGGAGAAGGTGCTGATCAGCGGCGACACTTTGTTTGCGGATTCCCTGGGGCGGACGGACCTGCCGACTGGAGACAGCCGGGCGATTGTGCGTTCCATCACGGAAAAGCTGCTGACATTGCCGGAGGATACCATGGTTTACCCGGGGCATGGCGAGGTGACGACAATCGGGCATGAACAGCGGTATAACCCGGTAGCCGTGTACAGCAGGCATTAACCCGTGGGCGGGAAGCGAGGGCGTGCAGCTGGCAAGTACGAATTTTCTGGCATACCCTTGCCCGTTTGGCGGCGGCCAGGAAAGAGAGAAAGGCAGGGCGGGAAAAGGGAGCCATGATTGGAATAATTTTAAATGATAATGCGTATGAACAGGATATCCGGGAACTCTTGATGGCTTTTTTCCCGGGGAGGTCTTTTGTGCACGAGATGCTGCCGGGGCTGGAATTATGCCTGATCGGGGAAGTGGATGAGAACCGCGAATGGTTCCGGATGCAGGTCGTGTTCTGGGGAGACTACTCACCGCTTGTCTGGGGCACGTCACCGGCAGAGCGGCAGGAACTGGATCATTTTGACGAGCCGATCCGGGTGGATTATGACAACCGGACGGAGACGAAGAATAAGATCAAGAGGCGTCTGTATGTGACTTTGAAGGCACTGACCGGCAGGGGTCTGCCGTGGGGCTCCCTGACCGGGATCCGCCCTGCCAAGATAGCTCTTACCATGCTGGGGCAGGGCATAGGCCAAAAGGCGGTCTGTGACTATATGAAAGAGACTTATTTTGCCAGTGACAGCAAGGCCAAGCTATGTGTGGAGATCGCGTCGAGGGAGCGGGAACTGCTGTCACAGCTGCCAAAAGGGTGCGGGGGGGATAGCTACAGCCTCTATGTCGGGATACCTTTCTGCCCGACCACGTGCCTGTACTGTTCTTTTACTTCCTATCCGATAGAAAAGTGGCAGGGGCGCGTGGACGAATACCTGGATGCATTGTTCATGGAACTGGAATATGCGGCGGGGCAGGCCGGGAAACATCCGTCCTCTGTCTATGTAGGCGGGGGCACCCCGACATCACTGCCGGCAAATGCCTTGGAGCGGTTGCTGGAAAAGCTGACAGATACCTTCGGCTGTGCCGGAGCTGCCGAATTTACCGTGGAGGCCGGGCGGCCGGACAGCATCACAGAGGAAAAGCTGGAGGTGCTGAAAAAATACGGGGTTACGCGCATCTCCATCAACCCCCAGACCATGAACCAGAAAACGCTTGACTTAATCGGGCGGAGGCATACGGTGGAGGACGTGAGGGACAGGTTTCTGACGGCACGCGGCATGGGCTTTGACAATATCAATATGGACCTGATTGTGGGCTTGCCGCAGGAGGAAGAGGATGACGTGCAAAGGACGATGGAGGAGATTAAGGCGCTAGGCCCGGACAGCCTGACCATCCATTCCCTGGCCATCAAACGGGCGGCGCGGCTGAATACCATGAGGGAAGCCTATAAGGATTATAAGATCACCGGAACCCAGGAGATTATTGACATGGCGGCCCGCTATGCCCGGGAGATGGGGTTAGAGCCATATTATCTCTACCGCCAGAAAAATATGGCCGGAAATTTTGAGAATGTGGGCTATGCCAGGCCGGGGAAAGCATGCATTTACAATGTCCTGATGATGGAGGAGCAGCAGACGATCATCGGCTGTGGCGCCGGGACGACGACCAAACGGGTCATCCCGGGGGAGAACCGGGTTGAGCGCGTGGAAACAGTGAAAAATGTGGAACAGTATATCGGGCGGATCGGTGAGATGATTGAGAGGAAGCGGGAATTGTTCTTTGCATTCCCGTTCTCTGCAACATAGTGTAAAAAAGCACAAAGAGGCCGTGTGCCTTTTGCCCGCAGGGCAGGGGACGGCAATTTCTCAGGATGGGAGCAGGAAAGGAGCATATGGGTATGAGAAGCCAAAAAGCGGCTGTTGCGGCAGGAGCCATAGCCATGGCGCTGCTGATTAGCGGGTACGGCCCGCATGACGCGGCGGGAGGGACGCCAAAGGAGGAAGGGAAAAAGGCCGTGATTTCCCTGGCAGGGGACTGTTCTTTGGGCAACCTTTCCATACATGGGTACGCAGGAACCTTCCGGGAGATGTATGACAGCCATGGGCCGGGGTATTTTTTTAAGAATGTCAAACCGATCTTTGAGGCGGATGACATGACCTTGGTAAATTTTGAAGGAGTCCTGACCAATTCCAACCATTTAGTCCCGAAGGCATTCAACATTAAGGGGAAGCCGGAATACATCGCAATCCTGCCGGAGGCGGACATTGAGGCCGTGACTTTTGGCAATAACCACCGGATTGATTACGGCGCCCAGGGGATCGCGGATACGCTGGCCGCCTTCGCCGGTATCGGCCTTCCCTACGCATGCAATGAGACCGTGGGGATCTACGAGACGGAGGCCGGGGTAAAAGTCGGATTTGTCTCGGTCAGCGTGGTAGATGACGGGAGAGGGGCTGAACCATACCTGCAGGAAGGAATCGCACATCTTAAGGAAGAAGCAGACGTGATCCTGGCCTGCTGCCATTGGGGGCCGGAGTCCGTCTATTACCCGGATGCATACCAGCGTGAACTCGGCCATAAATGCATCGATTGGGGAGCCGACCTGGTGGTTGGCTGCCATCCCCATGTGCTGCAGGGGATTGAAGCCTATAACGGCAAATATATCCTCTATAGCCTTGGGAACTTCTGCTTCGGTGCAAACCGCAATCCCAGGGACAAAGACACCATGATTGCCCAGGTGGAATTCACCCTGGGGGAAGAAAACCAGAAAGAGGCAAAGCTAAGCGTGATTCCCTGCACCATCAGCTCGGTGATGCACCGCAACGATTACTGCCCCACTCCGGCAGAGGGAGAGAAGCGTGCCGACATTATCCGGAAGCTGAACGTCTACAGCACCGGTTTTGGGGTGGTGGTCAAAGAAGACGGAACCGTCAGCATCCTGGGGGAAGAACCGGATGCTGGAGGTGAAGGCGGGGCAGATGCCGAAGGCGGGGCAGATACCGAAAACGGGGCAGATGCCGATAGCCAGGCATTAGACAGCAAAGAAGATGGGCGGTTTTCTGAAAGCCCGGTGATTACTGTGGGAGGGAGCGGCAGCTAGATTGCGCATTTTGCCAAAACAGCAGAAAACCATTGATAATTACAGGTGGTAATAGTATAATCGTAGGCATGAATGGAAGACTGAAGAAATCGGAGAGCAGATTATGGCATTGAAGAAGAAGCCAGTGACTGGCATGAGGGATATTTTGCCTGCGGAGATGCAGGTGAGGGAATATGTGATGAACCAGATCCGTGAGACATACCGGGGGTTTGGCTTTACCCAGATTGAGACCCCGTGTGTGGAGCATATCGGGAACCTTACCAGCAAGCAGGGCGGGGATAATGAGAAGCTGATTTTTAAAATTTTAAAAAGGGGCGGGAAGCTGAAGCTGGAGACGGCAGAGAGTGAAGCTGACCTGGCAGAGGAAGGGCTGCGCTATGATTTGACGCTGCCGCTGGCCCGGTATTATTCCAACAATGAGGCACAGCTGCCGAGTCCGTTTAAGGCACTGCAGATGGGCAGTGTGTGGCGGGCAGACAAGCCGCAGGAGGGGAGGTTCCGCCAGTTTACCCAGTGTGATATTGATATTTTGGGGGATGCCAGTTCGATGGCAGAGATTGAACTGATCCTGGCGACGACCACGGCGCTGGGCAAGATCTGCCCGCAGAATGCATTTACGGTGAGGGTCAATGACCGGGAGATCTTAAGAGGGATGGCGCTGTATTGCGGGTTTGAGGAGGATTCCCTGGATCAGGTATTCATTACCCTGGATAAGATGGACAAGATCGGCAAGGAGGGAGTGGGGGCTGAACTTTTAGAGGCCGGGCACAGCCCGGAAAGTGTTGCCCAATACACAAAACTGCTTACCGAGGCCGGGCATGATGCGGCAGGGGTACAAAAGCTGGGGGAGATTCTGGCGGATGTGCTGCCAAAAGAAGTGGCGGCTGGCCTGGCTTACATTATGGAGACGGTAAACGAACTGGCGCAGACGGAGTTTTCCTTGTATTTTGACCCGACTCTGGTACGGGGGATGTCCTATTATACCGGTACGATCTTTGAAGTTTCCATGGAAGGCTTTGGCGGGTCTGTGGCCGGCGGCGGCAGATATGATAAGATGATCGGCAGGTTTACCGGGAAGGATGCCCCGGCGTGCGGATTTTCCATCGGATTTGAGCGGATAATCACGATCCTGATGGCTCAGGGGGGGAAAGTGCCGGGTGAAAGGCAAAAGAAGGCCTACCTGATAGAGAAAGGGATGGATAAAGCCCGTTTGAATGAGATTATGAGGCAGGCCATGGAGGAACGAAGCCAGGGTGTGCAGGTGCTGGTTTCCCAGATGAATAAAAATAAGAAGTTCCAGAAGGAGCAGCTGGGGAAGGAAGGCTATACGGAGTTTGTGAATTTTTACCGGGAAGCGCTCAAATAGCTGAGGGCAGCGGGAAGGACATTAAGTTTGCTGTAAGATAATTACTAGGAAAGAAGGGAACATTATGGCAGAGTCAATGCAGGGGCTGAAAAGATCCCACAGATGCACGGAAGTAGGCGCATCACAGATCGGGACAAACGTTACCGTCATGGGATGGGTGCAGAAGAGCAGGAATAAAGGCGGGATTATTTTTGTGGATCTGCGGGACAGGTCAGGGATTTTACAGATTATATTTGAGGAAAGCGACTGCGGGGCGGAGAGTTTCGCCAAGGCAGAAAAACTCCGCAGTGAGTTTGTCATTGCGGTTACGGGCAGGGTGGAGGCTCGTTCGGGAAATGAGAATAAGGACGTGGTCAACAAAAACCTTGCCACAGGGGCGATTGAGGTGCGGGCGGAAAGCTTGAGGATTCTGTCCGAGTCAGAGACCCCTCCATTCCCCATTGAGGAAAATTCCAAGACTAAGGAGGAATTGCGGTTAAAGTACCGTTATCTGGACTTAAGAAGGCCGGACATCCAGCGGAACCTGATTTTGAGAAGCAATATCGCAATCCTGACGCGCCAGTTCTTGGCGGAGGAAGGGTTTCTGGAGATTGAGACCCCCACTATGATTAAGAGCACGCCGGAGGGGGCGAGGGATTACCTGGTTCCGAGCCGGGTCCATCCTGGAAGCTTTTATGCTTTGCCGCAGTCGCCGCAGATATTTAAGCAGCTTTTGATGTGTTCCGGATATGACCGCTATTTCCAGCTGGCCAGGTGTTACCGGGATGAGGATTTAAGGGCGGACCGCCAGCCGGAGTTCACCCAGATTGACATGGAATTGTCCTTTGTGGATGTGGATGATGTGCTGGATGTCAATGAGCGCCTGATGTACAAGCTTTTTAAAGAACTGCTGGGAGTGGAAATCCCGCAGCCGATCCCGCGTATGACCTGGCGGGAGGCGATGGACCGTTACGGCTCCGACAAGCCGGATCTGCGTTTTGGCATGGAACTGAAGGATGTGTCAGATGTGGTGAGGGATTGTGAGTTTGTGGTGTTTTTGGGTGCACTGGAAGCCGGAGGAACGGTCCGGGGGATCAATGCCGAGGGGCAGGGAGCCATGCCGCGCAAGAAGATCGACGCCCTGGTGGAATTTGCCAAGGGATTCGGGGCTAAGGGGCTGGCTTACGTGGCGATCCAGCCGGACGGAAGCCTCAAATCTTCATTTGCCAAATTCATGACAGAAGCGCAGATGGATGCACTGGTAACTGCCATGGGAGGAAGGCCGGGAGACCTTTTGTTATTTGCGGCAGATAAAAACAAGGTAGTCTGGGACGTGCTTGGCAATTTGCGCCTGGAACTTGCCAGGCAGATGGATCTGCTGAAAAAAGATGACTTTAAATTCCTGTGGGTGACAGAGTTCCCGCTTTTGGAGTATTCGGAGGAACAGGGGAGGTTTGTGGCCACGCACCATCCCTTTACCATGCCTATGGAGGAGGACTGGCACCTGATTGACAGCGACCCGGGGGCAGTCCGCGCGAAAGCGTACGACATTGTGCTCAATGGCACGGAACTGGGCGGCGGTTCGGTTCGGATCCACCAGAATGATATCCAGAATAAGATGTTTGAGGTGCTTGGGTTTACTCCCGAACAGGCACAGGAACAGTTCGGGTTTTTGCTGACTGCGTTCAAATACGGAGTGCCGCCGCATGCAGGGCTGGCTTATGGCCTGGACCGTGTGGCGATGCTGATGGGCGGCTGTGACAGCATCCGTGAGGTGATCGCCTTCCCGAAGGTGAAGGATGCCTCCTGCCTGATGTGTGAGGCGCCCTCCCCGGTAGATATAAAACAGCTGGAAGAATTGGGCATTGAAGTCAGTGAGGCCGGAGAGGATGCGTGAAGAACCAGTTCTTAAAGGGCAGGGAAGAGGCTTGGAAAGAGTTGGATTTTAAAGGGCAGAGGTGAGACCCGGGAAAAATCAGAACCTAAGTGCAGGGCGGAAGCCCGGAAAAAGAGAATAACGGGTAAAAGCAAAAAAATAACGAGCCCAGGATTTTGCCGGAACGACGGAAATCCTGGGCTTATATTATATTTTGGGGAGCCATGGTTCCTAAGTGCCGGTTCCAAGGCATTCTTCCCATAAAAGGGAGGAGCCGGCAACTACTGCGATAGCTGCCGGCGATTATGAAAAAAATTAATCTGAATGTCGTATTGAATCAATGTGTTGCTTTCTTTGATGATCTTAGTATACGTTGGAGATATGAAGGAAGTTTAGCTGAAATATAGAATAACTGTGAACAATTGTAAACAAAGAATGAACGCATATGATTCTTAAAATAACAGTGAAACATCCTTGCCGAAACGGCGGTTTTATAATATAATAACTTTTATAAAATATTTTATAAAGGTGATGACTGATGGGGAAAAGACAGCAGGAGGAGCGGAAAGAGACCAGGAGGGCAAACCAGGCGCGGATTGCGAGGCTGATATCGGAAGCAGGAACCATATCCAAAAATGAACTTGCTGCCAGGCTGGGGCTTAGCATGCCAACGGTTTTGCAGCACGTTAAGGTACTGACAGAGGCCGGATACATCACGGAGAGCGGCGAATACGGCTCCACAGGGGGCAGAAAGGCGAAGTGCCTGTCCGTGGTGGGGGATATGGGGTTTGCAGTCGGCATGGATATTACGGAGAGTTATATTTCGTATGTACTTACAGACATGAGGAGGGAACTGGTGAGAAAGGCCAGGATCCGCGTCCCCTTTGCCAAGAGTTCACTCTACTATGAAGCGATGGGGAACTGGCTGCAGGTGTTTTTAGAGCAGGCGGGGATAGGCCAGGAGAAGATTTTGGGGGTGGGGATTTCCCTCCCGGGAGTTGTGGATCCGGATGAAAAGCTATTGCTGCAGTCCCACACGCTCCAGGCAGAAAATATGGGTTTTAAGAGGTTGGAAAGCCTGACCGGCTACCCCTGCGAGGTGGGCAGCGATGCCGGCGGGGCAGCTTACGCGGAACTGGCCGGGGAAAGCACGGATGCGGTTTACCTGTCCTTGAATGATACGGTGGGAGGAGCCATTTACCTGAACCAGGAGTTTTATACCGGGGAACAGGGGAAAGGAGCCAGGTTCGGCCATATGCGGATGGAAAAGAACGGGCGCCCTTGTTATTGTGGCAGCCGGGGATGCCTGGACGCATATTGTTCGGCCAAGGCACTGCGCGGGGAGGATAAGAGCCTGGATGTGTTTTTTGAGAAGGTACAGGCGCGGGAGGCAGGATACCGGAAACGGTTGGAGGAATATCTGGATACCCTGGCCGCCGCCGCCGTCCAGCTTCATGTCCTCTTTGGCTGTGATGTTGTGCTGGGGGGAGAGGCAGGCCGGTATCTGGGAGGGTACCGGAGGGAACTGGACCGCCTGGTGGCAGAGTATAGCTATTTGGATCCGGACACTTCATTTGTCCGTATTGGAAAGTGCCAGGCGGAGGCGTCGGCGTTCGGGATGGCAATCCGGGAGATAGACCGGTTCTTTGAGCGGCTATAAGGCAGGCGGGAAGCCTTCAACTGTGAAATCTCTGTGAAATGGTAGTAAAGCGGGTCTTTATCTGTTAAAATACAGAAAAGAAGGTTCACAGGAAGATTCGGATAGGAGATGGGAGCATTTATGGAAGCATGCAAGGTTCTGGTAGTTGATGATGAGGCGAGGATGCGCAAGCTGGTGCGGGATTTTTTGACCGTGAAAGGTTATCAGGTGCTGGAGGCAGAAGACGGGGAGCAGGCGGTCGAGATGTTTTTTGGGCAGAAGGATATCGCCCTTTTGATTTTGGACGTGATGATGCCAAAGATGGACGGGTGGGAGGTGTGCAAGTCGATCCGGCAGTACTCCCAGGTGCCGATTATCATGCTGACGGCACGGGGGGAGGAGCGCGATGAACTGCAGGGGTTTAAGCTGGGCGTGGACGAGTACATTTCCAAACCGTTCAGCCCGAAGATCCTGGTTGCCCGGGTGGAGGCAATCCTGCGGAGGAGCCGGGGCAGCGCGGAGGATACCGCCGAGGCGGGGGGGATCCGGATTGACAAGGCAGCCCACCAGGTGACGATCGACGGGAAGGTGATTGACCTAAGCTATAAGGAATTTGAACTGCTTACGTATTTCATGGAAAACCAGGGGCTGGCTCTCTCACGGGAGAAGATCCTTAATAATGTGTGGAATTATGATTATTTCGGAGATGCCAGGACGATTGACACCCATGTGAAAAAGCTGCGGAGCAAGATGGGGGAGAAGGGGGATTACATCAAAACCATCTGGGGCATGGGGTACAAATTCGAGGTGAACGAATAAAGGCGGTATGCGTTAAAGCCAGTATTTATGGGCGTTTCCGGGTTTTGAGGATGCGCCGGGTGGGGGAGTTTCTACCAAAATACTACCAAATATATGGTTTTTTGGATTAAATTTTCTGTTATTTTCTATCATTTTTTACGAATTTCATAGCAGGTTTTTACCGGGGCTGGTTGACATGGATTTCAACCAGCCCCGGCTTGTCAAAGGGCATGGAAAGGCCTGCCATATCTGCTAAAATCCTTTACATTTTTTCCGTGAATTAGCATGAATTATATTTTTATTAGCCCCAAATTAGGTGAGGTAATTGCTGAAAGCCGCATAAACACTGGGTTTCTTGACTCCGCATTAGGAAATTATGATATTTTGTATGAGCGTGTTACATGGATATGGAGGTGGGGAAAGGAGCAAGTGGAAATGCTGATTCATCTATGTACATTGCGGATGGAGAAAATTTTTATTTTGGTTTAGGGGATATAAACAATGATGATATTCAGGAACTTTTGCTTTCTTATAGATATGGCGAAGAAGGACCTGTACAGATACATTTTCCACCCTCATATGAATGCCTTATGAATGTTTGGGGCTTTGACAGTACAAACAATACATATATGGTTTCGCAAGGTTCTGTATGCATAGATGAACATCATTCTCTATAGTAAGTTCATTAGAGGGAGAGTGGGATTCTTCGGAGGATGGAAGTCCATATATAGTAACAGAAAATGGAACAACACGGGAAATCAATAAAGAAGAATTTTGGACTATAGAAAATGATTGGAGCAACAGACATACAAGAATAAGTGCAAAAAGCGCAGACATTCATTTGGATATTGAGAATATAGAAAACACATTCCAAGTAAAAATTGACGTACAAAGTTCTGGTGAATGGCTTGTAACAGGTGCTGAATAAACCGTACAATAGTTATGATTTCCTGTATATGACAGAAAACACAGGGAAAATATGTAAAAAAGAGCCGCTTGCAAAACAGGCGGCTCTAGTGTATAATCTAATCAGAAAGGTTTATCGGACACGAGTTCCGATTTGCCCTCAGTAAAAATTTGCTAATAAGAAATAAGCATCCTCACTTTGGGCGGTAGGGATGCTTATTTCTTTTTATGATTGTCTATGTAAGACAGAGCCGCAAAGATAACAAGCAATAATGTCAAAACTTCCATCACGCTCATGGGCACCACCCTCTTTCGTAAGACTAGAGGGCATCTATCAGAAAACCGCATCCTGCTTCCTTTTCAATTACACAATCCCACTATAACACGAATACATATATTTCTCAATTTAAAAATGGAGATACTGGCGTGCCGGTTCATACCGTAAAAAGGGATTTGCTTAAAGCATGATAAACGTTTCAGCATGGTAAAAAAGCATCCTCACTTTAGGCGGTCGGGATGCTTATTTCTTTCTCTCTTTTCGGAATTGTGTACCCATTGAAAATCGGACTATAAATATGCATTTAGATTGTATAATAATGCGTTTTGGTGATTTTAATATTCTATGAATTTTAAATTGCGGGATTATTTGATAAGCCTATCAG
Source organism: bacterium 1XD21-70 (assembly GCA_003669055.1). Taxonomy (GTDB): domain Bacteria; phylum Bacillota; class Clostridia; order Lachnospirales; family Lachnospiraceae; genus Brotaphodocola. The sequence goes on from RAYB01000044.1 coordinate 28,298, forward strand.
CAATCAGTCGGCAGGCTTATTTGACTGTCAGACGATGGGGAGTAGTCAGAAACAATTCCGACTATTTACCCTGCATTGTAATATGCAGTAAAATATAGTATGATATAAAATATATTTTTGAGGAGAATAGCCATGAAAAAGAAATTATACCGTATTGTTTGTTTATGCAGTCTTGTTTCAATTGTGTTGTGTGCATGTGGAAAAAACACAAATTCAGAAGTAAATGTCACGCATATTTCCGATGGTCTTGAATCAGAATATGAGTGGAATTCTCCTGAAATAGATAAATTGCGTGAGAAATACCCAGAATACTTTGAGCTTGGAACCTTCAAGGGGCTGGAGGTTTATGCTTGGCAGATGGCAGAGGATGACTATCGTTTTGGGCTGATGCAGGGAACCAACCGTCAGAAAACTTTGGAAGAGATAATGGCATTAAAAGGTGCTTCACCAGAGGAAATGGCATTGATTCTGTCTGCCTTTGACATAGACGACAGAGATATTTTTGTGATTCCATGGCAGAATCCCATTTCCAGCTATATGGTCACGGATGATATGGTGAAAGACCCGGAATACATAAGCAATTTACGAAATATGCTGGGACTGGACTTGGATGAAGAGCAGCTGCTCAAACAGGAAGAAGCTGATGCAATGTATGACAGAATCCCTATGGTAAGAGTGAATGGTAAATTATATTATGATACGGGGAAAGAAAGCACGATCGACTGGCGTTGTGGAAATATGGATGGAGAAATAACGTCAACTGTTGATGGAACTGAAATACCAACAGAAGATAATCAGTCTAATTTTGGAAGTGGATTTGGTTATCAGTATGGAGCAGACGATACAATAGAGATTTATATGAATGAAAAGTGGTTTGTCTTTGAATACAGAGAAGAATCTGAATGAGAAAATAAATAATCGATATTTCTCAATTAAAAATAAAGAAGCTAAAACGTGCGGGTACCCTAAAGCATCAGCCTTTGAAAATATCAGGCCTATGGCAATTCACTCTTGTATAATCCTATTTGATGTGCTAAAATAAAAATTAATTTTAAAATTTGTTTTTATTTTAGGGCGGTGGGGGTGACGTTGTGCCAAAGGTGGCTTATTCTGAGAAAGATAGAGAACGTATCAGGGATGCGCTTGTTTCAGTTGGGCTTGAACTAATGGCAAAGCAGGGAATACAGCATACAACCGTGGAACAAATATATAAAAGGGTTGGTATATCACGAACTTTCTTTTATTCTTTTTTTCCAACAAAAGAAGATTTGATTGTTGAAACGCTATACCTGCAACAGCCTAAAATAATTGGGTATGTGAAAAAGCTAATGGCTGACCCTGCTTTGAGCTGGCGTGACGCTGTAAAACAATTTCTTTGCGCCTGTTGTTATGGAGAGAAAAATGGAATTGCTGTTTTAACAATTGAAGAACAGCAACTCATTTTCAAGCGTCTGTCAAAGGAAAGCTATCACGTATTCCGCCAAAAGCAATTTCGTCTTTTTGGAGAAATTTTAGAAAACTTTGGGATAAAGGCAGACACGGCAAGGATCCATTTATTTACTAATTTAAGCCTGACAGCAATGATTGTACGCAGGGCGATCCCTGATACGCTTCCCTTGTTTATCCCTGAAGCCGCTGATGAAACGGTTGATTTTCAACTGGATGCGATTGTGGATGCCTTGGAGAAATTGAAAACAAGCCCCATGCCATGAGTGATAGGAATGGGAAAGTCCGTCAGAATATTATGTTTCGCTGTTATATTCAGGCGGATTTCCTTTCAGTTAAAATAAAAACAAATTTAAATTTTTGCCCTTATTTAGGAGCGCTGGTGACTAAAGATGATACAGAGCCGGAAACGTTATACGAGATTGACGGAGGGGCTGTTTCTCTATGCCTTATCCGGATTTCATATAAAGACATCTAAACATTTAGGAGGAAAAGACCATGGGATTTTTTGGCAAATTATTTAAGGGACCCGAAATTGACATGGAAAAGAGCAGCGCAAACGCAAGGAAAATGCGCACTCTATTCAATCAGGTTGTAGAAGATGGGGACAATTATAGGCTGATTTTCGGATATACCGAGGATGTGAGCCGCTTCAATTATGGGTTTGTTCACGGGAGCAAAACAAAAATCGGAAATTTAATAGTCGGTTGGAATGAGGACAGCCAGACGATTGTGGTTGTTCCCACAGTTCCCGATCTTTCCGGCTGTGGTGATCCGACTTACTACCGCCGTCCTGAAATTTTAAAAGCATATCGGAATAAGTACCCGACAGATGCCTTTATCATTTATCCGGACAAAAAGGGCTATATCGGCATCAATGCTTATGACTGGCTGGAAGATGAAAAACTGTATGTTTATGTGGCGCAGGATGATGAACTGGCGGCTTTTACCGACTTCTTTATGAACCGTTTTGCAAAAAAGTGAGGGGAAAGATGCCTTTGGGCGCAGCTGGCAAGTGAACAAACCGCTGATGCGATAAAAAAGGCTTTTGAAAGAAATTTTATGGGGCAACTGTTTGAGGAAGATGCTGGCATACTTGCGGCGGCTTTGAAAGTAACCATTTCAAAGCCGCCGCCTTCCATATTGTTTCCTACCCTCCAAAGACGATATGGAGGTACCTACCAGGAAAAGCATTGTTTGTGCGGCAGTATTTGAGGGTTTATTTGAACAGGCAATGAATTACCCCATAGGATATAACATGGAGAATAAAAGCGAGGGCAGGCCGGGAGGTTTAAATAAGGCGTTGTCTAGACGGCAATTTCCTTAAATAAGCATTACGTAATGGATATTTCCTTGCACTGCCGCGTTTATGTACATACATATACCAGCGTTAGCATATAGATGCAGAAAAAAGAAGAAATAAGGGAAACCGCGCCGGAAGAAACCTTATGGGAAATTATGTAGATTATGTGAAATAGTGAAGAATAGGTGGAAATAATAGAAAATAAGTGATATAAAAGAATAGAAGTAAGAGTGAAAATGAACTACAAATTTGAGGTGACCGGATAGATGAAAAGCCCTTTGAAGAGTTCCATCCGCCACCGGATCATGCTGATTTTTGCCGGGCTGATGGCGGCAGTGCTGCTTGTGGCCTGGGCGATCAACAACTGGTGGCTGGAAAAGTATTATATTGATGAGAAGCGCAAGGAGATGGAGGCTGCTTACCTTGACATCGACACCCTTGTGCAGGAAAAAGCTGGCGATACGTCCAGCATTAGCGAGGTGATTGCAAAGGAACTACAGAATGAGTGGGAGGCAAGGGAAAATGCGGACGAGGATAGCTACGGTGCCAATAATGAGGCAAAGGAACGTACCTTGCTGGGATTGATCCGCGATTATGGGGATAAGAATAATATCAATATGGTGCTGATTGACAGCAATACCGGCACGACCGTGCTGGGAGACGGGAGGGATAGTGACTACCTGGTACAGAAAGTACAAAAATACGTGCTGGGGGTCGGCAGGCGGCATGGGGTTATCCTTAAAAAACATGAGAATTATATGATAGAGACCAATTTTGATTTCCGTTCCCATTCGAGTTACATGGAAAGCTGGGGGTTTCTGTCAGACAACCAGACCCTGTTTATCATGTCCATGCCCTTGGCCAGCATCCGGGAAAGCGTAGCCCTGACGAACCGTTTCACGACATATGTCGGGCTGGTGGCGCTGGTATTCGGCTGTATCCTGATGTATTTTGTCACCAACCAGGTGACGAAACCTCTGATGCATTTGGCGGCGCTGTCAGAAAGGATGTCGGAACTGGATTTTGACATTAAATATGAAGGGACTTCCCGGGATGAGATCGGTGTGCTGGGACGCAGTATGAATACCTTGTCGGACAAGCTTAAGGAAACTATCGGTGCCCTGAGACAGGCGAACTGGCAGCTTCAGCATGATATTGAAGAAAAAATCCAGATCGACGAGATGAGGAAGGAATTTATTGCCAATGTGTCCCATGAACTAAAAACCCCGATTGCGCTGATCCAAGGCTACGCTGAGGGGCTGGGGGAGGGGATGTGCGAGGATAAAGAGAGCAGGGATTATTACTGCGAGGTGATTATGGATGAGGCCGGGAAGATGAACCAGATGGTAAAGCAGCTGCTTACATTGAGTGCACTGGAATTTGGCAGCGATACACCGGTGCCGGAACGGTTTGACATCCATGAACTGATCCATGACCTTTTAAATTCTGCTCGGATCCTCTTAGAGCAAAAGGAAGCAAAGGTAGCCTGGGAAGCAGGCGGGCCATTGTATGTGATGGCAGATGAGTTTAAGATTGAAGAGGTTGTGACCAATTTCCTGAACAATGCCATGAACCATCTGTCCGGCGAGAGGATAATCCGTATCCGTACAGAATGCGGGCAGGATACTGTGAAGGTGATGGTCTACAATACCGGGAAGGCAATCCCCGAGGAGGACATCCCCAATTTGTGGACGAAATTTTATAAGGTAGACAAGGCGCGCACCCGGTCATACGGGGGCAGCGGGATCGGGCTTTCTATCGTGAAGGCAATCATGGATGCCCACCATCAGAACTGCGGGGTGGAAAATGTAGAAGAGGGCGTGGAGTTCTGGTTTACGGTGGAGAGAGCCAGGGATATAGAATAGAAGACAACAATTCCGCTTTGTATTGACGTGAAACGAAGGCAGACGATATCATGGATAATCATGGAAAAGTCTGCCTTTTTGTTGTAAAAAACGGAAAAATACTTATTATGTGTGTTTTAGAGGCCTGGCCATGGGAGAGATGCATGAGCCAGGCCGTTTTCCTTTTTCAGTAAATATTATCTTTGACAGACAGGGGAGGCAGCATATCCCTTGTCCATGGAAGATCCTTGGGCAGGCCGGAAAAGACAAAGGAGGTCCGGGAATGAAGAATTCATATGGTTATGTGCGGGTCAGCACAAGGGAACAGAATGAGAGCAGGCAGATGCTGGCACTTGGCGAGGCACAGGTACCTGCAAAAAATATTTATATGGACAAGCAGTCTGGCAAAGATTTCAGGCGGCCGATGTACCATCGCTTATTAAAAAAACTAAAACCGGATGACCTTTTGTACATCAAGAGCATTGACCGGCTGGGCAGGAATTACCGCGAGATCCTGGAGCAGTGGCAGCTGCTGACGAAAGAAAAAAAGGTGGATATTATTGTGCTGGACATGCCGCTTTTGGATACGCGCCGGGGAAAAGACCTGATGGGGACATTTTTGAGCGATATCGTGCTGCAGGTTCTGTCCTTTGCGGCAGAAAATGAACGGGAGAACATCCGGCAGCGCCAGAAGGAAGGCATTGAGGCAGCAAAGCAGCGGGGCGTGCGTTTCGGCAGGCCCCAGGCACCGCTTCCGGATAACTTCGGGATGGTCAGCAGGCGCTGGTACCAGGGGGAGATATCCGGGCAGGAAGCTGCCAGGCTGTGCAATATGCCCACAACATCGTTTTACCGAAAGGCAGGGAAAAGGGGGGAAGGCGGGTGATCCCGTTATAAAATTGGGGACAGCAATTTTAATGTACCGGGATTGCAGCGTGGCCATTTGGCGGAGAGAAAACGGCTGAATGTTTGCAGGATCGGCTTGTTTTGTGAAGATAAAAAGGGATTCCCAAAATGTGTACTTTTTGG
>RAYB01000045.1 GCA_003669055.1 bacterium 1XD21-70
AGACAGGAGATGTAAAGAAGCAGGTCTGAGGGTTTATAGGTATCCCTTGAACAACCTAAATACATTATACAAGGAGGACAGCCCATGGCAATCTACCATTGCAGTATCAAAATCATATCCCGCGGCAAGGGCAAGTCCGCCGTTGCCGCCGCCGCTTACCGGGCGGGGGAGAAACTCACCAACGACTTTGACGGGGAAACCCACGACTACACCCACAAGGGCGGCGTTGTGCATACCGAGATTTTACTCCCCGGCCACGCCCCCGCCGCTTTCTCTGACCGGGCGGTTTTGTGGAATGCGGTGGAGAAAATCGAGAAAGCGAAAAACGCCCAGCTTGCAAGAGAAATTGAAATTGCTCTGCCCCATGAATTGACAAGGGAGCAGGGCATTTCTCTTGTCCGCGAGTATGTAAAAGAGCAGTTTGTCAATGCGGGAATGTGCGCCGACTTTGCCATCCACGACACGGGCGGCGGCAATCCCCACGCCCATATCATGCTGACAATGCGCCCCATCCAGCAGGACGGCGCATGGGGAGCGAAGCAGAAAAAGGAGTACATTCTTGACCCGCAGGGCAAGAAAATCTATGACCCGAAAAAGCGGCAGTACAAATGCAAAGCCATCCCCGCCACCGACTGGAACGAGCAGACCAAGGCCGAGGAATGGCGGGCGGCGTGGGCGCAGCTTTGCAACCGGGCGTTGGAGCAGTACGGACACGCCGAGCGCATCGACCACCGCAGTTATGAGCGGCAGGGCATCGACCAGATACCCACCGTCCATTTAGGCGTTGCCGCTTCCGCTATGGAGAAGCGTGGTATCCGCACCGAGCGCGGCGATCTGAACCGGGAAATCGAAGTGACAAATCAGAAGTTGCGGCAGTTAAAGGCGCGTATCTCCAAGCTGCAAAAGTGGCTGAAAGAGGAACAGGAGAACACCGAGCCGCCCACCCTTGCCGACTATATCCAGGGCATCCTGTCACGCAGGGCGCGGGAGGGAAAATCGCAGGTTTCCCAATCGCTCTATAATCTCAAAGATGCGGCGAAAATGCTGAACTTCCTGCAAGCCAACAACATCTTGGATATGGCGGGGCTTGATGAAAAATTCAAGTCCATGATAGGGGAACAACTGGACATTCAGCACAAACTGAAACCCATTGACCGGCGGTTAGGCACTCTGAAAAAGCACATCGAGCAAGCCGACATTTATTTCAAGTATAAGGGAAAAAAGAAGCTGACCGAGGCCGAGCAAATCCTATTCACGGCGGCGCACGACTATCTGAAAGGCGTGATGAACGGCAAGACCGCCCTGCCGGTAAAGGCATGGAAAGCGGAGTATGCCAAGCTAACCGCCGAACGGAAAACGCTCAACCGGCGGTATCTTGTGTTGAAAGGGGAGGTGAAAGAAGCCGAGCAAATCCGCAGGAGCGTTTACAACATCTTGCGTCAGGAACAGCGGGAGCAGCAGCCCCGCAGGGCGCAGGATATGGGGCGGTAACGGACAGGGCGGCGGGGATAGATTGCCGCCGCCCTGTTTCAATTTTTCACTTATTCGATAAATAGGAAATTTTCTTTAATTATTTAACAGTTATGCCGTTTTGCTGAAATGACCAACATGTATTTAACTTGCTTTTCACTACGTCGTCAACCCAAATCGTCGTTCTCCGTTCAAATCCATCTGCTGTTTTGATGGTCAGGATATGAGAAACCTCTTTGATTGATGTTTTGAGCTTTTCAAAATCTTGATAGGTTTTTAATCCTTTTGTGGTTTTTAAGGGTTCGTATCCGCCATCGATCTTGTATTGGATTGTTTTGGGATATTGCAGCTGCACACCCATGTAATATTCCGAACAAAAAGAATAAGAATAGGCCGTGGAACAATGCAGCATTCTATCTTCCCCTAAATTGAGCCACAGCGCCACGGGAGAAATTCCTACTACTGGTTCATTGAAATCAGCGCGTTTGTATTGTTTTCCCTCATACATATGTAACTTCCCATAAATGCAGTTTGCTAAATCCGATGTAATTCCCCGCTGTAAAAAGAGAGAATAATCTCTTTCCCAGTCAATTTTTTTTCCGGAAAACAGCAAATCATATAAGTTGCTATATGCGGATAAATATTCTTGCAAACTGGATTCCGTATAATCAACAGGTACATGTGCGCCAAAAATGACCAAATGATATTCTGATAAAATCTTCTCTAACTTGTTCGGTGATAAGAAAAAATTATACTTATTCCAGCCATTTACTAAATAATCCATTTATGTTTTGTCCCCCGATTTGTCGGTTAGTTTGCTGACCCAAGTATAGCATATCTCCCTGCTGAAAACAATCCCCGTTCTATGTCCGTTCCGTCTATCCAGACCGTCAAGGGCCGAGTAGTATTTTTTGCTTTGCAAAAAATCTCCACTCTCCCCCCTTGACTGTCTGGATTTTTGCCGTTGCCATTTCGCCGCCGAAAACGGGGAACAGGATTTGACAACCCTGCCCCCCGCTTTCGTCCGCTTCATTCTAACGGCAAAACCGTCTGCACTACTGCGGCGGCTGTCGGTAGGTTTTGCGGTGGCTCTGCCCCCGCGCCCCCGGCCTCTCCCAAAGAACAGGATAAGGGCAAATGCGTAACCGGCTGAACTTCCTTGTGGCATTCGATTGGTACGCCCGCCTCATCTGCGCTTTTGACGCACTTGTCCCAGGTAGTTACATCATCATACGGGCGATTTCCATGTCTTCTATAATTTCTTCTTTTGTAGGCAACTGCGGCGGCGTTTCAGTAAGTACATTGAGTTTCTCCCAAAAAATATAATCATTTTCTGCTTCTAAAATACTCAATGTTACATTTGCGTTCAATCTGTAAGCCTTTTCTAAAAAGTCTAAAATCAGATTGGCATATTCTTCATCGCTTTTCCCTGCATCAAAGTATACTTTCATATTCAAGTAGGCATCGCTTGTTTGAAGAAAATCGCCTATGCCATCCTCGGCACTCCATGTTTTTGCGGTCTGCGGCATTTCAAGTGCTATCTCATAGGACTGCACATATTCCGTTTCCGTACATAACTGAATTGCTTTTGCCTCCGCTTCTTCCTTGAAGAAATATACAGCATAATTGTCCCGGACATCTTGATACATTGTCTGAGATACAAGAGCGGTTGTCACCTGCTCCGGCGCGTCTATCGGCGCAACATCGCAGGTATAAGTGGCCCCGGCAAACGGCCCGTAGTTTTCTAAATCCTCGTCACCGACAATAGTAAATTCTATCCCATATTTTTCTTGTAACTGTGTCAGCAAATATGCCCGCGCAGACTCCAGATTGTTTTCAAACGGGCCGCCTTGGTGCTCGGCATTGTGAATATCGTCAAGGGCCTCTTGAACACCGCCGCCGATGACTTCCAAAGTGTCGTTTGCTTTTCCAGCAGCCCACTCCGTCAATTCTTCGCCTATACTGCATCCCGACAGCAGGAGCAGTAATAAGAGTAATAGAAAAGTACAAAACATAGATTTTACTTTCACGCTGTACCCACTTTCTTTTTTCTATTCTTACGCCATATCAAGCACCACGCCGCCGCATACAGCAGGATATAAACTGCCGATAGGTTCAAAGTAACGATGTACTTTTTCCGTAACCCATCGGTGTAGCTTTCGGCAGTTTGGTCGGGTTCCACTGTGATGTAAGTGCTGCGGTCTGGAATACTGAGCACCCGCCGCTCCACAGTGGCCCCCGCATCCACTACCGCCTGTCCCATTTCCGGGGTGATTGCCCGCTCTTTCCACCGATAGCCGCTCCCACCTATGTCACGATAGCAAACTATGTAAACGGTTTTGGTTGGGTGCATACGCCGATCCCGGCTGTCTGCGCTGGTGTTCTTTACCTGCTCGGACGCTACCTCATAGGGGACAAATGTATAAACGCCTCTATCCGTGTAGCTGTCAGCGGAGGGCATAGTAAACAATTCTTCAATGGAGAGATAGCCCACCGCCGCCGCTAAAATCAGGAGCATCACCCCCGCTACAAAGACGATTGATTTTAGTTTTGCCATACATACCTCCGGGAAGTACCAGCCGCCCACTTTCATCTTTTTTTCGGTTCCAGTATAGCACATCTCCCCGTTAAAAACAATCTCTGTTCTATATCCGTTCCGACTATCCAGACCGTCAAGGGACGAGTAGTATTTTTTGCTCCGCAAAAAATCTCCACCCTTTCCCCTTGACCGTCTGGATTTTTGCCGTTGCCATTTCGCCGCCGAAAACGGGGAACAGGATTTGACAACCCTGCTCCCCGCTTTCGTCCGCTCCATTCTAACGGCAAAACCGTCTGCACTGGTGCGGCGGCTGTCGGTAGGTTTTGCGGTGGCTCTGCCCCCGCGCCCCCGGCCTCTCCCAAAGAACAGAATAAGGGCAAATGCGTAACCGGCGGGCGTGGAGATTTAGACTTGCGGCACAGCCCCCGAACCCGCATGAATACGGGCTTCCTGGGGCGCTCCAAGCCCCGGCGCGGGCAGGGTAAGGGTTTTATACTACCCACCCCCGAAAACGGCTTTTAACCGTCCACAGGGCTTTTCCCGCCTGATTTTTCCCATCCCTTGAAAAGTTCCTCTTGACAAAAACCCCAACGGCCTGTTTTTAGGAACGCCCGGCAGCGGCAAGTCCTTCTCAGCCAAGCGTGAGATTGTCAATGTGTTCCTTCTGACGGAGGACGACATCATCATTGCGGACCCGGAAAATGAGTACGGGCCTTTAGTGGAGCGGTTCGGCGAAAAAGGGAAGGTCATTGATATTTCGCCAAACTCTGCCAATTATATCAACCCGATGGACATTAACCTGGACTATTCGGATGACGAAAACCCGGTGACGCTGAAAAGTGATTTTATCCTTTCTTTGTGCGACCTTATCATCGGGGGCAAGGAGGGGCTTTCCCCGATTGAGAAAACCATCATTGACCGCTGCACGCGGCTGGTGTACCGGGAGTACCTGCAGGACCCGCGCCCGGAGAAAATGCCGGTCTTAGGAGACCTGTACGGGCTTTTGAGGGAGCAGGGCGAGCCGGAGGCCCAGAACATTGCAACCGCTCTGGAAATCTATGTAAACGGCTCTTTAAATGTATTCAACCACCGTTCCAATATCCAGATGGATAAGCACCGTGTCCTGTGCTTTCAGCTCAAATCTCTGGGAAAGGCGTTAAAGGAGATCGGGCTTCTTATCATGCAGGATGCAGTCTGGAACCGTGTCACGGCCAACCGGTCAAAGCACAGGACAACCTGGTTCTATATTGATGAATTTCACCTTTTGCTGAAAGGGCAGACAGGGAGTTTCAGCGTGGAGATCTGGAAAAGGTTCAGGAAGTGGGGTGGGATTCCCAGCGGGCTTACACAGAACGTAAAGGATCTGCTGTCCTCGCGGGAGATTGAGAACATCTTCGAGAACAGCGATTTTATCTACATGCTGAACCAGGCGCAGGGAGACCGGCAGATCCTGGCAAGGCAGCTTGGGATTTCACCGCACCAGCTTTCCTATGTGACACATTCCGGCCCCGGCGAGGGGCTTTTGTTTTTCGGGAATGTGATTATCCCATTCGTGGACCATTTCCCGAAGGACACGGCGCTGTATAAGATCATGACGACCCGGCCGGATGAAGTGGCTGAAGGCGGTGTATGAGTTTCTATACGCAGCAGGATTTAAGCACCATGCAGGCGTGGCCGCTGGAAAGGAAGATACAGGTCACGCAGGCGAAGATCATTGAATGGTATCTGCACTATAAAGGGAAAGTAGCAGTCTCTTTTTCAGGCGGCAAGGATTCCACGGTGCTTTTGGATCTGGCCCGCCGCGCATTTCCTGATATAACGGCGGCTTTTGTCAACACCGGACTGGAATACCCGGAAATCCGGGCATTTGTAAAGACGGTCCCTAACGTTGTCTGGCTGCGTCCCAAAATGCAGTTCCTGAAAGTGATAGAAACCTACGGCTATCCGGTAATCTCAAAGGAGGTGGCACGGCGGATTTATTATGCCAGAAAGGGGGCTGTCTGGGCGCAGATGCACCTTCAAGGGAAAAACCGGGACGGCTCCGAATCTAAATTTGCACAGCGGTTTGTCAAATGGGCGTATCTGTTGGATGCGCCTTTTCTGATTTCCGACCAGTGCTGCAATGTGATGAAGGAGCTTCCGCTGGACCACTTCACAAGGGAAACAGGCTGCTCCCCGATCATCGGGACGATGGCCTGCGAGAGCGTGCGCCGGAAACGGGCGTACTTAATGTCCGGCTGCAATGCCTATATGAAGAAAAAGCCGTCCTCCCAGCCGATTTCCTTCTGGCTGGAACAGGATGTGCTCCAATACCTGAAATATACCGGGATTCCCTACGCCTCTGATGTTTATGGGGAAATCAGGGAGAAAAAGGGCAGGCTTGTCACAACCGGAGCGGAACGTACCGGGTGTATGTTCTGCATGTTCGGTGTACATTTGGAAAGGCGACCAAACCGCTTTGAGCAGATGGCCGACACACATCCGAAACAGTATGATTTTTGTATGAACCGTTTGGGGTGCGGCGAGGTGTTGGATTATATCGGGGCTGCTTATTAACAGATTGGAGGTGATGGATATATCCCATGACAGAGAGTTTCAGAAACGGAAAAGCAGGGGCCGGCAGCCGGCGCGGAAACCGGTAACAGATACCAGGGCAGATGAAGGGCGCGGCATACAGGATTTTGACTTGCGCCGGGGAGCGGCCTCCGGGGAAGATACGCACAGGCGCCGGCAGAACCAGGGCCGGGAAATGCAGGCGGATCAGGCGGGCAGCCCCGTGACAGAGTATGCCGGCATGGAGACTGGCACAGGCTCTGGCGGAGCCGGCTTTACGGCGGCAGATTTCCCGACAGGAAATACGGATATGACGCATGGTGCAGAAGCCGGTTATGCGGCCGGGAAAATTCAGACAGATACAGCACCGGAGGGAACGGCACCGCGGGAGTATAACCTGCACTGGGGGCAGGGGGAGCCGGCTTTCAGGGAAGATGCACACAGGCACCGGCAGAGCCGGAGGACGCATACGGAACAGCCGGCAGATACGACGGCGGAAAGTACGGCACCGCGGGATTATGACCTGCGCCGGGAGCCGGACATGCCGGATACCAGAGAAAGCGCACACAGACGCCGGCAGGATCAGAGCCGGAAGATGCACGCGGAGCAGACGGACCGGAAAGAGTTGGAGGTGTGGGAGGCGGATATGCCTCTCCATGAGGCTCCTTCTTATGGCAATGGGAATAAGGAGACAAACCACGGGGAACCGGCAAAGCCTGACACGCCTTTTAGGGAGGAACCGGCAAGGGCAGGCAGCAGGCGGGATTCCCGGAGCAGGCAGGAGGAATCCGGGCATACCGTAAAGCAGCACGGCAGCAAATACCAGCAGAGATTCCAGAAGGAGGCAAAGGCAGAGGAACAGGCGGCCGGGGATGGGCAGAAGAAGCCTTCCAAGCTGGAGTTTACCGCCGACGAGCTGCCCCCGGAGCAGACAGACAAAAAGCTCTTAAAGGCGGAAAGAAAGGCGGAGCAGACGGAGAGGAAACTGGACCGGGCAGAGGGACGGCTGCCTTCACGGAAGAAATTACGGATGGAGACAGCCTCTGACCCCGATACCGGAAAAGCAAAGAAACGCCTGAAAGTCGAAAAGGAGGCAAAGACACAGAGGGCGCATGTCAAAGGGCCGGCACCCTTACGCCCGGTAAAGGCCGGCGCCAATGCCGCTGTCGGGTATGCGCACAAAAAAGTTTATGAGGCAGAGAATGAAAACGTGGGGGTCAAGGCGGCCCACCGGACGGAGCTTGTGGGTGAGGCCGGGGCACGCACCGCCTGGTACCGCCACAAGACGGCAACCTACCGCAGGGTGGAGAAGCTGCAGAAGAAATCCATGCGGGCAAAGGCAAACGCCGCTTACCGGCAGACGCTGCATGAGAGGCCGGAACTGAAAAAGAACCTTCTGGCCCGGATGTGGCAGAAGAAGAAACTGAAACGCCAGTATGCAAAAGCGGCACGGGAGGCGCAGAAAGCCGGGAAGATGGCAAAGAATACCGCCGTCACCACGGAACGGATCGCAATGGGGATCGTCCGTGCGGCAAAGCGCCATCCGGTCATCTGCGCCATATTGCTTTTCCTGCTCCTTTTGTTTTTCCTGCTCGCTTCCCTGATCTCCTCCTTCTCGAATCTGGGGACCGGGAGCCTGGGCAGTATCGCGGCTTCCTCCTATCTGGCGGAGGACAGGGACATTGACCGGGCGGAGCTTGCCTATACGGAGTGGGAGACAGACCTGCAGATGGAAATAAACCGGGTGGAGACGGACCGGCCGGGCTATGACGAATACCGCTACCAGATTGGAGCCATAGAGCATGACCCTTTTGAACTGATGGGGTTCCTTACTTCCGTGTACCAGGATTTTTCTTACGGGGAGATTGAAGGCGTGCTGCAGGAGCTTTTTGGCGCGCAGTATTCCCTTAGCTATACCGAGGAAACGGAGACTCGCTACCGCACCGAGACAGAGACAGATCCGGAGACGGGGGAGGAAACAGAGGTTGAAGTGCCTTATGAGTGGCATATCCTGAACGTGAAGCTGTCTGCGACACCGCTTGGGAACGTGATCGTATCCCGGATGGACAGCGGGCAGAAGGAAATCTGCGAAATCCTGCTTTCCACCAAAGGATGCCGGCAGTATGTGGAGAATGTGTTCGGCACGGCCAACTGGCTCCCTTATGTCACAAGCGGCTACGGCTACCGGGTACATCCCATCAGCGGGGGAAAGGACTACCATACCGGGGTTGACATCGGGATGCCCCAGGGAACGGACATTTTAGCCGGGCATGACGGCCGGGTGACGCTGGCCGGGAACGCCGGAGGCTACGGGCTGTGTGTGGCAGTCGAAGGCAGGGCCTACGGGGAACATACCCTGACGACCAAATACGGGCACTGTTCGCAGATCCTTGTTTCGGCAGGCCAGGAGGTAAAGGCCGGGGATGTGATCGCAAGGGTCGGCAGCACCGGCAATTCCACCGGTCCGCACCTGCACCTGGAGGTCCTGGCAGACGGGCAGTATCTGAACCCCCTGTATTTTGCGGAGACCGGCGACAACAGTGAGCGGCGCCTTCCAACGGCAGGACCGGGCGGCGGGGGAGATTACCTGCACTATGACATACCGCCGGAGGCGCTTTCGGATGAACGGTTTGCAGCCATGATCGCAGAGGCGGAGAAGTATCTGGGATATCCTTACGTATGGGGCGGTGCGAGCCCTTCCACATCCTTTGACTGTTCAGGATATGTGTCATGGGTAGTCAACCACAGCGGCTGGAACTTCGGGAGGCTGACGGCAAACGGGCTTCTGGGGGTATGCGCCCCTGTGTCAGGCGCGGACGCAAGGCCGGGGGATCTGGTTTTCTTCCAGGGCACCTACAACACCAGCGGCGCAAGCCACGTGGGGATTTATGTGGGGAATGGAATGATGATCCACTGCGGCGACCCGATCTCTTACGCAAATATCAATACAAGCTACTGGCAGAGCCATTTCTATACCTTTGGCCGTCTGCCTTAAAAGAATGGTGTCTAAATGTAAAAAGGTTGAATATTTTCGGTAATATTGTTGGATATTTTGTAAAAAAGATGTATAATATTTGCGCAGGATAATATTTTGAAATAAAGTTGGATAATATATGTCGATTTTGTAATAAAGATTGATAAAAGGATGGTGCCTATGCCAAAGAGAATGCGAACTTGGAATGAAAACAAATACCGCAGATACCTGGCAGAAGGGAGAGGCCAGGGGGAACTTTCAGAATATGTGCCATGGATTCAAATCCAGGATTTCCCGTCAAAAGGCATCGTTTCCCGTGTAAAAGGTCGTACTACTGGCAGGGTACACCATCTGGTATCCAACTTGGAGTTATGGTATTTTTACTTGATTGACTGGTCTGAAAAAACAACGGACATCAGGGAGCAGTTTCCGCTTAGCGATATATCGGATGCCATTGGGATTGCTGACAGCTGTGGAATATCCTATCCTTATGATAATATCAGCGGTTTTCCATATGTGATGACGACAGATTTCATGATTACGACGCACAGCGGATATCTTGCGAGGTCTATCAAACCATCGGAGGAGCTTAAGAAACGGCGGGTAAAGGAAAAGCTTGAAATAGAAAGACGGTACTGGTTCAAGAGAGGGATTGACTGGAAGGTGGTGACGGAACACGAACTTCCAAGGACGAAGATCAGAAATATCGAGTGGATATGTTCCGGAAATGACTTTGCCAAACTGATACAAGACAAAAAAGTGGAACAGGAATGCAGAGAACTTTTTCTGGAAATGTATTGTGGCGGGAAATCGACTGTTGCAGCTATTGCCATGCATGTGGAGCATATGCATGGCCTTGAGAAAGGCGCTGGCATAGCATTGTTTAAGCTCCTAATACGGGACGGGCTAATTGCGGTCGATTTAAACAAGCAGATTAATCTGACAGAGCCAAGGCGTGAGGAATGTAATGGAACGGAATATTTTTGTAAATGAGGTTTTATACTGCAATGACGAAGAACAGCTATACAGGGTATTATGGATTTCACCTGGACAGGAATACGGGTACTGGATTCCTGTTGATGGAAGGATGAATGGAATCCCTGTAAAGTTTGACTGCAAGAAAGTAGTGGGAGGATTGGCGGATGGCATAATCACATCTGTGGATGACCCGATTACGTTCCGTGACATAAATATGACCGTAGAGGCTATGGAACAAAGGGATGAGTGGTGGCGTATCCTAAAACCGGTTCTTGAAAGCGAGCCGGATATATACGAACGGAAGCGCAGGGGCGAACTGCTGGCAGAAGCGGCGGAAAAGAATGGAAAATCAAAAACCAACTTATACCGCTACATTATTAAATACTGGAAAAGAGGGAAAACGCCAAACGCATTCCTTCAGGATTACAGGAACTGTGGGAAGGGGGAGAAAACACAGGCCAATAAAAAGCTGGGTCGTCCGGTAGTCCATGAGGGAGGATTTGGGAAAATCCTTACAGAAAAAGATGTAAAAAATTTCAAATCTGCTATCAGGAAATATTACCTGAACCGTAAGGGAGCCAGCATGAAAGCTGCTTATGAAAAGATGCTGGGGGATTACTATTCAGTATCAGAGGAAGGTGCGGATGGGCAGGAGTGCTTGAGGCTTCTGCCAGCGGATCAAATCCCCTCCATTTATCAGTTCCAATACTGGTACCGGAAGAACCGGGATGAGAAAACGGAGGCACAGAAACGGGGAGGAGATGCAAAGTTTGAGCTGACAGGACGGGCAATCACAGGCAGATCCGATTATCAATTGATGGGGCCGGGCGCAAAGTATCAGATTGACGCAACAGTTGGCGATATCTATCTGGTTTCACAGTTTAACCGTAAGGATATCATAGGGAGGCCGGTAATGTATTTTGTCATGGACAGCTACAGCAGGATGGTCACCGGGATGTACGTCGGCCTTGAAGGGCCGTCCTGGGCCGGGGCGATGATGGCCATTGAAAATGCTGCCAGCGATAAAGTGGCGTACTGCGCTTCATACGGAGTGACAATCACTGAGGAAGAATGGCCGTGCCACCATATACCAACTGCAATCCTTGCGGACAGGGGTGAAATGGAGAGCAGATCTGCTGATAACCTGGTTCAAATGCTTGGTATCCGCATTGAAAATGCCCCGCCATACAGGGCAGATTTGAAAGGGATCATTGAACAGCATTTCCGCACGATCAATACGGATGCGACACCATTCCTGCCGGGGAAAGTGCTTCCAGATATGAGCGAGCGGGGAGGACATGATTACCGGCTTGACGCAAAACTGGACATCAGGCAGTTCACAGAAATCATTATCCGTTGTGTGCTTTATTATAATAACAGCCATTATATGGATTATTTTGAAAAAAGCGAACAGATGATGCAGATAGGCGTTAATGCAATTCCCCTGGAGCTTTGGAATTTTGGCATCCGCTATTGTTCAGGCAGCCTTAGGAGCCTTCCACGGGATACTATCCGTATGGCGCTCATGCCAACTGGCAGCGCAAGCGTAACGGAAAGAGGGATCCGTTTTAAAGGGCTGTTCTATTCAAGTGAGGAAGCACGCCGGGGACTTTGGTTTGAAAAAGCGAGAGCGAAAGGGACGTATAAAATAAAGGTGTGCTATGATCCACGCGATATGGGCGCTATCCTGGTGGAAGAACCGAAAAGCAAGGATATGATCCAATGTGGGCTTGTGGACTGGGAATCGAAATATGCCGGGAAACAGCTTGGAGAAGTCAGTTATGAACAGGAAAAGGAAAAATCTGAAAAGAAAAGGAATAAGGCCAGGGAAACAGAGGCAAAGGTAAACCTGGGGAAGCAGATAGAATCCATTGTGGATTCTGCTGAATCAATGGCGGGAACCGATAACACAGCATCAAAGTCGGAACGGATCAGAAACATCCGTAACAACCGCAGAAACGAGAGGGAAGAAATCCGAAAACAGGAATCTTTTGTTAAAGAGATGCCTGATAAAAGTAATTCATACATTACAATAGAAGCAAAACAGCCGGAGATGTCCCCGGTCATGCGGATGATACAGCGACAGGTGGAGGAGGAAATCAGAGATGATGCCTTATACAGTGGAAGCAGAATACCGGAACCAGATCATTCCTGAATACCAGGGGAATCCCCTGATTGAGGCACTGCCGGATATCTGGTCTACGGAACAGGTGATAGGGGTGCTCTCCGATAAAGCGGCTTATAATAATGGTGAACGGAAGCTGGACATACAATACAGGCTTCACTGTATACACAGGCTGTTCCGGTATTTCCAGCCGCTGGAGCAGCACATTGACATTGAGCAGAGGATTTCCCGGAGCATCCGGCAGGGGTATCTGGGCAGGAACCCGCTTACATCGGAGTATGCCAGGGGCATGGCTGACGGTTTTGCGGTTATGAAAGATAAAGGCAGTTACAGCATGATCCAGGGAATGAAAACGGCAGCCTCCGGTTTTACCATTATAGGCGTATCCGGGGTTGGGAAAAGTACGGCAGTAGAAAGGATACTGTCACTGTATCCGCAGAGGATTATCCATGCCAGATATAAAGAAGAACCGCTTGCGCTGACACAGCTTGTATGGCTGAAGCTTGATTGCCCGCATGACGGTTCGCTGAAGCAGCTTTGCTATCAATTCTTTTATGTGCTGGATATGGCTGCAGGAACTGATTATTTCCAGCAGTATACGAAAGGGCGGTATGCTTTGGACATGCTCCTGATTATCATGACCCAGCTTGTTCGGCAGTTCCAGGTCGGCATACTCGTGATTGATGAGATCCAGCATCTGAGCGAGGCAAAAGGAGGCGGTTCTGACAAGATGCTGAATTTTTTTGTGACGCTTGTCAATACCATCGGCGTTCCTGTTGTCATGATTGGGACTACGAAGGCCATGTCAATCCTGCAGGGCGAGTTCAGGCAGGCAAGGCGGGGAAGCGGCCAGGGGGATCTGATCTGGGACAGGATGGGGAATGACGCTGCATGGAATGTTTTTGTAAAATCCATGTGGCGGTACCAATGGACGGGGAAAAATGTTGCCTATACAGATGAACTGGCTAATGTGCTTTACGATGAGAGCCAGGGAATCATTGATATCGCTGTAAAGCTGTATGCCATTGTACAGATTGATGCGATAACAAATGGAACAGAAGAGTTTTCTGCGCCAGATATCCGTAAGGCCGCAGAAAAGAAACTCAGCCTTGTAAAGCCGATGCTGGATGCCCTCAGGAGCGGGGATAAGAAGAGAATCCTGAAATATGAGGATATAGCCCCGGTGAATATCGAGGATTACCTGTCCGCATATAAAGCTGTGAAAACAGAAGTTCAGGAGAAAACAACGGAACAGAAACTGACAGTGCTTGAGCAGACGTCCATTAAACTGATGGAGGTCGAAGTAGATCCAGCCATGGCGAGAAGGCTTGCAGGGAAAGTCCTTGCTTCCCACAAAAATCCAATCAGTGTCGGGGAGGCTTTTAAAGAAGCGTACAGGCTGTATATTGCGGAAGATACGGCTGTGCCGGCAGAGGACGTGCCAGGGGATATCCGTAATAATGACAGCTATGATGGGTTCAGGCAAAGCGGGGCTGTTGATGAAATGGAGTGGTAGGAATGCAGAGGCTCAGCTTTTTTCCGACGCCCTACCCGGATGAATGCTTTTACAGCATTTTTTGCCGCTATTATGTGCGGAGCGGGCTTAGTTCTCCCGAAGCGGCAACACGGAAGTTCTTCAGGAGCGACAGGTCGCTGCTGGTGTCAACGGTCTATTTCCCCAGGAAATTTGAATTATTAGATTATTGGGTTGATCCAGACAGCGGCATTACCGGAGGGGATTTAATATGCAACCATACGTCATATCCGTACCATTCAGTTTCCCATGTAGATGATTTATACTGGCAGATGGAGGAAGCCATCAGAAGCGGCATACCGGAGTCTGGCATTGAAAGGACCGTGCGCAGGATGATGAGCAAAAGCAAGTATGTTTCCGCAGGCCAATACCTGCGCTACTGCCCCACCTGCGCCAGAGAGGACTTCCGCAAATATGGAGAGGCTTACTGGCACAGGATACCCCAGCTCCCAGGAATTGTATACTGCTCGGAACATGGCTGCCGCATCAGGGACAGTGATGCGCCGTTTGAAGAAATGAGGGTCAGGATATACCCGGCTTCCTATGTACTCCGCAATATAAGGTACAATGCAGAAAGCATCCAGCGTTATAAAGAAAACTATTTTTTCGTTGCCAGGGAGACGGCATGGCTTCTTAGGCATGGCAGGGAGTTCGGAGGTTATAAAAACATCAGCCGTAAATACAGGGAATGCATGATAGAACGTAGCTATGCAGACTACCGAGGGATAATCTGTGACAGGGAAGCGTTTGTGAATGATTTCAGGAAAATGTATGGGGATGGGTTTATTTCTGAAATCCTCCCCTATAGCGGGAATCCGTTGTACTGGCTGCGGTACTTGCAGGAAAGTATTGGCTTTAACCTCCGGCCGCTGCACCATATCCTGCTTATGGGATTTTTTGCAGGGTCTGCAAGAAATTTCATGGATATGGAAATAAAACCAACGCAGCCATATGGAAGCGGGCCATGGCCATGCGTTAACAGTTTATGTACCCATTACAAGGCGGAGGTTGCGGAACGGACGGATATCCAGAAAATGGGGAATGAGATATGGGCATGGTTTGAATGTCCGCATTGTGGGATGAAGTACCGCAGGTCAAAGCCTGACCAGCCATTTGAAGAATATCTGCTGAAGCCATGTATTTCTGACAGGGGATTTCTGTATGAACAAAAGTTAAAGGAATATCTTTCAGACCAGGAAATGCCGCTCCGGGCAATATCTGAAAGGCTTGGGGTAGATACCCGGACGATAGTAGAATATGCCAGAAAAAACGGTATTGATCTGGGTAAAAAGTATAAGGAACGGTGCCCTTCATGGAAGGTGGATGCCTGTAGGGAGAGGACTGATTATTACCGTATGCGTGTAATGGAGGAATTACAGGAAAGGCATGTGCTATCCTGCAAAGACCTTAAAGAGAGTGTTCCAGGAGCCTACGAGTGGCTGATCCGTAAGGAGCCGGAGTGGATACATAGCAAACTCACCCATGAATTTGACAAGCCAAGATGGCAGGAATGGGGAGAGGCGGCGCTTATAGAACTGAAAGCCGCATATGCTGAAATCCAGGCTTTTGGGGATCATAGGAAACGTGTCAACATCAGCTGGCTGGCAAGAGTGTCGGGGCTGAACAGGGATGATATCTATGGAAGGCTGCCATATCTGCCGGAGATGCAGAAATTTTTTGATGAGGTGTGTGAATCTCAGGAAGAATGGATTCGGCGGCGGTATACAGAGGTTGCGCTTGAGAAGAAAAAAGCTGGCGGGAAGGAGTTTACTTATAATGATGTAAAAAGGAAAGTGCAGATTCGACGAGAATCTTATAAAAGAAACCAGAAGCTGATAGAGGCTTTGATTGTGGAACTGAATAATACTTTGTTTAAAAATGGTTTATAAGAATAAAAAAAGTGGACTAATATATTTTTAAAAGTTACGGATAACATAGAAAGATGAATTAAAGGAGAGCCAAGTGAGCAGAAGAAGTGAATCTGAGTTTCCATATGAGGATGATACGATTATTTTTAAATTTATAAAGGATATGTGGAAAGATGGATGGCTAGATGAATTTTCTGATGAAAATTTCCTTATACGAGCAATGGAAAATCGTTTGTCTGATTTTTTGGGAAAACAACAGGCGTATAGAGATAATACGCTGCTATATCCCATTATAGATGAGCGAAATTTTGTGCCGACATTTCTTATGAATTTTTCTACTAAAATGATGGGATTATGTAATATTTTCGGGGAGGAAGAGATAAAAAAGTTTGTATTGAATCAATTATCAGCGGGTAAAAGCAATTACAGTGAAGAACAATTTTTTAGGGCATTATCTGAGATTTCGGTTATAACGTATTTTTGTAGCAGCGGCTATTGGAAGGATAAAATATATGAACCACAACTAAATGGAAAAAAGAATCCGGAAGTTCGTTTAGTTTCTAAGAATGATGAAATCGTTGATATTGAAGTAAAAACACCCGGCTTCGCACAAATAAATATAAACGAAAGAAAGTTGATGCCTACAGTGCTTTTAAGCCAGGAAGGAAGGACAGAAATAGAAAAGTATTGTAAAGAAAACAATATGAAATGTTTGATGCCGCGAGTGGCAAAATTGAAAGACTTTATAAATAGTGCAACAGAGAAATTTGAGATTCCGAGAAATGATAAGCACCTAAATCTCTTATTTATAAATTGGAGTTATAGCGAATTTGCTCCAGATGCTTATCTTGAGGCATACTCTTTGTTGGTTAATCCTGTAAATGGGATAATTAGAAATAAAGAGATAGGGATGAAATTAGGAATTTTGGAAGAAGCATACGAAAAAATCTCTGCCATTGTTGTGTATTCTGATTCATTAAATGGATTGGCTTATTTGGATTTAAGGCATATATGGATTAAGCAGAAATTTCGCATGATTGCAGTTAGGCCAAATGCTAATTTTAGGAAATTAACAGGGATGTGTGCAGATAAAGATCCTGATAAAATAGTCTGCGTACTGGGTGATGAATATAAGGAAATAGGAGCGGATAGTCCAACAATACAAGCCATACCGATTATCGAAAAGTATATGTTGCGGAACTGATTTAGGCAAAGGAGGGTAATCTTATTCTTAATGCAAAATGAAAAATGAGGTTAAAACAAGATAGTAGCAAGTAATTGAATAAAGAATTGTTTTAGGACGCAAAGGCCAATAAAAGCTGATGTGTCCTTTTTTATTGAAAGGTGGTGGTGCCATTGATTGTATTTGCAAAGGGATAATTATACAACTTTATTGCAAAAGAAGAAAGATAAAATATATAACTTAATTACAAAAGGACAAATGGAGGTAAAAGGATTGAACCCTAAGATTGACAGGCTGGAAAAGGAAATCGAAAAGACGAAAGGGAAGATCGCGGACATGCAGGACAGGCTCCGCGACCTGGAGAAACAGAAAACGGAGCTTGAAAACACGGACTATGTGGCGGTGGCAAGGAGCTTCAAGCTGACGCCCCAGGAGCTGGCCGAGTTCTTAAAGACGCGGCAGATGGCGCCGGAAAAGGAGGCGCTGACACAGGAACAGGAGGGAAGGAATGAGGACTAAAAGAGTGATAAAGCTTCTGGCGCTTGTGGCCTCCATAGGCGCCTTTGCTTTTCCCATGACAGCATTTGCGGCAGGAGGGAAGGACGAGACGCCGCCGGAGCTCACGGCTGTCCTGGAAGATGAAAACGTGAAGATCGAGAGCAGGGATGACAATTCCGGCGTGGAGGCGGTGTTCATTGACGGGAACCGCGTCAATTCCCTTACGGACGGGAAGGCGTCGGTGGCTTTAAAGGATTATGTGGGCGGAAATAAGAATGTCAGCGTCTATGCGGTGGACTACGCGGGAAACCGTTCAGAGGCCGTGAAGTTTCCAAACCCCTATTATAAGGAACCGGAAACAAAGGAGCAGGACGGGAACGGCAGCAGCGCCGGACAGCAGCAGGGCCAGGAACCGACAGGCGCACAGGCGGATTCTTCCGGCGGCAATGCGGGAGCCTCCGATCAGTACAGCGCCGGGATCAGCAGCGGCAGTGCCGGCGCCGGGACAGCCCCCGACACAGGGGGAGGAAGTGCCGCAGACGGAGTCTCCGGCAGCCCACAGGAAAGCACGTCCTCTGTCCCCGAAGGAGCCTTCACCCCGGACGGGACCGGCACGGTGCTGGATGAAGCCGGCGGTGAGGACGGCGACAAGCAGTTTTACACCATTACCACCGAGGCCGGGAACGTATTCTACCTGATCGTGGATGGGAAACGGGATTCCAACAATGTATATTTCCTGAATGCCGTTACGGAATCCGACCTGATGGCTTTGGCGGAAAAGGACAGTGAGGACGGCGCAGGCTCCATCCCATCTGCGGAAACCTGTGCCTGTACGGAAAAATGTGCGGCCGGGGAAGTGGACACGGCCTGCCCGGTATGCAGGAATGACCTGAAAGGCTGTACAGGGAAGGAGGCGGAACCTTCGGAGACGGAGGGAGCGGCGGAGCCGGAAAAGCCGGAGAAAGGCAGCGCCGGGACCATTATCTTTATCCTGGCCGCCCTTCTTGCAGTCTGCGGCGCAGGCTATTACGTGAAGATTGTGCGCCCGAAGCAGCAGGCGGAGGACGGGGATTTCGAGGATGACGGGCATGAGGACAGTGAATAAGGCTGTCCTTTCTTTATTTTAAAACCAAAACAGCAAAATGAGAAAGCGAGGAATTTTATGGCAGATTTGAAAAAGCGCGGCCTGAAAAGACTGCTGGCGTTTCTGCTTCTGGCGGTGTGCCTCTGCGGGGGGTTCCCTTTCCAGGCATTTGCCGCTTCCGTGGGGCAGAAGGCAAGCTCCTGGCTGGGGGACGAGTATGTGGGGGCTGACGGCAGGCATTATACCAGCCCGGCGCCCTATACCTACCTTGCCTACCAGACGGACGGGACGGTGGATGTGCGCACCAGCTCCGGCGGGACCGCCTACCGGCATTACATGCTGACGGATTCGGACGGCGTGACACACCCGGTATTCTGTGTGGAGAGCGGGATTCCCTACCATACGTCCGATAATACCTATACTTCGGAAAGCGGGAAGAACAGCGGGTATCTGAACCTGCTCCCTTCCGCTTCCAGGCGGGGCATTACCCTGACCACGATTTACGGATGGAAACCCGGCGCGGCCCTTCCTGTGTCCGGCATTAACGAGGACGATTACAAGATAGCGACGCAGATCATCCTGTGGGAATACCAGCAGCAGCTCCGCAGCGACCCTTACAGCCGGCATGGGAACGGCCATGCCTCCGGGGACCAGTATTTCAGCGTCATTGCCGGACGGCCTGCGGAAAAAGCCTATGACTGGATTCTGCGCAAGGTGGCTTCCCATGATACGGTGCCGTCCTTTACCGCTCCTGCAGAGAAGGACGCCCCTGTGCTGGAGCTGGAATGGGATACACGCACAAAGGTCTATGCCCTTACCGTGACGGACACCAATAACCTGAAAATCGACCTGGAAATGCTCTCCGGCAGCGGCGTGACCGTAAAAAGGAACGGGAACCAGTATACCTTTACCAGCCGGCAGATGATCATGGACCCGGTTTCCTTCCGGTTCCGCAAGGACATCCCGGTTGCGGAGGACATGCTGATCTGGGGGAGGCCGGGCTACCAGACCATGATGACCGGCGCCAGCGACCCGGTCTCTTTTTACGTGAAGGTCAAGACAGAGACCTACGGCATCGCAAGGATCGTCAAGACCAGTGAGGACGGCATTGTGTCCGGGATCAGGTTCAACATTTCCGGCACGGATATTCTGGGGAACCAGGTCAGCGGGGATGTCATTACCGGAGATAACGGGCAGATAGAAAAGCAGCTCCTTCCGGGCACCTATCTTGTGAAAGAGCTGCCTGTGGACCGCTATGTGACCCCTCCGGCACAGTATGTCACCATTGAGAGCGGGCAGACTGCGGCGGTGCATTTTTCCAATATCCTAAAGAAGTTCCGGATCCATGTGGTAAAGAGCGACAATGATACAGGGAGCGCCCAGGGGGACGCCACCCTTGCCGGGGCGACCTACGGCATTTACAACAACGGCGAATTAGTGGACACTTACACCACCGGGCCGGAGGGAGATTTTATGACCCGGTATTATGTCTGCGGCGATGCCTGGACCATACGGGAGATCGAACCCAGCACGGGCTATCTGCTCAATGATACGGTCTATGAGGTGGGGGCTTCCCCGGCGCTCTATGAAGTGGAGCTGAACACTGCGGAAAACCAGGTGAAGGAGACCGTGATTTATGGGAATATCCAGCTTGTAAAGCACACGGACGACAACGACCCGGATGTGCCGGATGAAGAACACAGTAAGGCCGGCAACGCCGGGCAGGTGGAAAAGCCGGAGGCCGACGCCGTGTTTGAGGTGTTCTTAAAATCCGCAGGCAGCTATGAGGCGGCAAAGGAGACCGAGAGGGATCTTCTTACCACGGATGAAAACGGGTTTGCAGTTTCCAAGAAACTTCCTTACGGACACTATACGGTCCATCAGACAGCCGGCGAGGAAGGGAAGGCGTTCATCCCGGATTTTACAGTATTTATCCATGAGGACGGACAGACTTACAGCTATATCTTAAACAATACCGCCATCACTGCAAGGCTGAAGGTGGAGAAATGCGACGCCGAGACGGGAAACATCATCCCGGTCGCCGGCACGGGATTTCAGGTCAAGGATCTGTCCACCGGGGAATTTGTCTCCCAGGAGATCTTCTATCCGAACCCGGAGACGCTGGACACCTTCTATGTGTCGGATGAAGGCTGGCTCATGCTGCCCGAACCGCTGGCCGTGGGGGATTATGAGCTTTATGAGGTGGCGGCGCCTTACGGCTATGTGCTTTCCGGCGAATCCATCCCCTTCACCGTTGACGGCAGCGAGGCAGTCGTGACCGTGAAACAGCACAACATGCCCCAGAAGGCGGAGCTTTCCATCAGAAAGACCGGGGAAGTGTTCGCTTCGGTCCAGGAAAACGAAGGGCTGTATCAGCCGGTGTATGAAGTGCGGGGGCTTCCGGGAGCGGTGTATGACCTGGTGGCCGACGAGGATATTTATACCGGGGATGGGACGCTCAGGGCTGCAAAAGATACGGTTGTGGAGACCCTGACCACCGGGGAGGACGGCACGGCTGCAAGCGGCCTTCTGTACCTGGGACGTTACCGCCTGGAGGAAAAGGAGGCCCCGGCAGGCATGACGGCGGCTACGGAGCCGGAGCGGGTGGAGCTTACCTACGCAGGGGAGGCCGTGGAGGTCACCCAGGCGGAAAAGGGGCTTTATGACCAGCGCCAGAAAGCGGCGGTGAGCCTTATAAAAACTTTGGAGACGGACGAGCTTTTCGGCTACGGAGAAAACGGGGAGTACCAGGACATTTCCTTTGGCCTCTATGCGGCTTCGGAACTGACGGCGGCGGATGGCAGCGTGGTTCCGGCAGACGGGCTTCTGGAAGTGGTTTCCGTTTCCCAAAATGAGGCGGGCGGCTATGGCGCTTCCTTTTCTTCCGACCTGCCCTTTGGCAGCTACTATGTAAAGGAGCGCGCCACCAATGAGGCGTATGTCCTTTCCGATAAAGCGTACCCGGTCATTTTTGCATATGCAGGCCAGGACACGGCGGTTGTGGAGATTGCGGTTAATGAAGGAGAACCTGTTGAAAATGAACTTTTGCGGGGACGTGTGGACGGCGTGAAGTACGGCGAGGACCCAAAGGGCGGGGAGGACGTCGCGCTGGCCGGGGCGCTTATAGGGCTTTTCCGGCCGGATGTGGAGGAATTTACCGAAGAAAACGCCCTGATCACAGCAACAACCCAGGAGGACGGCGGCTTTTCCTTTGAGGGAATCCCTTACGGGCACTGGATCATTGCGGAGATTGCGGCGCCGGAGCTTTACACCATAAGCGAAGAACA
The DNA here is from genome assembly GCA_003669055.1 of bacterium 1XD21-70. Classification (GTDB taxonomy): domain Bacteria; phylum Bacillota; class Clostridia; order Lachnospirales; family Lachnospiraceae; genus Brotaphodocola. The sequence continues at coordinate 22,094 of RAYB01000045.1, forward strand.
GCACCATATCTATATCGGCACGGACGGACAGCATCTGGAAATCCGGATCGACGACACCCTGATCCGGGGCAGGGTGCAGGTGAGAAAGACCGAGGCGGTGGACGAGCCTTCCCCTGTGGACAAGAAGGAAGATGGAAATACCTTCTTGCGTTTCCTTTCCGGTGCAGTCTTTGAACTGTATGGGGATGCCAACGGGAATAAGGAACTGGACCAGGAAGATAAGCTCCTGGGAACCCTGACGGAGACGGACGGGGGCTACCATACGGCGGAGGGTCTTCTGGCCGGCGGATATTTTATCAAGGAAAAGACAGCGCCGGAAGGGTACAGGCCGGACGAAAAGGCTTATTACTTTGAGATCACGGAGGACGGGCAGACAGCCGTAATCGAGAATGGCGGGACGGGCCGGGGATTCTCCAATGAGGCGTACCGGGGGAATTTAAGGATCACCAAAGATTCCAGCGACGGGCGCAGGGACGGCTTCGCCATCGAGGTCAAGAGCGCGGACGGCTCTTACTGTGAGACCTTCACCACGCCGAAATCGGGCATTATTGAGGTGAAAGGACTGCGCATAGGGATTTATACCGTGACGGAGATCTCCAACCGGGCAAGCCGGGACTACATCATCCCGGATGCGGCCACGGTGGAGATCAAGGCGGACGAAACGGCCACGGTGCAGCTTTTCAATGAGAAACCGGAAAAGCCGGAAATGCCGGAGGAACCGAAAGAGCCGGAGAAGCCGAAAAACCCTGACACACCGAAAACACCTGAAACGCCAAAGACGCCGGCCTCCCCTTCCACACCTTATAAGGCGGTGCCGCAGACCGGGGATGATTCGCTTGTGTTCCTGTGGGGAGGGCTTCTTGCCCTGGCCGTGCTGGGAGGCGGCGCTTTTGCGGCGGTCCTCTTTTACCGGGACAGGCATGGGAAAAAGACGGGGAGGGCGGCAAAAGCCGCCTCCCTTGCGTTGAGCCTGATACTGGCAGCAGGCAGCGGATGGATGTTTGTGGGCGAGATCGGGGAGTACCGGCAGGGCGCCCGTGCTTATGACAGCCTGGCAGAGCATGTGGAGCAGACGGAACCCGAAGGAACAGAAGCGCCGGCGGAGGATACGCCTTCTGACGGGGAAGCGCCTGGGGAGGAAAGCAGCCCGGTCCTTCCGGCTGTGGACTTTGAAGGGCTTAGGGAGACCGGGCCGGACATTATCGCATGGCTCAATCTTCCCGGCACACCGCTTAATTACCCGGTCACGCAGACGGAGGACAACGACTATTATCTGGACCATCTGCATGATAAGAGCCCAGGAAAGGTTGGCTGCCTGTTTGCGGACTATGAAAACAGTGCGGATTTTTCCGACCGGAGCACCATCATCTACGGCCACAACATGCGGGACGGCTCCATGTTCGCGGAGCTGAACTACTACAGGGAGCAGGCATATTTTGACAGCCACCCACAGATGTACCTTGTGACGCCGGAGGGAGGGTTTGTCTGTGACATATTCGCGGCATTTACGGCGGATCCGGAGGAATCCGGCGGCGACGCTTCCCCCTGGAGGCTTGGCTTTCAGGATGACGGCGCTTATACCACATGGCTTGGAGAGATGGCGGGCCGGTCCGTGGTTGAGGGTGGTGTCACGGTGACGTCCAGTGACCGGGTGCTGGTCCTTTCCACCTGTGCGCCGGGCGGTGCAAAGCGCTTTGTCGTCATGGGGAAACTTGTGGAAGTAAAGAACTGAAAATAGATCGAAAAGAAATCTGATAACCGGTGCGGGGGCTTATGCTTCCGCACCTTTCAATATGGAGGATTGTGTATGGTGAATACCATTATTCCCATTCCCGGCTATGTGCATTTATACCGCTCCCTTCTGCGGTTCTATGAGATGCCGGAGAATGAGGTCCGGGAAATGCTCTACCTTCTGAACACGGCGAACCTGGACTGTTACAGCTATTACCACCCGGAGCGGGAGCTTACGGAGAGCGGGCCGGTGGCGTTTTCCGGCTGGCTGGACCGGATGGATTGCCGCCCCTACCGGACGGAAGTACAGCTATACAAGTCCCTGCTGTGCTTAAAAAGGAGCATAGACCGGGACCTGATCGTGACCTCGCAGCGGGAGGCGCTGCAGGCTCTTAAATGCGTGACCTCCAATATCGAATACCGTTTCTACAAGGCGTATGGGATGGAGATTGAGGATAAACGGACGGTGTACGGGGAGTGCGCCTACCGCCTGGTACCCAGGGAGGACGAGCCCAGCGTGTGCCTGATGCACGACTGGATCTATCTTCCCAGCGCATAGTCATGGGGGTTTTGTATTTCATTTATGGCCTGTCCCGGATGGCAGATAAGATCCGGGACGGTCCATTTGTAAAGGAGGGATATCCTATCACACAGAAAGAAGTAAATGCGGTATTTGACGAACAGGTGAAGCGCTGTGCCGGCATTTTGCAGCAGAAAACGAAGGAATATACCGGAGATGACACGGATCGCCTGGGGGCTTTCAAGGCGGCCGCGGCCTTACAGCACACCACCCCGGAGCGGGCCCTTGCAGGGATGCTGGCGAAGCATATCGTGTCTTTGTATGACATGTGCTTTGCGGACAGCGTTTCCTATGAGGAAAGCGTGTGGGATGAAAAGATCACGGACAGCCTCAATTATCTGTTCTTACTGAAAGCGGTTGTAAAGGAGGGGAATACCAATAAACAGGATTGAAGTGAAAATATTGAACTGCCAGGCGGTTGCCGAGGCAGAGAAGAACATGGTCTTTGCGGCCCGGCTTACCCAGCGGGGGCACCGGATCGCCACAATGGAGGACCTGCTGGCGCTCTATGAGAAGTCGTTCAGCACGGATACCGTGGAGGCCATCGGCGGCCTTCCCCACCCAACGGTCCAAAAATTTGCGGTGATCACGGTGGCGGTTGTGGGGGCGAGCAGGCGGTTCCTTGCACAGATCACCAGACACCAGAACGAGGTGAAGTTTATGAGCGCTTCGCTGCAGTACAGCAATTATGCAGGACAGGCGGATTTTGCCATACCTTATGAGATACTGGCTGCTTCTGGTTCTGTCCGGGAGCTGTATCTGGAAAGCTGCCATAGGGGGATGGACTGCTACGGGGAACTGTGCGGCGCCGGAATCGGCCATGACGCGGCGGGCTATGCCACGCCCCAGGGCTTAAGAAATGTGCTTCTGATAAGCGCCACGCCCTACCAGTGGAAACACATCATCGGACAGCGGATATGCCGGAGGAACACGGACGAGACAAGAATCGTGCTCTTGAAGGTCTGGCAGGAGCTGTGCCGGTTGAGCCCGGTTCTATTTTCCGTGCAGCTTACGGGAGCCTTCTGCCAGAGGGATAAGTGTCTGGAGGGAAAGCTGGGGTGTGGGAAAAGGTTGGGAACCTCCCAGGGGCCTTCGGAGATCCTGGCGGCAGATTACCCGGCGCTTTTTAAGGGAGGCGCCACATGAAGATAAAGCTCATTGATTTCGGCGTGAGGGAGGACTGGCGCCCCTACCGGCCCCACGGGAACGACGCCGGGGCGGATGTGTATATGCCCTATGACTGTACCCTGAAACCTGGGGATGTGGAGAAGGTGCCGCTGGGCTTCGGGATTGAGGTGCCGGACGGCTACGCGGGGTATGTGTTCCCGCGCAGCAGCATGGCGGCCAGGGGGCTTGTCTGCGAGCTGCCCCCTGTGGATTCCGGCTACCGCGGGGAGATCCATGCGATCATCAGCAATGTAAGCAGCAGGACCCAGGCCATCAAGAAAGGGGCGCGGGTGGGGCAGCTTATCATAACGCCGGTGGTGATTGCGGATTTTGTTTCCGGGCTTGGGGAGGAAAGGGGCACGGGCGGATTTGGGAGTACCGGGGAATGAGGACTTTATCCGGGACAATTCTTGGTTTTTCACCGGTATATGGATTGGGCATATCCGGGAGTTTGCTGGGTAGAATAAAAAGAGCGGCCAGTGATGACCGCGTTACCTTTTGGTATTCAGTTCCTTCATAATGCCGAGGATGTATTCAAACGACCGGGAATCCAACTGCCTTGCCTGTGCGATAAATTCCTTTAAGGCTTCCGGGTTGGCGTTCCCTTCGTCAAAAAATTCCTGCGGCGTCACGCCCAGGTATTCGCAGATATAGAAAAAGGACGGCATGGAGGGAAGTGATTTTTTGTTTTCTATGTTGTTGATGTAGTTGTTTGCCTGGCCCAGCGACAGGGACATATCGCGGGCGGATACGCCTTTTTGCGTCCGCAGCTTTGCCAGCCGCTCCGAGACAAAATTTTCATACATCATCTTCACCTCCCATTCTGTAATAGATTTTACCTTATGTCTCTGCCTTATTCGCAAATTGAAAAAGGGTATTTGTGACGGTATAATAGATTAAAACTATTATATGTGGGAGAGTGAAGAAATAAATCTATCAGACGGAGGAAAGACCAATGAGGAAAAAGACATGCTGCGTGAGCGGACACCGGGATCTGCCGCAGAAGGAAATCAATTATGTGAAGGCGGCGCTTGGGTGTGAGGTTGACCGTGCCGTTGCGGACGGCTATACCTGCTTTATGAGCGGGTTCGGGGAAGGGGTGGACCAGTATTTTGCGGAGATCGTACTGGAGAGACAGAAAGGGAACCCGGCGCTGGAGCTTATCGCCGTCATCCCTTACCGGAAGCGCTTGGACAGCCTGAATGAGAAAGGGAGGACCTATGAAATGCTGGAGGCTTGCGCGGAGGTGGTTGTGGTGCAGGAGGAATACCACCCAAGCGTCTATTCCAGACGGAGCCGGTACATGGCGGAACGTTCTGACCGGGTGATTGCGGTGTATGACGGGAGGGAGAAAGGCGGTACGGTGCGGACGATCCGCTTCGCACATATGCTGAAAAAGGAGCTCCGTGAGATCCCGGTGGGATTGAAAATTATTAAGCCAAAATAGTGTAAGTTTTTGACGCAGTGATAGAAAAATAGACAAGTATATGATAAAATATGCCCTATAGATTTATATTTTGCTAACTTATAAAAACAAGAGAGGAAAAATACTGTGTTAAAAGATATAGCGGGAATTAAACTTGCAGGTGGAGGTTTCGTAAATTCGGTTGATTTGCGTTTCTTTGACCCATTAGATGGAAACAAAGTTAAGTTACCTAAAGGAGCGATTCTCTATGGTAGAAATGGTTCTGGTAAAAGTACTATTGCAAAGGCAATTAAGAAAATAGTAAAAGGTGGGTATCCACATATAACACATGCTACTGTTTTGGATAAGGATGGAAACTTAATTGCTTTGACGGATGATGAAAAAGCGAGGATATTCGTATTTGATGAAGAATTTGTGGATAGCAATATAAAATTACAAGAGGCAGGATTGAATACAATCGTCATGCTGGGGCAGCAAGTTGATTTAGCTAATCAAATCCAACAAGCTGAAAGTGAATTGAATATTGCAAGGCAGGAATATGAAAACCAGCGGGCACTTATTTCAAATGAATATGAAAACAGGAATAATTCCAAATCGCCCATGTTTTATATAGATCAAATGAGATATGCTTTACAGGGAGATGAAAATTGGGCAGGGAGAGACAAAATAATTAAGGATGGGCGTCATAATACAGGCGTGAAAGATGAAACATATAAACAGTTTCTATCCGCATCACCAGAAAAAAGCAGAGATGAGCTCATTGTTCTTTTTGATGTAAAATTAAAAGCATTGTATCAAGCACAAAAGGGAGTTGCTGCTATCAATGCAAAAGTGCCTTCTCTGTCAATGGAGTATGACGATTTGGCAGTGAAAAATCTTCTTGCCATTAAAATAGAAAAACCAATACTGTCTGAACGGGAAAAATATCTTTTACAGTTGGTTCAAAATGGCCAAAGCAATACCTTAGCTGATATGGCAGATGTTTTTGGAAATGAATTTATTAAAGAATGTCCTTTCTGCTTACAACCATTGGATGATGACTACAAAAAAAGCCTTTTTGACAGTGTTCAAAAAATACTCAGCAAAATTGTTGAGCAGCATCAACAGGAATTACAGAAATATATCGCTAATGAAGTGAAAATAGATTTATCTGCATATGAAAAACTTAATGATAAAAAATCTGTATGTGAAAATATGATTGAACAAATCAATCGGGTAATTAGAGAGAACAACCAGAAATTACAGTCCAAAATTACGAATCCATATTCTCCTATTGATATAGATGAAACAGCAGTATCTGCATTACTTGGAGATTTAACGGAAGCATTAATCAAATTGGAAGAATCGAGATTAGAATTTAATAAAAGTGTACAGGCGACAGCTCCAATTAAAAAAGAACTGAATAAAATCAATGCAGAAATTGCCTACTATGACATTTACAACTTTTCAATTAAATATACGGCACAGCAGCAAGAGTATACTCATGCAAAACAAATAGAAGCTGAGAAAAAGAATGTGTTCTTGCAAAAAAAGCAGTTGGTCGATGAATTAGAAGCTAACCGAAAGAATATACAAATTGCATTAAACGTTATCAATAACAGCTTAAAGTATATTTTTTTCTCAAATGACAGATTGAGGATAGAATATCAAAATGATACATATGTGCTTTTAGCAAATGGGCATTCTGTGAAGCCTTCTGAGGTATCGCTGGGTGAAAGAAATATTATTGCATTGTGTTACTTTTTTGCGAACATAATGCAAAACAAGGAGATAACTACCACATATGATAAAGAGTATTTGTTAATTATTGATGACCCTATATCAAGTTTTGATATAGAAAATAAGATAGGAATAATGTCCTTTTTAAAGTATCAATTAGGAAAATTTTTGATAGGAAATATAGATACTAAAGCCCTTGTAATGACACATGATTTATTAACATTTTATGATCTTGATAAAGTCTTTGAAGAACTAATTGGGGAGTGTGGTCGGAGATTTCAGGGTCAAAAACTTAAGTTTAATCGTTATGAGTTAAGTTTACAAAATCTGCAAATATTTAAGTACAGGCAGAGACAAGAATATACAGAACTTGTGAAAGCAATATATGAGTACGCTCTTGGTAATGGAAATAGTTATGAGATTATAATTGGAAATATGTTGAGACAAGTGCTCGAAGCGTTTGCGACATTTCAATATAAAAAAGGTATTGAAGAAGTGTCAACGGATTCATATGTTTTGGATGCTTTACCTGAGGAAGAATATAAATTATACTTTTATAATCTGATGTATCGGTTAGTTCTTCATGGAGGAAGTCATAGGGAAGAACAGGTTAAAGCACTGGATGATATGAATTTCTTTAGTGTTGTCTCACATACTGATAAACAGAGAACAGCAAAGGATGTTTTATGTTTTATTTATCTATTGGATGAAAAACATATAATTTCACATTTAAAGGAATATGGAAATTCAGCAATTACGAATTTGGAACAATGGTGCAATGATATTAAGACGAGATCCATTGTCGAATAGGTAAAATATATTATAATAATGGATGATTAACTATCCTGGAGAGGTAAATAAATGGATATAAAAAACAGCTATGCGTTTGAGAATTTAGTTGCAAAAATATTTAGTGAATCGGGATATACTGTAAAGCAAGGAGTCCAATTAGAAAATAAAACAGGCGATATTGATATTATTGCTGAAATAGATAAAAGAAAATATTGTGTTGAAGTAAAATATTCTCGTATAACTGAAAGAGCTATGCAACGAATATGCGATACTGCAGAATCAAATAAGATGATACCATTATTAGTAACAGCATATGATATTGATGAAAAAAGAAAAGAATATTATCAAAAACAATATCCAGACTTAATATTTGTGGATATTACGAACTTATTGTTTGCTGTACAATATGATACTGAATTACATAATGAGTTAGTAGCCAGCTTACCGTTTGTGGTTGATAATATAAAACCACAGGAAGGCTTTATACGAATAAATAGCCTACGACATGATGATTATACAAACTCATTAATTAAGGAGATGGAGTTTTGCAAGGCAGGAAAATCATTTGCAAGAACATATGAAGAAATATGTGGTGGACTTTTAAAAAATATATTTTCAGAAGATTTAACTTTATGGAGAGAACAGCAGAAATCAAATAAGGATTTGTACAGATTTGATCTTCTATGCCGGATTAAAGATGGAAATCAAAAAACGTTTTGGTCAATTATTGAAAAATACTTCAATTCAAAATATGTGGTATTTGAATTCAAAAATTATAACGATCCAATTACTCAGAAAGAAATATATACTACCGAAAAATATTTATACTCAAAAGCACTACGAAGTGTTGGAATAGTGATATCAGCACATGGATATGATGAAAATGCTTTTTGGGCGGCAAAGGGGTGCTTAAGGGAAAACGGAAAACTTATTATGTTATTGGAAACAGAAGATTTGATAGAGATGAATAAAATGAAAGTAGATCAAGAAGATCCATCTAATTATTTGTTAGATAAATTAGACGAACTTCTTTTAGAGTTGGAAAAGTAGACATCAATTATTATGAATTAGAGCTGAGAACATATATAATTTACTGACATAATTGAACAGTTGAAATTAAGAGCGAAGACTAAAACGTCCTCGCTCTTTTTATAACCAAAAAGGAGGATTTTGAATGTGTAACCTGGTGATATGCGCCCTCTGCTTTCTGGCAGGCACGGTGGTGGGCGTGATGCTTATGTGCCTCCTGCAGGCAGGGAGGACAGGAAATGTGGACATGGAGGGAATGTAAATGGATCAGAATGCGGTGGAATATATCAGGAACCATATCAAAGAGTTTCTGCCCCCGGAGTATCAGGATGCGGATGTTATCGTTGAGCCTGTTCTAAAAAATAATGACCGGGTATTGACCGGGCTGACGATTTTTAAGGAGGGGAGCAATATGGCCCCTACGGTCTATCTGGAACCGTATTGGGAGGAAATTAAAAGAGGACGCCTCTTAAGTTCGGTACTGGAAGAAATCGCACAGATCCAGCTTGGGGAAAACAACAGGGGAACTTTTGACCTCTCCATGCTGAAGGACTACGAAAAGGTAAAGCCGAAGCTCTTTATCCGGATGTGCGACCCGGAAAAAAATACGGAGTATTTAAGAGATAAACCATATACGGCATGTGGGGAGCTGGCGGCCTCTTACAGAATCCAGGTTTTAGAAGAAAAGGAAATGAACGGCTCCGCTGCCATTACAAATGAAGTCCTGCGTTCCTGGGGGATTACGAAGGAGCAGCTCCACCAGGATGCTGTCCAGGCAGAGAAAGAGAGGAAACCGGCCTGCCTTTACCGCATGGATGATATCCTGTTTTCCGAACAGGCTGAAAATCTGCTGGAAGAGGGCGCCCCACTGCAGGCAGGGGAACTGCCAATCTTTGTCCTTACCAACCGTGATAAGTCGGAGGGAGCAGGGGTTATGGTACAAGATGGGGTCCTGAAAAAAGTGGGGGAACTGCTTGGGACGGATTATTATGTGCTCCCCTCATCCATCCATGAAGTGCTTGTCCTGCCGGATAACGGGGAGATGGATGTAAAGGAACTGGAAAGCATGGTCCGGGATGTCAATGCTGCCGAGGTAGCGCCCCATGAACTGCTGTCGGATAAAGTTCAGTTTTATGACCGCGCTTCCAGGACATTAGGGCGAAAGCAGGAAAAAGGAATCCTTGACAGGCTTGCGGAAAATAAAAAACAGATACAGGAGAAGGCTGGGAAAGAGAAGGCAGCAGAGAAGAAAAGAAATGAGCCGAGCCTGTAAAGAGGGCTGCCGGACATTTTTGTAACAGGGAAAATGGAGGTGGAGAAATTGAAGTTAGTGATTGCGGAAAAACCCTCCGTCGCAATGGCCCTGGCGGCGGTATTGGGCGCGGATGAGAAAAAGGACGGCTATCTGGAAGGGAACGGCTGGCTGGTGAGCTGGTGCGTCGGGCACCTGCTGGAGTTGGCGCAGCCGGGAGCCTATGGGGAACAGTATGTGAAATGGCGTTACAGCGACCTTCCGATTCTGCCGGAGAACTGGAAGTATGAGGCGCCGAAGGACAAGAAACCGCAGCTTGACCTTTTGTGCCGGTTGATGAAGGACAAGCGTGTCACCTCCGTGGTATGCGCCACCGATGTTGGATAGTGCGGAGGGGTGACAAACAAATACAAATAAGAAAGGGACTTCCTCAATCTTTAAAAGGCTATGACACTATCGATTATAGTCTTTTTTCATGCGGTAATTGCCGTATAAAATGAACTCCTATTCCCACAAGCGGAGAAATACCCAACAATAATATTACGCAATCCAATCTCCCGACAATTAACGTAAGAAAATCATTTATCAGCACGGAAATCAATCAATCCATATCACAGGAGGGCAAAGAGCATGGATAAAAAGCAGGAACAGCAGATTTTAGACTATTACAGTACCACAGACAAATATATCCGTAGCAAGACACACTCTAATGCGCATCAGAGTGTCTTTACCAAAGAAAGCGATAAATACCAGTGGCTTGTGTTGGAGCAGAGAAGCCAGTGCGAAGTCGAGGTAAGGCAGACCGACAGGCATGGAACAATCACAGCGAGGGATAATTACGAACTGACAAAAAATCTCCCTAAGTGCGTGGGCATGGAGCGTTTATGTGAGGGCGCAAATATACAGATACCTTTTAACGCTGATGAAATCAATCTGATTTACCAGTTTGGAGAACAGGGAAAAGCGGAAACGTGCGCCAGTCTGTCTGCTATTCTTCCGCAGATAAAAGACGATAACACAAAGCAGATAGTAAGTAGCACCTTAAAGAAATTAAATTCCCTGTCAGAAGAAACGTGTGCGGAACTGACCGCCACCACCAAAAGACGGAAACTGACCGAGCGTGACCACTCCATAAGGACAAGGTTAGCCAGAGCAAAGGAACAGGCAAAACAGCCGATAGTTTCCGAGGGAAAAAAGCACAGAACCCACAGCAAAGGAAAGGGGGATATGGCACTATGAAACTTTCCCGATACGAACAGGAAACGATTGTCAATTATAATGCAGGAGAAAAGACCGCCACCCTCTATACAAGGGATAAAGCGGTTATGCGGAAACTTGACACGCTTGTTGCCGACTTCCCCGACACATACAAGCTGACAGGGCAGGACGAGGTATCTAAGACCTATTCTTTTCCAAAGTCATACGTCTGCTACCGCAAGCCGAGGGCGTTCAGTACAGAGCAGAGGGAACGGGCAAGGCAGATGATGATTGCAAATAACAAGGCAAAGGGAAATTAAAGAAAATTTAATGGAATTGTGTATGCGTTTGTGGTAAGATAATGACATTGAACAATTTAACAAATCGAAATTTAAGGAGAAAGAATATGAAAAATTTTTCTATGCCAGAGCAAGTTTCTCCGACATTAGAAATAGATGAGTTAATGAGGTTGAAACATAGTTTGGAAAAGAATGTATCAAGGGAAGTTGCAGAAAGCATAATAAAGGAAATTCCATTATCTATAAATTCAACACCAGACATTCGAGCCGAGTGGGTAGAAAAGCTATCTGCTATTCTTGAAAATAGATTTGATAAAAAAACGGTAAAAAACATTCGCCAAGAGTGCTATTGTAATGAAAATGGTAGGTTAGAAGATACAGCAAATAACTTGAAACAACTCTATCTCTCTTTGGATAAGGATTTGCATAGATTTGTCAATGCTCTGAACGAAAATGGTGCCGGTTGGTTTATTAAAGATAATCAACTGTATACAAAAATGTTTACTTGTGAATGTCCTATGTTAGAAAAAGCAAAAAATTCAAATTCATTAACATGGTGTCACTGCACTGCTGGATATAACAAAAAATTATTTGAGATTGTTTTTGAAAAACCTGTCTATGTAGAAATTGTGCAAAGCATACGGCAAGGATTTGATTTTTGTCTTTTGAGAATTACATTTCAATAAATTCCAGTTTGTCGGGAAAAATCAAGACAGAAAAATGATATGAAAACTAAATATTGTTTACCTTTAGGTAGCGATTATCTTAACAGACAATCAGCTACCTTTTTTATTTCCAAAACTAATCAACACAGTACAGAAAGAATGAGGTATCAAGATGATTGAGAGCAAAAATGACGCAAGCAGAAATTTAGAAAAAGCATTGCAGGCATTGGAACAGGCAAAACAGCGTGTAGCCAACGAAAAGAAAAAGCAGAACGAGAAGAAACGCAAAGCCGAGAACCACCACAAGTACATCATGGGCGGTATTATTGTGAAGTATTTCCCCGACTGTTACAGTTATGACGAGGGCGAGTTAAACCGTATCTTGTCGGTTGCCTTGCAGACAAGGGAGTGTCAGCAGATTATCTCTAAAATCAAAGCGGAAAGCAAAGAAAGCACTCCCCCACAATCCACTGTCCCCAATGCCGAAAACGAAAGCGAGGGCGGTACGGAATGACGAGGGCAACGGAACTGGAAAGCCGAGGTAACGTATCCACCCTGTTTACAGGGTGCGCACAGATATACCACCAGAGGTGGTATGTGCGCTCTCCGAGGGGCAAGTTTCACTTGCATGGACTCCTGCGGAGGGCGTTGTCTGCCTTGCGGCAGCCAAAAGGGGAAACGACAATTCCCCTTCGCAAGCTGCGCTTGCTACCCTTTAGTGAACTTTGCGTTCAGATAAAGGCTAAAGAACAGCCTTTATCTGCCCACAAAGTCTATGAGTGCGCCCCACTACCCTGTTGGCAGAATGTAGGTGTTGCGCATGGCTAATGTTACGAAACAGGCAAGCACACGTTTTTCCATAGTCAGGCGGAGCAAGGGGCAGTCGGCAGTCGAGAAAGCATCATACATCAGCAGGAGTATTCTTGTCAGCGAGTTTGACGGGCAGACCTACCGCCCCAAATACCATGAGGATTTAGTCCACTGTGAAATTACTCTCCCACCCAATGCGCCCAAAGAGTATGCAGACCGAGCCATTTTATGGAACGCTGTTGAACTGGCAGAGAAAAGGCAGGACGCACAGCTTGCGAGAATGTTAAAAGCGTCACTCCCCAACGAATGGAGTTATGAACTTGCGGAGGAAGTCGTGAGGGATTATGTGCAGAGGAATTTTGTTGACAAGGGTATGTGTGCGGATTGGGCAATCCATGACAGCGAGAACGACAAAGGACAGCGCAATCTCCATATCCATGTAATGCTTACCTTGCGCCCTCTTACGGAAAAAGGGGAATGGGGAGCGAAACAGAAGAAAGTGTATGACCTTGACGAAAACGGGGAGCGTATTCCCGTCATTGACAAAAAGACAGGACAGCAGAAAGTTGACAAGCGCAACCGCAAACAGTGGAAATGCCACACCGCCGACAGCACAGACTGGAACAGCCAAGAAAACGCCAAGATGTGGCGAAAAGATTTAGCCGACACAATCAATGCCACCAATGAGCAGTTGGGAATTGCGCTACATTGGGAACACCGCTCTTTTAAGGAGCAGGGCATTGATAAAGAGCCGACAATCCATATCGGGGCGGTTGCCAACGCTTTAGAGCGCAAGGGCATACAGACCGAGAGGGGAAACATCAATCGGGAAATCATCAAGCATAACATTCTGTTGGAGCAGGCAAAAGAAATGCTCATGCTTGCCAAGCAGGAACTTCACAGCGCACAGTACGCCAAGATTAAAAATACGACGGTCAGCGTGAAGAATGAAGTCATGGAGATGATTGCAAAAGTGAGGGAGCGCAAAGGCAGACTTGACTTGCCGATTGTCAGCGGAAAGCACCTAAGAAGAATATCCGACAGAACCGCCTTGCAGTCAGCCGACAATGCGGAGAAATTCATCACGACAAGGAAGATAGACAGCTTTGAGAGCCTTGCGAAATTCACAGAGGACAGGGAGCAGAAATATCAGCAGTTGGAAACGGTACATCTTTCCAAGTGGCAGAAACTAAACCGATTAAAGGAACTGTCAAAAATGTATGCCCTCTTTGCGCCGATCCAAGCCACCTATAAGGAGAGCCAGTCACTAAAAGGACTTGCAAAAATGCGGTATGATAAGGAGCATGAGGACAGCTTATCGAAATACCCCGAATTAAAGGAGCATATGCAGAGCCTTTTACAGAATGGCGAGAAGATAACGCCGAAACAGTGGAAAGCGGAGATACAGTCTTTGCAGTCTGAATATGACAGTATCGGCAAAGAGCAGACCAAGACCGCCACAGAATTAGCGTATGCGGAAGTAATCAGCTACAACAAAAAGAACCTTGAGAGGGAGCTTCAGAACGAGAGCCGACAGCATAATAAACAGCAAATCAAAGCTAAGCGGAGGGAGGAAGAAATTTAATGAGAATTTATAGAAATGCGAGTGTGATTGTGGTATTCTATTAGCAGTACAAATTGATTGCGAGGTTAATTTTATGTGTGAATTGATGTTGATTAGACCAACAAAAATATATGAAAAACAAGTTATGTCCTACAAAGAAGAAATGTTTCAGAACGGAGATAGCTTTGACGGTTGTGCAGGTCTTGAAGATGTTCATTCATTTGATGAATGGATAGATTTTGAAAAAAGATTAAGAAATAAATATGGTGCAGGATATGTTCCGTCAGAAGTATTTTTAGCAGTAAGGAAAAATGATAATTTTGTTGTTGGGATAATAGATTTTCGACATCCGCTATCGGATTTTCTTAAAAGTTTTGGAGGTAATATTGGGTATAGTATTCGTCCGTCAGAAAGGCGAAAAGGTTATGCGTCTGAAATGCTCAAGTTGATTTTACCTATCTGTTATGAATTTGGAGAAAGTAAGGTTTTATTAACTTGTGATAAAGAAAATATAGCTTCGAGAAGAACGATAATTAAAAATGGCGGATTGTTAGAAAATGAAGTTGTTGATACAGTAGGATTAAGTAAAAGTGGCATTATTCAAAGGTACTGGATTTCGATATAGTGTTTTTCAACTTCAAAATTGTTATACAATCATTAACAGAATAATTACACAGCGTCAGAGCGTATAGAAAACAAATCTATGCGCTCTATTTTATTGTAAAGGAGCAGATTTATGGGCAAAGACAGCAACACACAACATAGAGCCACCCGACAGCACCCACCCACAAAAATTATCGTGGAAAGGCACTATGTAGGCACTGAAAAAATGGAAACGGTATTCAAACGGATAGCCGAGGAACAGATAACAAAAAAGGTCAGGGAAATAGCGGAAAACAGCGTAAATTAGCACTGGAAACGGAAAAGGGAATATAGTATAATAGGAGTTGAGAGGAAGTCCCTTTTCATCAAGGAGGACAAAATGAAAAGGGCAAAACTGAATAACGACAAAATCACTGCTTTATATTGCAGGCTTTCCAAAGATGACGGCACGAACAACGAGAGCATGAGCATCAGCACACAGAAAACCATGCTGAAAGACTACGCAAAACGCAACGGTTTTCTGAACTGCCAGTTTTACGTTGATGACGGTTACAGCGGTACAAACTACGACCGCCCCGCATTCCGACAGCTTATCGAGGACATACAGGACGGGGAAGTGTCAACGCTCATCACAAAAGACCTGTCACGATTGGGGAGAAATTATCTTGAAACAGGTACTTATATCGAGGTATTTTTCCCTAACCATAACGTGCGGTACATTGCAATCAATGACGGGGTGGACTCTATAGACAACGCACAAATGGATATTACACCATTCCGCAACATCATCAATGAAATGTACGCAAAGGACACGTCAAGGAAAATCAAGAGCGCACTCCACGCAAGGAGAATGCAGGGCAAGTATATGGCTACTACCGCCCCATTCGGTTATCAGAAAGACGAGAAAGACCATAACCACCTTGTCATTGATGAAGTGACCGCCCCCGTTGTGGAACTGATTTTCTCAATCGCCGAGGAGGGTGTGGGGCTTCACACTATCTGTAACCGCTTGCGTAAGGCAAAGGTCATAAAGCCGAGTTTCTACAAAAAGGAAATGTTTGAGCGGTACACTGACGAGGAAAAAATGTATGACTGGGACACCGCCTATGTCAGCAAGATTTTACGCAATCCCGTCTATGCAGGAAACCTCACCGTAGCGGAAAGACCGACAAAGACCATGCGTTCCAAGAAAAGACAGTATATCCCGTATGCGGAGCGTGAAATCATCTATGGAACACATGAGCCAATCATTGAACAGAACCGCTGGAACACCGTACAGAAGATTTTGGATGGCAGACCGCCTGTTATCGGGGAAAGTTCAAGCGGATATGACAACATTTTCCGAGGGATTATAAAATGCGCCGATTGTGGGAGTGCCATGCTTGCCAAAGTCGAGCAGAAAAGAAAGCGTAACAACGTATTAGACAAGACTTTCTACTGCTGTACCAAGTACCGCAAGTTTGGGAAAGAGGGTTGTTCATCACACACCATTGAGGCGAGGACGGTTCACGAAGTTGTGCTTGCAGACATTCAGAAACACGCAGGACAGGCACTGACGGACAGGAAAGCAATGGTAACGGAAATTGCGGAGCGTCTTAATCTCCAAATGTCAGCGGACAGGGAACAGCAGAAAAGGGAATTAAGGCAATGTAAACAGCGTGTGTCGGAAATTGAAAACCTGTATGCCAAGCTGTACGAGGACTTGACAAGGGAACTGCTGACTGAAAAGCGTTTTCAGATGTTGTCGGCAAGGTATGACAGCGAGCAGGAAGAACTGACCGCCAAGATAAAGGAACTTGAAAAAAGTGCCATAGCGGACAAAGAACAGTTATCTTCCATTGAGCAGTTTGCGGAGCAGATAAGCGGTTATGCAGGAATAACGGAACTCAATTTTAAGATAATCAATCAACTTATAGAAAAAATTCTTGTTTCTGAACCCGTAGAAGTTGACGGGCAGAAAATTCAACGACTTACTATCCATTACAAGTTCATAGGGGCACTGGAAACCCTTGAATAATGGATATTTTCTAAGTCACCTATTCCAACTATCCAACAGACGCCGGGCGGGAGGGGGAGCTGATCTTCCGGCTGGTCTATGGATATGCGGGCTGTAAAAAGCCAATGGAAAGGCTTTGGATTTCCAGCATGGAGGATGCGGCCATCCGGGAGGGCTTCGCGCACCTGCGGCCGGGCAGGGAGTATGACAGGCTCTATGATGCGGCCCTGTGCCGGGCCGGGGCGGACTGGCTGGTGGGGATCAATGCCACAAGGCTTTTCTCCGTCCTGTACGGAGTGACCCTGAACGTGGGGCGTGTCATGTCCCCGACGCTGGCGCTTTTGGTAAAACGGGAGGCGGAGATCCGGGGGTTTGAGAGCACGCCCTTCTATGTGCCGGAGATTTCCTGCAAGGGCTTTACGGCCTCCGGGGAGAAACAGGCGGAGAAGGAGGCGGCGGAAACAATATGCAAAAGCTGCGAGGGGCAGGAGGCGGTGGTCCGCACCGTGGAGAAGCAGACAAAGGCCGTGCAGCCCCCGCGCCTCTACGACCTGACGACTTTGCAGAGGGAATGCAACCGAATCTATGGGTATACGGCGCAGCAGACCCTCGACTACCTGCAGGCCCTCTATGAGAAAAAGCTGGCGACCTATCCCCGGACAGACAGCCAGTATCTGACGGAGGACATGCAGGGCACCGCCCTCTCCCTGGTGCGCTGGCTTCGTGGCAACATGGAGTTCGGGAAATGCTGTACAGCGGAGCCGGATATCGGGCGCGTGACGGATGGCAGCAGAGTGACCGACCACCACGCAGTCATCCCTACGGCGGAGATCACCCGGACAGACCTGTCCACCCTCCCGGCCGGGGAGAAGGACGTGCTGACGCTGGTTGCGGCAAGGCTTTTGTGTGCCACGGACCAGGAGCACCGTTTCGAGGCGGTCACGGCGGTACTGGACTGTGGGGGCTGTTCCTTTACGGCAAAGGGAAAGACGGTCTTACAGATGGGCTGGAAAGAGGTGGAGCGGCTTTACCGCCTGGGGATGAAGCAGGGGAAAACGGAGGAACAGGACAGGGAAGATCCCGCCCTGCCGGAGTTTCGGGAAAGCCAGGCATTCCGGCCGGTGTCGGCGTCTGTCCGGGAGGGCAGAACCTCCCCGCCGCGGCATTACACGGAGGATTCCCTTCTGGCAGCAATGGAGACCGCAGGTGTTGAAGGCTTACCGGAGGGCGCGGAGCGGAAGGGCCTGGGAACGCCGGCCACCCGTGCGGCCATTCTGGAGAAGCTGGTTTCGGTGGGGTTTGTGGAGCGGAAGAAGAAGCAGCTTATCCCTACGGAAAAGGGCACGAACCTGGTCACGGTGCTGCCGGACAACATCAAATCCCCCATGCTGACCGCAGAATGGGAATCCATGCTGAAACAGGTGGAGCGTGGGGAGGCCACGGCAGAGGCGTTCATGGAAGGGATCGCCGGCATGAGCCGGGAGCTTGTGGAACAGCATACCACCCCGGAGGAACGCTTCAAGGGCCTGTTCCCGGAGGCGGAAAGCGGCCGGAAAGAGGCGGTTGGCGTCTGCCCCCGGTGCGGCGGCGCTGTCATGGAGAGGAAAAAGGGATTTTTCTGTGAGGGCCGGGAGTGCGGCTTTGCGCTCTGGAAGGAGAACCGCTTTTTTGCGGCAAAGAAAAAGAAGCTGACAAAAGCCGCAGCTTCGGCGCTCTTGAAGGAGGGGCGCGTCTCCATGTCCGGCCTTTACAGCGAAAAGACGGGCAGGACCTATGACGCGGTGGTCGTGCTGGATGATACGGGAGGGAAGTATGTGAATTTCAAGCTGGAATTTCCGGCAAAGAAAGGCAGGAAGAAATGAGAGAAGGACAGTCTTTTGAATATGGCGGCTATCATTTTACGCCTCTGCGCCGGTTCCGCAGGAACGAAGGGGATTTCTTTGCGATTTCAAGGCGCCTGGAAACTGACCCGCAATTAGGGATATGCACCTACAAGGAGCGCCAGAAGATTCCCTATGATTATGAGGGATTTTATGCAGCCTCCACGGACAAATCCTGTGATATTTTCCGTTGTGATGAAAATGGGAGAATGTACGTGCCGGGAAGGAATGAACTGTTTATCTATCATGATCCGCTTTTTAAGGATACCATGAAGGAATCTGTGATTGCCGGATTAAAGGAAATACCGGTACAGTCTGGAAATGGCATATCTGGGCAGCCAGTCAAAAAGGAGCCGGGGCATGGGAGGTGACAGGGAAAAAATGAGAATCCGGGAGCTTACGCGCACCGAGCGGGCAAAGATCCGGAAACTGGTGACGGAATCCTGTGCCAACTATGGCAGCAGGGAGAAACAGTGTATTCCGCTGGACTGTCCCTGCTACATGCTGGACAAGTGCTGGACGGGTTCCTTGTGCCGGTATTTCCAGGAGGCGGTGCTGGGGGCTGACCCGGCGCTGGAGTCCGCCCTGACCGGGGAGGACAGCTCCATGAGGCAGAAGAAATGTCCGGTCTGCGGGAAAGCCTACCTGCCGGTCACGAGCCAGGCATATTGCTCCGCAGCCTGCCGGACGTATGCCAGGCGGAAATCCGAGCGGGAACGCAAGCGGCGGGAGCGTCTGGAAAGGGGGAATTAGTACGCAGCTTAGCAGAAAAGAGGCAGCGTTTTCAAGGGTTTCAAGGACCGGTTCACAGGGCGGCTAAGGAAGAATACGCTTACCTTGCGAAACAGGGGGAAGCTGCGGACAAAAGGCGTTTTTTGCGCCTTATTTTTTATCTATTAGGAAATTTCTCCATTTTTGCATAAAGAAAAATAACCTACCAAAATGATAGGTTATCGAAAGGG
>RAYB01000046.1 GCA_003669055.1 bacterium 1XD21-70
CCGTTTGCCAGCCTTATATTTCCCTCTCCCTGCTCCGCCCGTGCCAGACCTGCATTTTCCTCCTCCCGCTCCGCCCGCGCCAGCCCTGCATTTTCCTCTCCCTGCTCCGCCCGCGCCAGCCTTGCATTTTCCTCCTCCCGCTCCTCCCGCGCCAGCCTTGCATTTTCCTCCTCCCGCTCCTCCCGCGCCAGCCTTGCATTTTCCTCCTCCCGCTCCTCCCGCACCAGCCTTGCATTTTCCTTCTCCCACTCCACCCGCGCCAGCCGCAGCAGGGACTGAACCATGGTCAGGGTATGCCCTGTCGTGTCATGCACCTCCTGGGCAATCCGGTTCCGTTCCTGCTCAATGGCCAGCCGCTGCGCTGCAACCGCCAGTTCCCGGCTCTGCTGCAGCCGCTCATAGTACTCCCCCACATCCGTCAGAAGGAAGGTTCCGGCGATCAAAGTTTTGTTCCGGCTTCTGCGGATATACTGCCTGATGCGGATCCTTCCCCCTGCTTCCAGGGCATATTCCGCATCCTCCTCCAGCAGTTCCCGGCCTTCCTCCACTGCCAGCCCCTGGCTGGCAAGCCGCTCCCTGATCCTGGAAAAATGGTCTCCTGCCTGGATCCCCAGCCAAGCGGCTGCCGCCTGATTGCAGTAAACCACCGTCCCCCGCACATTGTAAACCGCCACGCCCTCCGTGATAGAAGAAAAAATCTGCCCAAAAGCCAATGCATTCACATCTAAGAAATCGTAACGCAGCACGGCCAAGAGCATCAGGAAGCTGGAGATGGCAAATGCCAGCGGCGTCAGGTCAAACGGCGTCCCCGCCAGGCCTGAGATGTATAAAATATTGAAAACCAACGGGACGGCCGCTGACAAAAGGATCACTGCCATATGCAGCGCTGCCACACGTTTTTTCCGGAACTCCCGCATTACCACTGCCAAGCCGCCCAGAACACAGAGGTAAGTATAGCACATATGGATGTAAAAGACCTGCCCATATGCCACCTCATCCGCCTCAAACCGCCGGTAAAAGAGATGATGGTACTCATTGGTCAAAAATGCCAGGTAGTGCAGCACCGAAAGCCCAAACAGCAGCACCCACACAGTTCTCTTCGGGCGCTTTTGGCAATACAGGGAAGAGAAGGCCAGCCAGGCCGGCCCGATCAGGCTGATCCCCAGGTAAGAAATCCCATAGATTAGGTATTTTTCCCCTTTTGTCATCGGGAAGCCCCCGAAAAGCTGCGGTATGCACCACAGTATCACCAGGAGCTGGCAGGCCGCCAATGCCCCGGTAGTCCCATTCCTCTCTGCCCTCAGCAAAAGCCACCCGCAGCTATATGCCGAAAGCCCTACCGTAACCAGATATAGTATAATCAGCAAAATATGAGCCATATCCCCTCCCCCATCCTACTCCCATTATAGCTTTCCCCCCTGCTTTTTGTAAAGCTTTGGCAAAAACCTAATGCTTCTTTTTCTCATAGAGAGCCGCAAACACAATCAGGCCGATCCCTGCCGTCAAAAGATATACCCACCAGGAAATGCTCAGCCAAAAACCCTTTGTCATGTAAAGTGCCACCAGAACCATGATCCCTCCTGCCGCCCATATCCACTTCCGGCAGTGCCTTGCCAGCGCCCACACAAACACTGACAGGCAGACCCCTTCCAAAATCAACGCATTTACCACCGCTGCACGTACCCAGGCATTGGCCAAAAGCGCCAGGAGACACAACAGATAGCCCCAATCCTGCCATGCGCACACAAAGTTCCCCTCCCCCTGCACGCTTGCCGTATCCCGTTTCCCCTCCCACTCATTCCAGATCCTGCCCAGCAGCCACAGATACCCTGCTGCCGGCAGCAATTTGATTTCCATCCACAGCGAGGAGGGGAATGCCACAAACGGCTGGCTCCAAAATGCCAATACCAGCATAAACAAAGACGCAGACCGCGCCGCCCTTTTCCATTCTTCCACCGCCGTATACTGCCAAAAATACAAGCCCAAAAAGAGCAGATAACAAAACCTCCAATAAATGCTGCACCTGCCGGCCTCCGCTGCCAGCATAAACACTGCCAGCACATGGAACCAGTCCACACGCCATCCGCCCAATACCCTCCTGTCCGGCTCACAGATCCTATAAAACCTCCTCGCACAAATCCCGGTCACAAGCAGGACGGCCGGTATGGCCAGGCACAGTTCATTCTCTGTCCATCCATGCCAGGCCTCCAGCACAGACGGCAGAGGCAGCCAGGCCACGCTGATTAACAGATGCGGCCAGACCCTTTGCCCCACATAAAACATCACATAGAACCCGCCGGATACTGCCAGGCACAAGAGAAGTTCCCAGGCTCTTGCATCCGGGTCTGCATAAAATGCCAGCATCATAAATACTGCCAAAAAGCTGCCGCAGACATCCCAAAAGACCCGCCTGGTTCCCGGCACATAAAATCCTCCCAGCCATTTTTTCTGCATCGCCATGCACGCCGCATACATCCACACGCTCCCCGTCAGCCGCAAAGCCATACTGTTTGCAGTAAACGGCCCCATCAGGATATACACCCCCAGCATCGCATAAAAAGCTGCCAGTTCGCTTTGTATGGCTGCCCTTTTCCCATCCACTGCCTCCTCAGAAAGCAGGTATCCGGACAGCAGCAAAAGATACGGGAACATCAGCTTCTCTTTTGAAAAACCAAACACCTGCATTAAGGTTCCCAGCACGAGAACCGAAAAGCCATACCCTTCCTTCCTCTTCCGCTCCCAAACAGCCAGGGCGCCAAGCAGCAAAAAACCAAAAAGCCCCCTGTCCAGCCAGTCCTTTGCCAGCCATTGCCACTGCCCCGGCTGCCCGCCCAGGATCTTGCATTCCGCCCAAACCGTCAGCGGCCAGGACACCAGATACCACATTAAAAACGGCAACACCCCATGTGCCACAGCAGAACGTTTTTTCCAAGCCGTCACCACTGCTGCCAGCAGCAGCCCCCCTGCCAACGCCTTTCCCGCATGCCCGCAAAGGACGGCATCCCTGATATAGGCTCTGCCCCATATCTGTTCCAGGAACAGGCGGCCGTTTAACATCCCTGCATCCCACAGCAAAAATCCCAGGCAGATGCAATCGCCCTCCTTTGTCCAAAAGAAAGAGCCCCTTCGCTTCTTTGCAGCCAGGTACACGGCCGTCACGGCCTCTGCCAGCAGAAATGCCCACATTCCCTTGCTGCCATTTCCTCCCGCATGCGCAAAGCAAAGCCATGCTGCCAGATAATGGACTGTCCCCGCCATTGCCAGGACAAAAAAAGTTTTCTGCCATCCTGGCTTCGTTTGCCTTAGCAGCACCGCACTCCCTCCAACCGCGGCTGCCAATGCCAGAGCCACCCACCATCCAAACCACCATGTCACCTGAAAAAGGCCGCCTACCGTCCCCAGGCCAACCACCAAAAAGGCAAACACCCAAAAGTGGATCTGGGCAAACAGAGGGATTTCCTCTGCCAGCATTGCTGCCAGTTTCCCCCCTGCCCTCTTTTCTCTCCTCCCCTTGGCTTTCTCCAGCCGCCATTTCCCCAAAACCAGCAAAAACGCATATCCCATCATGGCACTGGCCCATTTGCTGAACACACTCACCTCACAGGCCAGCAGAAGAAATGTTAGATTGACTGTCATCCCCCAGCAGCACGCCTGCGTATAAATCCTGTCATGAAACCGCTCAATCCCGAAAAACAGCATCACCACGGCCACCAGGCTCCCAACCCACAATACCCGCCACCGGTTCTGTCCGTCCAGCACGTACTCAGGCCCTAACAGCCGGAAATACGCTGCCGCCAGCACTGCCAAAAATAGAAATATGCTCCCCAGGACATAAAGGGCATTTCCCGTCTTGTGGATATGCAGCTTCCTCTCTGCCAGGAAGCTGGTGCAAAAAAACACCCCCGAAAAAGCCAGGACAAACAAAACTTTTGCCGGATTTGACAGCACCTGCCACGCCGTAGTGGCAAAAATCAGTCCCGCAAGCACCACAAAAACTACCCCTGCCAGCAATGCCAGGATCCCCATGTTCCCCCCTGCCGGGATCAGCCCTCTGTTATGGCAGGCCAATTTCCCCTCCGCCGGGATTTCTTTTACCGGGTCTGCTGCCTCCTGCCGTCCTTCCTCTCGCTGCCGTGCCATGCACAGGGTTCCCTGCCCCAGCACTGCCGCTGCCTTTTCCTCTTCTTGTTCCTCCCTGCCCACAAGTTCCCCGCATTCCTTAAGCTTTCCCTCCAGTTCCCGGATCTTCCTCTTATATCTGCCATTTGCAGCCCCAAGCCCCACAATAACCGCCAATTCCACCGGCGGTGCCACCAACCACAAAAGAACCGTCAGCATCCACATAAGAACCCTCCTTCCATAACTGCTTTTTCCCCATATCCTTGACATCTCTACTATACCATCACTCCCCCCAAAGCCCCAGATACCAGCCGTCACAAAACCCCATGACATTTGTCACTATATTTCTGCCCGGTGCCCCAATTGCCTCCCGTTAATCCGGCAGCTGCGATCGGCTATGCCGCCCTTTACAGCCGGGGGATGCACTTGGTTCTCTGAGGGCAGCAAGCCCTGCAAAGCCGCAGAAAGGAAGGGCACAAAAACCATCGCCTCCTGGTTTTTGTACCCTTCCTCTCTATGCCATTTCTTCTCTGCAACGCCCCCTGCCGGGCTATCCTCCTGTCAGCCAACCCCCTTCCTCAGATAACTAAAATACCGATAATACACAAAAAACAACACCGTCGTCACCACCCAGGTCAAAGGATAGCTGAACATAATGGTATATATATCCCGCCGCATGGGCACTGCCACCAATACCCAGGCCACCCGCAGCACGCAGACGCCCCCGCAGCAGAGCAGCATCGGTATCCAGCAATCCCCCACCCCGCGCAGGGCGCCCGACAAAATCTCAATCGAGACATAGGTCACATACATGGGCGACAGGTAGCGCATCATTGCCACCCCGATCTCTGATACCTCGGGATCCGAAGTAAACAGCCCAAACCCATAGATCCCCCAGTTATAAATCACCACCGACATCAGGGCGGAGGATATCAGCGTCATGGCCATGCAGCACCTGACCCCGTTCCGCACCCGGCCCATCTGCTTCGCCCCATAATTTTGCCCTACAAAAGTGGTAACCGCAATACCAAAAGAACTGACGATCATCCAGAATATGCTGTCCAGCTTACTATATGCCGCCCAGGCCGCCACGGCATTCGTGCCCAGGGAATTGATCGCCGACTGGATGATGACATTGGAACTCCCGTACATAACGGACTGCAGGCCTGAAGGAAAGCCGATCCGGACCATCCTTTGCAGCATACGCCGGTCCAGGCACATCCGCCGCCATTCCAGATGGTGCATATCCTTTGTGCGCATCAGCGCCACAATCACCATCCCGGCACTCATTGCCTGGCACAGAACCGTCGCCAAGGCCGCCCCCAGCACCCCCAGCTTGCAGACCACAACCAGGACTACATCCAGCACAATATTGATCAGGCAGCTGCTGATCAGGAAATAAAGCGGGCGTTTAGAATCGCCCACTGCCCGCAGGATCGCTGCCCCTGAATTGTAAACCAAGTTTCCGATAATCCCGCCAAAATAGACCCTTAGGTAGAGGACGGACATTTCCTGTACTTCCTTTGGCGTCCCCATGGCCTCCAGCATCCAGGGAGTTAAAAAGATCCCCAGCACCATCATCACCAGGCCCGCCAGGATGCTGAATGCCATGAAGGTATGGACTGCATAGCCAACCATCTCCTCCCGCTGTGCGCCATAATACTGGGAAACCAGCACTGCCGCCCCGGAGGACAGGCCCACAAAGAAGCCCACCACCATCTGGGTCAGCATCCCCGTTGACCCTGCCACCGCCGACAGCGCTTCCTTTCCCACATACTTCCCCACGATCATCGCATCCGCCGCATTGTACAGCTGCTGAAAAAAGGTTCCGAACAAAATCGGAAAAAAGAACAGCAGCAGCTGTTTCCAGATTACACCCTCTGTAATCCCATTTCCGTTCTCCGTTATCTGACGTTCCATAACCGCAAAACCTTTCTTGTCGTACTGTAATTATTCCTCCGGCGGCACACACCGAAAGCATGGGATAGGATATCCCCAAGCTACCCCAGCATCACGTCCAAAAGCATCATGGTCGCAAAGCCCGCGACAATCCCCATGGTCGCAAAATACGGCTGTGCCTTTTGGTTCCTCTGACACTCCGGGATCAGTTCATGGACTGCCACCAAAATCATCGCACCGGCGGCAAAGGACAGCGCATACGGCAGGATCGCTTCCACATAGACCACCAGCAGGGCACCAACCACCCCGGCTGCCGGCTCCACTGCCCCGGACGCCTGGCCCAGCAAAAAACTCTTCTTCCGGGAAAATCCTTCCCTCCGCAAAGGGATCGATACTGCTGCCCCTTCCGGGAAATTCTGAAGCCCGATGCCGACCGCAATCGTGATTGCCCCCATCAGGCTCTCTGCCAGGCAGCCTTCCCTCGGCAGGGCGCCGAAGGCAACCCCCACTGCCAGCCCTTCCGGGATATTGTGCAGCGTAATGGACAGCACCAGCATGATAATCCGGTTCAGCCGCTCATTTGCCCCTCCTGCCGAATGGTTCACCCGGCCACGGGCATAGGAAACAATCTTATCCGACCCCCACATAAAAATAGCCCCGGAAAGGAAGCCCAGCGTCGCCACGAGATAAGCGGGCAGGCCGGACATCTGCTCGGCCTGCTCGATCGCCGGCTGCAGCAAGGACCAAAAGCTTGCGGCGATCATCACCCCGGAAGCAAACCCAAGCATCAGGTTCAGCACCTTCGGGTTCGGCGAACGGAAAAACACTACCGTCGCCGCCCCCAGCGCCGTCACGGACCAGGTTCCCAGTGTCGCCACCAAAGCCATCAATACAATATTGCTCATATTACACCTCCCTGTACCCAGTATATCTGGGTATCACAGGGTAGGTGCCAATTTTCCTCCTAAAACTTCATCTGGCCACGGCACCCGCGTGCCGGCCGGATGCCCGTCATGCCTCGTCGATCGCTTTCCCGATATCGTGGCGCATATATTTGTTCCCGAAATCCACCCACTCCGCTGCCGCATAGGCATTGGCACGGGCTGCCTTCAGGTCTTCCCCCACAGCCGTCACGCCCAGTACCCGGCCGCCGTTGGTGACGATGTCCCCCTCCCGGCCAAACTTGCTCCCGGCATGGAATACATAGTACCCCTCTTTGCCCGTGAACTTTTCCAGCCCGGTGATCGTATACCCCTTCTCATAATGCTCCGGATAGCCGTCAGAAGCCAGCACCACACAGACCGCCGCGTTGTCGGCAAATTCCAGTTCAACCTGGTCTAGGGTACCGTCAATACACGCCTCGAACACCTCCACAATATCATTCTTCATCCGCGGCAGCACCACCTGGGTCTCCGGATCCCCAAAGCGGGCATTATACTCCAGCACCTTCGGGCCATCGGCAGTCAGCATCAGGCCAAAGAAGATCACGCCCTTAAACTCTCTCCCTTCTGCCCGCATGGCATCCACCGTCGGCTGGTAAATGTGCTCCCGGCAGTAGCCGTCCACCTCGTCCGTATAAAACGGGCTGGGGGAAAAGGTTCCCATCCCTCCCGTATTGAGCCCCAAATCACCGTCCTTCGCCCGCTTGTGGTCCTGCGCAGAGGTCATGGCCCGGATATTTTTCCCGTCCACAAAAGCCAGCACGGAGACTTCCCTCCCCGTCATAAACTCCTCGATGACGATCCGGTTCCCGGCAGCCCCAAACTGCTTGTCCAGCATCAGCGCACGCACGCCGTCCCTGGCCTCCTCGCGGGTATTGCAGATCAGCACCCCCTTGCCCAGCGCCAGGCCGTCCGCCTTCAGCACAATCGGCATCTTCGCCTGCTCCAGGTAAGCCAGGGCTTCCTCGGCCGAGTCAAAGGTCTCATAGGCAGCTGTGGGGATCCCATATTTTTTCATCAGGTCCTTGGAAAATGCCTTGGAGCCTTCCAGCACCGCCGCATTTTTCCTCGGGCCAAAGGCACGCAGCCCGGCAGCCTCAAAGGCATCCACTGCCCCGGCGGCCAGAGGGTCGTCCGGAGCCACGATGGTCAGCCCGATATCGTTCTCCTTGGCAAAAGCCACCAGGCGGTCAAATTCCATCACGCCAACCGGTACGCATTCCGCCACCTGGGCGATCCCGGCATTGCCTGGCGCACAGTAAAGCTTGTCCACCTTGGGACTCTGGGAAACCTTCCAGGCGATGGCATGCTCCCTGCCGCCACCGCCAACGATCAAAACCTTCATCTTCCATTTCCTCCTTCTGTCACAGACAGGCCGGGATCACACCGGCCTGCACTTTGTCTTGTCCTGACTGTTTTCGCCTTTTCCCGGGAACCGGGAGACGGTTACGGATTGGCGATCCGGTCAATCGCCTGCGGCAGGATCACCCACTCGGCCTCCTCCATCACGCGCCGCTGCAAAATCTCCGGCGTATCGCCGTCTTTTACCTCCACTGCCTTCTGCAGAAGGATCGGGCCGGTGTCCATCCCGCCGTCCACATAGTGGACCGTCGCCCCGGTAAGCTTCACGCCCCTTGCCAATGCTGCCTCATGGACTTTCAGGCCATAATACCCTACCCCGCAGAACGACGGGATCAGGGACGGGTGGATATTGATAATCCGGTGTTCGTATTTATCGATCATCTGCTGAGGGATCTTAACCAGAAAACCTGCAAGTACGATCAGGTCCAGCCGGTACTCATCCACCTTTTCCACCAGCGCCTCATTAAATTGCTCCCGGTCTGCAAATTCCTTCGGCGAAATACATATGGCGTCAATGCCGTGTTTTTTTGCCCTCTCCAGGGCATAGGCGCCCGGGTTGTTGCTGATTACCACCTCCACGGAAGCATTGCTGACCTTCCCGGCATCTATTGCATCCAGGATCGCCTGCAGGTTGGTTCCGCCGCCGGACACCATCACCCCTACCCTCAGCATAAATCCACTCCTTTTTCTCCTGCTTCCACCAAACCGACCACATAGGGGGTATCGCCCGCCGCTTTTATTGCTTCCAGCGCTCTTTCCACATCAGCCGGATCCACGGCAATGACCATCCCCAGGCCCATATTGAAGGTATTGTACATCATTTCTTCTGCAATATCCCCCTTCTCTGCCAGCATGCCAAAGATGGGAGGCACCGGATAGCTGCCTTTTTGGATGACGGCACGCGTGCCCTCCTTCAGCATACGCGGCACATTCTCATAGAAGCCGCCGCCCGTAATATGGCTGCACGCCTTCACGGCCACGCCCGCGCCTTTTAACCCCTTTAACGCCTTGACATAGATCCTGGTAGGTGCCAAAAGCGCCTCCCCCAGGGTCTTCCCCAACTCTTCATAATAGGTATCTAAGCCTTCCTTGGTCAGTTCCTTCTCAAACACCTTGCGCACCAGCGAAAAACCGTTGCTGTGCACCCCGGTGGATGCCATCCCAACCAGCACATCCCCGGCCTTTAGATCCGCGCCGGTAATCATATCCTTTTTGTCGCAGACCCCGACCGCAAAGCCTGCCAGGTCATAGTCCTCCTCCGGCATCAGCCCCGGGTGCTCCGCCGTCTCCCCGCCGATGAGTGCTGCCTCCGACTGTAGGCACCCTTCCGCTACCCCTTTCACGATATCCGCAATTTTCCCCGGGTAGTTCTTGCCGCAGGCAATATAATCCAGGAAAAACAGCGGCTCGCCGCCGGCGCAGGCAATATCATTGACACACATGGCCACGGCATCGATCCCGATCGTGTCATGCTTATCCATGATGATTGCCAGCTTTACCTTGGTCCCGCATCCGTCCGTGCCGGATAAAAGCACCGGCTCCTCCATCTCCTTGATCTTTGCCAGGGAAAACGCCCCGGAAAATCCGCCCAGGCCTCCCAGCACCTCCTCACGCATCGTCTTTTTTACGTGCTCCTTCATCAGTTCGACGGACTTATAGCCCGCCTCTATGTCAACTCCGGCTTTCTTATAATCCATGCTTTCCTCCTAATCCTTTGGCAGTGCAAATGCCCGCCGCGGTCCCTACATCTGTGCCAGGTACTCCTGATACCCCATATCCTCTAATTTTTCTGCCTTTTTTACCACGTCATTTTTCATCTCTTCGCTATAGGCCTTCAGCTTTGCCAGCAGCTGCCCGTCAGAAGCCGCCAGGATCTTTGCCGCCAGGATCCCTGCATTGGCTCCCCCATTGATCGCTACCGTTGCCACCGGGATCCCGGAAGGCATCTGTACTATGGAATACAGCGAGTCCACGCCGCCCAAGTCAGAGGTCTTCATGGGGATCCCAATCACCGGCAGGGGGAAAATAGCCGCGCACATCCCCGGCAGATGGGCCGCCTTCCCTGCCCCGGCGATGATCACCTTGATCCCCTTGCCTTCCGCCGCCTTCGCCCACTCAAAGAAAATGTCCGGTTCCCGGTGTGCAGAGATGATCGTCATCTCATACTCAATCCCAAACTTATCCAACATCTGTGCCGCTTTTGCCATCACCGGCATATCCGAATCACTGCCCATCACAATTCCAACCTTGCCCATGGTAATTCCCCTTTCCTTCTGTTAAACTATATCCTGCAAACCAAAAAACCGGTTCCAGACATATCTTATTCCTATCTGAAACCGGGTCTTTCCCACTTCCGTCCACTCTTGTCACATAATCTTGCGGATCCATCCCTCAGGCGCTTCTACCGTCCCCATCTGGATCCCCGTGAGCGTATCATACAGTTTTTTCGTAATCTCGCCCATCTGTTCCATACCGCTCGGGAAACAGATCTCCTTCCCATGGTCCACAATCTTCCCTACCGGGGAAATCACGGCCGCTGTGCCGCACAGGCCGCACTCGGCAAAATCTGCCAGTTCCGACAGCTTCACCGGCCTCTGGCTCACCTTAAGGCCTAAATAATGCTCCGCCACATACACCAGGGAACGCCGCGTGATCGACGGCAGGATGGAATCCGACTTCGGAGTTACCACCTCATGGTCTTTGGTGACAAACAAAAAGTTCGCACCGCCCGTCTCCTCCACATAGCTGCGCGTCGCGCTGTCCGGGAAAAGGTTCTCGTCATAGCCCGCCGCATGTGCCAATACGGAAGCATGCAGGCTCATCGCATAGTTCAGCCCTGCCTTCACGTGGCCGGTGCCGTGAGGCGCCGCCCGGTCAAAATCACTGACACAGAGGGTCAAAGGCTTGGCGCCGCCCTTAAAATACGGGCCGACCGGGGTGGCAAACAGGCGGAACTGGTATTCCTCGGACGGCTTAACACCGATCACCGGCCCTGACGCGAACATATAGGGGCGCAGATAAAGCGTAGCCCCGCTGCCGTACGGAGGCACCCATGCATAGTTCGCACGCACCACCTCGTCCACTGCCTCTAAAAACCTCTCCTTTGAAAACGGAGGCATCTCCAGCCTGGCCGCCGAATCCGCCATCCTCTCGGCATTCAGGTCCGGGCGGAAGGTAACGACGCTGCCGTCCGCCGTAGTATAGGCCTTCAGCCCCTCGAAACATTCCTGGCAATACTGCAAAATACCCGCACACTCGTTTAACACAATATTAGGATCTGAGGTAAGTACTCCCTCCCCCCACTCGCCGTCCTTATAATTCGCCACATACCGCTTGTCCGTGGCACGGTAATTAAAACCGATATTACTCCAGTCCAGATCCTTTTTTTCCATAAAAATTTGCCTCCATTCTGGTCAGTCCCTGATTCTTTGAGACCCATTATAATCTCATTATGCGACAAAATCAAGAACTGCTTGCAAATTTTTCATGCCGGCCCGGCTACAAAATATACACGCCCCGCGAATCAAAATCCAAAAATGCCTTCTCCCCTGCCTCGTAGATCTTGCGGTTGACCGGATTGTAATCCGTGATCTGGATCTCCATATCCCCTACCATCACCTGGTAATACTGGTAGGAACCCATAAAGGTGGACAGCATCACCGTTGCCTCCAGATAGCCCCGCTCTGCCAAAACAGCCGCCTCCGGCCGGATCACCAGGGCTGCCGTATCCCCTATCTTGGCGCCGCCGAAATTGCTTACCACCAGCTGCTTGCCTGCCACCTGGATCTGCGCCTTGTCCCCGCCCACGGACAGCACCTGGGCTTCCAGGAAATTGGCCTCCCCGATAAAGTCTGCCACAAACCGTGAATTGGGATGGTAATAAATCTCCCGAGGCGTGCCGATCTGCTCCACCTTCCCCTTGCTCATAATAATGATCTTATCGGAAATGCTCATGGCCTCCGACTGGTCGTGCGTCACATAGACCGCCGTGATCCCCACCTTCTGCTGGATCTTGCGGATCTCCGTGCGCATGGACACCCGCAGCTTGGCATCTAAGTTGCTTAACGGCTCGTCAAACAGAAGCACCCCCGGCTCCAGCACCAGCGCCCGCGCCAGTGCCACCCGCTGCTGCTGCCCGCCGGAAAGCTGGTTGGTCATCCGGGTCTCCATCCCCTCCATCTCCACCAGCTTTAAAATATTCATCACCCGCTCCCGGATCTCCTCCTTCGGCAGCTTGCGGATCTTCAAGCCATAAGCCACATTGTCAAACACATTGTAATGGGGAAGCAGCGCATAGCTCTGGAACACCATCGCCGTGTCCCGCTTGTTGGGCGTTAAGTGGTTGATCGCCTCGCCGCCCAGGTAAATCTCCCCCTCATCCGGGCTTTCAAACCCGGCAATCATCCGCAGGGTCGTCGTCTTGCCGCAGCCCGAAGGCCCCAAAAGCGTCACAAACGTCCCCGCCTCAATATCCAGGGTCGTATCCTGCACCGCATAAAATTCTTTTCCTGTCTTGGGATCCTTATATATCTTTGAGATATGCTCCAGGCGGACTCCCTTTTTCTCTTTCTCCATCTATGCTTCCTCCCTTGCCTTGATATTCCTGCTGACACCGAAGAACCGGATCAGGGTATTCATAACCAGCACTGCCCCATAGGTGATGGCAATCAGCACTGTCGCGTAGGCACAGGCTACGCCGTAATTGCCCTTCTCTGCCTGCTCATTGATCTGGCAGGTGATCAGCAAAAAGTCCGGTGTCACCAATAGGATGATCGCCGAGATTGCCGTAATGCTGCGCACAAAGGCTGTCACCAGGCCGCTGAAAAAGGAATCCTTGATCAGCGGCAGCGTAACCGTCATAAACACCCTGGCCGAATTGGCTCCCATGTCGTAGGCCGACTCCTCGATCGATTTGTCAATCTGGCGCAGAGCCGAGATCCCGCTTCTGGTCCCGGTAGGGAGGCTCCTCACGATAAAGACAATGACCAGGATCAGCCCGGTCCCATAAAGCCCGCTCATGATGCCGCTCCGGAACAGGCCGTTTGCATAGCCCCGGATATAGCCGATGCCCAGCACGGTGCCCGGGACTGCCATCGCCAGCATGGACACAAACTCGATAAACCCTTTCCCCTTAAACCGCTTCTTCACCACTAAGTAGGCGATGACCATGGAGAGGAATGCCGTCAGCGGCGACGCGATCAGCGAAAGCACAAAGGAATCCTTAAATGCTTTCAGCCCGCTGGTGCGCAGCATATACTGGAACCACTTGAGCGACAGGCTGTAATCCCGCCCCCACAGGGTGAACAGTGCGCCGAACGGAACCATCACATACATCAGCACCACGAAAGCCGCTACCAAGGTACAGAATATAGTCAGCGGCACGGTCACGCTCTTATCCTCGATCAGCATGCGCATCCGCGATGCCTTTCCGGTCAGCGTTGCCGCCGTCTTCTTTTCCAGGTAATACTTCTGGATCAAAAACAGCACCACGGTCAGCGACAAAAGCACCACGGACATCGCCGCGGCCCCGGTAGAGTCGTAGGCACCGGTCACCTGCAGATAGATGGTGGTGGCGAGCGTGTCATAGGAACCGCCGATCAGCATGGGATTGGCAAAGTCCGCCACCGACTCGATAAAGGTCACCAGGAATGCATTGCCCAGGCCGGGAAGCAGAAGCGGGAAAGTCACACTGGTGAACACCTTCCACCGGGTCGCCCCCATGTCCCGCGTCGCCTCCTCCAAAGACGGGTCGATATTCTTCAGCAGCCCTTTCAGCATCAGGTAGCACACCGGGAAAAACGTCAGCGTCTGCACGATGGCGATCCCCTTCAGCCCATAGACATTGGAATCATAGATTTTTAAAAGCGAACGGGTAATGATGCCGCTGCGCCCGAACAGCATAATCATGGACAAGGACAGCACAAACGGCGGTGAAACGACCGGCAGCATGGACACCACCGCAAACAGCTTCTCAAGTACCTTTGTCCTCAGTTTCACATAGACCTCCACATAGGCAAACAAAAGGCCGATCGCCGTGGAAGCCAGACCCGTGATCACCCCCAGCACCAGGGTGTTTTTGAATGCTGCCTGGAACCGTTCCAGGCTCAGCACCCTCTGAAATACGGCAAGGGTCACATGCCCCTCCTCCAAAAAGCTGTCCACCAAAAGCATGAGCAGCGGGTACAAAATAAACAATGCCAAGAATACCAGCAGCACCACAATCATGCTGATCAGTATGGGATCCGAAAAAAATTTCCTGCGTTCCAGATCCGTACTTTGCCTTCCAGCCACAATCCACTCCCCCTTTCTTCTATAATTTATGCACTATTTCTGCATTCTCACATAACATGTTTTTACCTTTCTGCCATACACCGATAAAGCAAAATGCTGCGCAGCGCAAGGCACGCTACGCAGCATCCGTCTGTCCGGCGGCTTTCCCATGCAGCCCCCGGACGGTTGCTTTCATTTCAAAAACTGGAATCCTTTTGCACTACTCCGTCTTGAAACGGTTGTCCGCGGCGCTTCCCAGTGCCGCAAAGAAATCCTCTACATATTTGGCACTGTTTGCCTTTGCATCCTCAAAATCATAATCAATGGTATTGTTCATATCCAGCCCGAAACGGGTGGCCTCCTCCGGCTGGGTGCCATTGGAAATCACCAAAAACTGATAGGAACCTGCCTCCTTGGCGTGGTCCACACACTCCGGGGACAGTGCATACTCGATCCAAAGCTTAGCCGCATTCGGATGGGCGCAGCCGTTGAAGATCGCCGTAGCACCCACCTCAAAGGAAGTACCGTCCTCCGGGACGATCAGCTCGATGTTGTCATATCCCTGCAGGATCTGGTAAATGCCGTCATGCAAAAAGCCGATGCCGATCACGCACTCGCCCGGGCCCACCATCTTGGAAGGGCCGGAACCAGACTTGGTGTACTGGTTGATATTCTGATCCAGCTTCTTAAAATACTCCATGGCTTCCTCATGGCCTCTCATCTGGATCATCGTGTTGATGACCAGCTTTGCCGTACCGGCCGTGTTCGGGTTGGACAGCATGATCAGCCCCTTGTACTCCTCCTTGGCCAGGTCGTCCCAGGTCTTCGGCGCCTCCAGGTTCAAGCGCTCAAGTTCTTCCGTGTTCACCATAAAGCCTAAGATCCCTTTGTAGATGCCGTACCAGCAATTGGTCGGGTCTTTGTAGTCTTCGCTGATTAGATTTGCCGCATTCTCCGCCTCATACTCCATCAGCAGCCCGTCTGCCACTGCCTCGTTGTAGGGGTCAGTCGTGCCGCCGAACCACACATCCGCCGAGGGCTTCCCTGCCTCCTCTGAAATCTTGGTATACACCTCCGATGTGGAAAGCCGCTGGAATTTGGTCTTGATCCCATAGAGTTCCTCAAAATTCTTGCAGGCTAGGGACAGATATTCCTCCTCGCAGGAGCCGTACACAGTCAGTTCACCCTCTGCCTTGGCCGCCTCAATCAAAGCCTCCATGCCGCCTGCCTCCCCGGCAGCCTCTGCCTGTGTCTCCTTCTCCCCTTCGTCCTTGGCAGCCTCCGTCTGTGCCGGAGCCTGTGTGGACGCCTCGGCAGACGCCGCCGGAGCCTCCCCGCCGCCTCCGCCGCAGGCACTTAAGCCAAACGCCATCGAACATGCCAACAGTAATGCCAACCTCTTTTTCATCATGCATTCCTCCCTTATGCTATAATATCTTGCCGCGGTATCCAAAACCAGGAAAACCCTGCAACCGCTTATGCAATTATACCACACAAAGAAAGAAATAAAAACCCTTTCCTGTAAATTTCACCCAAATTTTATCCAGGCTTCCTACCGCAATTTTTCTTTGTAATCCCGCTCCACTTCTCGCTTCTGATCCTTTTTGGCAATGTCAGCCCGCTTGTCATAAAGTTTTTTGCCCCGTGCCAGGCCGATCTCCACCTTCACCAGGCTCCCCTTAAAATACACCTGCAGCGGCACCAGGGTAAGCCCTTTCTCCCGGATCTTCCCCTCCAGCTTGTTGATCTCCGACCGGTGCATCAGAAGCTTTTTGGGGCGCAGGGGATCCTTGTTGAAAATATTGCCCTTTTCATAGGGGTTGACATGCATGCCGAATACATATACCTCCCCCTTTTCGATCCTCACAAATGCCTCTTTGATGCTGCATTTCCCCATGCGGACCGACTTGACCTCCGTCCCAAACAGTTCAATGCCGCATTCAAATTTCTCGTCGATAAAATAATCATGGTACGCCTTTTTGTTATTGGCGACCAGCTTAATACTATCCTTCAATGTCCTCTTTTCCTCCCTGGCCTGCTACCACAAAATCAATCGTCCGGTTCACGCGGTCACAGCCTGCCACAAAGACCGCAACCTTTTGCCCCAGGCGGTAGGTTTTCCCGGTCGTCTCCCCGCGCAGTTCCATCTCTTCCTCATGGAACACATAAAAATCACCGTGCAGGTCATTGACAGAGACCATGCCCTCCACCGTGTTGGGCAGCTCCACATAAAACCCATGGTTGGTGACGCCGCTGACCACTCCCTCAAACATCTCGCCGACCCGTTTTTCCATGTACTCGCATTTCTTGAGTTTCACGGTCTCCCGCTCTGCCTCCTCTGCCCGCCGTTCCATGGCAGAGCACTGCACGGCAACCCCAAGCATGATCTTATGATAATGGGCAACCCTCTCTTCTGTCAAGCCGCCATGGAGATTTTCTTTGATAATCCGGTGGATCTGCAGATCCGGGTAACGCCGGATCGGGGAAGTGAAATGCGTGTAATACCGCGCCGCCAGGCCGAAATGCCCGCTGCACATGGGGCTGTACTTTGCCTGCTTCATGGAACGCAGCGTCAGGCGGCTGATCAAGGCCTCCTCCTCGCTTCCGTCAATCTTGGCCAGCAGCTTCTGCAGTTCCTTGGGATGGACTTCCCCGTTCTGGAAATGGATCGCATAGCCGAAATTGTTGATAAACATTCCCAGCCGCTTCATCTTCTCCGGGTCAGGGTTATCATGGGTGCGGTACAAAAACGGAAGTTCCTGCCAGAAATAATCCTCGGCGATGGTCTCATTGGCCAACAGCATAAAATCTTCGATGATTTTCGTGGCCGCATTGCGCTCATAGGGCTTTACCTCCAGGGGCGTCCCCTCCTCATCCAGCACAATCTTCGTCTCCGGAAAATCAAAGTCAATCGACCCGCGCTCCTTGCGCTTCCTCCGCAGGATATCTGCCAGTTCCTTCATCCGGTCAAACATTTCCACAAAACCGGAGTATTCTTCCATCATGGCCGGATCACGGTCAGTGACAATCGCATTGACTGCCGTGTAGGTCATGCGCCGGTCAACCCGGATCACAGTCTCTGCAATCTCATGCCCGACCACCCTTCCCTGGGTATCGATATCCATCAAACAGCTCAGCGCCAGGCGGTCTGCCCCTGCATTCAAAGAACAGATTCCGTTGGAAAGCTTATGCGGCAGCATCGGGATCACCCGGTCCACCAGATAGACACTAGTGCCCCGCTTCAATGCCTCCCCGTCCAGCAGGCCGTCCTCTGCCACATAATGGGTGACGTCCGCAATATGGACTCCCAGGCGGTAGCCAAACTTCTCCCGGCTGAGGGTGATGGCATCGTCCAAGTCTTTGGCATCTTCCCCGTCAATGGTCACTGTCTGCCAATCCCGCAGATCCATCCTGCCCGCCGTCTCTTCCTCCGTCACTTCATCCCTCATCCGCGCCGCCTGGCGCATCACCGGCTCCGGGAAACCCTCCGGCAGATCATATGCCCTCACCAACGACAAGATATCCACCCCCGGGTCATTGGCATGGCCTAAAATCTCCGTGACAACCCCCTCCGGGCTTTTGCCCCCGGCACCGTTTGCCCCTTTGCCTGCACTGCCGTAATCGGTAATCCGGGCTACCACCTTGTGCCCGTCCACTGCCCCCATATCCTTGCCCTGGGGGATGAAAATATCCTGCCCCAGTTTCCGGTTATCCGGCACCACAAAGCCATAATTCTGGCTTTTCTGGTAATATCCCACCACTGTCTGGTTCACCCGCTCAAGCACCCGCGTCACCGTCCCCTCGGCACGCCTGCCCCGCTGCGGCGGCTCCACGCTCACCTGTACCCGGTCCCCATGCATGGCGCCCCCGGTCCTGCCTGCCGGGATAAATACATCCTGCTCCTGCCCCTCTGCCGCCACAAACCCATACCCCTTCGCGGTTCCGGAAAATACCCCCGCCAGCACGGATGCCTCCGGGATGCTGTACTTCCCTTTCTTTGACACAGCCAGCTTCCCCTCGGCAATTAGCGCCTCTAACACCTCCTCCAGTTCTTCCCGCCGCTCCCTGGGCACATCCAGCAGTATCGCCAGTTCCTTTAGCTTCATCGGCACATAGGCCGGGTCGCCGATTGCAGAAAGCAGCTGCTGCTTCCTCTCTCTCATCAAATTCTCCACAATGTCACCCCTCTCATTTTCCATAGTCCCATAGATTAAAAAACAGAAAAAGCACCCTTTCATCAAGAGTGCCTCATCCTACCGTAACAGAAAAACCAACTGCCCCGGCCTTTGCTGCCTATGCCTCAAAGCATATTCAGAACCAGAGCCAGTACCATGAACAGAACTGCAGCTGCCTTCGTGAACTTTTCC
This sequence comes from bacterium 1XD21-70, assembly GCA_003669055.1. GTDB lineage: Bacteria > Bacillota > Clostridia > Lachnospirales > Lachnospiraceae > Brotaphodocola. The sequence continues at coordinate 18,959 of RAYB01000046.1, forward strand.
AGGGTCCCTTCCATGGAACGCCCTTTATTCTTGCCCCAATAGCTGTCAGCCATACCGCTGATGGAGCCAAGGCCTGCGGACTTCCCTTCCTGAAGTAAGATAATCACAATTAACGCCAGGCAAATAAGCGAAAAAATCACCGACAGAATCACTTTCAGCATATCCATGCACCTCCTAATAGTCAAACAAGACCAGTTTAGCATAGATTGGGGGAAATGACAAGCGTTTTTTCCGGGTTCTTGAGAAGCTTGGCGAGAGGTCCGCCTGGTGGAGAGGGGGAGGGGGTGCCTGGCAGGGAAGGGGGTTGGCGGCGTGCGGTTTCGGGATGTAAGAGGTTCTAAAAACTTCCGGGTTTTGCTAAAAGCGAAACGAAAATGCATAAACTCGCTTCGCTCAGACAGTATGCATTTTCGTTCCAACGCAAAATCCGGAAATTTAAGAACCTCTAACATCCCTGCAAATGCAGCACCGCCAACCCCCTTCCCTGCCAGGCACCCCCTCCCCCTCTCCACCAGGCTTCTGTACCGGCCTGTGCTTTGTCTTTGCAAAATGGGAACCAGATGGGATAGATGGCGGTTTCTTTGTTTTGGGAATCGTGGTAAAATAAAAGATAGAATGAGAAATTGGGGGTGATTGGGTGGGGTGAAGTTTGTATTGGATACAAAGTATTCAGAAAAGGAGTTGGAATTTATGAACAGGCATCATTGTGAGATATTGCCTGAAATCAAATTATCAAAGACCAACTTTTCTAAATACGAAACGCCCCGCCGAATGTTAAAATACGGCGGTGTTTATGTTGCTGAAATTTTTGATGATGAAAGCAATAGACTTGTGTGGGCTGTTTTATCAAAAAGGAAAGGCATTTATCACTTTTCCGCCTTTTTTGATAGTTTAGATATGCTGGAACAAAGCTTATAATTGAATTGCCCACATCTTCCCAAGATCCCCTTAGATTCCCAGATACGCCGCAACACCCAAATGGTAACCCTTGCCAAGGACCAGCCTGGGAGAAAGGGCAGGGCGGCAGGGGCTTTGGGATCCACAGAGGCTTGCCTGGCGTGCATTTGCAGGGATGTTAGGGGTTCTTAAACTTCCGGGGGTTGCGTTGAAACGAAAATGCATACTGTCTGAGCGAAGCGAGTTTATGCATTTTCGTTTCGCTTTTAGCAAAACCCAGAAGCTTTTAGAACCCCTTACATCCCGAAACCGCACGCCAGGCAAGCCTCTGCGGATCCCAAAGCCCCTGCCGCCCTGCCCTTTCTCCCAGGCGTACCCTCCCCTTCAGATTACCTCTCCTTTATCTGCTCCTCAATCCGCAAAAGCTGGTTATACTTCGCCACCCGTTCCGAACGGCAAGGCGCCCCGGTCTTGATCTGGCCGCTGTTGACGGCTACTGCCAGGTCAGCGATAAAGGTATCCTCTGTCTCCCCGGAACGGTGGGAAATCACTGCCGTATAACCGGCATTCCTTGCCATCTCAATCGCTTCCAAGCTCTCCGTCAGCGTGCCGATCTGGTTCACTTTAATCAAGATCGAATTGCCTGCCCCTTCCTCGATCCCGCGTTTCAGCCTTTTGGTGTTGGTGACAAACAAATCGTCGCCGACGAGCTGGACACGGCTGCCCAACGTCTTTGTCAGCAGCTTCCAGCCCTCCCAGTCTTCCTCCCATAATCCGTCCTCAATGGAACAGACCGGATATTTCTCGGTCAGCTGCCGGAAATATTCCACCATCTCCTCTGCCGTCCGTTTTACCGTCCGCCCGCCCATCTTGCTCTCGCCAGGGAAGATATACTGCCTGCTCTCCTCATCATATAGTTCACTGGCAGCGGCATCAATGGCAATCATGAAGTCAGCGCCTGGTTCATAGCCGCTCTTTTTTACCGCATCCACCAGGTAGGAAAGCACCTCCTCCGAATTTTTTAGGTCAGGGGCAAACCCGCCCTCATCCCCCACTGCCGTGCTGTATCCTCCTGCTTTGAGCAGGCCTTTCAAGGTTTGGTATACCTCTGCGCACATCATCAGTCCTTCGGAAAAGCACTTTGCCCCCACCGGCATTATCATGAATTCCTGCAGATCGACGGTATTGTCCGCATGCACGCCGCCGTTTAAGACATTCATCATCGGCACAGGCAGGGTTCTGGCATTGGCTCCGCCCAGATAGCGGTAGAGCGGGATCTGCTGTTGTGCGGCACACGCCCGTGCCACCGCCAGGGATGCCCCCAGCACCGCATTTGCCCCCAGCCGGGACTTATTCGCGGTTCCGTCTGCCTCTCTCAGGAGACGGTCAATCCTGGCCTGCCCAAAAGCATCCTCAAACATCAGTACCTCTGCCAGCACCGTATTCACTGCCTCCACGGCCTTGGTGACTCCTTTTCCGTGGTAACGTGTGCCGCCGTCGCGCAGTTCGACCGCCTCATGGCTCCCGGTCGAAGCCCCCGAAGGCACGGCCGCCCTTCCCACGGCGCCGCCTTCCAGGCGCACCTCCACCTCCAGCGTCGGGTTTCCCCGCGAATCCAGGATTTCCCTGGCATTTACCCCTGCAATCTCAAATGCTCCATACATAAAAAGGCCTCCTTACATCAAATTTCGTAATGTAAGGATGGCCGTTTTCATGATTTCCTATACGTGGTGCAAGAGCCGCCTTGTTTGTATTTTTTGTTTATCCGGCCTTGCCGTCTGTTATAAAACCCGTTATGCCCGCAGTTCAATCCCCAGGCCTTTCAGCCCGTTGAGGATCTTCTTCATCGTGGCATTCACTTCATCGTCCGTCAGGGTATGGTTCTTAGCCCGGAAGGTGATGGAATACGCCACGGACTTAAAGCCCTCCAGGATCTGGGATCCCTCATAGATATCGAATAGCGTGTAACTCTCGAGCATCTTGCCGCCGCGCTGGGCCAGGACATCCTCGATCTGCCCCACCAGGATCCTTTTGGGCACTACCATGCTGATGTCCCTCGTTACTGCCGGGTATTTTGCAATCCCTGTATACTTCCTGTCAAAGTCAGCGAACGGGATCACTAACGGCATATCCAGCACCGCCACGTAGGTGCGTTCCCCAATCTTATAATTGTCCGCCACCTCCGGATGGACCTCTCCCAGATATCCGACCACCTGCTTTTCATATACAATATCAGCCTTCCTACCCGGATGCAGGTACGGGCGGGCACAGCCGGGGTCATAATGAACCTTTTTCACCATCCCCAGCTTGTCAAACAGTTCCTCTACCACGCCCTTCATGGTATAGAAATCGCCTTCTCCGTACATGCCCAAGGTAAACTGCATCCTCTCATCCGGCAGTTCGCGAAGCGGCAGTTCCTTCGGCAGGTAGATATTTGCCAGTTCATAGAGTTTTACATTCTTGTTTCTTCTATTATAATTGGTGGACAGCGATGTCAGCAGGCCGTTCAGGGGCAAAGTGCGCATGATGCTGAAATCCTCACCCAGGGGGTTCAATATCGTCACTGCCTGGCGCAGCTTGTCGTCCTCCGGCATCAGCAGCTTATCAAACACCTTGGGACTTTCAAAGGAATAGGTCATGCTTTGGCTAAAGCCGGAGAACTCTGCCACTTCACGGGCAATCTCCTCAATCCTCAGCTTATAAGAAAGCTTGCCTGTGGTCGCCTCCCCGGACGGCAGCGTGGTTGGGATATTGTCATACCCGAAAAACCTGGCCACCTCTTCTGCAATATCTGCCAGGCAGCTTAAATCCTGGCGGAAGGTCGGGGCAATGACTTCCTGCGTCTCCTCGTCAAAGCCCAGTTCCAGCATCCGGAAATACTGCTTCATGTCTGCCGCGGCAATCTCCGTCCCCAAAAGGCTGTTAATCTTATCCGCATCAAACTTGATCCGTACCGGCTGCCGTTTCTTGGGATAGATATCTACGATGCCGCCCACAACCTCCCCTGCCCCCAGTTCTTCCACCAGCTGGCAGGCACGGTTGATCGCCGCCTCGGCGTTGTTGGGATCCAGGCCTTTTTCAAACTTGCCGGAGGCATCGGTCCTCAGCCCGACCTTTTTGGCTGATAAGCGGATATTGGTACCGTCAAAGCAGGCCGCCTCAAATACCATCGTCTTTACATCATCCGTGATCTTGGAATTCTCACCGCCCATGATGCCGGCGATGCCGACCTCCTTCTCCCCGTCATTAATCATCAGCACCGTGCTGTCCAGCTTGCGTACCTGCCCGTCCAGGGTCTGGAACTCATCCCCGTCCTTCGCACATTTCACCACAATCTTATGGCCTCCGATCAGGTCATAATCGTAAGCATGCATGGGCTGCCCATACTCCTCCATCACGTAGTTGGTAATGTCTACCAAATTATTGATAGGGCGGATGCCGCTGGCAGCCAGCCTGCGCTGCATCCATTCCGGGGAAGGAGCCAGCCTGATGTTTTTTACCATACGGGCACAGTAGCGTGGGCACAGGCCTGCATCCTCAACCTCTACCGTCAGGTAATCGTGGATATCCTCGCTGTTGCCGGTTGCGGTGACCATTGGAGGGCAAAATTCCTTTCGGAAGGTAGCTGCCGCTTCCCTGGCCAGGCCGACCACGCTATAGCAATCCACGCGGTTGGAAGTAATCTCATACTCAAAAACCACATCGTGCAGCCCCAGCACCTCAACGGCGTCCGCACCTACCGGCGTATCTCCCGGCAGGATGTAGATCCCCAGTTCCGGGGCATCCGGATACATTTCCCGGGAGGAGCCCAGTTCCTCAATCGAGCACATCATGCCGTCCGATTCGATCCCCCTCAGCTTTCCCTTCTTAATCCGGATCCCGTCCTCCGGCAGAGGGCCTCCGTCATGGCCTCCCGCCACCTTGCCGCCGTCGAGCACGACCGGCACCTTGTCCCCTTCCTTCACGTTGGGGGCGCCGGTAACGATCTGGATCCGGCCGGTTCCGATATCCACCTGGCAGACAATCAGCTTGTCTGCATCCGGATGGCGTTCAATCTTCGTGATCTGGCCGACCACGATCTTCTCTAAATTTTTATCCAGGCACTGATAGCCCTCTACCTTGCTCCCGGACAAGGTCATGGCATCGGTGTACTCCTGCGCCGTGGCCTCAAGATCCGGGACATATGCTTTAATCCATGATAATGCGGTATTCATGTATCATTCTCCTTGTTTATTCTTATTATTCCTTGATGATGGCGGCAGCTTTGCCGTCCCGGCACTTAAAACTGCTTCAAAAACCGGATGTCGTTCTCGTAGAGCAGCCTCATATCATCAATTTCGTACTTGAGCAGCGCAATTCTCTCCAAACCCACGCCAAAAGCAAAACCCGTATATTCTTCCGGGTCAATGCCGCACATTTCCAACACATGGGGATGGACCATGCCACACCCTAAAATCTCAATCCAGCCGGAGCCTTTGCAGAACCGGCAGCCCTTGCCCCCGCACTTAAAGCAGCTGACATCCACCTCGGCGCTTGGCTCCGTGAACGGGAAATGGTGCGGACGGAATTTTACCTTCGTCTCCTCCCCGAACATCTCCCTCGCAAACTCTGCCAGAGTCCCTTTCAGGTCGGCAAAGGTGATACGCTTGTCAATCACCAGCCCCTCTACCTGGTGGAAGGATGGGGAATGTGTCGCATCCACTTCGTCGGAGCGGAACACCCGCCCCGGGGCAATCATCCGGATCGGCAGCTTTCCTTCTTCCATGGTACGTGCCTGTACCGGGGAGGTCTGCGAGCGGAGGCAGATCTCGGGGTTGATGAAGAAGGTATCCTGCTCGTCACGTGCCGGGTGGTTTGGCGGGATGTTCAGCTTGGTAAAATTATAATCCTGGTACTCCACCTCCGGGCCTTCCACCACCTCATAGCCCATCCCCACGAAAATGCGCTCTACTTCCTTGAGAGCCACCATATTCGGGTGGCTGTGGCCTATGTTTGCCTTTGCTGCCGGCAAGGTCACATCGATGACCTCCCTCTTTAATTGTTCCTCCCGGACTTTCCTGGCCAGCGCTGCCTTCGTCTCCTCTAACTTCAGTTCAATCAATGCGCGGGCATCGTTGACCAACTGCCCCACCTTGGGGCGGTCTTCCGGCGCCACGTCCTTCATGCTCTTTAAGACGCTCGTCAGCTGTCCCTTCTTTCCGAGATATGCCACCCGGATATCATTCAGCCTCTCCAGCGCATCCGACGCTTCAATCTGCTTAAGCGCCTCCGCCTTAATCTGTTCTAACTTCTCTTTCATGGTTTCCTTCCTCTCTGTTTATTCTTCGGGACTGCCTCCTAGGACCACTTCTGCCCCTGACCTAAAAACGCATAAAAACCGCCTCTCTGTCATCCTCTCCGGATCACAAAGGGACGGTCTTTTCACCGTGGTACCACCCTAATTCCTGCACCGGGCACACAACTCCCCGCAGGCACTCGTTCACGCGTAACGTGCGCAACCCGGCACCGCCTACTCCCGCTGCCGTCCGATGCTTTGGCGCGGCGGTTTCTGCTATGCGGCTCCCATGGGAACTTCACGGAATTGTCTGAACCGGGAGGGGCTTTCAGCCGGCGGCCCTTCTTCTCTGGCGGGAAACAATCCGCTATCAGTGTGCCGACCGTCCGGCGGCCAGTACACTATGCATGATCCTTGCCTTTTTCTCTTTCTTTGAAGCTTATAGTACATTCTAGCCACTTCCGGGGGAAAAGTCAAGGATTTTTTGGTTGGCTGTGTGCTGGCAAATGCCTGACCCACTCAGCCGCCTCCTCCAGCAGCCCTTGGTAATTTTCTAATACCGCTGTGTGCCCAATTCCCCAAAAAACGGTTGCCGGGCAGCCGCCCAGGTCATTTTTTAGAATGGCCATCGATTTTTTGGTAATCACGCGGTCTTTTTGGCCTAATAACAGGGTTGCTTGGGCACAATATGCGTTTGCCGGGATCCTTTTGCTGTCGAAGATGAGTTCAAACAGAGCCCGGGCGGCTGTCTGGGGGTCGGCTTTCCTTACATCCGTTATCAGCTGCCGGTCCATCGCCGCGAAACGGTTGACCGTGGGGAGGGAAAACAGCTGGATCAGGTAACGGCAGCCAGACAGGGGGCATTGGAGCAGACGGATCCCTGCTGCCGTAACCGGATATAAAACCAAGAAAGGCTTTAGGTATGGCAGGCCATGGTATACCGGGCTTAGCAGAAGGAGGCTGGTACTGCCCAGGGCTGCTTTGAGCGCTATGTTTGCGCCCATGGAATGGGCTATGATCCCGTCAAAAGCATGCTCTGCCAGGTATTGCCTCATGTCATCCTCATAATGACCCAGGATATTCTTTTTGTACTTGGCGGGGGTATCCCCGAATCCGGGGAACTCATAGAGTTCTATGTGGCAGGGGCATTGCTGCTCCAGATCCTTCTTTAATTGCCGATAGCGCATGGCTGAATGCATCCAGCCATGCGCTATTAAGATTCTCTTTTTTTGTTGGTTTTGTTGGGCGGCCATCGGTTCCTCCTGAACTGGTTTGCCACTATTGGAGCGCTACCATCTGTGCTGCTACAGTCTCTGCCTCTTCCTCAGAAAAGTATCCGCATGCCTTCATCCGCCTCAGCACCTGCATTTGCCGTTTCTCTGCCAGTTCCTGGCTATTGGTCGGTGCGTAGCGGCTGGGTGCATTGGGGATGCCTGCCAGCAAAGTGCTCTCATATTGGCTCATCTCTGCCGGTTCCTTGCCAAAGTAGCCGCGGCTGGCATCGCCTGCCGTGTAGTAGCCGTCTCCGAAATAGATGCTGTTTACATAGAGTTCCAGGATCTCTTCCTTGCTATACTTCTCTTCCAGTTCCAGGGCTACAAATACCTCGGCCGCTTTCCTGGCCAGTTCCTTTTCCTGGGTGAAATATAGGTTCTTCGCCAGCTGCTGTGTGATGGTGCTCCCGCCTTCCACATAACGCCTGGCCTGGATATCGTGCAGAACCGCCCTTGCGATGGCGATGGGATCCAATCCGAAATGCTGGTAAAACCGGTGATCCTCCACCGATACCACTGCATCCAGGTACACCTGAGGCAGTTCCTCCAGCTTGGTGTATCCTTCTTTTGCCCGGATGGAATCCACTTTATCCTCCAAGCTTACCGCTGCTACCGCTTCCTGGTATCTCTCATAACCCTGGCTGGCAACGGTGAAACCGGTCAGCAGCATCACACACACAGCAAGTAAAACGACAGATCGAAAAATTCTCATAAGCTTCACGGTATCACCGTCCCTTCTATTTTTGATGGTACCAGTATACCACAAAAATTTTCTAAAGACTTTAATGATACCTTAGAAAATGCTGAACATTTTCCGACAATTATAACATTATTCTTACGTTTGTGTCTATATTGTAAAAATCCGTCATTTTATCACAATCGCCTGAGACAAATGCCTTGGCGTATCGGCATTCAGGCTCTTTTTTTCTGCCAGGTAGTAGCCCATCATCTGGCCGATGAATCCGATCATGGCCGCATTCTGCAGGCTGTCATACCCGTAATCCAGATCCAATGTATAATCCGCATCTGCAAAGCATTCTGCCGCCCGCGGCCCCACTGCAAGCGTCACTGCCCCATACGTTTTCATCTCGGAGAGAAGTTTGGCATCCCCTTCTATGGTCTCTTCATTTCCCAACAGTATAATCATGGTCTTGTCATCCACCAGGCTCATGGGGCCGTGGCGGTATTCGAGCGTGTAATAGGCTTCGGAATTGCTCAGGCTCATCTCCTTCATCTTGTTCATGCACTCATTGGCAATCCCGTAATTGATTCCCTGGCCCAGGGTGATGAACAGTTCCCTTTCCGGATGCTCGCTTACAATCTTCTTGGCAATATCATCGGTTGCTTTTAAGAATTCTTCTGCCTGGTTTTTATAATTCTCCATCTGCCGGATCTTCTCCCGCTTCCCTCCGGCATAAAACGCCAATACCACTGCCAGATACACCATGCTGGTAAAGGAGCGGGTCATAATCACGCTGTCCTCTGCCGTCTCCGGGGACAGAATCATATAATCATTGTATTTTGCACTGTCGGGGTCACAGGTGATGGCCAGCGTTTTGACGCCTGCAAAGCTTCTCACCTTATCGATCGCCATCCGCACCTCTGTGGTATAGCTTTTTCTGGTAATCGGCAGCACCAGCACTTTCTTTCCCTTCCCCACATAGGCCTCCGGGAAATAATACAGTTCCGAGCAGCACATTCCCTTTGCGGGGATTTTTGTACACGCCGCAAATGCGTGGGCCGATGCCTGTGCCAGATACAGGGAAGTTCCGCAACCGGTAAATATCAGTTCCTCGTATTCCTCTGCAAACACCTGGTCCAGCACCTGGTAAATCCCTTCCAGCGAGTCGTTGATCGCCTGAAAAGATACCGGCTGCCCGTACATCTCTCTGTAAGTCTGTTCGCTGTTTTTCATTTCTTCCAATCTCCTCTTTCCTGTTTCTTTCTGGTTGTTCCTGTCTTTTTGTTCCTGCCTGTCTCTGTTTCTCTTTGCTCCTTCCCGTCCGCAGCTGCCTGCCTTCCAGCCAAAAGCTGCTCAGACCGCCTTTCCCTCTGACCCTGCCAGGCGAATGATCTTTTGTACATCCTCCTGCAGCTTTTCATTGGCAAACCGGGACAGTTTCCACGAATGGCCCTGGTGCTCCAGGGTTTTGAGACCTTCCTCATAGTGTTCCACATATTTGTACCGGATCTCAGTGCCAAAATTAATCTTTGCCACTCCCATGCGGATCGCATCGCGGACGATCTCCTCCTTCATTCCCGTACACCCGTGAAGCACCAGGGGGATATCCGTGAATTGCCGCACAGCCTCAAGAATCTCCAGGCGAATGTCCGGCTCGCCTTTATAGTAGCCATGGGCATTGCCGATGCCGATGGCCAGGGAGTCCGGCTGGCAGAGTTCCAGGAAATGCCTCACTTCTTTTGGGTTTACAATGTTTTTATTTTCCATCGCTGCGCCCATGTTGTCCAAGCGCAGCAGTTCCCCCACCTCTGCCTCCACCGGCACGCCGAAGCATTTTGCCACCTTTAAAACTTCATTGGTCATGCGGGCATTTTCTTCTATGGGCTTTGTGGAGCCGTCAATCATCAGAGAAGTAAAGCCCAGCTTCAGCGCCTCCATGCAGATGTCGAATCCGTCCCCATGATCGAGATGGACAGCTACTGGCACAGACACCTTGGCTGCACACCATTTGCATACATTTACAAACCAGTCATGGCCGGAATAGGCTCCTGTATTGACATAATGAGCCAGCATGACCGGGGATTTCAAATCCTCTGCCGCCTTGCAGATGGCCCAGATGATGTCGTAATTGCCGCCCTGGGTATTGACCGCCGGCACCGCATAGCCGTTTGCCGCCGCGTCCATGAGCATTTTTTTACTTGTCGTCAGCATATTATCCCCCTTATTCTTATCAGCGCTTTCGATGCCGCCCCGGCTCTGCCTTTTCTCCTGGCTTTTTTGAATTTTGTCCGGACTTTGCCGGTTCCTTTTCCTGTCAGGCCTGCGGCGGATCATCTTTAAGGCTGCTATCCTTTTACTGCTCCTGCCACCAATCCCTTGACCATATATTTCTGGAAAAAGAAGAACAGGAACATAATCGGAAGAATCCCTACTACGGAAATCGTGTTGACCTTCGACCAGTCATAGGATAATTCTCCCAGATACCGCAGAGCCACACCTGCTGACAATGTCCGCAGGCTGTCATTTTGAATCAGCGTGACGGCATGCAGGTAATCATCCCAGGTCATCAGAAACGCATAAATCCCTACTGCCACCATGCCGGATTTTACCAGCGGCATCACAATCTGGAACAAGGTCTGCATTCTTCCTGCCCCGTCCACAATGGCGGCTTCTTCCAGTTCTCTGGGGATTCCGTCAAAAAAGCTGGCCATCAGGGTGATGGTAAAGGGCAGCATTGCCGCTGTCAGTGCCAGAATCAGCCCCGCCCGGGTATTAATCAGATGAATCTTGCCTAAAAGGTCATACAGGGAGATCATCCGGCTGACAATAGGAAACATCTGAGCCGAGAGAAACGCCGCCACAATCCAACGGTTCCATCTGATCTTGAAACGGGACAGGGCATAGCCGGACATAATGGCCAGAACCAGCGTTACCGCAGCCGTAACCCCGGACACGATAAAATTGTTTTTATAGTAAATAAAGAAAAAGTTATCCTCTGTGAACAGGGAAATATAGCTGTTCCCGGTGGGCGCTTCCGGCACCATGGTGGGCGGAAAACGGTAGGCTTCCATATTCGTCTTAAAGGAGGTCATCAGCACCCAGTAGAGAGGAAACAGCAAAAACAGCAGGATCACCGCCAGAATCAGGTATTCCATCATAACCCAGATCTTCTTTTTTCCTTTTGCTCCCATAGCTGCCTCCTAATTCATTTCCACGTCTTTAAAGACGCGGTTGTACACAAATACCACCACGATCATCAGCAGCATCCACACGGTTGTCACTGCAGCGCCGCTTCCCAGGTTGTTGGAGACAAATGCCTCCCGGTAACTCAGGATTGCCAGCGTTGTGGTCGCATTGTCCGGGCCGCCGCCGGTCATCGTCCAGAACAGCGGAAACTGCTTGAAATTCTCAATAATGGCCATGGATACGGTGATTTTAATCACGCTCATGATGCTGGGAATCGTGATATAGGCAAACCGTTTCACTCCGTTTGCCCCGTCAATGGTAGCTGCTTCCAGAAGGTCTGTAGATACATTGGTCAGCCCGGAGACCAAAAGCAGGGTGGTCAGGGGAATCTGTTTCCAGAGCGCTGCGACGGTAATCCCCAGCAGTGCTGTATCGGGATTATTCAGGATCGCAAAATCGGACATTTTCCCGCCGCTGAATATCCCTACCAGATATTTTAAAAGGCCGTACTGGGGCTGATACATCCACATCCAGATCAGGCCGGATATGATGGTGGGAACCACCCACGGAGCCATCATGATGCTGCGCACGAACCGGGTAAAGCGGATGTCTGAATTCAAAATCAGCGCCAGGACCATTCCCAGGACAAACTGGGCAATCACCACGGCGGCCACAAAGGCCAGGGTGTGGGATACGGCCATCCCCAGCCTGCCGCTGTTAAACAGCTTGATATAGTTCTCAAAATTGTTCCAGCTTCCCGGCGTGCCGGAAATAATATTTTTTACCTTAAAGTCCAGGAAGCTTTTCACCACGGAATCTGCCACCGGAACAAGAATAAAAATAACCGTTATCAGAACGGACGGGAGCAATAATGCTCCCGCAAAGATCCGGTCATTCCGTTCCCTGGCAGTCATGGGGATTCTTATCTGTGCATGTTTTCCCATAGTACACCAGTTATCCTTTCCCATTGCCTTTTTACGTTTTGCCTCTGTCTGGCAGCCATTCCCTTAAGCGGCCTTAAGGGCGGCTGCCCTGCCAAATCTGATCCGCCTGGTTTATGGAATCACATTGGCGGCTGCTGCCTCAAATTCTGCGATGGCAGTATCCACATCCTTGCCGCTTAACGTAACTGCCTGAGCCAGGGTACACAGTTCCAGGTTCAGGTCTGACAAAGTCGGAATAAAAGTAACCGGCTTTACCTTTCCCACGGAACCGGCGGCTCCTGCCAGGAGTGCGGAATCCTTTACCACCTGCAATTCCTCCATGGACTGCCTGGACGGATATGCCGGGGTTACGCTCTCAAAATACTCGGAAATCTTCTCTTCGGACAGAATAAAGTCTACCAGCTTTGCAGTCGCTGCTTTTCTTGCCTCGTCATTGTTCATCACCATCAGGGTTCCTGCCTGGAGCACAGACTCGCCGCTTCCGCTTCCGCCTGCCAGGGGAGCCGCAGAAGCAATAAAATCAGCCGCATCAGGATTGATGGATTTCACGCCGTTAAAACCCCAGGACTGGTCATAATACATGGCCAGCTGCCCCAGTGCAAAAAGGTTCCTTAAGTCTTTCAGCTTGCTGTTTTCCGGATTATAGCCGCTTTCATGGAGTGTCTTCCACATGGCCACTGCATCCTTGAAACCCTGGTCGATTGCCAGGTTCCCGTCTGCATCCAGCACGGTTCCCCCGAAATTGTGGACGGAGGAGGTCAGGCACGCGCCGGATACCGGTACGGAAGCTGTGGTCAGGCCAAAAGCGTAGACTTTATTTCCGTCCTCTGTGGTCAGCGCTGCCAGCTTGGGAGCCATTTCCAGCATTTCATCATAGGTGGCCGGCGGAGCCTCCGGATCCAGGCCTGCCTTCTCAAACAGGTCTTTGTTGTAGTACAGCAAAAACGGGGAAACATACATGGGAACTCCGTATGCCACGCCGTCAATGGAGCATGCCTCCAGAATGCTTGGATAAATGTCTGCCATCAATTCGCTGCTGAGCACATCAGCGGCCGGGGCTGCCATCCCGGCTTCTACCATGGTGGGAATCCAGTCCAGTTCTCCATACATCAAGTCAACCATGTCCCCGCCGCCTGCCATATTGATGACCGTATTGACGATCTCACCATAAGGGGCTGTCACCAGTTCTACGGTAATATTGGGGTTTTCTGCCGCAAATTCTTCCAGAAGCTGATTCCAGTATACATCATAGCCTGCCTCCAGGACTGCGTAGTTTGCGAACTTGATGGTAACCGGCTCTGTAATCTCCACATCAGCCGGAGCCTTTGTCTCCCCTGCTGCCTCTTTTGCCGGCTCTGCCGCCTGCGCCGGAGCCGCTGTGCTCTGCTGTGCCTGTCCGCCTCCTCCGGAACATGCCGTGGTAAGCCCCATAAGCGCTGCCGTCACCAGTGCCATTGTCTGTTTTTTCATCTTCATACCTTCCTCTCTCTTTATTCTTATTTTTATACAGAATTCTCTGCACATCTACATGTGTGTAGAAAAATCTCCGCAGTGTACACTCGTGTGTATATTGGTAAAAAGGGAATGAGCACTAAATTTCGTGCTCACAATCCTTTTATGCCTGCGCAGCTGCCTAAAATCCTTCCCTGTTACGTACTTCCTCTCTCAATCAATACGGTCTCAAAATTCTGATCCTCCGGCTGGCTTCCGGCAATCATCTGTGTCAGCATATCAATGGCGGCCTTGGCGATCTTCTCCTTCTTCATCCCGACTGTGGAAAGCCCGGGAGTAATCAGCCGGCTGATGCTGGAATCGTCAAAACCAATCACCCGAAGCTGCTCCGGCACCCGGATGCCGATCTGCCCCGCCGCCGTCATGGCAATACAGGCCAGCATATCGTTCCTGCCAAAAATCCCATCCACCCGGGAACCAGTCCGAAGGCGCCTCTTGACCTCCTCTGTCAGCTCCTCCTGGCTGCGGCATCCGCAGACCACACTGTCCGGCCCCACAAAAAACCCGTTCGCTTCCATCTCATCTACAAAACCGCTAAACCGCATGTCATCCGGCGGGCTGATATGCCCCCTGGCGCTGATGCGATCCACATAAACCACATTCCTGCAGCCTCTGCCAATCAAATGCCTCACTGCTTCCCTGGCGCCTGTATACAGCCCGGTTCCCAGATAAGCCACCCGATCCACGGTCTTTTGGTGCCGCCACCGGCGGAATACCACCACCGGGATCCCTGCCTGGCTAAACTGCTCCACATACTCCGTGGGAAAACTTGCCGAACTGACAATGATCCCGTCAAACTGTCGGCTGATCACCTGGGAGATGAACTCCGGGGTGTTGCGGTTGGAGCACAAAGAGATCAGATACCCCGCATCGTATGCATATTTGTCCATCTCACTGACAATGCTGCTGAAATACTCATTAGTAATGTGGTCGGCAATGAATATGATCTGGTTGCTCCGCTTCCCCTTCAGGGCACGCGCCACATTGTTGGGGCGGTAATTCAGAGCCCGAACCGCTTCCTCTACCCTCTGCCGCTTCTCTTTCGCCACATAACGGTTGTTGTTGATCACATAGGATACGATCGTCTCGCTGACCCCCGCCAGCTTTGCCACATCTGCCCGTGTGACCCGCTCTCTGGTCTCGCCCATTTTAATCGTTCTCCCATTCAATATACACTCGTATGTACTAGCTATAGTTTACAACAAAGGAATGATATTGTCAATATGTTTTATGCAATTTTATTGCATTTCTATAACGATTCTCTTCTTCCTCTTTGTCCCCTGGGCATATCAATGCCTTTTTTTGCTTATCCGGTACAAGAGGGCATGCCTTGAAGGGGCGCCTCCTTGTACCCCCCCCCAAATCTGTTCATGGCTAATTAGATGTAATCAAAAAGCGGAAAGGAAAAGCACAATCCAGACAGAACCG
>RAYB01000047.1 GCA_003669055.1 bacterium 1XD21-70
GCGAGCGGTCAAGAAATGTTTGTGGTTTAGCAAGTCCAATGGTATAATCCTGTTTTTGACAGTAGTATGGACAATGAATCGCTGTAACCCTAGTATTTATGCGGGCTACAGCGATTTCGGTTTCGGAAATGAAATATGGTAATTTATTCCCTGCCTTTACTTCTTTTTTGGATTCCCCTCATCTTCTGTTTGGTGATAAACTGATAGTCTGTGCGGAAACCGCCGACTTCGTGTAAGACGTCTGTCAGTTTAGAGCGTTTATAGAGCGGCATATACCCCTGATCCTCGACAGCTGCAAAATCCATCTCTCTGAGCGTCTTCAAAATTTCTTCACAGGTATAGCCGCCTCCCAGCTTTTTTTCCAGGATCCGGTAGACAAGAAGGGCGAGAAAGCAGGTCAGGAAATGTGCCTTGATCCGGTTTTCCAGCCGCACAAATGCAGGCCTGGCTTCAAAGTCTGTCTTCATGATGCGGAAACATTCCTCTATCCGCCATCTTCCTTCGCTGACTTTCAGGATGGGAGCCACATCATCATCCAGCAGATCGGTACATACGGCATACAGCCCGTCATATCTGGCTTCTTCCGCGATCTTTTCTTCATCCAGATAATACCGGATGCCGGCTGCCTCGCCGTCCTTTGTGACAGCCATCTTTCCCACGAACCGGGCCGGGTCATTAGGGTTCTTCCTTTCTGCCTTTCTCTTCCCGGATGCCACCATTTTTTCGGCGCGTTCCACCTGTCTCCTGCGGATCTCCTTCTGATAAGCGGCATATTGGGGGGAGTAGGTGATGATCAGCCTCTGGTGCAGCTTTTTGGTCGTATAAGGGCAGTCTTTATAGAAAAGGCCGTCTTTTTCTTCCCCGATTTCGGACAGGTCTACCGGCTTGTTATCGGAAAGCCGTTTAAAGCCTCCGCCGTTAAGCGCCCATTCCCTGTCTTCGGCAGGCAGCTTTTTCATGGATTGTGTCACGATAAACGACCTTTCCCCCATATGGTTGAATTCACGGTTGCCTTCCGAGCCCAGCCCTGCATCACAGCAGTAAATAAATTTGGAGTGGCCGAATTTCTGGAGGATTGTTTTTTCCAATGGTTTAAGGGACTGCTGCTCGTTCTGGTTTCCCGGAAAAATGGAGAAGGCCAGGGGTATCCCGTCCCCGTCCGTGAACATTCCCATCTGTACGATGGGGTTCGGGCGGTGTCCCTTGCTCTTCCCATATTTTTTTGCCCCGTCTTCCTGCCCGATCTCGAAGTAATAGTTTGTGCAGTCGTAATAAAGGATCCCGTCATTCCGGTCTGTCAGGAAGCTGCTGTTCCTGAAGGCCTCCGATTGTATGAAGTCGCATTCCTCTGCAAGGACGTCCAGGGCGCGGTAGACGTCATGCTCTTCATAGGAAGGCTTTTCGAGATAGTCCATTGCCGCCCTGTAAGAGGCACGCTTGCTTCCGGGTTCCAGTATCCTGGTGTATATCAGGTCAGACAGGATGGCATTGAGGTCATACCGGAACTTATGCCGTTCCCGGATCTTCCTGCAGGCCCGGTCAAATCCGAGCCCGTAATAAACAGACTGCAGGAAAAGGTATCCGCCCTTATAAAGCTTTTGGTGGTTGTAATCCAGCTGCCTGTCGGCATGGAACGGGATAAGGACCGTCCTGGCCTCATTTTCCTTTTTATACTTTTCGGTTTCCAGCCTTGCCTGTTCCCGTGCCCATGCCATTACATCATCACGGGTGGGGCCGTGGTCTTTGAGCAGGTCGTTAAGGGTTCCGAGC
This sequence comes from bacterium 1XD21-70, assembly GCA_003669055.1. Taxonomy (GTDB): domain Bacteria; phylum Bacillota; class Clostridia; order Lachnospirales; family Lachnospiraceae; genus Brotaphodocola. The sequence continues at coordinate 1,771 of RAYB01000047.1, forward strand.
TTACGGACAACAGAGGATGTGCTCACGCCTTTTTCATTGATGAAGCCTTTCGTTATGTAAAATGATTCAGAATTTTTGGATTTCGATGTAGTAACTCTCATATGCTACCTCCGTCTTCTTATTATAGCATATATTGCTATATATTACAATAGAATAAAACGAAATATTTGACAAAAAAAATACAGGCTTTATGCGGCCTGTAGGCATTTTTCTTATTTTGGAACTGTTAAAGACCCGGGCATGCCTTGAAGGGGCGCCTCCTTGTACCCCCCCCCCCAAATCTGTTCATGGCTAATTAGATGTAATCAAAAAGCGGAAAGGAAAAGCACAATCCAGACAGAACCGGCGAGCGGTCAAGAAATGTTTGTGGTTTAGCAAGTCCAATGGTATAATGAGTACAAAAGCCCCCGACACGGGGAGAAAGGCAGGCTGATAGATGTATATAAGCTACAAACCGCTATGGCATACGCTGATAGAACGCAATATGCGGAAAGAGGATTTACGGCTGGCTGCCGGTCTTACCACAAATATGATTGCCAACATGGGAAAGGGAAAGCATATCAGCATGGAAACGCTGACAAAGATTTGTGAAACTCTAAATTGTGATATTTCAGATGTGATAGAGTTAGAACGGGAGTAGATACATAATTATAAAATTTTGTTGGATATAAACAATAATTATAATTATTCAAAAAATAACTTGAATATTTCGCACAATTATGCTATTATTTAAAAGGAACCACACAAACTTTTCTACAAAATAAGGAGGTTTTTTACGGCGAAAATGAAAAAATTATTTGCGATGTTTTTGACTTTGTGTTTGATATTCAGTTTCAGCACAACGGCTTTCGCTTCATCAGTTGATGAAAGAGAGGTTCCTGTTGCCAGTGCTGATTTTAAGAGGGTGTGTGACCAAGTATTTGAGGGAAAAGGTGAAGTATATAACGCTAACGGAATAGACATAACAAATAGCTTTTTAACAAGATATAATGCAATTTACCAAAGTGGAAATTATGATGCTATTTTATCTGGATGTTTTAAAGAAGGAATTTCTCAATTGACTGGACATAAGAATATTGTTCCAGATGTAACGACTCGCACAGTTTTGCACCCTCAGTATGAAGAAAGTGTAGTCCATTTGGTTAAACAAAATGGCTTCCCTTATGATGGTAAAAGTTGGTATTTAGTTGTTACTGCTACTGGCTCATATGGATATCAAGATTCTACAAATGAGATTATTGATTTTCCATCTCCTACTATAAATGTGTCTTTTAGTGATTTAGGAGCACTTTTTTCTGGAAGTTTGGATAGCATAAGGACTACAAAGCCAGCTATCAATAGCAACAAAACTTCGGCTTCGTTTACTGTCACAACAACACATACTGTTAGTTGCCCTATTCCGGGAGTTGATTACGTAACAGGTACGCTCGGACCGTTTACTAATGTATCGAATTTCACGATTGAAGTATGAAGAAACAACTGCAACTGTTTCTCAGAAAATGGATTTTAAATCCGGATCGTCGATATGTTTTATTTATAGGAATTTCATTTGGATTGGCATTTTTAATTCCAATTTTAGGATGGAATCCATTGCTTCTATTGTGGATTGTTAATGGGTGTTTAAGTTATAAAGAAGCAAAATCTAATAGCATAAAGATTTTTAATGCTGTTTTGGTGTTATTGTTTGGCGTATTATTTATAATCAATTTGTTTTTAGGTTTTTTGGCACTGATGCAGTATTTTGGATACTTTATCTAATAATACAAAAATTTTTATCAATAATTAGAGTGGAATTCTTTGAATTCCACTCTCTTCTTTTTGGAGTAAAAGGTAGCCACTAACAGAGGAACTCTATCTGTGGCTGCTTCATTGTTTTTCTGCCTATTTGTCCAGTAGAGGTCAAATATAGAGCAAAAATATCTATTGTAAAAAAGTATAAGAAAAATTGATAACGTATAATTAATTTCGCAAATTCAATTTCATAAAAATAGACATGGTCTATAGCCGTTTGGTAGAATAAAG
>RAYB01000048.1 GCA_003669055.1 bacterium 1XD21-70
AGTGAGGAGTTGTTTTATTTTGTGACAAAGAGAATCCCGTATTTATGCGGGTTCTGGCGTTTCGCAAACGCCTATTAGCCATTAGAGAGTGAAAGGAGGGATAGCCGAATGACAATTGAGGAAGTGTTAGCGTTTGATGAAATGCAGATATTTGACCGAAAGAGCATCCATATTGAACCGAAATCACTGGCAGTTACGATTGTTGCCTTTGCCAATGCAGATGGCGGTACGGTTGCCATTGGTGTGTCAGATAAAACCAGAAGGATAGAGGGGACAGATTATGATATCCGACAATTGAATGAACTGCTTACCGTTCCATATGATTTTTGTGAGCCGACCGTACAGGTGTCTATAGAAAAAGTGCCATGTATTGATGATAAAGGTCGTGAAAACCATGTTGTATTGATGCATATAGAGCCAAGTCCTCATGTGCATTCCAACCAGGCGGATGAAGTTTATCTGCGTGTGGGGGACAAATCCAAGAAACTGGGATTTGATGACCGTTTGCAGCTTACATATGATAAAGGGGAGAGGTTTTTTGAGGACAAACCGGTGCCGGATGCTGAACTAGAAGATTTAGATATTGATTTTGTTGGGGATTATTTAAGAAAAATCGGATATCAGAAAAGCGCAATATCATATCTGACAGAAAATAAAGGGTTCGTAAAAAAGAAAGACGGCAAAATACAGATCAGCACAGCGGCTATTTTATTGTTTGGAAGAAACCCGCAAAACTTTTTCCCGCGTGCACGCATACGTTTTATACGCTACGATGGGGAGGAAGAGCATTTTGGTGCAGAAATGAATGTGGTCAAAGATGTGATTTTTGAAGGGAATATTTTGAAAATGGTCACTGATTCCATTTCTTATCTTGATACACAGATTAAGGAAAAAACTTACCTCGGAAAGGAAGGGCTATTTGTAACAGAAGAAGAATACCCCAAATTCGTAAGACAGGAGATTGTTGTAAATGCTGTAACCCATCGGGCATATAGCATTAGCGGAACAGATATCCAGATAAAGATGTTTGATAACCGCATTGTGGTAGAAAGTCCGGGAAAGCTGCCTGGACTTGTGCGGGCAGACAATATCCGAAATACACATTTTTCCAGAAACCCTAAAATTGCGGAATTTTTGAAAGCATATAATTATGTCAAAGAATATGGAGAAGGCGTAGATCGTATGTATCGGGAAATGTCAGATGCCGGGCTACAAGAGCCGCAATATTATACAAATGCGTTTTTACTACAAACTGTTGTTTATAATATAAAGAAAGAAGGGTCAGCTTTCAATGTCTGTAATCCGGCTATTGATGTGGAAAAACTGGCTATTCGGAATGAAAAACCGGCTATTGGAGATAAAAAGCTGGCTATTGAAATTTTGGAATCGGCAATTAGAAGGCAGAATTATAATGAACCGACCCTAAAAAACATAATTACAATTTATAATGTGATAGAAACAGACCAGATTTTTGGGGCGCCGGAAGTAAAAGATATATTGAAATGTTCAGTGTCCGCCTCAAAAGAGATTATGAAAAAACTGCGGGATATAGGAGCAATACAAAACGTAAAGGGAAAAGGAAAAGGAAAATATAGGTTTGTAAATATTGAAGAAATGAAAGGGCAGATATAGAGTCCTCTCTAAAAAATGTAGGCATATAAAAATATAAATTTTAATGATTTTATACAAAGCTTAGCCAGACCATCTGAGTCCGTTTTATGGGTCTGAATAAGTGGTATGATAGTTCTATCAAGTAAAAAAGAGGCATCTTACCATGAATAAATATATCGACCCCAGAGCAAATACTTATAGCCTTTTTGAGTTCCAATCCAAGTATGGTACCGAACAGGATTGTGAGCAGGCATTATTCCGTTTGAAAGGGCCTGACGGTTTTGTTTGCCCTAAATGCGGGGAACGCCATTTTACTATTATTCATGGCCGCAGGCTTCCTTTATACCAGTGCACCGCCTGCCGCCATCAGACATCTGTAATCACCGGCACTATTATGGAAAACACAAAACTGCCACTGGCTAAATGGTTCCTTGCATTATATTTTGCGGCAACCAATAAGGACGGTATCTCTGCTATGGCTTTGACTAAATACATTGATACAACCCTCAAAACCGCCTGGATTCTCCTGCATAAAATCCGCAGCGCTATGGGTGAGCGCGAAAATATTTACTATCTTGGCGTCTCAGTCGAAATGGATGAAGCCTTTTTCGGCGGAAAAGCAGAGGGCAAGCGTGGAAGAGGCAGTGAAAATAAGGCAGAGGTAGCTGTTGCCCTGCAGCTGGATGTTAGCGGCAGACCCCAACTTTTGAAAATGCAGGTAATTCCAAATGCAAAAGGAGAGGCGTTATTAGCTTTTGCGGAAAGAAACATTATGGAGGGAAGCACAATCCATAGTGATGCATTCCGGTCATATGGTGCTCTTTCAAAAAAATATTGCTGTGATATGCAGAAATATGAGCCCAAAAGTAAAGATGAGCGTTTAAAGTGGCTCCATGTAATGATCTCAAACATAAAGGCGAACATAGAAGGTGCATACCATGGCTTGGGGAAGAGGTATCTGCAATGCTATCTAGATGAATTTTGTTACCGTTTTAACAGGCGGCACAGCAGGAAGCCTGTGTTTGATCACTTGCTGGAATGTAGCGTATGGTCACCTTATAAGACAGTAGCTGAGCTTGGTATATAATCATTTAAAATTTTTTATGCAGGACTTGACACAAGCAAACGAGAAATACAAAGGGGACGCGCTCCTGCAGAAGCAGTACACGGCGGACTTCCTCACGAAAAAGCGGAAGAAGAACCAGGGGGAGATACCGCAGTATTATGTGGAGGGGAGCCACGAGGCGATCATCCCTCCCGAAACATGGGAGTTGGTGCAGGAGGAGATGGAGCGGCGCAAAAATATGGATTCAAGGTACAGCAGCGCGAGCATATTCTCCTCAAAGATTAAATGCTCAGAGTGCGGGAACTGGTACGGCTCCAAGGTATGGCACTCGCAGGACAAATACCGCAGGGTGGTCTTCCAGTGCAACCGGAAGTTCAAAAACAGCCAGAAATGCCGGACGCCGCACCTTACCGAGGATGAGATAAAGGACGCTTTCGTGAAGGAGGCCGCGCCCATGGACCAGGAGGAATACCAGAGATGTCGCAATGAACTGGTCGCCCGGTACGAGGCGGCAAGGGACGGGTACGAAAAGGCATCCAGGGAGATTTCCGACAGGCAGGGGAAGCAGAAAACCTCTGCGGAGGGGCGGATGTGTAAAAGCGCTATTTAATATAGAAAGAAAATTTTTTCCGGGCCGGAATAATCAGTTTCCGTCCCGGATATTTTGTAGGAATTTTACGATTAGTGTGATACAATCAAATATGCGAGATGGTATGTAAAGTGGAAATTGATAAGATAAAAAGCGGATTAAAATCAGGAATATTGGCAGTTTATTTTAGAACAATCAAAAGGAGGAGAATAGCGTGAAATTAGTATTTGAGGGAAACGGTTCATTTTTTCTTCCACCGAATCAATTATCTGCTTTTGAACATGGTGGAAAGAAACTGCATTGCAATGTTGATCTGTTAATAGAAGATTATAAGGGGAAGGAGGCAGAGTGGGTAAATGTCAGTGAAATATTCAATCCAGATAGTACAGTTAATTCTGAATATGCAATGAAAACAGATGTTAGCAGACCTATTATTGTGGTTCGATTCGATGACGGAACCTATGAAACTTTAGATGGGAATCACAGATTGTTTAGAGCGGCACATGAAGGGAAATCCCAAATAAAAGCACATATCTTGAATGAGTCAGAACTGAATAAATATATTATGGATTAAAGTGATGAATGAATCCGGACTTCGGTCTGGATTTTTTTATTAGAAATAATTTCGATGAAAAATTATATATTTAAAACGTGAGGGGGTGCATTTGGGGGTGCATCGTTGAATTGTATCAAAATCAGCGTACCGATGAACATCGCAACACCGAAATTGATACAATGGAAAACCGCTAAAATGTGTGGAAATAAGCCTTTTCACGCATTCGGCGGTTTTATTTTTGGGCTTTTTGGGTCTTTTTTCTGTTGCGGGGACTGTTTATGAACATGACAAGACAGGAATGGCGGAGCCATTCCGGGCAATAGAAGAACGCCTGAAAGCAGCATTCGTGGATATTGCCCAAGGGCGTGAGAAAGCAGCAATATTCTGATAGTAACCCATGCCTTTGCCATAAAGACAATAATCCATTTATTTGCGCCGGAGCAGTTAGGAAAAGTCATCAGGAAAGCCTGTCACGGTTCTCCTGCTGACTTTTTTGTACAGCACGGCGGCTGGATGTCCAGCCCGTCCAAAAACCCTGCGCCCCAATCGCACATGGCATCCAGCACGGGAATGATGCTGCGTCCAAACGGGGTGAGGGAGTACAGCGTCCTGGGCGGCTTGTCCGGGATGACCTCCCGGTGCAGCATCCCGCATTCTTCCAGATCGTGCAGCTGCTGTGACAGCATCTTTGGCGTTGCCTTGGGGATCATGCGCTGCAGTTCCATGTAGTGGAGCGGTTTTTCTATCAGATACCAGAGGATGAGGGGCTTGTATTTCCCGCCGATCAAAAACAGCGTGGCCTCCACCGGGCAGCTGAACTGGTCTTTTGAATATTCCATTGTCTGTATCCTCTCCTTTTTATAGCTACCCTTTTGGGAAGTATCTACCCAAAAAGTGCATTCTTGCGGAATTTCTGTATCCTGCTAAAATTTAGGTCAACGGTTAATTAACACGTTCAGTATACAATAGAAAGAGAGGATTTGCCACTATGGATTTTATCGAAATTGCAAAGAAACGTTATTCCGTCCGGAGTTATAAGGACAAGAAAGTGGAGGAAGAAAAGCTGCAAAAGATTCTGGAGGCTGCCCATGTTGCGCCGACAGCGGCCAATCTCCAGCCCGTCCGCCTGATCGTTGTCCAGAGCAGTGAGGGGCTTGCGAAGATAGGGAAAGGGGCGAACCTTTACGGAGCGCCGCTGGCGGTCATCGTCTTTGCTGACCACGGGAAGGCATGGGTGCGCCCGTTTGATAAAAAGCAGACCACCGACATAGACGCATCCATACTTACAGACCACATGATGCTGCAGGCAACGGAATTAGGCCTTGGCTCCGTGTGGATATGCTATTTCAAGCCGGATGTGATACGCAGGGAGTTCGGGCTGCCGGATAATCTGGAGCCGGTTAATATCCTTGCAGTCGGATATTCAGATGAGGAAGCTGCTGACCCGGAGCGCCATTTACAGACACGCATCCCGGTGGAAGAACTGGTTTCCTACGAAACGGTATAGACAGGGCATAATGCGAGGAGAAGGGCTGTGATATTTCAGCCCTTCTCCAAATACTTTTATTGCCGCTGATATTCCTGATATGTCTTTCCCCATTCACACAGCCCGCCTAAGATTGGTTTCAGGGTATTGCCTGTTTCGCTTAATGAATATTCAACCCTCGGAGGGACTTCCGGGAAAACAGTTCTAAGGATGATTCCCTGTTCCTCCAGTTCCCGGAGCTGTTCCGTCAGTGTCTTAGTGGTGATGCTGCCCAGGAGCCGCTGCAGCTCATTAAAACGGATTGTGCCTTTGGAGAGATGCCATAATATTTTCAGTTTCCATTTTCCGCTAAGGATATTCAGCCCAAGTTCAACCGGGCATTGTTCATCCACTGCCTGCACCTTTGCCATTATGTATTGCCCCTTTCCACGCACGGTTTCAAAAAGGAAACCTTATTTCAAAAAAGTGCGTACTTGATTTTAGCTTTCCTTAATGCTAACGTCAATATACCAAAATTGTCAAGGAGGTTCTGAAAATGGTGATAGACAGCCACGAACATATCATGTTCCCCATAAAAATGCAGTTGGATAAAATGGATGCGGCGGGAGTGGATAAGACGGTATTATTCTGCACGGCACCGCACCCGGAGAAAGCAGGCACATTAAATGAATTGGAAGAAGAAATGGCGGTTTTGAATAAGATTTTAGCAGGTTCCAACACTAAGGAGGATAACATCGGCCGCCTGAAAAAGAATATTGCAGAAGTGGCAGAGGCAGTAAGGGCATATCCTGACCGTTTTTTAGGTTTCGGCGCTGTGCCTTTGGGAATGGAACTGGAAGAAACGGAAAAATGGATTGACACACAGATTACTTCCAATTCTCTGTATGGAATCGGAGAGTTTACACCCGGAAACGAGCAGCAGATCAGGCAGTTGGACACGGTATTTCAGGCAATGATGGATACAAGGATTTATCCGGTTTGGGTACATACTTTCCACCCGGTTACGATGGAGGGAATAAAATTTCTGATGTCTTTATGCGAAAAATATCCCGGCATTCCCATTATCTTCGGGCATTTGGGCGGATCTAACTGGATGGACGTGGTCAGATTCGCAAAAGAGCATGATAATGTGTACTTAGACCTTTCGGCTGCATTTGCTTCCATTGCTACTAAGATAGCATTGACCGAACTGCCGGAGAGGTGCTTGTACAGTTCAGATGCCCCTTATGGGGAACCGTATCTATACAGGCAGCTTATTGAATTTGTCAGCCTAGACAAGAGGACAGCGGAGATGGCATTAGGGGAGAACATATCCCGGTTACTGGAATTATACTAAAGATAAAGAGGAAAAGGGCTCATAGACCCTTTTTCCAATTTTTATAATTTCGTCTCCAAATATGGGCAGTTTTATGGTAGAATAATCAAAGCAGTTCGGAGGTTTGATTTTGAGGACTGAGAGGAAGGCAGTATTTATGGATAAAACAAAAAATCAGCATTATGTTCCTCGGATGTATATTAAACGATTCGGGTATGGTACAGAAGATAACCCAAGGATATCGGTTTTAAAGAAACAAGAAGGAATTATTCTGCATAATCAGAACCCAGAAAATTTTGCCTCGAAACGCTTTTTTTATGATACAACAGAGGATGTGATAGAAGATGTATTGAAATGGGATATTGAAGCGTTTCCGTCAATTAAAGAAAGTAAATTTTATCATGATGAGCAATTAACAGAGCATACGTTGTCGCGTATGGAAGGGGCGTATAAAGAATTACTTGATAATTTGGAAGCTGCTCCGAAAACAATTTATGAGGATAAATCACGGGCAAGATTTATTTGCTTTATACATGAACTTGCGTATCGGACGAAGAGTTTTAGGGGCAGGATGGATGCCATCAATTCCAAGACAGAAGAAGTTTTAAATAAAATGTGCGATAATTTGGGATTGAGTGAAGATACAAAAAGAAAAACTATAGAAGAAAATTGTGTTTCGGGGATAAATATACAACTGGAAAATATTTTGTCATTGGGGCCTGTTCTACAAACAATGAAAATGTTAGTGGAAAATTATGATTGGTTCATTGGCTATAACGACACAGAACTGGATTTTATTATAAGTGATAATCCGGCTCAGATGATATGGTGTCACTTTAATGATATTTGCATTCCGGTTTCAAAGCGTATATCTGTTGTAATGAGGGTGAAAGATGAGGAAGCACCGATGATTTCAGGAGATAAGGCAAAGGGTAATATAATCAATATGTCTATTAAGGGGGTTATTGCATATAACACGGTGCAGATAAGTATGGCTCAATTATATTTATTTGGATCAGAAAAAGCAATAAATTTTATGCAAAATATAAATACATTGTATAACATGAAGGGAAGATTGCAGTAGTGCCCCCCCCAATTTTTACTACGATTGGCGGCTTCAACTTGCCACATTTTGCCTCGTTTTGCTCATTCTGTGATTTTTTTGACAATTTTCTGCGGAAAAACAAACCTCGCAAAACGTGCCAAAACACGGAAAATCATCGCAGTTTTAGGAGGAGTTTTTATTATGATTAAGATACTTTTCGTCTGCCACGGCAACATCTGCCGCAGCCCCATGGCTGAGTTCGTTCTAAAAGACATGGTTCAAAAAGCAGGCATTTCCGATCAGTTCGAGATTGCATCTGCCGCCACCAGCACTGAAGAAATCGGCAACCCGGTTCATCGGGGGACGAGGGAGAAGCTAAAACAGGTGGGCATCAGTGTGGCTGGCAAGACAGCAGTTCAGCTGAAAAAATCAGATTATACAAAATACGATTACCTGATTGGCATGGACACCTGGAATATCCGCAACATGCAGCGGATGTTAGGCGGGGATCCGGAAGGGAAGATCTATAAGCTGCTGACCTTTGCAGACAGTGGACGAGATGTAGCAGATCCCTGGTATACCGGGGATTTTGAGGCTACTTACCGTGATGTGGTAGCCGGATGCAAAGGGCTGCTGCGGTTTTTGGAAGTTTTACACGACTGAAAAGCCAAAGCCGATAAAGCGGTGATGGAACCATGGCTAATGGGGATAATGGATAGAGAAAGAAATAAGAAGAAAGAAGAAACAACGAAGAAACAATGAAAAACGAGAGGTCTATACATGGACGCAGAACTTCAAAACAATGATATAAAAGAACAAGTTACCGGGAAAAATATCCTGTTAGTCAATGACCTGCCTGGGTACGGCAAGGTGGCGTTAGCGGCGATGGTGCCGATTTTGTCACGGATGGGGCATTACACGTTCCAGCTTCCGACGGCGGTAGTTTCCAATACTTTAGATTACGGGAAGTTTTGCATCCAGGATATGACAGGCTATATGAAGGATACCCTGGCGGTGTGGAAGGGGTTAGGGTTTGAGCCGGATTGCATTTGCACCGGATTTATTGTATCGGAAGGGCAGGCCGACTTAATCGGGGAATATATCCAGGATCTGAAAAGCACGTCAGGGAGGGGGCAGAGGCAGCTTCCCTTGGTTGTGGTGGATCCGATTATGGCAGACGGAGGAAAGCTATATAACGGGATTGGCCAGGAGCGGGTTCTTGCTATGAGAAAGCTGGCGGCTCATGCGGATGTGATGATGCCCAATATTACGGAAGCTTCTTTTTTGACGGGAATCCGTCCGGGGCAGGAGAACGGCACACAGGAGGAACTGCGGGAACTGACAGATGGCTTAAGAGAGATTTCCGGTAAATCGGTGGTGATTACCAGTGCAGTTGTGAAAGGCGAGGCAGGAGACAGCCGAGCGGGAGGAGAAAAGGCACAAAACAGCCAAGCAGAGGGGGACAAGGCGCGAAACAGCCAATTAGAAGGCAGCCAGATGGGAGGAGGGAAGGCAGCAGGTACGAGGAAAGATGCCCAGGGCAGGACGCCGGAGGAAAAGGAAGACAGGGAAGGCGTGGAGAGCGGAAGGCACCTGGTATATGGCTACGACCATTGGAGGCAGGAATATTTCCAAGTGCCTTATGAGTACCTGCCGGTAAGGGTAGCAGGAAGCGGGGATATCTTCTCGGCGATCGTTACAGGGAGCCTCTTGGCAGGGAAGCCCCTGAAAGTGGCTGTTGAGAAGGCAGTGCAGGCACTGTCGAGGCTGATTGTGGAAAACAGGGGGCATCTGCAGGGGTATAAAGGGATCCTGGTGGAACGGTATTGGGATATATTAGGCACGTTCTAACGTGCTGGCGGCTTTTATGAATTCTGCAAATATATTTTTGGAGGCAATATCTTCCTCCCACAGGTATTCGGGGTGCCATTGGACGCCCAGGAAAAAGGTGGGGTAACCAGGCATTTCGACGCATTCGATTAAGCCATGGGGGGCGTGGCCTGTGGCTGCCAGGCATGGAGCCAGGCGGCGGATGGCCTGGTGGTGCATGCTGTTGACATGGATTTTGCCCGTGCCGGAGATACGGGAGAGGAGGGTCTCGGGCACTACGGTAACGGTGTGGGATGGGATCTCATAGGCAAAGGGCTGGATATGGGCAATGGGGAAATCCTCTTTAAACTGGCTGGGGATGTCCTGGTAGATATCGCCGCCTAAGCCGATGTTGATCAGCTGGATGCCGCGGCAAATGCCAAGGAGGGGTTTTTTTGCCTGGATGACTTGCTTTAGGAGAGCCAGTTCAAGGCGGTCCCTTTTGGGGGACACGTTGCCGCAGTGGCGCTGCGTATCCTCGCCGAAGGAAAAGGGGTGGAGGTCTGGGCCGCCCGTGAAGAGGAAGGCGTCAAACATGGCGGCAAAGCGCTGCAGTTCTGCTTCATCCAGGTCCAGGGGGAGGATGACAGGGGTGCCGCCGGCAGCCCGGATTGCCTTTAGGTAGGCCGGGCGCATATAAGGTTCGTCTTTTTCGGTATTGTGGCAGGGGGTAAGGGCGATCACGGGTTTTTGGTTGGGCATGGGGGATTCCTCCTTGTGGTTTTTGTTATATGGAATATTGTTTGGGGCAGGCTCTTGGGGCATGGCTGATTATTTCATAATAAATGCCTCTTCCATATAGAATGAAAGAGGCATTTATGTAGTCGTCAAAAATCAATCATCAACCCTCGTTGATAGCGCCGGTCGGGCAAACACCTGCACAGGTGCCGCAGTCGATACAGCTGTCAGCGTCAATCACATACTGTCCGTCTCCCTGGGAGATAGCGCCTACCGGGCACTCGGACTCGCAAGTTCCGCAGCTTACACATGCGTCAGAAATAACATATGCCATGATAAAACCCTCCTTGAATATTCGATAGCATTTCCTGCTCCTGACATCATTCTATACCATTTGTGAGAAATATTCAAGTGGAAATCACTGCACAATTGGATAAAAAAATATACAAGAGCAGGCGCCCTAGTGAGGCTGGGCAGGCAGCTAGGGGGAATATTGGACTTTGGTATCTGCTTCGGTTGCTTTTTGCCGTTCGTCGCGGATTCCAGAAAGGATGACCTGGCGGGCAGCCCGGGCGTTATCATCCCCCAGGGGTTTTACTTTTTCTAGGGGGTAGGGGATATTCAGGCGTTGGTATTTGGACTTGCCCATGTCATGGTATGGCAGCACGTCCAGGGCTTTTACATTGTGGAGGGTTCCCACAAAACGCCCCAGGCGGTATAACAGATCCTGCTTGTAAGTGATGCCGGGGACTACCACATGGCGGATCCAGACAGGGATGTTTTTCTCGTCCAGGTAACGGGCAAAGGCCAGGACAGGCTCCAGCTTCTGGCCGGTCAGGCTGACATGGGCATCGGGATCAATGTGCTTGATGTCCAGCAATACCAGGTCGGTGACAGCTGCCAGCCGGTCAAACCGGCGGATGCTTTCCGGGGAATCCGGGCGGAAGGTGATGCCGGAGGTATCCAGGCAGGTGTGTATCCCGAGTGCCTTTGCCGCTTCAAAAAGTTCGGTCACGAAAGCGGCCTGGACCAGCGGATCACCGCCGGTCACCGTGATGCCGCCTTTTTCATAAAAGGCTTTATTTTTTTCGTACTGAGCCAGTATCTCGCCTACAGACATTTCGGTACCGCCATTTATTTGCCAGGTGTCCGGATTGTGGCAGTAAAGGCAGCGCATAGGGCATCCCTGTAAAAATACAACCAGGCGGACGCCAGGGCCGTCAACCGTGCCGAAGCTTTCGATGGAATGGATTCGTCCTGTCATATGGATACCTCCAAAAGAACAAGTGATTGTCAACGGGTGTTTGATGCGGCCTTTCTGAGACGGGTTATTTCATCGCCCCATGGAAAGTGCGGGAGATTACCTCGTCCTGCTGTTCCTTTGTCAGCTTGTTGAAGTTGACCGCGTAGCCGGAGACCCGGACAGTCAGCTGCGGATATTTTTCCGGATGAGCCTGGGCATCCAGCAGGGTTTCCTTGGAAAACACGTTTACATTCAGGTGGTGGCCTCCTTTTTCGGCGTAGCCGTCCAGCAGGGACACCAGATTGTCAACCTGAGATTCGTTTGCATGGGTCATAATGATATCCTCCTGTTATAAGATAAAATAGTATTTTTACATAAGCGCCGTTATTCCCGGTCCAGCCCGCTCATCAGGTTGGGGATGGCGCAGGCCTTGTTAGTGCCGCATTCCAGTTCCAGGCCTTCCTCTAGGCTTAGGTCAAGGTCGCCCATGAAAAGCTGGTCTTCTTTGCCCAATGCTCCCGGGATAATGGAAAACGTATTAGAAATCCCATCCTGCGCATCCATAAATGGAAGCTTTGCCACAGAGGCAAGGGAAGAGACGGCTCCGTGGGAGTCCCTGGTATGCATGGGATTGGCGCCCGGGGCAAATGCCTGCCCGGCCTTTCTCCCGTCAGGGGTGGAGCCGGTAGCCTTACCATACACTACATTTGAGGTGATGGTCAAGATGGAGGTTGTTGGAATTCCCCCGCGGTAGCAGTGGTTTTGCTTGATATAGTTCATGAAGGCGTGGACGATTTCTACGGCAATCTGGTCTACCCGGTCATCGTCGTTGCCGTACTTGGGGAAGTCGCCCTCAATCTCATAGTTCACGGCGATCCCGTTTTCATCCCGCACAGCGCGTACTTTGGCATATTTGATGGCAGAGAGGGAATCGGCAACCACGGAAAGGCCTGCAATGCCGGTGGCGAACCAGCGGGTCACGTTCATGTCATGGAGCGCCATCTGAAGCCGTTCGTAGCAGTACTTGTCGTGCATATAGTGGATGATGTTCAGGCTGTTCACATATACGCCTGCCAGCCATTTCATCATATCATGGTAGCGTTCCATGACCTCGTCATAGTCCAGGTATTCGGAAGTGACGGGACGGTATTTGGGAGCCACCTGTTTTTTGCTGATCTCATCTACGCCGCCGTTGATGGCATATAGCAGGCATTTGGCAAGGTTAGCCCGGGCGCCAAAGAACTGCATCTCTTTCCCGATCCGCATGGAGGATACGCAGCAGGCGATGGCATAGTCGTCGCCGTGGGTTTCCCGCATCAGGTCGTCGTTTTCATACTGGATTGAAGAGGACTCGATGGAGGTGCGGGCACAGAACCGCTTGAAATTGCCTGGCAGGCGTACTGACCACAGCACCGACAGGTTGGGCTCCGGGGCAGTGCCGAGGTTTTTTAAGGTGTGCAGGTAGCGGAAAGACATTTTGGTTACCAGGTGGCGCCCGTCAATGCCTACGCCTCCGATAGATTCCGTCACCCAGGTGGGATCGCCGGAGAAGAGGGCGTTGTATTCCGGGGTGCGGGCAAACTTGACCAGGCGCAGCTTCATGATAAAGTGGTCTACGAATTCCTGGATCTGCTCTTCTGTGAAGGTGCCGTTTTTCAGATCACGTTCTGCATAGATATCCAGGAAGGTGGAGGTGCGCCCTAGGGACATGGCGGCGCCGTTTTGCTCCTTGACGGCAGCCAGGTAGGCAAAATAGAGCCATTGGATGGCCTCCTGCACATTCCCGGCCGGGCGGGAGATATCGTAGCCGTATATTTTCCCCAATTCCTTCAGTTCCTTGAGGGCATGGATCTGTTCGGACAGTTCTTCCCGGGCACGGATAATGTGGGAATACATGGTGCCGCGGGTAGTCATTTTCTGCTCTTCCTTGTCCTCGATAAGGCGGTCTACGCCGTAGAGGGCAACTCTGCGGTAGTCGCCGATGATCCTCCCCCGGCCATAGGCATCCGGCAGGCCGGTTATGATATGGCTGGAACGGCAAGCCCTCATCTCTGGTGTGTAAGCATCGAATACCCCTGCATTGTGGGTTTTCCTGTGCTTGGTGAAAAAATCACTGATTTCCGGGTCAACCCGGTAACCGTTGTCCGAGCAGGCTTTTTCTGCCATCCGGATACCGCCATAGGGCTGCAGGGAGCGCTTGAAGGGCTTGTCGGTCTGGAAGCCCACAATGGTTTCTTTTTCCTTATTCAAATAGCCGGGGCCATGCGAGGTGATGGTGGAAATGACTTTGGTATCCATGTCCAGCACACCGCCTGCCGCCTGTTCCTGCCGGGACAGTTCCATGACCTGTTCCCACAGATCCAAGGTGTTTTTGGTCGGGCCGGCCAGGAAAGATTCATCACCGTCATAAGGGGTGTAGTTTTTTTGGATAAAACTACGGACATTGACCTCCCGTTCCCAGGCGCCAGGCTGAAAGAATCTCCACTCTTGCTTCATAGTTCCTCCTTCTCGTTCATGTTTTGGGGCTGTATTTGATCGGTTGCCACAAAAATTATAAAAGCAGAGGGAAAAAGTTTCAAGGGGGGCTGCTGAGAATGTTTTTTAACAAGGGATAGCTGAGAAAAAAAGCCGGGATGGCAGGGATTGTACGGGGATAAGCGGATTTTTATGGCTTGCCAATCAACGAAAAATATATTATAGTAAACGTAAACGCATCTGTGGAATGGTTATATTTTCAATGGTAAATTCCGGGATGTGTCCCGTGTCCTGGCATGCTCTTGATGGGGTTAACGGTACACGCGCTTTAGAAAAGTAAAAAGTAAGTACGAGAAGGAGGAACTTTTATATGCAGATCAGTAAGGATATGCTGATTGGGGATCTGGTTCAGGCTCATGAACTGATTGCGCCGATGCTGATGCGCGCCGGGATGCACTGCCTGGGCTGCCCGTCCGCACAAGGGGAGACTTTGGAGGAGGCCTGCATGGTTCACGGGATTGACTGTGATACGCTGGTGTCCGGGATCAATGAAGTGCTGGCGGAAAGAGCCTGAATAGCGCGGCATGATGCGTAACGGCAAAACAAAGGAGGGTATCTTTTGGGGATACCCTCTTTTCCTTTTTTGCTGCATCACACCAGCATCAGCTTCTGCAGTGCCTGCTGGTAGACAATCACTTCATAATGCTCCTTGTAGTAGGCTTCAGAGGCAGCTTGATGGCGGATCTTCTCGCCATATTCTGCCAGGATGTTGCATACCCGGCTAAAGACTAAGGGTTCGGTATCCGCGCTTGAGAGAACCAGGTAATATTGCATGGAGCCGGGCTTCTTGTAAAGGGTATTGGCTCCCTGGTAGACATGTCCGGCCACTTTTGAGGCGGCCACGACCTGGTCAAGGCTGTCAAAGCGGTAGATCCGGGTCTGGATCTCCTGGGCTTTGGAGCCGTCCTCCGTCTGCGGTGTCGCAGGGGCGGAATCCCCCTCCTGGCTGGAGAGGCCAAGCAGATTCTGCTTTAGGAGTTCCATCAGGCCGTCCGCACCTTCCAGGAATTCGTTGGCAATACCGCCGAAAATACTGTCCGTATCCTCATCCGCCATCTGGGAAAATTTGGAAAAACGGGTATCCAACTCCTCAGGGTCTTCTATTTTGGTGATGACCAGCATGACGCTTTCGTTGGAAAGCGGTATGGCTTCCACCATCAGCGGGATATCCTCCGCATCAAATCCTACTTCATTGGAGGCCTTCTGAATCATTTCACGAAACAGATTGCGGGCTTTCTCGCTTCCGTAGGCAAGTTCGCCCAGATTCAGATTGCGGACGCTCAGATCAAAACTGCTTAATGTGCATCGTATCTGGTTTTCATTAATCCGTTCTATCTTCATTAGATCACTCCCTTACTTATGTTATCGTTTGTAGAAACTGAAAAAGAACGTAATATCCTAATTTAATTATAGTATATGATATAGAGAAAAGGCAATTCCTATGTGAAAAAATTTAGGAAAATTTAAGGTTTTTATGGGTACATGCGAAGGAAGGACAGATTTCTTGAGTTTTTCGGCGGATTGTGATATAGTTTGATTACTTGCAGCGGACAGTGGACAGCCGGGAGTTCTTTTGTTCGCTGAGGGTGTGTGGATAAAGAATAAGGAAAAGATCAGGAGGGATTGTCCCATGTGTCAGGAAAAAAATTGCAATTGTAAAAAGCCCTATTATATCACGACAGCCATTGCCTATACATCCGGGAAGCCTCATATCGGCAATACCTATGAGATTGTGCTGGCAGACAGCATAGCACGGTTTAAGCGGGAGCA
Organism: bacterium 1XD21-70; assembly: GCA_003669055.1. Classification (GTDB taxonomy): domain Bacteria; phylum Bacillota; class Clostridia; order Lachnospirales; family Lachnospiraceae; genus Brotaphodocola. The sequence goes on from RAYB01000048.1 coordinate 15,764, forward strand.
AGGGTATGATGTGCGGTTTCAGACCGGAACCGATGAGCACGGGCAGAAGATTGAGTTAAAGGCGCAGGAGGCCGGGATTACGCCGCAGGAGTTTGTGGACGGGGTAGCATCCCAGATCCGGGGGATTTGGGATTTGATGAACACCTCTTATGATAAATTTATCCGTACCACGGATAAGGACCATGAAGCTATGGTTCAGAAGATTTTCAAGAAGCTGTATGACCAGGGGGATATCTATAAAGGCTACTATGAGGGGTTGTACTGCACCCCGTGTGAATCCTTCTTTACGGAGTCTCAGTTGGTGGACGGCAAGTGCCCGGACTGCGGGCGGGAGGTGCTGCCGGCAAAGGAAGAGGCTTACTTTTTTAAGATGAGCAAGTATGCAGACCGGCTGATTGAGCATATCAACACCCACCCGGAGTTTATCCAGCCGGTGGCGCGTAAGAATGAGATGATGAACAATTTCCTGCTCCCAGGCCTTCAGGATTTATGCGTGTCGCGCACCTCGTTTACCTGGGGGATCCCGGTCAGTTTTGACCCGAAGCATGTGACTTATGTGTGGCTGGATGCCCTGACCAACTATATAACAGGGTTGGGATATAGCTGTGACGGCAGCCACGGGGAACTGTACCAGAAATACTGGCCGGCAGACCTGCATCTGATTGGGAAGGATATTATCCGCTTCCATACGATTTACTGGCCAATCTTTTTGATGGCGCTGGATGTTCCGCTGCCTAAGCAGGTGTTTGGCCATCCGTGGCTGCTGCAAAGTGGCGGGAAGATGAGCAAATCCAAGGGGAACGTGCTGTATGCGGATACGCTGGCAGAGGTGTTCGGCGTGGATGCAGTGCGCTATTTTGTCCTGCATGAGATGCCGTTTGACAATGACGGTGTGATTTCCTGGGAATTGATGGTAGAGCGCCTGAATTCGGATCTGGCCAATATCCTGGGGAACCTGGTTAACCGGACGGTGTCCATGTCCAATAAGTATTTTGGCGGTGAGGTGCGTGACGGCGGTGTCTGCGCGGCAGAGGATGAAGACCTGAAAGCCGTGGTGCTGGAAGCGGTAAAGAAGGCGGAGGCGAAGATGGACGAGCTGCGGGTGGCGGACGCGATTGGTGAGATCTTCAATATTTTCCGCCGCTGCAATAAGTATATCGATGAGACCATGCCGTGGTCTTTGGCGAAGGACGAGGCGAAGAAAGAGCGCCTGGCTGCCGTGCTCTATAACCTGGTGGAGTCCATTTCCATCGGTGCTTCCCTGCTGGAATCCTTTATGCCGGAGACCTCGGCCAAGATCCTGGCACAGCTGAATGCTTCCAAGAGGCCTCTGTGCGAGATGGGAGAATTCGGGAAGTATCCGTCCGGCGGCAGGGTGACGGAAAAGCCGGAGATCCTGTTCGCCCGCATGGAGGTGGAAAAGGTCTTAGAGCAGGTGGAAGCGATGCAGCCCGCAGAAGGCAAGGCGGACGGCAGCGAGGCAAAAGAGGAGCAGGGCAAGGCAGATGGTGAAAATGAGCCTGTAGTTGATATTGAGGCAAAGCCGGAGATCACCTATGATGATTTTGCCCGCCTGCAGTTCCAGGTGGGGGAGGTGGTTGCCTGTGAGGCGGTGGCCAAGTCCCGCAAGCTTTTGTGCTCCCAGGTAAAGGTCGGAAGCCAGGTAAGGCAGATTGTCAGCGGGATCAAGGCACACTATACCCCGGAGGAGATGGTAGGCAAGAAGGTTATGGTGGTAGTGAACTTAAAGCCTGCGAAGCTGGCAGGGATCCTGTCGGAGGGGATGCTTCTGTGTGCGGAGGATGCGGATGGCAACCTAAGCCTGATGGTGCCGGAGAAGGCGATGCCGGCCGGGGCAGAGATCTGCTGATGGGGATGCCAAAGCCCCGGGGCGCCGTTACCGGCAGCCAGCTAAAGATGGTTGCCGTGGTTGCCATGCTGATTGACCATACGGCATATCTGCTGCTGGGATGCAAGGTCCTGTCGGCGCTGCCGGCATCGGCGGCAGGATATGCCGGATATATTCAGGTATACCGGGTGATGCGCTGCGTGGGGCGGGCGGCATTCCCCATCTATGCCTTCCTCCTGACGGAAGGAATTGTGCATACCAGGGACTGGAAAAAATACGGGCTGCGCCTGGGGGTGTTCGCGCTCGTTTCGGAGATCCCGTTTGACCTGCTCTGTTTCCAGCAGCTGGTATCCTGGGAGAGGCAGAATGTATTTTTTACCTTGCTGCTTGGCCTTTTGGCAGTGGAAGGGGCGGAGTATGCCGCAGGCCGGGCGTCAAGGGCACAGTCCTATCCCGGGGAGAAGAGCAGCCTGGCCTGGATCGTGGCAGCCGGGATAGGCTGCCAGGCAGCGGTTTTTTTGAGGACGGACTATGATGCCGGCGGGGTTTTGCTGGTGGTGCTTTTATATTTGCTCCGCCAAAGCCGCCTCAGGCAGTGCGTGGCGGGTTTTTTGTGGCTTTTGGTGACAGAGGCGAGATGGTATTATGCGGCAGGGCTGGCGGCGGCATTTCTGCTGATCGGGATGTATAACGGGGAGCGGGGGAGGCAAAGGGGAAAGTATGCTTTTTATGCCTTTTACCCGCTTCACCTGGCGGTGCTTTACCTGATTTATTGTTATCTTCCGTGAATAAGGAGGGTATATTACAGAAAAATTTCCGTTATATAGGCGATCTCGCTGGCAGGAATTTTGATCCCGAAGATGTTCTCGGCATATTCCAGCTTATGTTCTATCAGGTTCATCAATTCATAGTGCTCATTGGTAAATTGGCTTAAGCGGGAGTAATTCCAGCTTTCGCCGCGGATGGCACGTTCCAGCATATTACAGCAGTGGCATAAATATTTGGCGGCAATCTCATTGGAATAGGGAAGCTGCAATTCCAAAAGGGTGGCTTTGAGGCATTTTTCAAGCACATTCACTGCCTTTGTGGTGTCCAGGAACACGGTGGTTTTGCCGATGACCTTGTCCACCAAGTTCTGGATGAAGGCCTCCTGGGCGCTGATGTTTTCTGACCGGATGCTATGGGGCTCTTTGGACGGAGCCAGCAGGGAGAAGTCAGAGCGGTTGGAAAGGATCTGGCGGATTGTATCCAAAAGCAGCGGCAGGGTGACCGGATAGAGGATGCTGGCATCGACTCCGGCCTGCCGGGAGACATATTCGTTTATGGTGGTCAGGGGTTCCATATCGGTAAGGATCAGGATCCCGGAACCGCGGTTCAGCTTCTTGGCCTTAGCTGCGGCCAGTTTTAGGCATTCCTCCAGGCACATGGAAGCGGAATAGTTGATGTAGTCAATGATATAGTCCCCATATATGGTTTTCATCGCCTGGCTGACTAAGTCAGAGGCAATGCTTTCCCCGTGGCAGATGACCAAAAGCCCCAGGTTTACCGTGGAGATCCAGTTGGTAAACACGGCAAAATAGGAAGCAAGGTAATCCACCTCCCGCCCGGAAAAGCAGCAGCCATAGATTTGGGACAGGCTTTCCATGATTTCTGATGCCATCTGGTATTCATCCGGGAAGATTTCCCTGGAAGCGGCGGGCATGCTGCTTTTTGCTGCCTGGCCGGGGGCATCGGAACGCTTTAGGAAATTGGTGATGTGCAGCAGGATCCCATACAGGAGGTGGATATGTTTTTTGCTGCCCTCAAAACGTCCTCTTTTCTGCAGCTGCGCCACGACGATCTGCAGCACAATGGGATAAATATCCCGCTTGATCTGATATAACTCCGTATCTGTGAAGCTTGACAGGTTGGAGATATGGTCTATTACGCTCTGATAAATATTCTCAATGGATTCCGTGTCCATCTCCAGCCGGTGTGCCAGGGATCTCCGGCTTTCGGATTCAGGTACCGGGCGGGAGGGATTGCGGTGCTCCATATATTTGGAATTCCCATGCTGATCCAGTTCTATATATTTGTCGGGAACTTCTTCCAGGATGTGGCGGATGCTGTCTTTCTGTTCGCGGCTGCAGCCATGGAAGGCCAAAAGTTCCCTGGAGAGATGGTATAAGTGGATATAGACGGTCTGGTAGCGGTTGGTGAGGCTGTCCAGGTAAGCCCGGGAGCAGGCGGATTTCACCTCGCCTGCCAGCTGGGTGATATTCTTATCGTAGCGCATGGCAGCCATGACGGACAATACGTCCCTGGACAGTTTCACTGGCAGCCGGATAGTATGCGCTTCTTCTGCAAACATCTTTAAGATCAGTTCGGTCTTTTCATAAATCCCACGTTCTTCAAGGTCCGGAATATGGATGGCCACCGGGAGGCTTTCTACCAGCACCCGGATGGACTCATCGTCCCTCTGGCGGGTGGTGGAGGCCGCGACCATGCATTGGATCTGCCGGGTTTGGGTATCGCCGATGCGGTTGTAGGAGTTTTTGGTAAGGATGGAGGCGAGCAGATCCAGGGAAGCGGGGGCGAGATATTCAATTTCATCCAGAAAGAGCAGGCCGCCTTTGGCAGCATCTAAAAACCCCCTGCGCGCCTTGTTGGACAGCACATCCCGGGCAAGCCCCAAAAGCTGCTGGGAAAACAGCTTGGGGTTTTGGGAAAAATTGTGGCAGGATATGGTGACAAAGGGGATCTGTTCGCCGTCCGCACAGGCATTTTTCTTATACAAGTACATGCAGTAGGCAAACCTCCCTTTTCCTACGCCGATGGAACCATGCAGAAGGGCGTGAAGGCCATGGGGAGGATAGGCTACAGCCGCTTTGGCAGAGATAATTGCCTCTTTCAGGCTGGCATTAGCGCCGGTCAGCAGTTCTAAGGAGGTTGCCGGTTCTGCCTGCCCTTCATTCTCGGAGGGCTGCAGCAGGCTGGAGAGTTTTTCCCCTTTGGCCACGGTCTGGGGGATAAAATAACCGGGATAATGCTGGGTAATTACTTTCCGGTCAAGAAACAGGGTGGGCTTTCCTTGGCATTTGATTAAAGCCCCGTCTTTCCATAGGCTGTTCAGGATCCTGGATACGTTGGCGCGGTCTGACTTGAGGTCAATGGACAGCGTGTTTGCGTCTGCGCCTTTCCCGTCTAGGCTGCCGCTTTCTAAAATCTGGCGGGTTATTTTTTTGACTATATTTTGTATTGCCTGGTTCTGTGGCATCGCTGGTGCCTCCTTCCGGGGTGGTGGGGTGATGCAAGGTACGTGTCTGTGTGGGCGGATTTCCAGAATTTGGATGAGAGAAAAGCGTGTGATTACTTGGGGAAGATTATAACACATATCGTGTGAATGTGCAAGAAATGTGTGTAATTCGTGCGGATAATTTGTGTATTGGTACACACATGGATGGGCAGTTCGGATTGTGCAAAAGAATTGCAACAAAAATTGGATAAAATAGATAAACACAAATAGAAAACGTGTGATTTTTAGGCTAAATTTTACAAGATATGGTTTTTGCATTATCATAGGTGCATAACAAATGTTTGAAGGAGGAGATATGAGTAAGATACTTCTTTTAAGCCATGGGAATCTGGCCAGGGAGGTGTGGGCGACATCCAAGATGGTTTTGGGTGTGGTGCCGGGAGTAGAATACCTGACCCTCCCATCCGGAACGGATCTCACGCAGTATGAGGCTGATATCCGCCGCAAAGTAGAAGAGGCAGAGGACGGGATCCTGATCCTGACGGATATTTTTGGCGGAACCCCCTTTATAACTGCTTCCAGGATTTATGCATCCCTAGAGGACAAGGGTAAGATGGAGATCGTCACGGGAATGAACCTGGCCATGGTTCTCCAGGTGTTTAACTTTGTGGGGGGCGTGCCGGTGGGGGAACTGAAATCGATCGCCGTGGCGGCCGGCGTGGAGGGGATCGTGGATCTTAAGGAACGTGTGTGACGGCAGGGGAAAGGATGGTGTGGAATATGGCAGTAAAAATGATACGGATTGATGACCGCCTAATCCATGGGCAGATTGTGGCAGCCTGGTCGAAGAGTTTGTCGATCAAGAGGATTTGGATTGTGGATGACGGGGTGGCAAAGGATACCTTCATTACAAATGTGATGAAGATGGTGGCGCCGCCGGATACGGAACTGACGATCACCGGCACGGATGAGGTGGGGGCGCTGCTTGCAGAATATGATGGTTCCGATAAAAATACCCTTATTCTTGTGAAGTACCCGAAAGTGGCAAAGCTTCTCTTTGACAGCGGCGTGGTGCTGCGGGAACTGAACGTGGGGGGGATGGGAGCCAACGCGGAGCGCAAAAAACTGTTTAAGAATATCTCGGCCAGCGAGGAAGAGCGGAGGACGCTGAACGAACTGAAAAATGCGGGGGTAAAGGTGTATTTCCAGGTGACTCCCCATGAAAAGCAGACCGTATTTGACGGATGAAGGAGGGTGTAAAGTATGTTGATGCAGTCGGTTTTAGTTGCTATATGGGCGTGGTTTAACGGTGGGGTGGTATCGGAATACCTGGTTTGGATTGTGCGGGGGGCGCCTTTGGTCAGCGGCACGGTTACGGGCATCCTGATGGGTGACTGGCGTGCCGGAGCCATGATCGGCGCGACGATCCAGCTTTTATATATGGGGCAGGTGACGGTGGGAGGCATCTCTTCCTATGACAAATGCTATGCCGGTGTGATCGCTACTGCGGTTACGATTGCATCCCATCAGACGGCGGAGATCGGGATAACCCTGGCAGTTGCCCTGGGAACCCTTGGCCTGGTGGCGAGCAATATCCTGATGACGGTGTGTGTGGCGTTTGTACATATGGCAGACCGCTATATAGAGGAGGGGAAGACGGAGCATTTGTGGATTTATAACTGGCTTTTACCAAATCTTTTGTGTGGGCTTTTATATGGGGTACCTGCGTTCCTGGCAGTTTTTTACGGCGCGGCTTACCTTGAGTCAGCCATGAACCAGATACCGGCCTTCGTATCCAAGGCCTTGACTACGGCAGGCATGATCCTTCCTGCGCTGGGGATCTCCATGATGTTCAAAACGGTATTCAGCCCCAAGTTTGCCCCGTTTATCGTGGTGGGGTATCTGTGTGTGGCCTATCTCCATATGGATATTATTGCCTGTGCGCTTCTCGGCGGTGCCTGTGCAGTGCTTTACTGGACGCTGAACCTGGATAAACTGGCAGAAGGAGGGAATTGATATGGGTGAAATAAATGATAAAAAATTAACAAAGTCGGATTTGCTCCGCTGTTTCCTGATCTGGGAGACTACCTCCGAATCATGCTTAAGCTATGAGCGTCTGATGTCCTTGGGCTTCTGCCATGCCATGGCCCCGGTGATTAACCGGCTTTACAAAGAGAAGGAAGAGCGGGTTGCTGCTTTGAAGCGCCACATGGTATTTTTCAACACGGAAAACAACTGGGGTGCGTTCATCCCTGGGATCGTCTGCTCCATGGAGGAGGAAAGAGCCAATGGAGGGACTGTCAGCGATGAGATGATCAACAGTGTCAAGATCGGCCTTATGGGGCCGCTGGCGGGGATTGGCGACACCATCACCCAGGGGCTTTTAAAAACGGTTTTGCTGGCGATCTTTGTGGATATGACATTGAAGGGCAATATCGTGGCTCCGTTCATCTATGCCGTCCTTTTGGGCGCCTATATATTGGGGATGGGATATTTTACCTTCTTTTCCGGCTATAGGCTGGGGCAGAATGTGCTGACCAAGATCACGGATCCTTCCATTATGAGAAAGATTACCAACAGCTTGTCGATCCTTGGCCTGGTGATTGCCGGGGCGATGATGGTCAACAACGTTTCCATTGTTACGCCGCTTGCCATCCATGTGGGGGAGACTTCCGTGGTGATCCAGGAACTTCTGGATTCCATTCTCCCCGGCATGCTGAGCGTGATTTTTGTCATGATGTGTTTCGGGCTGATGAAGAAAAATGTCAGCGTGTTTAAGATTATGGTTCTTTTGTTTGCGGTTGCGCTTGTGGGGGCATTCTGTGGGATTTTGTGAGGGATTGCCGGTTTGGTGATATTAGGATATCTATTATGAGGATAAGAGATAAAGGAGAGATTGTGCGATGAGGAAGACTTGGTTATCGGATGTGGTGGGAACAGAGAAGGCGGCATTTGGGCTGGTGCACCTGCTGGCGCTCCCGGGTGATCCGATGTATGACCCGGAGGGCGGCATGGAAAAGGTCTATGAGGCAGCTTTAGCGGATATCACGGCTTTGCAGGAAGGGGGGATCGATGCGCTGCATTTTTCCAATGAGTTCAGCTTCCCTTACCAGAAGAACCCGCCGAAGGAGATTCTGTCTGCCATGGCCTATATTATCGGCAGGCTGAAGCCGCATATCCGTGTGCCGTACGGAGCCAATGTGATCAGCAATCCGTCAGACAGCGTGGCCTTGTGTGCCACAACAGGGGCAAGCTTCACCCGGGGGACGTTTTCCGGCGTCTATTCCGGCAACATGGGGCTTTATGACACTGCGGTCGGGGATTATGTGCGTCTGCGCCACAACCTGCATGCCGACCATGTGAAGATGATCCACTATGTAACCCCGGAATCCAGCGCGGATATCGGCGGCCGGGATCCCCTGGCCTCGGCGCTGTCGGCGCAGTTCAACAATATGCCGGACGGTTTTGCCGTGCCGGGCGCCACGGCAGGCAAGTCCGCAGATATTTCGCTGCTTCACCAGCTGAGGGAGGCGATGCCGGATATGGTTCTGGTGGCGTCTACGGGCGTGAAGTATGAGACGGTTGAGGATATCTACGCTGTGTGCGATGCGGCATTTATTGCCACCAGCTTAAAGAAGGACGGAATTTTTGCGAACCCTATGGATAAAGGCCGGGTGAAACGCTTTATGGATAAGCTGAGGGAATACCGGGGAGAGGGCAGGCATTAAATGGCAGAATAGGGATCCTGGGCTTAAGGATGGCAGGCGAAGGGCGGGGGTTTCGGCTTCGCAAAGATAGGAGGGAGCCTATGGCTAAGGCGGTATTGTTTGATTGTGACGGCGTTTTGCTGGACAGTGAATATCAGTATCTTGACAGTGTTTCCAGGTACCTTAGGACACTGGGCAGGGAGGCGGGGATAGAGGAACTGGCTTACTTAGTGGGAACGGATATCCGCCGGATCACAGAACAGCTGAAAAAGGATTACCACCTGGAAGGTTATGGGACGGAAGAACTGATCCGCGGCCAAAGGGCATTGTTCTATAAGGAATTTTATGGAGAGGGGAAGCTTAGCCCGATGGAAGGCCTGGTTGCTTTTTTGGACAGGTTAAGGGCAGCAGGGATCCGGATGGCAGTGGCATCTTCCTCGCCCCAGGAATACGTGGATTATGTGCTGGGCCAACTAAAGATAGGGGAGTATTTTGAATTTGCCCTGGGCAGGGAGAACGTGCAGCGGGCAAAACCGGCGCCGGACCTGTACCTGGAAGCTATGAGGAGGCTTAAGATCCTTCCCCATGAAGCGGTAGTGATCGAAGATTCCCAAAATGGCGTTGCAGCCGGGCTGGCCTCCGGGGCATATGTCATCGCATACAAAGGCTCCGTGGTACGTCAGGATACCAGCGGGGCACACAGGACGGTTTTCTCTTTTCAGGAGATCGGCGTGGAGGAACTGAAAAAGGATCTATGATGTTATGCCCCCGGGCTAAGCCCGGGGGCATTGCTGTCGAAAATTATGATTTTCTGAAATCTCTGAAATAGTCTTTCATAAAATCCCGGAATATAACGGCGGCAGAGGGGAGGTACCCCTCGCTCCGCCAGGAAAGCTGGATATAGCGCTTGCACTGCGGGAAGTGGATAGGGATCAATGCCAGGTTCTTGGTTTCCATGCCCCGCCAGGTGATGGAGGGAATGAAGGAGATGCCGATGCCGGCATGGATCAGTTCCCGCACGATCTCGGGGCTGTCGCTCTCCAGCACCACCGACGGCTCAAACCCGGCGATCTGGCAGTAGGTATCCGTAATCTTGCGGAGGCTTTTGCCTTTGTGGAGGCAGATGAATTTCTCGTGGGCAACTTCGATTAAGTCCACATAGGGGCGGCTGGCAAGGGGGCTGGAGTCCGGCAGCGCCAGCAGGATATCCTCCGAAAACAGGGTGATGGTGTTGGAGGCGCTGAGCGGGTAGATCGAGGAGGAGAGCGTCAGGTCGCATTCTTCGGAGGCATCCGGGTTGGGGCTTTCCTGGATGACCTTTAAACGGATGGAGGGGTATTTTTGTTTAAAGGCCGAGACCATCTGGGGGAGAAGCTTGGAGGCGGCGTACAAGGACAACGAGACCAGCTGATGGGACTGGTCGGAGTAATCGGCAAGTTCCCGTTCGATATCATGGAGTTCCTGCAGGATCCGGTTGGTGTGGCGGAGCACGATTTCGCCATGGGGGTTTAGGGTGACATTCTTGCCGGAACGGTCGAAAAGGCGGAATCCCAGGGATTGTTCCAGGCGGGAAATGGTGCGGCTTAGGGAGGGCTGTGCTACCCGCAATTTTTCCGCGGCGAGGGTAAAATGCTGCAGTTCGGCAACTTTTTTGAAGTAAGTCAGAGAGTTTAAGTCGATCATGGGGATGCCTCCTATTCATAACAAATATGGTATTAATATATGACTTATTATATATTGGACGTTATGACGTGTCAAGCTTATAATACAAGTTAAGAAGTGAGAAAGATGACAAAGGCAGGAAGGGGATAATGGAAAACAAGTGGTCAATATGCAAGAAGAAAGTCTGCTGTTTGTGTTAAGAAATGGTGAATTTTTTTCTGGCGCACTTGTTAAAAAAATAACATTGGTGAAGTCTGCCTTTTTGCCCGAATCAGTCCGCAGCTTTGGAAAATTATTACATAGGAAACGGAGGTGATCACATGTTAGCAGGACAGGCAATCTATCTTGGGGATGCGGTTGTGATTTCCATCACAGGGATGGCGATCGTTATGCTGGAGTTAGCGATCCTGGCCATATTTATCCAGGTGATGTCTAAAATCCTGGCAATGGTTGTGAAGGAGAAAGAAGAGCCCAAGAAAGCACCGGCTGCAGCGTCGAAGGCAGCACCGGCACCGGCTGCGCCGAAAGCAGCGCCGGCACCAGTACCGGCAGCACCAGCAATGCAGCCGGCGGCTCAGGGAGTTATGGGCTCGGAGGAGGACGATGACCTGGCAGTAATCATGGCAGTGGTTCTGGAAGAGTCAGGGCTGCCGATGGATCAGGTGGTGTTCCAGTCGGTTGTGAGGGTACAGTAGCCCTAAGCCGAATTTTCGGCGCCGTTATGGAGGGAAGAGGGTTCCGGCATAGGGGACCTTGAAAGAGTATAAGCCGCAAGAACAAAAAGAAAACGAAAATAAAAGGTGGAGGAAATTGAGATGAAGTATATTGTGCGTATGAACCAGAAGGTTTATGAGGTAGATATTGAGAAGGCAGGGGCAATGGGACAGGGAATGATGATGAACCCGGGGATGCCCATGATGGCAGCGCAGGCTCCGATGGCTCCTCAGATGCCTCCGATGGCAGCGGCTCCGATGGCAGCACCAATGGCAGCCCCGATGCAGGCGGCTCCCGTTCCGATGGCAGCACCGGCTCCGGCAGCAGCGCCCGCTCCGGCGGCAGCACCGGCAGGCGGGGCAGATGTACAGGTAGAGTGCCCGATGCCCGGCAAGGTTCTTTCTATCGCTGCTTCGGTAGGGCAGAGCGTAAATGCCGGCGACTGCCTTCTGGTGGTGGAAGCCATGAAGATGGAAAACGAGATTGTGGCACCTCAGGCAGGTGTGGTAAAGCAGATTTTGGTATCCCAGGGAACTACGGTAGATACGGGGGATGTGCTGGTAGTTTTGAACTAAACGAAGGCTGATTGAAGGAGGAGACTTACTATGAATATTGTTGAAGTATTGATAAACACAATACAAAGCTCCGGATTTGCCGCCATCACCTCCAGACAGGCGATCATGCTGATTGTGTCTTTTGTGCTGCTTTACATGGCGATCGTGAAGAAGTTTGAGCCGCTTTTGCTGCTTCCGATCTCTTTTGGGATGATGTTGGCCAATCTGCCTTTGGCAGGGCTTATGTATGATGCCCAGGAAGCTGCCCATGCCGGTTTAAGCGCAGCAGTGGCAAGCGGTTCCGAGGCGGAGATACAGGCAGCCCTCACAGAACTTGCCAATACGCACTGGTATGATTCCGGTGTGCTGAGGATCATTTATATGGGCGTGAAAAGTTCGATATTCCCATGCCTGATCTTTATGGCAGTAGGGTCGATGACGGATTTTGGCCCGCTGCTTGCCAATCCCATCAGCTTGCTTTTGGGGGCGGCAGCACAGTTCGGTATCTATGTGGCATTTATGATTGCTATTGCGATCGGGATTTTCTCCCCGGAGCAGGCAGCCTCCATCGCCATTATCGGCGGGGCGGACGGCCCGACAGCAATCTTTTTGACCAGTAAGCTGGCGCCGGAACTGTTAGGGCCGATCGCCGTTGCCGCTTATTCCTACATGGCTCTGATCCCCCTCATCCAGCCGCCGATTATGCGCCTTCTGACGACAGAGAAGGAGAGGACGGTAAAGATGAGCCAGCTGCGCCAGGTATCCAAGGCTGAAAAGATTGTGTTCCCGATTGCCTGTACCGTGTTCTGCGTACTGATGCTGCCGTCTGTGGCACCTCTTATCGGTATGCTGATGTTGGGTAACCTGTTCCGTGAGAGCGGCGTTACAGATCGCTTAAGCGACACGGCACAGAATGCACTGAGCAATATTGTCACCATCATGATCGGAACGACAGTTGGCGCTACTGCTAACGGAGAGCAGTTCTTGCAGGTTCAGACCCTGGCTATTGTCGGCCTTGGCCTTACCGCGTTTGCCTTCTCCACGGCCGGCGGTGTGATGTTAGGGAAACTGATGTATCTGATCACCGGAGGGAAGATCAATCCGCTGATTGGTTCCGCAGGCGTGTCCGCTGTGCCGATGGCAGCCCGCGTATCCCAGGTAGAGGGAAGGAAAGCCAACCCTACCAACTTCCTGTTGATGCATGCTATGGGGCCGAATGTGGCCGGTGTTATTGGTTCCGCCGTAGCAGCAGGGTTTTTGCTGATGTTGTTCCAGTAGGAGGAGGAAACAGATGGAAGGAAACAGAAAAAGATGGGATTCGCTGAAACGTGACCGGATGGAGCGGATCCGCGAGGCGATTCCCCTGGTAAAGATGGGGAAGATTGTGGAGGCCTCCAATACGGTGAAATTGCTGGAGACCGTGATTAAGCCTTACGATAAGGTGACGATCGAGGGAGATAACCAAAAGCAGGCAGATTTTTTGGCAGAATGCCTGTGCAAGGTGGACAAAGAGCAGGTTCACCATCTACATATGGTTCAGTCGGCAATCTCCCTGCCGAGCCATTTGGATGTATTTGAGAAAAAGATAGCCAGCAAGGTGGATTTTTCCTATGCAGGCTCCCAGGCTAACCGCCTGGCGCAGTTTGTGAAGGAAGGAAAGATTGAAATGGGTGCCATCCATACCTACCTGGAACTGTTTGGGCGGTATTTTATCGACCTGACACCCCGGGTGGCTTTGACTGTAGCCGTTTCCGCAGACAAGGACGGCAACCTTTATACAGGGTTTAATACAGAAGACACCCCGGTGGTGATTGAGGCTACTAAGTTCAAACAGGGAATCGTCATTGCCCAGGTCAATGAGATCGTGGACCGGGTTCCGCGTGTGGATATCCCCGGGGATTGGGTTGACTTTGTGGTCCAGGCACCGCGCCCCTTCTATGTGGAGCCCCTGTTTACCAGGGATCCGGCCAACATCACCGATTCCCAGGTGCTGCGTGCCATGATGGTAATCAAGGGCATCTACGCAGAATATGGGATCCAGAGTCTGAACCATGGCGTCGGCTTCGACACGGCGGCCATTGAACTTTTGCTTCCCACCTATGGGGAGGAGTTGGGGCTGAAAGGCAAGATATGCAAATACTTCTCGCTGAATCCGCATCCTACATTGATCCCTGCCATCGAGAGCGGGTGGGTGGAATCGATCCACAGCTTTGGCGGAGAGTCAGGTATGGCGGATTATGTGGCGGCGCGTTCCGATGTGTTTTTTGTAGGGCCGGATGATTCGCTTCGTTCTAACCGTACCTACTGCCAGGCAGCCGGCCATTACGGGATCGATTTGTTTATCGGCGGCACATTGCAGATTGACAAGTACGGGAACAGCAGCACGGCGACAGCCTCCCGCATCGCAGGCTTTGGCGGTGCGCCGAACATGGGATGTGATCCCAAAGGGAGACGCCATTCTACAGAGGCCTGGTTAAAATGCGGCCAGGAGGACGGGATCCAACGTTCCCTGATCGGTGAACTTCCGAGAGGGAGAAGGCTGGTAGTGCAGCTTCAGGAAACCTTCCGGGAGAAAATGGCTCCAGGCTTTGTGGATAAGCTGGATGCCTGGAAGCTGGCAGAGACCGCAGGCCTTGCCATTCCGCCGGTAATGATCTACGGGGATGACCTGACCCATATCGTGACGGAGGAAGGCATCGCCTATCTTCACAAATGCGGTTCTTTAGAAGAGCGCATGGCGGCAATCCGCGCCGTGGCGGGTTTTACCGAGGTGGGCCTGGAGGAGAAGCCGGAAGAGACAAAGGAACTTCGGAAAAAGGGAATTGTAAAGACGCCAGAGGATCTGGGGATCGATATATCCCGCGCAAACCGCAGCCTGCTGGCAGCGAAAAATGTCCGTGACCTGGTAGAGTGGTCCGGCGGGCTATACCATCCGCCGGCAAAATTCCGCAGTTGGTAGAAAGACTATCCTAGAGAGATGTGCCAGACAAACCGGGGCGAAACGCCATGAGGAAAGCTTTATGGCGTTCCCGTTTGTCTTTATTTAAAAATGAGGCTGGGAAAATATAAACCTCTTGGCATATCCTTATGAAAACAGCAGATAATACAGATGCATAAAATCGGGAGAGGAGAAAAGCCATGGCATTACAGGAATTGAAATTCTCATTTAAGCCGGAAAAAAATTATATATCCTTTGCCCCGGAATGGTTCCACAGCGGGGTGGTTGGTTCCGGTGATATGGAAGTTTTGATGGAACATAAGAAGCAGGACGGAAAGGTGACGGTAAAGGTGGTAACGCCGGTGACCGGCTTTGACCAGGTATGGGAAAAAGTGCTGGCAAAATTTGTGGCAGAGACAAAGATTGGAAATCTCCATATGGAGATCAACGATAATAATGCGACACCGTTTATAGTCCATATGCGGTTAAAGCAGGCATTATTTGAGGCGAAAGGAGACGTGGAATCGTGAGAAAATGGGAGGAGATGCAGGAGAGAAGCTTTTATGAATCCACGGCCAGAGAACGGGCGGTAAACCTGGTTGATAAGGGTACCTTCACGGAACTTTTGGCTCCCATCGATAAGAAGACCAGCCCCCATTTGCCAATATTGGGCGAGGCGGTTTCTTTTGATGACGGCGTTGTGACCGGCGTGGGGAAAATCGGAAATCGCCCGGTGTTCGTGATTTCCCAGGAAGGACGCTTTATCGGCGGGGCTGTGGGAGAGGTCCATGGAGCCAAGATGGTAGCGACGTTCCGCCTTGCGCAGCAGAGTTACGAGAAAATCAAGGCGAAATACCCCAATGATTATGAGAGCCGCGTGCCGGCGGTGGTGATTTCCTTTGAGACAGGCGGAGTGCGCCTCCACGAAGCAAATGCAGGGCTTTTGGCTCATGCAGAGGTCATGGAGCAGATCCAGCACTGCCGCGGTAAGATCCCGGTGATCGGCCTGGTAGGCAGCAAGGTCGGCTGTTTCGGCGGCATGGGCTTTGTGGTGGTAGCGACCGATATGGTGATTATGAGCGACCGGGGGAGGATCGGGCTTACCGGCCCGGAGGTTATTGAGGAAGCGATGGGCAAGAAGGAGTTTGATGCGTCGGATAAGAGCCTGATCTACCGGATTACCGGCGGGAAGCATAAATATATTATGCGCGATGCAGCTTATCTGGTGCAGGATACCATCGGTGCATTCCACAAGCAGGTAGCCGAAGCGCTGAAAATGTCCTATGACGAGGTTCAGAGCCATCGTTGCATCGGCAGCCTAAAGCTGGTGGAAGAACAGCTGGAACTGGTGAAGATAGCTGCGGAGAATAATTTTAAGGATGCGACGGATGTGTGGGCCTATTTTGGGAACAAGAAGAGCGACCAGATCCAGGATCAGTTCTATGATGAGTTTATCCGCGAAGCAAAAAGAAGGCCAAGGAGGTAAGGAATATGGGGATGACAATGCTGGGAAAAGGCAGAAAAGCCATATCCATGATTTTAGACGAAGGGTCGTTTGTGGAGGGGAAGATTGACGGGTATACATTGCCGGATATTGGCCCGGGGGCGGTGATCGGAACCGGCTCTTTAAAAGGGCGCAAGGTAACGGTGATTGCCAATGACGCCATGGTGAGGAATCCCCGGTTTCCGGTTGTGTACTCCGGTGTCATCGGCATGGAGGAAGCCTATAAGATGGCGACCACCGTATATAAGATGATTGAACTGGATAAAAATAAACCCCAGGGGGAAAAACGGCCGCTGGTGCTGATTGTAGACACCCCCGGAAACGGTCCTGGTAAGGTGGAGGAACTTTTCGGCATGAATAAGGCTACCGGTGCGTACCAGCTGTCCCTGGCAGAGGCCAGGCAGCACGGGCATCCGATTGTGGCAATGATTATCGGGAGGGCGATCAGCGGGGCATTCCTATGCCATGGGCTGCAGGCTGACCACATCCTTTCCCTGTCTGAGGAATTCCAGACCATGATCCACGTTATGCCGCTGGCAGGGATATCCCGTATCACCAAGAGAGATATTGAATCCCTGACCGAACTGTCAAAGACCAACCCGGTGTTTGCATCAGGAGCCGGATTTTTCTACAAGCTGGGCGGCCTGGAGGAACTGGTACATAATGTGGACGATATGAAGGATACCATTGACCGTCATATCACGGAAGTTTATAAGTGCAACGCAGAGGGAAATTCGGAAAAATGCGGACCCTGGGGACGGGGCATATTAGGGAAAGAAAGAGGCGGGAGAGAGACCCGTGACGAAGTTATCCGCATGATGTATGACGAGTTTGCCAAGGTGGAGGCTCAGTATATCTGACGGCAGGGAATGCCGGTGCAAAAGAACCTGCCCTCCCCGGTGATCTTGCCGGGGAGGGGGTAAATTTGACCGCAACAGGAAGGGAGATCGCATGGATAAGGTCAGTGAACTAAGGACATTCGTGGAAGAGTTTGGGACGGCGCCCACTCTCGGAGAGATGGAGCGGAGAGGACTGAAGGAAAAGGGGATCGACGGCCCCACAGGAGCCCATGTGATTGAAGAAATCCATACGCCTTTTAACTTTGCGTATATTACCACTACCACGGGAACCATGGCATTCCAGAACCTAGTCGGGGTCACCCACAATGAGATAGCAGGCAGGATCGATGCTGCCAGGGAATTGTTTTCCTTGGCAGGCATTGAAAAGGGGTGCCGGATGCTGGTCAGCTACCCTCCTCTTGTCAGCGTGTTTTCCAAAGCGGCTTTAGAGGATTTGGAGGTAAAGACGGAGTTTCTTATACGTTCAGAGCGCGATGCGTTTATTCTTGCTATGTGTGATAAACAACCTCAGGTTGTAGCGGGGGAATCCTCGTTCATGAAAAGAGCCATAGAGGACGCTAAGGGAATGGGCGTATTGGGGAATTTCCCTAAAGGGTGCATTTTTTTGGCAGCAGGGACTCCGCTGGACATGGATTTTCTGGAAGCAGCAAAGGAAGTGGATGGAAAAGTCCATGACCTTTATGGATGCCAGGAGTTTGGCTTTTTGGCTTTAGATGGGGTGCCGCTCAGGAAGGACCTGATGCTGATCCCCCGCGAGGGGGAGTACCGGGATTTGTTTGTGGGAGGCCTATCCACCGGGGACTGTTTTGCTATTTCCGAGAAAGGGCATGTGTGCAACCCGGAAGGGAAAATCCTTACGTATTCCCGAAAACGCCATAATACGGAGTGTGAAACCATATTAAGGAAGACCACTGCCAACGGACTTCCCACGGCACGGCGGCTTGCCAGGACAATCCTTCGGCTAAAGGCCAAGTTTATCTATCTGGACAAAGACCTGGAGTTCGGGGCAGAGGCTACCCAGCTTCTGATCCGCAATCAGAACGGCGAGGAATGGCTGGTGGAAGGGCCGGAAAAAACCCAGCTGTTTGACGAACTGATGCAGGCGCAGATTGATTATCAGTCCAGGGGGAAGGCAGATCCTGTATGGCTGAAGGAGAGGTAAAAGGTTTCCCCCGGCACATTTGTTAAAAAAATAACAATAATAAGGAGGGCGGATATGGATAGGCGGGAGGGGTCTGGCAATAAGTGGAACCGCCATACGCTGATTTGGGTTACACCAGAGGGCAGGCAGTATGCGGCGGAGCATATCGTCTCCTGGCAGTGGGAGGAGGATACCCCTGAGTCTATGGCCTGGAAACGTCTCCTGGTACAGGACGTAGAGGTGCCTGGCATCATCTGCCGCCAGCCTGAGCAGGAGGAAGGCTTCTGGCTGGCCGGGTTTTCCCACTGGGAATACCGGAATGGGAGCAGAATGAGGATGCAGGCTTATGTGCCGGAAGAAACGGTATGGAAAAGCTGTTCTCCTTTTGAATTGTGCCGGGAGGGGGAACGGGAGAGGCTGTGTGAGAAGTATCCGGAATTGAAGCCGGTTTTTGAGGCGGCCGGAGGCTTTGGTGTGGAAGTGGGGCTTTATGGCTCTACCGCCCTGGAGTGGGTAACAAAGCGTCCTTACCGGAATCAGGGCTCGGATTTTGATCTCTATGTCCGGGCAGGGCAGGAAGAAGGCCTGCAAGGCTTTGGGCGGGAACTGCAGAGGATGGAAAAGGATCAGGGCGTGTGTTTTGACGTTGAAGCGGAGATAAAAGGTTTTGGCGTGAAACTCAAGGAATTTCTGGAAAGAAGGAAGACATTTCTTGGAAAAGGCCTCTATGAGGTAAGGCTGTTGGGGGCGGAGGACGTGATAAAAGATTGACTTTCAGGAGAAGGCAATGGGGTTTTAGCAGCTTTATGCCTTCTAATAGGCAGCAATCATAATAATAGGCTGCTGCCAATATGCCGAAAAGGGCAATATAAGACCGATTACGGCGATATGGGAAAGCAGCGCAAAATGATATATGTGACGAGATAAGGAGGGCTTTACATGGAGATTTTCGGATTGGGGATTATTGGAGCGTGCATGTTTATCGGCTCCTTTGTCGGGCGCCTTCTGGGGGCGGCTCTGGGGCTGGACAGTGACGTGGGCGGTGTAGGCTTTGCCATGGTTTTGATCGTGGTACTTTGTGCTTACCTGGAGAAGACAGGGAAAAGCCTGAACAAAAAAACGGAAGGCGGAATCCAGTTTTTAAGTGCGCTTTATATTCCGGTGGTAGTAGCTATGTCCATGAACCAGAACGTGTATTCGGCAGTTACGGAAGGGGTTATCCCGATTGTGGCAGGCGTAGTGGCTACGGTTGGTTCGCTGCTGCTGATCCCGGTGTTATCTAAGCTGGCAAAAGATACGGACCAAAAACAGAACGCATAACAGGGGGAAAACACAATGAAAATATTTGTATCAATGGCCACATCCTATGGCCTGGTAGGCGCTTTTATCCTAGTGGCAATTATCATGTGGGTCAGCTATACCTTTGCCGGGCTCTTGAAACAGAAGAGGATGGGATCTGCCATCGCGATTATGGTGGCATTGGTGGTTGCATTTATTGGCGGAAAGATTACAGGCGGTGAAAAGGGAATTTCAGATATCGCCATGTTCGGCGGTGTAGGGCTTTTGGGAGGCGGCATGATGCGTGACTATACCATCGTTTCCACCGCCTATGGAGTGAAGGTTGAGAACCTGAAAAAGGCCGGGCTTGCAGGCACGGTTGCGCTGGTTTTCGGGATTGTGTTCTCTTTTATAGTCGGTGTGGTAATAGCATGGCTTATGGGCTACCGGGATCCGGCAGAACTGGCCACCATCGGTGCAGGTGTTGAGACCTTTGTGGTAGGCCCGGTGACAGGTGCGGCTCTGGGAGTCAGTTCGGATGTGATTGCCCTTTCCATTGCTGCCGGTGTGGTGAAATCTGTGGTAGCTATGATCCTGACCCCTCTTGTAGCGGAAAAACTGAAGATCAACAATCCTACAGGAGCAATGATCTTTGGAGGCCTGATCGGCTCCACCAGCGGAGTTGCCGGCGGGCTGGCAGCTACCGATGCATCCCTGGTTCCCTACGGAGCCATGGTTGCTACCTTCTACACGGGGCTTGGATGTTTGCTGACACCTACTGTATTAGCGTTGGTAACCAATATGATCTTCTAATTTAGCCCGGAGGTTGCAGGGGAAGGTTCCCCGGCAATTTCTAAATACAATACTTTCTTCTATACAAATGATTCGAGGGATGCCATATGGCATCCCTCGGGTTATTTGTATGGGGGTACAGTACTAGGCATTAGAGAGACAGGGGAGGCGGCGGGCAGACGAAAAGAGAAGGTATTGTAAGCGATGGGGAAAACAGTTATACTAAGGGATGCAAGCAGTATTACGGTAATCCTTAGGAGGCACAGACATGAAAATATTTGACACACATGCCCATTATGATAACGAGGCTTTTGACGCAGACCGGGAAGAAATTTTAGCAAGCCTAGACGCCCAGGGCATCGGCACCATAGTCAACGTAGGAGCCAGCATCCGAAGCACCCAAAAGACCCTGGATCTTACCCGGCGCTATCCCTTTATCTACGGCGCCGCCGGTGTCCATCCCAACGAGACAGGAGAACTGGACGAGGGCGGGATGGACTGGCTTAGGCAGGTAACCAGGGAAGAAAAGATCGTTGCAGTCGGCGAGGTCGGCTTAGACTACCATTGGGGCGAGCCGGAGCCCAAAATACAAAAATACTGGTTCGCCCGCCAGCTGGCACTGGCACGCGAGACAGGCATTCCCGTGGTCATCCACAGCAGGGACGCTGCAAAAGACACACTCGACATCCTAAAGGCAGAACAAGGAGCCAAGACCGGCGGTGTGATCCACTGCTTCTCTTACGGGACAGAGTTGGCAAGAGAATACCTGCAGATGGGATTCTACCTGGGAATCGGCGGGGTAGTGACCTTTAGCAACGCTAAAAAGCTAAAAGAAGTCGTAAAATACGCCCCTCTCGAACAACTGGTGTTGGAAACAGACTGCCCCTATCTGTCACCAGAGCCAAACCGGGGAAAACGCAACACCTCTCTTAACCTCCCCTACGTAGCCTGCCAGATCGCGCAGCTAAAAGGCATCCCGGCAGAAAAAGTGATCGCTGCCACCACCCAAAATGCCCGAAAACTGTACCGCATATAATTTAGCCTTCCCCTCTTTCCGTCACGCTCTCCGAGTCAAAAACCCCCCATGGACGCATTGCCCACGGGGGTTTTTTCTATACTTTATTTGGTCAGCACGGAAACGCCGGTATCCTGTACGGCACCGCCTAAGGACTCACCCTCGAGTGCCTTTACAGCAGCCTTCACGCCTTCCTCACCCATAACATCCGGGTTCTGTGCCATGGTGCACAGCAGGAATCCGTCGTTGATCAGGTTCATGATAGCGTCTGATTTGTCAAAGCCGACACCGACGATTCCGGAGTTGCCGGAAGCCTTGATGGCATTGCCGGTACCGGTGGTGGAACCCTCGTTGCATCCGAAGATACCGACCACGCCCTGTGTGATATAGTTCTCTGCAATCGTCTGGGACTTGGCAGCATCGCCTTCGCCGTACTGGGTCTCCATCAGTTCATAGCC
>RAYB01000003.1 GCA_003669055.1 bacterium 1XD21-70
CAGTGAGGAGTTGTTTTATTTTGTGACAAAGAGAATCCCGTATTTATGCGGGTTCTGGCGTTTCGCAAACGCCTATAAGCATATAAACGAAAAAGGAGCGAGAAACCTCTCACTCCCTCAGCAAATTCCCCCGCCCGTCCACTTTGGCCACCCCGGCCAGCAGCAGGATCCCTTCCAATAATCCCCAGGCTCCTATAACAACCGGTGCCAGCAAAAGGTATAGTGCCCAGCGGGCTGACAGAACGCTTAAAACCGTCACCGCTAACTGCAAAACTGCCCTTCCCGTATGTCCCAGATAAAAATTGTGCACCCCAAAGCATCCAAAAAAGATTGCCATAAAACCTGCCGCCATCCGTGATTTCCGGTCAGACACATCGGTTAAATATAATGCTGCCCCACATTTGCCGCAATAGGCATGATCCTGGGAGGCCATAGTGCCGCAATTCGGGCAAAAACCTGTACCCTTCCCTTTTTCTGCACCACACTCCATACATGTTTTCGATCCGTCCTCTGCAAGCCGGGCGCCGCAATTTTTGCAATACATAACATTCTCCTTCTTGTTGTATTCCAGGCCGCTCTGGTTCTCTGACTACACGATTTCTACATGGGCCTCGGCATCATGGAAGCAGCAATCGCAACACCCCATACGTACAGTGAAATCAGCCCCATGACCAGCCCTAATCCTCCGCAGACCACACCTGTAATCGCCATTCCCCGTGATCCGTCATTCTTTACCATGCTGCCAATGCCTACGATGATTGCTGCCAATGCCAGGCCAACCGGCAGCAGCGGCACACAGCACCCCACCATTGATACAATCCCCATTACCATAGATACCGCTGCACGTCCGCCGCTTTCTTTTTCCATTTTCATTCACCGTTTCCTTTCCCTAAATGTATGATTTGTTTTATATTTTTATATAACGAAAGAACATTCTGCCACAACCAGTTCTACTGTGCCAAGTTTCAAAATATCCCCTTCCTTAAGAGGCATCGGGGCAGTAAGCATCTCCCCGTTTAAGTATGTATGGTTGGCAGAATTTAAGTCTTCCACAAAACAGGCAGCCCCTTCGCCAAACAGGCGGCAATGCCTTCTGGATATCGACTTATCCCCTTCCACCGCCATATCTGCTTCCCTCGGATCCCGGCCGATCACCACCGGCCCACTGACTTTGCAGGTATATACCAGAGAGCCTGGCTTCCTGCCCTGGAGCACCACCCGGAAATACTCCTTTTCCTCTGTCCCGGATCCCTCCATATCCAGCATGATTGTGCGGTCATCTTCCGGATCCAGCATCATTGTCCGTCCATCCTCCAGGCTGTCTGCCGTCATGGACGGCAAAGTGGCAAAAAGGACTGGCTCCGCCTCATCCAGGGACTCTTCCCTGGCCGGATCCCTGGATGCAGAAAACATAATCAGCAGGAATATGGACAGCCCCAGCACAAGCCATGGCCAGATCGAAACCTGGATGGCTTCCCCGACCGTGACAGAATCCGGACGCCATCCTATCTTCCTTTCCAATTCCCAGGCGATGCCGTAATTAATTAAAAACCGCATTCCATACGCTGTGGCCAAAAAAGCCATTGCTGACATCATCTGTAGGATTGATGCACCCACATACCATTTCCACGCCTTCCTGCGTGCCTGGTTGATCACCCATACCAGAATACCCCATAAGGTGAACAGCATCGCCGCCAGCCAGAGAATCAGTGGTACCGCCAAAAACAAGGAAAAAATTTCCAAATCGCTCTGCCCGGAAAGATTGGCAATATCGTTTACCAGCTGAACCACTTCCCACAAGTGGTAGCGCTCATTGAACCCCGCAAAAGAAATCCGTATCCCGACCCACCTCGTGAATCCCATGCTAATCACCAAAGCATTCAAAGCCACTGCCAGGATAAAGGTAATCCTCCTGCCAGAAGCAGCGCTCCTCGCTTCTTCTGAAAACGCCCCTGCCCTTGCCCGCCGGTAGCCCACATCCTGCGGCGCCGGGTTTCTGCCCGGTTGCCTCCCCGCCTGGTTCCTTCTCCCTGTAAATACCGGCTCCGCGGCCGGCCTCGCCACTTCCCGCCTC
Source organism: bacterium 1XD21-70 (assembly GCA_003669055.1). GTDB lineage: Bacteria > Bacillota > Clostridia > Lachnospirales > Lachnospiraceae > Brotaphodocola. Next base: position 2,075 of record RAYB01000003.1, read on the forward strand.
CCGCTGCCATCCTCTCCGTCTAAGAGTTCACCGCAGTAAACACAGAACTTTATGCTTTCCTCAGATTTCCTTCCGCAATTTGAGCAATACATGACATCCCCTCTTTTCCAGTTTTTTTCAAACCTTTTTGCCTGTATGGTTTGTTTCCTTTTGATGGTTAAATCTTACCACATCCTCTCCTGTTTTCGGCGGTTTCCTGACCAACAGCCTATATTCTGGTATCAATGACCAGTTTCCCCCATCATCCCACATAGTTCTCATATAAATCCTCCAGGGAATCAATATGCCCATTGGACGCCCTGATTTTCGCAACGCCCCACTCCCTCTCCAGGTAGTCCTCTAGGGAATACGGCTCATAATTGTCATCCCATTCGGCCTTAGCTGGTATAAACATCGTATCCTCATCCGCTGCCAGGGTTACATCCTTTTTTATAATCCGGTACAAAGGCTGTTCCATGCTGCCCTCTGACCAGCTTCGCATCCGCCTGGAACCTAAAGTATAATATTGGGAGTCTGTTGATTCCGTACATACCATATGCCAAATCGGGGCATCCGGGTAAAGCGGTTCTCCATTCACATCATAGCCTTGATCTTGATAGTCCTTCACCCTCGTGATTACGGATTCCGTATCAAACACACATACCCTTCCGTAAACCCCATCTGCAGGCCGCATGACAATGTCCCCAACCTTAAGCGACATCATATACTCCTCCGATGCATACCCGGTGTCACAGATATTGCCGGTAATCACAAAACCATCCTCATTCTTCTGGTACCTGGTGGGCTCAAATAAGCATTCCCCATAGATCCTCATGCCTTCGCTGGCCAACCCGGTTTCATCCAGCCAATAACCATCTGTTGTCAGGGTATTCACCTGCATCACGCCATCTGTGCTCACAAAGTAATCCCCCACCCAGGCATTTTTTACCATGCTTCCCTGGTTATCATAGTAATACCACTGGCTGCCATCCTGCTGCCAGGCGGCTGCCAGAGCCGGGGCGCTTTCTTCCTCATGTCCGTCTTCCTGGATGCCACCCTCCTTGATACCGTCCTCCTGGGTACCATCCTGCCCTTCTTCCTCTTCCTTGCCACTGTCCTGGCTGTCCTCTTCTTGTTTGTCTTGGCTCTTTCCCGCCGGATCCTGCTCTTTTTCGTCCCTCTCCTCATTTTTTGCTAAAAAGGCACCCTCTCCTCCGCCCTGCAGCATGCGGTATCCGTAAAAGCCGCCAAATGCCGCCAATACCAGCACGGCAATACCAGCCAGCAAAATTGCCAGCTGGCGGAATATGCCTTTTCTTTTTCCTTTTTCTTGGCCGGAACCTGCATTTCCTGTACCCATAGGCAGCAAAGCCCCGCAATTCCTGCAAAAATTTGCATTTTCCATGATCTGCTTTCCACATTTTGGACAAACCATATATTTCACCTGCTTTCTTCTTGTACTTATCATCATAGGCAAGCCCATTCTCAGGCAGCAGAGGATACACAATGGAACAGGGAGGATTGATAAACCTGCCTCTTATCAATCCTCCCCCTCGTCTGCCGGAGATACTATGTCTTTTAAAAATAGCAGTTCCTCGCGCACTCATCATGCAGAGTCTGAATAAATGAATTTAGCTGCGGGGTATCGTTGCGGTTGCCGCCCCCTTCCGGCCCGATCCGGCGGATAAATTCACCCTCACAAAAATAGTAACGGTACTCCTTTTTATCAATCACAGCATAGATAAAAACCGGGTAGCGGTCCCCATCTGCCCAATCCTCATAATAATACTCAAGGCTATAGGTGGTATAACCGTTCTTATGCATGGTCTCGTCCAATGCTATATTCCCATTTGATGCCACTGCTTTGGTCAGCACGCCCTCTGCCGTATAATAACATCCGCCAAACTGGTAGTAGCTGCCCTGGTTTCCCACTGTGCGGTTATAGATGTTCCGGATATGCTGGATCTTTTCATCCTGGGAAACAGAAGCCATGGCAGCTGCCGGTACCGCTTCCTGTGCCATAACTTCAAAATCTGCGGCTGCGATCTGGCTTTTTGGCTGCCCGGCTGGCTGAGATTCCTTGTCCGTCACCGACCCGTCGGCCATGTCTTCCCCGGACTCTCTCCTCTTTTCTTTCTTCTTTTTCCTCTTCTCCCTCTTCCTCTGTCTCCTCGATCTGGGAAACCGTAATAGGGGTTTCCGGCTATTTTTCTTTGTTGGCGCAAGCTGTCAATAAAATAAGCGATAGGAATATTGCCTGCCGTAATGGTTTTTGTTTCTTTTTCATTTTATTAATCTCCTCTTGCTGTCTTTTTGTCATCTTGTTTTCCTTATATATCACTCTGGTCAAGATTGAGATGAATAATATCCCTCTAAATTCTTAATAAAATTGTTCCTCTCCTCATCTTCAAACCCTTTATAACATACCTGGTCAATATCCTCATGGTTAAATAAAAACTATCCCTGCTTCTGTCATTACATCTGCCGTAATCTCTCTTGCTGATTTATTATCTTCTATTCCTTTCCTTGCTTTTTTATAACTTTCATGCTTGTTATTCTGGCCTTACTTCTTCAGATCAAACACATATTCATCACGTTCCTTGAACTTTAGCAAATCTTCCAGAATCTCTTTCGAATCTTTGCACCACTCTGGCAGTTTATCATCACACCAATCACAAAGCCCTTCCAATATGCCCTTTTTCACTCCTTCCTCCGCCGCAAATTGACACATATCTTCAGCCTTTACTCCATTCTCCATACGCTTCTTAGTACCTTCCATAAGATGAGCTATATATTCGCCCTCATCCCCTCCACCTTTGAAGATTTCTATCACATCATCTACAAATGCATACTTGCCATTGGAGCCACCCAAATAAACCGGAACTCTCATCGAAAACTCTCCCCCCCTGCTAGCCTCTAATGTATCCTCAAACGCAGATGCATCCTTCTGCATATCTGCCAGCTGCCCTCCGGAAATACTGCCTGTCCCAAAATCCACAATTCCCCTCTCTGTATGCCGGTAATTGTCCGCAATCGCTCCTAATGCACTTCCAAGCCCCAACATCATAGCCGTCTCTGTTTCAAGATTTCCCTCTATCTTCTTCAACGCCTGCCCGATTCCCTCCATGGCACTTAATTTATGCCGCAGGTTTCCCTGGATCGATGAAACTTCTTCCTGCATTCCCCTGAGCCTCTTTTCAAAGTCTCCTATTTCTTTTGAATAAGCATTCATTTTCCTTGTATCAGCCCTGAATTCCTCCATCCCTATTTCCCTACCTTTCTCATCCATCCCAGGCATGTATTGATAAAATTAATTCTTCCTGGTTTACTGATTGTTATTTCCTCTTTCCCCGCTTCCAGCATACTTTGCATATCTGTCGATTCTACAATCACAAACATACATTGCTCTTCCTTATCTTTCCTGCTTGACCCCATCAGAATCCATTGCTTTTCTATTTGATCCCGTTCTATCCCCAGGCCAGTTTCCTGGAGGCTCCCCTCCAAAGATACCTGGATTGTATTTTCGGATACTTCATTCTTTATCTCTACCCTATTCGCCAGCATACCCACAGCCAAGGATAAGGACGGCACCTCAAACAAGCTATATTCCCCTTCTTGCTGTTCCACAAAAGATATATTTCCTCCATGAAAGAAGAAACAAAACGCCTCCTTCTTCCCGTCCTTCTGAATCCCAGTTGTAAAAAATATCGCTTCATAAGCAAACATGGAACGAATCAGAGACACCAAAGGGGTCAGTACCTGTATTTTTTGGTCTTCCCCCTCCCTGATATAACCTTTTTCAATCAATGATTTCCTGGATGCTGCTATCTGTTCTGCCTCTGCCATATTTCCTTCTTCTGATGGGTTCCCTTCCTGCCCTTCCTGGATGCTCCTTTCACCCCCCAATGTAATCAGGTATTTTAGTTCTGACTGGTTCAAATGATATTTAACTGCCATGGTTTCTCCTCCTTTTCATGAAAATTGATGTACAGGACATTTTTTAAGTTCTATATCCAGATTACAAAAGCCTCTTGAAACCCATTTCCAGATATGGTATATTGGAAACAGAAGGAGAAAGCCGGAGAAACGGCCTACCCCTCAAGTCAAGTCAAACTTATATAGTCTGACCGTCAACTATTGGGACTAGTTGGCGGTTATTTCTTTCCCCTGAAGATTGTATAGTACAACCCAACCAGGGCAACCTATTTCATGTAACCATAAATCAAATACCTTTATGATTATCCTGGTTTTCATAATACAGAAAAACAGATAACGGCAGCTATAATCAAGGCGCTCCCCATTAAAAGAAAAACGCTTTTCAAAATACTCCACCCTTGCTCCCCTTGTATTTGAAACTGTCTCGGATTATCCGGATTATATTTAACTTTTACTGACTGGCCTACCTGATATTTCTGATCTCTGGTTCCTATAGCAGATGTCAAAAAATATTGTTTGCCCTCTACCTCAATTTTTAGCTGGGGATAATAATAATTGCTGTGGGCAGAACTATTATGCCGTTTTTCAATACTGGTAACAATTGCCTCACCTTGTCCGGTATATGCCTGTTTTACCGCCTCTATCCGCCAAAAAACACAACCTGCTATAACAAATACCGCTCCTATTGTTCCTAACAGAATGCTCAAAACAATTTTAACCTGCATAATATTTTCCTGAAATTATGAATCCTTCTTTTTTTCTTGCGCATCACTTATTTTTTGGATAATGTAGTTCCGGAATTTGAATTCCTCTTCATCCTGCATCCCCAAATAGAAAACCTTATCAATATCTCCATTATTAAACAGATATAGCTTGTTCGGATCTAAAAGGCCTTCTGGATATAAGCAGCCGCTATAATGATATACCTTCTGCTCCCCAGAACTTAAATCCACCTGTATCCTTCCACAAATCATCAATCTTTTTGAGGCATTCTTTAATAATACCACAGATCCAATTGGCAATAAATCCTTCATTTTAGTTTACGTTCCTTTCATTTTATTTTTTGTTATCATTTAAACGGATTTTCAAAATTTGTCCAATCTATAGACAGTTCCACACCAACTCCGGCTCCTAATCCTAATCCTCCACTTATATCAATTCCTTGGTTTGTCATGCCTCCTCCTAGTTCTGCTCCAGCACCTCCAATTTTCCCTGTCAATCCTCCCTTCACTTCAATCCCAAACAAGTTAAAGCCAGAAGAAATCGTTCCTTTTGCTAAGTAATATTCAGCTCCTATGCCTGCTTCCAAACCATATACATCAGAACCATCTGCATCTGTCCCCAGATATCCAACACCAGCCTTTGCATAAGCCTCTGCTCCGAGCAGGTCTCCTTCAATTTCTCCGATCCCATAAATACCTTCCGAATCAGTCCCTAACGGATCAATCTCTAACCGATCCGAGATATGCAAAGCCGAACCTCCTGCCTCTGTACTAATATACACCCCAGGACTAGGTTTGTCATCCCGTATTAAGTGCATACCAGCCCTCCCACTAACTGCCCCTGTCAGAAATGCTATCTCGCCATGATTTCTAAGCGCATTGAGCAGACTGCCATCTATTTCAAGTTTACCAACGCTTCCTTCTGCATTTCCTCCTATAGAGGCTCCTATATTGTGTTCATCTATGCCTGTTATTGCATAAGAAAATTCTCCTGATAGAATTTTCGCTAAAAGTGTCCCTTCAAGTACTCCCCAATCCAGTGCTTGGTCTAATCGGATAACAGCCCCCTCCCCATGAGCCGATCCGTCCTTAGAAACAATCCCCCCATTCATAAAGTCCAAATTGGAAGACCATGTTCCATCAATGCCAAACGCTGAAAAAACGCCCTTTGCTTCTGAACCAGTAACCAGGTAAGCCAAAATCTCCTTTAAAATATTGCTTTGTCCTGTGATTCTGTCTTCTGCTCTTTGATAATAATAGTTCGTCCTATCCAAACACCGGCTCATTGCATCCATACTTTGGTTTAGGTTCTCTATCGTTTCTACTATCGTCTTTAATTGGGGGCCAATAATCTCATATTGAGAAATCTTCCTGCGCAATCCCCTTTGAATGCTTTCAATTTCTTCGCAACTGTCCGATAAGTTCATTCTATATGCCTGCATTTCATTGCCCGTTTGTCTGACTTGATCACATTTAACTCTAAATTCCTCCATAATTCTATGCTCCCAATTTTTATTTCACCAAGCTTTCTTATGTATAAACGAGTTATCGTCTCGCCTTTCTTTGATATCTCTAAATAGAATTTCCTTAAAAAAGAAAATGCCAGATATCGTTTCCAACTCCCACAATATATCTGGCATTTTCCCAGCTAATCACAATCCTTTATTCTCCGGCACTGTTCTTTTTACAGCACATCCCCCCGCAGTTCCATCGCAATATCCTGGCTCCTGGTCTCTGCGTTCTTATAGATCGTCGCCATCTCCTCCAGATCTTTCACATGTTCGTTGATCATTGTGTGGATCCTCTGGATATCGTCCTCCAGTTCGTTGAACTTGTTTAAGTATGCCGAAGCTGCCTCACCCTCCCAGAAGCTGGACATTCCGCGGATCAGTTCCATCATATTGGATGTCAGGGTCTGTACCTGGTTCATGCAGGTGCTGAATTGTCCTGAAGTCTCTGTCAGTTTCTCCGGGGTTACTAATAAATTGCCTTCCATAATTTTAATCTCCTTTTCTTGTCATTATTTTTATTTTCGTTGATTCTTACCTGATCTGTTTCTTGCCTGTGCCTTTAGAAGCTGCGTGCCCTGGCCGTCTCGGTGTTTGTGCTCTCTGCCTTCTCATATTCTGCGGCAATATTGTCTAGCGCTGTACAGTACTGATCCACCAAAGCCTTAAACTGGATCATAAACTCCTTATCCCCTTCAAATGCCGCATGGAATGCCTCATTCGCCTGGCCTTCCCACATGCTGTTTAAACTTGCCTCCGACTCCTGCAGGTTTTTTACCTGGGAATCAAAATTCTGGTTATACTCCCTCAAAGAAGTCGAGGTGTTCCTCACCTGTGATGCGGTTACTCTGATCAGTGCCATAATAAATATCCTCCTTAAATTTTGTTTGATATATAATAATTTCTTATTATCCCTGTCCCTATTGCCTTAATCCCGGTTGTGTGCCCGTTCCCATGCCTCCATCTCTGCCTCGTAAATCACTTCTGCAATCTCCCGGATTGCATTTGCAACCTCGCGGATGGATTCCGCAGTGGCAGTGATGTTTTCCTGCAAAATCTTGCCTTTTCCGATATATTTTACGGAATTATCGCCAGTCCAGTTTGCTCCCAGCTGGCCCAATGTATTCTCCAGCTGTGTGCCGGATAGCTTTTCCAAGCTGCCTGCAACCTCGTCGAGTTCCTGTGCCTGCCGTTTCGCCTTGCCAAAATCCATCTCAATGCTATGTAAACTCCGCGCCACTTCCCCGCCTCCTTTCTCTTCCCAAATTCCTTCCCGTCCGGCTGCTCTCCTGCCAGGCGCCCATGGCGCCTTCCTTCAATGGCAAGGGGTCACAGCACATCCCCGGGAAGCGACTCGATCACACCTTCGATCCTCAGTTCTGTTTCTGAATACGTCTGTGCGATCGCCCGCAGGTCTGCCGGATGCTCTGCTAAGCGCCTTAAGATCTGCTCAATGTTTTCCTGCTGTTCGGTATAATTCTGGCGGTGCATATCACCTGCCTCCCCGACCCAGTAGCCCTTGCTCTTTTCCACTAGTGTCCGCATGGTTTCAAAATGTGTCCGCATAGCCGCAACATTTTTCTCTACTTCCACTGCTTTTTGGTTCAGAACCTCCGGTGTGACCAGAAGTTCCACTCCTCCTGCGATTGCCATCTCCTCTCACCTCCCTATATGCGGATCGCATCGATTTCCGATGAAACCGCCTCTTCGCACCTGCGGTACTCATCCCTGGCATTTTCCATGTAGCCAACCAGGCTGTCCATGGTCTTGCACATCTCTCTCATCGCCTCATGGTCTGACCGGAACGCCTGGTTAAATGCATCATTCGCCGGGCCGTTCCACATGGCATCCAATTCCCCAACTGAGGTAAATGCCTTCTCCATCTCATCGCGAAGCTTCTGGATTTCTGTCTGCATCTCCCCGATGTCGGTTGCCAGTGTCCCAATGTTGATTTCAATGATATCTGCCATCTCTCTCCTCCTATCTGATCTGGTATCCCTCGATACTGTCCCTGATATTTCCCAGGCTGACCGTATCCATGCTCCGGTAATAGTTAATCTTCCGAACCTGATCCCCGTAATCCGTGATGTTGCGTTCGCTCTGCTGGTACATCTTCTGTATCTGGTTCAGCGCTGCCATCAGTTCTGCCATCCTGCTCTTCTCCATGTCCAGATCTTCCACCCGAAGCCGCAGAGTATGGATTACATCGCTGTAGGCCGATAACCGCCGGATTGAGGAGACAATGCTTTCTACTTCCTGTGTCTGCTGGTTCAGCTTCCGAACCATCTGCTGCAGTTCCTGTGAGGACTCTGCCAGTGCCCGTATCGCTACCGTGAACATCGTCTTCTCCTTTCTGATAGCCAAAGTCTACCATATCTTTTGCCGTTTATGCCCCAATCCTGACGAATGACCTGTTTTGTTGTCTGGATGACCTGTTTTATTGTCCCGCCTGCCGGATTGCCCCCGCCGCCTGCCATCCCTACACCAACAGCAGCCGGTCACCCTGCACGATTTTATAATGGGACAGGGTCAGGTCTGAATTCAGGATCCTTTTCTGGTTCTGGCTGACTAACAGCAGTTCCTTCGTGCTTCCGCTCAAAGAGCAATGCTCCTTCTGGCAGATCATACCGCTGATCTCCTCCAGCAAAAGTTCAATCTTCACATTTTCATCCAGGTTAAAATCATACGTTTGGTTTGCACCTGGTGCATAGATATCTACCAATATCATCCCTCTCCATCCTTCCACCAAGATTTTAAAACTTCCCAGGCCTTTTCCCTGGTATATGGCTCCAGTGATGCCTCCCCCGGCTTTTGGATGTCCTGTAGTGCCATGCAGTACTCCAACGGCAAGCCCACCAGAACCATCCTCCGGGATATCGCGCCGCTTACCTTATCCCTCATGGTAAAGACACTATGTACCTGCCCGTATCCTAAGTACTCCTCGGTCTCTTCCCGAACCCCGGACTGCAATGTTTCCCATAGTTCTTCCTGGATATGCCCCTTCCAATATCCCGCAAAGTCATAAGCCCCGATTTCCTCATCCAGGCGGGGCTTTGGCAGCTGGTTCAGTTCCTGCAGCTGCAGCAAAAACTCCTCTTCCTCCATGGCGCAGAGGCTGACCCCGGATCCCTCCTGGCGGCAGTTCTCCACGCACACATACTGTCCGTCTGCAAAATACACGCATTGCCTCGGCAGCGCATATTGCCCGCGGTCAGCCACCAGCACTCCCGGTGAGGAAGCTATCCGCCCGATAAATCCGGAAAACGGCTGCTGGATCACCAGCCCGTCCCCTTCCTTCTTTAATATCCCGGAACGCACCATCTGGTACACGGTATAGTATACTTCCTGCCTGGCAGGCTCCTCCCTGGCAAAGCCATAATAGGCCTCCATCTTCCTGGCCGCAGCCAGCACCTGAAACTCCAATAAATCCAAGATATAGATCATTTCTGCTCCTTAAAGGCCGACTTATAGCTGCGCGATAAAGGGATCTCCATGCCTTGCTCCAGTTCAATCAGGTTCTTGGACAGCATCACCTTGCGGATTCGCTTTTTGCTGACTATAAAGCTGCGGTGGCAGCGCACAAACTGCTCCGGCAGGCGCTGTTCCAGGTTCTCCATTGTCTCGTAAAACGCCAGTTCCTTTTTTTTCAGGCGCACGTAAATCCGTTTTTCCCGCGCTTCAAAATAATAAATCTGGGACAGGGGGACATAGGTTTTGCCTTCCCTGGCCTCAATCACCAGGCTTTCCTCCTTCCCGTCTGACGTCTGGTTCACAAAGCGTTCCACCAAATCCGTGATCTGATCCTGTGCCTGCCCAGGCGAAACCGGGCGCAGCAGCAGCGAGGAGGCCAAAATCGTCGGGCGGATATATTCCATCGGCGACATCGCAGCGTCGGCAATCAAAAGGAGCAAGGCGTTCTGGTAGATTTCCCGGATCCGTTCCAGATCCTCGATGCTTCCTTTGGGCGATACGTCATAGCAAAGCATATCCAGCAAAGGCCGGTCTTTCAAAAACTGAGCCACCTGCTCCCTCCTGGCAAAAAAATCCATCTGCCATTTCTCCTCTGTCAGTACTGCCGCAGCCTTCCTGATCAGGGTTTTCATCAATTCCAACTCCTCTGTATGAGGATCATACACCATCATGGAAACCATCTGCCCTGTCTCCCTTATCCCTTTACTAACGGCAGCACAACCCTGGTTACGTTTTCATCATTGCCGGTCGGCAGTAAGCCGATGCCCGGCTTGTATGCCTTCGCCTGCTCCGTATAATTCAGGTACCCGAAATCCATATACCGCAGGCCGGACACGGAGCCGCCGAGATGGATGCCCGTCCGGTAGCCGGTTATGTTCTCATATGCCCGCAGGCCCACGACGGAGGACACCACATCCGGGTTGATGCCTGCAAAGAAGAATACATTGAGCATTTTCCCCTTTTCAGTGATGTTTTCCAGGAACGGGCGGATATTTGTCACACCCTCCTCCGGCTTGTACACGGAATTGATAAATGCAGCAATGTCCGCTAAGAAGATATAGTACTTCTCTTCTTCCTTGAGCGCCTCATAAACCTCTTCCTCCCGCCCTTCTTCTATCAGGGCCTTTTTGACGGCATTCCGGCTTTTTATCGGCTCCAGCAGGCCGGCAAAGAAATCTGCCTGCGCCTTCTGGCTGTCAATATATTCTGCTTCTGCCTTCATGGCTGCTGCCTTTAAGTCATCGGAGCCATGCTCGATCACCACCACACGGCCGCCCTTTCTCGCTGCCGCACGGATCAATGCCTTTAAGGTATTGGTCTTCCCTGTCCTTGCCTTTCCGGAGACCAGATAACAGTATACTTTGCTTAAGTCAATGCCATATGGGGAAGCGCTCTCCATATCGTACCCCAGCGGCAAATGTCTGTCATCGGCGTACATCTCTTCTGTCTCCGCCAATTCCTCAAACTCAGACCACACCGGCTTCTCCGGGATCACCGGGATCTGCTTCGCCCGGCGCCCGCCCCATGCCTTCTGCATCCGGCGGCATTCTTCCTCAATCCTTCCTAAGCGCTGGTAATCATCCTCTGCCTCTAAGGATAAGGCGGTCTGAAACTCCAGGATCCTCTCGCCCACCCGGGCTAAGCCGCGCCCCTTGATATCGGCCTCCGGCAAAGTCTCCACCCTGGGGACCCGCATCGCGTCCGCATACTGGAACTTGTCGTTCATCTGCAGGCAGACCACCGTCTTGATATTGTCTCCCACCTTTGTCTGGATCTCGCTGGAGCCGAACCCGCCGGCCGTGACTGCCAAAAATATCCCATAGCCCACGCCGTCATGCGCCAGGTGCAGCACCACGTCCTCATACTGGTTGTTGGTCTTCTCCCGGAAGCTGGCATAATTATCGATCGCCACTATCACCGCCGGAACCGTCACCCCGTTCGCGCGTACATACTGGCTGTAGTTCCCGCCCTTAAACAGCTTCTTCCTGTCTTCCAGCATCTGCTCCATCATATGGAAGAATTTGCTCATCTTTTCTTCGTCATCCTCATAGATGACCCCGCCTACATGCGGCGCATGCTCAAAGGCAGAGAGCATATGGCTGCTGAAATCGATCGCATACAGGTTCACATAATCCGGCGCATATTTATGTACCATTGCATAGAACATGGTTTGTAAAAGCGTGCTCTTTCCGCTGACGATCATGCCGCAGAACGCATGGTGCCCGTTCTCGGAAAAGCTGATCGTAAGCGGCATCTGCGCCTGGTTGACCGGGTCGTCGCAGAGCCCGAGCGGCACCTCCAGCGTCCATTCTCCCACTGCCTTAGGCCACCGGCTCCCGTCAAACAGGTTGTCCTTATAACCCGCCAGGCAGCAGATGGGGAAGGATACCGGCAAAAGGGGCATCCACAGCTGGAAATTGTGGTTATAGCCGTGCTCCCTGGCTGTCTTTGCCAGGTACTCCACCATGGCGTCCAGCTGGGTCTTCATTTTCTGCTCCGGAAGCTTGACGTTATTTTGGTCAACATATTTTAGGAGTTCCCGGACTTCCTCCTCCAAACCCTGGGGGCTTTCCCCGCTTACCAGGTCAGAGATATCCACATAGCTGCGCAGCAATTCCTCCAGGCGGCGGCTGTTATACTCGCTCCTGGGGTAATCCACCTCCAATTCCTCCAGCTTCTGGTAAATAGCCTCCACGCCGTCCGGATCCTCGGACAGTGCCCTCAAAGTTACCATCTTGTCCGCCGCCGCGTGCTGCATGATCCGAATCAGGCTGCAGATCCAGTTCTGGCGCAGCTTTGCCTGCTGCTTCCGCTTCAAATTGCTGCCAATCAGCGCCTCCTTGCCGGTCATGGAGACCATGGAGGCAATACCGGACTGGAAAGACCCGGCATTCTCGTCATAAACAGCCCCGCTATAGCCTGACTGGAACAGTTCATACAGTTCGTCATTCCCCACCTGCAAATAGCAGCGCCCTGCCTGGGTGATATAGGCGGCATCCGGCTTGTGCAGCATGTCGTTGCTGTCCTGCCGGTCCTGCACGCGCAGGCATAAACGGAACTTGGAGTTGCTCCAGATATTGTCATCCACAGTCCCGCTCGGCTTCTGGGTGGCCAAAATCAGGTGCACGCCGAGGCTCCGCCCTACCTGCGCCACGCTGATCAGTTCTTTCATGAAATCGGATTCCTCCCGCTTCAGTTCAGCGAACTCATCGATGATGATAAACAGGTGGGGTACCGGCATGGCGGCCTCCCCGTTCTTATACAGCTTGGTATAGAGGTTGATGTTGTTGACATTGTGTTCGTTAAACACCCGCTGGCGGCGCTTGTTCTCACTCTTGATCGAGACCATTGCCCGGCGCACCTGGTTGCCGGACAGGTTTGAAATCTGCCCGATCAGGTGGGGCAGCCCGTCAAAAAGGTTTGCCATGCCGCCGCCCTTATAGTCAATAATGAAAAAGCTGATGTCATCCGGGCTGAAATTGAGCGCCAGGGACAGCATATAGGTCTGCAGCGTCTCCGACTTCCCCGAACCGGTAGTTCCGGCCACCAGGCCGTGCGGCCCGTGGTATTTCTCATGCACATCCAGGTAGCATAGTTCCCCGCCGGCCCTCACGCCGACCTCTGCCTTCATATTTTCATAGTTGCGGTTCTTGCGCCAGCGTTCCTCCGCTTTCAGTTCCTCCGGGCGGTTGACATGGAACATTTCAAAAAAGGTCAGGGCATTGGGGATATCGCCGCCCTTTTCCACCTCTTTTACCTCGATCCCGGACAAGGTGCGCGCCATCCGCTCCATGGCCGTGGCATCCGCCTTGTCGAATTTCACCTGATGGCGCCCGACATCTGACAGACGGTAGCAGCCCTCAAACTCCTCGTCCTTCTGGATCACAAACTCACAAAGGTTGGGCAGCTGCTCATAACTCTCAGCCATAATGCAGGTCGTCAGCCCCACCGACTCCTGCCCGTCGTAGATATACTTGGTGATCAGTTCCCCTTCCAGCACCGAGGCGTCAGCCACAAACATGATATAGTAGGGCTTGGGCATCGTATCCTTTTTCCGCTGCTCATCCTCCGAACGCATGCGGAAAATCTTCACCAGTTCATAGAAGACATCACTGGCCTCTTCCTTATTCGTTGCCACATAACGCGCCTTCTTGTCCTCGGCCCAGACATGGGGCAGCCACTTGGCAAACTCCCAGTCCTCCCCCTTGTTTTTCCCGTCGTAGACGTATACCAGCTTGACATCCGTGTAGGAATTGTTGGCCGCAATCTGGGAAGACAGGATATGCATAATGTCAATCGCACCCTGCCGCCCGGCACCTCCGACCAGGCCGACTACATGGTAATCTGCCAAATTCACCCTCACCGGGACGTCGTAGAGCGTCTCATATTCCTTTTTGATCATCTGCGGCTTCTGCATCAGGTTATCATCTGACATGGTGAACTTTTCCTTCGGCGCATCAATCGTGATCTGGAACGGCAGGCTGCCCAGCCCCAGACGGTGCGACAGGAAATCCTCATGCCTCCGGTTCCTGCTCCAGAGCGCCGGGGTGCTGCGGTCATAGCGGATGCATTCTTCCACATCCGGGTACAGTTCCAGCAGAGCCTGGCGGGTCTTTTCATATTTTTCCTTGATGACCTCCACCTGACGAACCAGGTAGGCACTGTAAGCCTCAAACCGTTTCTGCTCCTCTTCCACAGTGGTCTTCTTCTCATATCGGATATTCATCAAAGCCCAAAACACCCCTAAAACCGCAGAACCGACGGAAGTGATAATGCCGGTATACATAAATGCCCCAGAATATGCCCCGCTGTTCGCGCGGAGGTACATGGTCAGCATTGTCCCCAAAAGCATAGGGATCATCATCGTGAAAGAAGGCCCGATCACCATCAGAAGCGGCCTGCGGTTCATCACCCTTGGGCTTGGCGGCGCCTCAATCACCACCGGTTCCTCTTCCAAAGGCGCCACATTCCGCGGGGCACGGTGGAAGTAGTTCTTCTCCCGGATCTTCTTACCGCCCTCCTCGCTTCCCTGGGAAGCCGTCCTCACATAATGAAGCGGCAGGATCTGGCTGTTCAGCCTCAGCTGGTCATTCACCGCCGAAACCGCCAGCCTTCCGTCCAGAAAGATAATCTTTAGGCCGTAGATGCTGATACAGTCCCCCAGTTCCAGCACTGCCTTCCCTTCCAGTTTTTTCTCATTCAGGAAAATACCATTGGCGCTGACATCCTCGATCGTCCACTGGCCTCTGTCCTTTTTCAGCACCGCATGCCTGCGCGAAACCAGATCCAGGAAACGGTAACGGATGTCGTTTTCCGGCGCCGCTCCAATGGTCACCTGGCTTAATGAGGTGATGCTGTACTTGTTCAGCACCTCAAAGGTGCTCTCCCGCTGTGTGACCACCAGCGTAACCGCTTCCTCCAGCCAGGTCACAATCTGGATGATGTCATCCGACTTGAGGTACCCATAAGGATCCCCGTCCTGCATTTTTAGGCTGTAGGCACGGCTGTGGCGCAGGCGCCAGCTGCCATCCACCGCCTCTAAACGAAGCGTCAAATCCTCTTTCAGGCGGAAAAAACGGGCGGAAATCCCAATCTCATAATCCGCGTTGTTCGACGCAGGCAGCTGGAATTCCTTATATGCATTTTTTGTATATACAGATAGTACTATGCTCATATGGCCTCCTTGTCACCTCAGCTTCCCTTTATAATCCATCAGGGAAACCACGATATGGCTTGCCCCAACCCTCAGCCCATCACCGGTTAACAGCTTCACTGCCTGCTCCCCCACGATCGTCTTAAGCCTCTTTCTCTGCAGGACCACCGGATAGCCCGGATCCAGGCTCCTCACATATACCTGCCCCTGGCAGAGGAAAATGTCGCATTGCTGCGGCGCCACATCCTCCCCCGGCAGCACGATGTCGTTCATGCCCTCCCGGCTCCCCAGCAGCACATGGTCCTCAGGATTCAGCATATAGCTGTCGGATTTCGCCCCCATGACAGACAGCTGGACTACCACCCTCCCCCCGGCGGCGGTTTCCTTCTTTTGGGCTGCCGCTTCTTCCATTTTCAACGGCTCCGCCTGGCTGCCTTGGGAAAATACGTTCTTCCGGCTCCGGCTGTTTTTCAGCGACTCGCTCAGTGCCTGGTCTTTTAATATTTTCTGGTACTGTTCCTTTTTTTCTTTCCTCTTCTTCATATAACGGCTGACCAGCACCAAGACCAGCAGCAAGGCCAGCGCTGCAGCCGCATAATACCATTTTTCTTTTAGGAAGTGTATCATCTGCCCCTCTGCTCCTTACCCTTTGATCTCCCTGATCTGCACCTTCAGCCGGGCAGATCCCATCCGGATGATGCTTCCGGCCTTTAACTCTGCCTCTGTTACCCGGTTCGGGTTCTCGTCCAGGAAGGTTCCGTTTTTTGATCCCATGTCGCGCAAAATCATCTTCCCGTCCTGCAGCACAATCTCGCAGTGGCAGCCCGACATCGTCCGGTTATCCGGAATGCACACCATGCACTCACGGCTTCTGCCAAGGGTAATCCTCTCTTCTACATTTGCCTGGTATACCTGTTCGGGGTTGTCCATATCAAAAAACTCCAGGCGGTAGCTTCTCAGCCCTGTCTCCGGATAGTCAAACAGCCTGCGCGTACAGTCGTCATCCTCCTCCAATTCCAGGGAAACCGCCGGGACGGATGCTGCCGGTTTTGCGTCCGGCTCCTCCAGCCTTTCAAAGGGTGTTACTTCCCGCTCCCGTTTCTTTCTGGCCGCAACCGCCGCCACAGCGGCCACGGCTCCTGCCAGCGCAAGGAGCGGCACCCAGAACCATTTTTTCAGCACAGCCAGCAGCTTCTCCGCCGTGGTTGGCTCCACTGCCTCCAGCACCGGGGTCGGCTCTTCCACCTCAAACCCTGCCGTCCCTTCCACCGTATTGCTCTCCATCGACAGGTCAAAGATGTTCGTGCAGGCAACCGTATATTTCCCCGGCTTCAGTTCCCCGGCAAAGGTCAGCACTACCTCGTTGGGGTTGCCCGTGTCCACGCTGACCCCTGTCACAGCCACGATATCGCTGCTTCCCTCTTCATCCGCGCGGGTAACCATATAAGCCCCCGCAGCGCCTGCCCCGCGCACAGGCTCTGAGAATTCCAGGCGCACCTGGTTGTCCGCCACTTTTTTGGTATATAAAATCGTCGGCGCCGTATGGTCTTCCTTGTGCCTGGATACCAGGACATCCCGCGTGAACGTCTGGTTTGCCCCTGTCCGGATGGTAAATGTCTCTAAGCTGTTGCTGGCTGCATTGCTGGCTGCCTGGAATTCCATCACCTCTGCCGCATCCATATCCTGCACAAAGGCATCCAAAAAAGACCCTGCCTCTTCCTTGCCGAAAATCATCAGCTGCCCGCCGGAGGTACGTGCAAATTCACCGAAATTATTAATGTTTTCCCGCGCCGTATCCTTGATGGCACAGGCATAGGCCGGGATCCCCTTGCGCCGGAGGTTCTCCTGCGCCTCCTGCGCCACCGTCTTGCCGACCGTGAAATCCTCCCCGTCCGAAATCACCACCAGGACCCTGCGCCTGCACACCTCCGTCGGCACCTGGTCTGCCCGGTCTGCCGCCATGCTGATGGCCTCAAACAGCAGCGTCTTGTTATCCACATTGTCAATTGCGTCCAGCGCCGCCTGGGTATCCTCCGGCACATGCTCTTCCGCAAGCCGTAGTTCTACCTGCTCGCCAAACGTATAGAGCGCCATCCGGTCATCCGGCTTTAGTGTCCCCTCAAAATTCCGGATGGACTGTTTGATCTCGTCAAAATAAGCCTCCGGCATGGAATTGGACACGTCAAGAAGCACATAATAATAAACCGGCTCTCCGCTTTCCGCAAAAGAAGTGCTTCCCACGAATTCCAGTTTATCCTTTCCCAGCCAGGCCTCTGCCACGTCTTCCCCGATCCCCTTCCCGTAAACAGACACCTCCGGCATATTGACATACACCTGTTCCAGGGACGGAGCCTCCTCTGCCCCGCTCACCATGCCGAATGCATGTATCCCCGCCAAACACAACACCCCTGCCCAGAAGCAACGTATCCTCATGTCCTTTTTTCCTCTCTGTATCTTTCTTTATCCATCTGGTTTTTCTTCTATCCGATTCTTCTGAGGTTAAAATTTTCTCTTTTTAGAAAATTTCGGATTTTTTTGTAATTTCTTCCATTTTACTAATCTCCTCCCCTGCCATCAATATGTACCACCAACTGTACCACCCTTCTTTTCTTGTATACACCTTGACGGAACTTTCCCTAAAACCTTATAATCCAGGGGAATAGATACGAAAGAGAGACTGCCATGAAAACCTTTGGAGAACTTTTAAGAGAACATATTGAAAAAAGCGGCTTCACGATCTATCAGTTTGCCCGCGTTTCAGGAATCAACCGGGTCAGCATCCAGCGCTACCTCGCAGACCAGCGCTTCCCCTCCCCGGATGTTTTTGAAGCCCTTCTGGGACATCTCCAGCTTCAGCCGTTGGAACGGCAGGATTTAGAATCCTCCTATGAGATGTCCAGGATCGGCAAGCCGCTGTATTTCCAGCGCCTGGCCGTCAAAGACCTGATGGAATCCCTTTCACTTGTCTGCGGCGGCGAGGATCAGCAGATGGCTTGTTGGGGGGATTCCCCGGCTGCTGCTTTGCCCATTACCCCCCCCCCCAATTAAAAATAGCCTCTGCACGGCTCTTGGCGCCCCTCATGTACGCCTCCTATTTCAGGCAGAACTGACCCGCACCGTCCTCTCCGAAGAGCACCCGTCTGTATGCCTTTTCCTTCCTTCCAAGCCGGAACATGCCTTTTTAAATTCCTGCCTGGCCGCCGTCATCCCCTGCCGGAAGCATGCCATACAGATCCTCCAGGTCTTCCCGATGTCCAAAATGCAGCCAGGCTCCGACGCTGTCCGCCACAATTTAAATGTGGTTTCTGCTGCCCTCCCGCCCAGCCTCTCAGCCTGCTTTCACTATCAGGCCTTTTTTTACTATGACAACTGTATGAACGATAAAAATTATGGGATCCTTTATCCCTATTATGCAGTCTTTAACAGCAGCATCATGCTTTTCTCCCTGGATATGGAAGATGCACTCCTATGCCGGGACAAAAACATGGTTCAAAGTTTCCAGTCCCAATTCAACCGCCGCCTATGCCATTGCCGGGAAATCATCTGTTCCGGCCAGTCTCTGCCAGAACCTTGCAAGGCCGCCTACACCCTAGGATACTCCCCCTGCCTGATAGCCTTAAGCGACCCGGAAACCGCCGTCCTGGCTTTCCGGGAAGACACCAAAAACCTCAGCACCCTTTTGCAGCCTATCACAAAACGCCTCACCGCCGGCCTGGATCCAGAGGCCATGCACTGCCATTATTTTACGGAACAAGGGCTGATCGAGTTTGCCCGCACCGGGTTCTTTATGGAACTGCCCCGTTCCCTCTCCCGCCCTCTTGCGCCCCGCCACCGCCTTGCTCTCCTGGATCTCCTGCAAAAAGGCTGCTGTTTGGATCGCCCGGTATTTGGCATTGTCAACACGGATGCTTTCCGGATCCCCCGCTGCCTGAGCCTAACCATGGCTCGGCAGGATTTCTCCCTGCTCCGCCGGATCGGCTGTGCGGACTGGGATATCATTTCCATCCAAGAATCCGGGATCCTGATGGCACTGGACGACTTTTTTTCCTCTCTTCCTGGCAGCCCTTACGTATACACAAAAGCGCAGGCTCTTTCCATCCTTGAGCACGCCAGGAAAGCCCTGCTGCCAGAATCACCGGAACACGCCTGCGAAAACCGCTAATCTTCTCCTGCACTGGATGCTCCGGGTATGCCCCGGCTAAATTTCCGGTAAATAAAAAACCGGCAGGCGGGAACCAATCCCTGCTTGCCGGTTCTAAGTTTTCCTATATTCAGCGCCCTTCGGCTTCCAAACACGCCAGTATCATCTCTACACAGCACTCCACCCCCATCTTGCCGCTATTCAGGCTAAGGTGGTAATTCCTGGGGTTGCCCCATTCGTTGCCAGTAAAATATTGGTAATAATCCCGCCTTCTCTGGTCAATCTCCCGGATGCGGGCTTCCATCTTCCTGCCATTCTCCTGCTTCAGCTGCTGCATGCGCTCCACGCGCCTTTTCATGCTGCCGCAGATAAATACATGGAAACCGTCCTGCACAATAAAATCGGAACATCTGCCGATAATCACACAAGGCCCTGCCTGTTCCAGCCTGCGGATGATCTGCGATTGGGCCATAAACAGCTGATCCTGCACCGGAACCTCATAAATCACAGAAAACGGATCCACAGACACATATTCATGATCCACCCGCTCCTGCTTCCCGATCATTTCATCATGGGCCTGGAACACATCCTCTGCGATATTGCAGTCTTCCGCTGCCATAGAAATAATCTCCTTGTCATAGAACGGAATCCCGAGTTTTTCTGCCAGCCGGAAACCGATCTCCCGCCCGCCGCTTCCAAACTCACGACTGATTGTAATCACTTTTTTCATAAGCCCTGCCTCCTCTTCTTGTAAGACCCCGTCTCCTCTCCTGGGCATATCCGAAAAATACCCTGATGCCATCATATCACATCCGTACATCTACTTCAAGAGATAGCCTGTTTTTTCCATAAACATGTTGTGTCACAGGATACGCGCCCCAAGTGCCCTCATGCCAAAAAACAGGCAAAAGAAAATCTTGAATCTAAGGTACGATCTGTATATAATATTTTTGTGAACCAAAAACGGAACATGCAGAGGAGAGCCGCATAACTGGCGCAGCCAGGAAAGGAGAACAATGGTAAAAGACAGGATAATAGGCGAATGGATGGATGTGCTGGCATCAAAAGCACCGGTGCCGGGCGGGGGCGGCGCTTCCGCCTTAGGAGGCGCACTGGGGGCTGCCTTAGGGCAGATGGTTGCCAATCTCACAACAGGGAAAAAACGATATGCGGATGTAGAAGACAAAATTCAGGAAAGCCTGGCTGCGCTGCAAGGGCTTTTACCGGAATTTTTGGATCTGGCAGACAAGGATGCCCAGGTATTTGCCCCCCTGGCAGAGGCTTATGCCATGCCCTCCGAGACCGAACAGCAAAAAGCCGAAAAAGAACGGGTCATGGAGCAGCGGCTTCTTGCTGCCAGCTTCGTACCCATGGAGATGATGGAGAAATCACTAAAAGTGCTTGATATCCTGGAATTCTTAGGGGAGAAGGGAAGCCGGATGGCCGTATCGGACGTGGGGGTAGCCGTGCAGTTTACAAGAGCTGCCCTGACGGGTGCCGCAATGAATGTCTACATCAATACCAAAGCCATGAAAAACCGGGAAAAGGCAGACGAACTGAACCAAAAGGCCAACCAGATGATCGCTGTGGGGACACAGAAAGCAGACGCCATCTATGGACAGGTAGCAGAGCAGCTGAACCTGTAATATGCCCTCAAAAAAACAAGTAGGAGGAACGGCATGATTGTATTAAAAGGGGCAGAGGTTTCTGCCAAAATCAAGGATGAAGTACAAACAATGCTCAACGGACTGGATGGGCCGGTGCCCAGGCTGGCCATTGTCCGTGTGGGAAAGAATCCGGACGATATATCCTATGAACGCGGAGCCACAAAAAAGCTGGAAAGCTTCGGCCTGAGGGTAAGTTCCCATGTATACCCGGCAGATATCAGCGACGCCGCATTCAAGGAGGCCTTCCGCACAGTGAATGAGGACAAAGACGTGGACGGGATCCTGCTGCTGCGCCCGCTGCCAAAACAGGTCTGCGAGAAGGATATAGAGGAAATGATCCTCCCGGAAAAAGACCTCGACGGCATTTCCCCCACAAATATTGCCAAAGTTTTTGCCGGTGATACATCCGGCTTTGCACCCTGCACAGCCGAAGCCGTGATAGAAGCCTTAAAGCAGAATCAGATCGAAATCACCGGGAAACGGGTGGTAATCGTAGGCCGCAGCATGGTGGTGGGAAAGCCTCTTTCCATGCTGATGTTAAAGGAGAATGCCACCGTGACTGTATGTCACACACGCACAAAAGACCTCAAAGGAACCTGCCGGGGGGCAGAGATCCTAGTTGCCGCCGCGGGCCGCGCCCGGATGTTAAACCAGGAATATACCGGCAAGGGCGCCATAGTCGTGGATGTAGGCATCAATATAGACGAAAACGGAACGCTATGCGGGGATATGGACTTTGAAAGCATCCAGGAAACGGCCGCCATGGCAACCCCCGTGCCAGGGGGCATCGGCACAGTGACCACAGCCGTACTGGCAAAACACCTGGTACAGGCTGCCTGTAAGAACCGGTAGATCTTTTCATGGCACAGGCAAAGCCTTCACAAGACCCGGATCAGGCACACAACGAAAAACAAAAGGGGGAGCCAAAAATGGCAAAAATATTATTAGTAAACGGAAGCTGCAACCTGGAAGGATGCACCTACACGGCACTGCGGGAGATCGCAGATACCCTGGAAAAAGAAGGTTTGGAAGCAGACATCTTCCAGTTAGGGAAGGAGCCGGTCCGCGATTGCTTGGGATGCGGCGCATGCGCAAAGCTTGGGAAATGCGCTTTTGAGGACGGACAGGTCAACACATTCGTAGAACTGGCACGGCAGGCAGACGGGTTTGTATTCGGAACGCCTGTCTATTACGCACATCCCAGCGGCCGGATCCTGTCGTTCCTCGACCGGGCTTTCTATTCCGGCAGCAATGCATTTGCCTTCAAGCCGGGCGCGGCAATCGCCTCTGCCAGGCGGGCCGGGACTACCGCATCCCTGGATGTCTTAAACAAGTATTTCACCATCAACCGGATGCCCATGGTATCCTCCAACTACTGGAACATGGTACACGGAAACACCCCCGGGGAAGTCCGCCAAGACCTGGAAGGCCTCCAGATTATGCGGGGAATCGGCCAGAACATGGCCTGGCTCGTAAAGTGTATCCAGGCCGGCAAGGATGCCGGAATCGGGTTCCCGCAGACAGAGGGGAAGATACGGACTAACTTTATTAGGTGATTTAAGGGAGAAAAATCATTCCCCTAGTAGACAATCCGAGCAAAATATGATATCATGTGGTCACGGCAGTATATGCCGGAATGTATTTAAGAAAAAGAGAGGGGTGGAAGGATGAAGTAAGCTTCCTGTAAAGGTAACGCTATTGCAGAGAGCATGTGTACGTCCGCGTACATGTGGTTATTTTGTTACTTGTTATGCAGGAATATTACTTCACCCCCACCTCTGTTTTGTGAGAAAGCCTATATCATCGGCCGATTGGTAATTGGTAAATTGGCAGCCGTTTGGCTGGTTTGTTCCAATGCCCTGTACCATGCGCAGCAGTTTGCTGCGGCCAGGATAGTTCCCTGGCATGTGCCGGGATATGGCCTCTTTCCGGAGAGAGAACAGTTGTGGGAAATTCCTGCGGCTGTTTTTTTGTGGCCATCCGGCCATGAACGGAGGGATGTATATGTCATTGATACAGATTTCGGATCTTTCCTTTACCTATGAGGGAAGCTTTGATCCGGTGTTTGAACAGGTGTCGTTTCAAATCGATACCGATTGGAAGCTGGGGCTGACCGGGCGGAACGGGCGCGGAAAAACCACCCTTTTGCGGATTTTGCAAGGGGGATTACAATATACCGGTTCCATTTCGTCGTCCGTGAACTTTGATTATTTCCCCTGCCCGGTTAATGACCGCTCGCTGCCAACCTATGAGATCCTGGAAAATTTGCCTGGCAGTGACCGCTATGAGTTCTGGGAACTTCTGCGGGAACTGGGAAGGCTGCAGGTTGCGGAAGAAGTATTGTACCGGCCATTTGAGACCTTGTCCGGCGGGGAGCGCACTAAAGTTCTTCTGGCAGCCTTGTTTCTGCAGAAAAATTTCCTGCTGATCGATGAGCCGACCAACCACCTGGATCAGGAGGGCAGGAGGCTGGTGAGCCGCTATTTAAGCGGTAAGAAGGGATTTATCCTTGTGTCCCATGACAGAGTGTTCCTGGATGGGTGTGTGGATCATATCCTGGCTATCAACCGGGCTGGCATTGAGGTGCAGAAGGGCAATTTCTCCTCCTGGCAGGAAAACAAGCGCAGGCAGGATGCCTTTGAACTTGCAGAGAATGACCGCCTGAAAAAGGATATCCGCCATCTCCAGGCATCAGCGCGCCAGTCCGGTAACTGGGCGGATAAGGTCGAGAGCACAAAAATCGGGCGGATCCCCAAGAAAGAGAAGACCTTCATCGGAACCCGCGCCTACATCGGGGAAAAATCGCGCCGCATGCAGCAGCAAAGAAAAAACCTGGAACGGCGCCAGAACCGCGCCATTGAGGAAAAGCAAAAACTGCTGAAAAATATAGAGACGGCAGAGGACTTGAAGCTGTTTGCCCTTTCCCACCATTCCCAGAAGCTGGCCGTCTTCGAGCATGTAAAAGCAGGGTACGGCTCCCCGCCCCAGGCTGTGTGCGGGGAAGTCTCCCTGGAAATATGCCAGGGGGAGAGGATTTTTTTACAAGGTAAAAACGGATGTGGGAAATCAAGTATCCTGAAGCTGATCCTGAACGGGGAGGATCTGCCGGGCACAGATAACAATGCCGCCAAAGTCCAATTGTGCAGAGGGAACCTCTGGCGGGCCGGCGGGCTGAAAATCTCTTATGTATCACAGGAGACCTCTTTCCTTGCCGGAAGCCTGCGGGAATATAGCCTGGCCTGCGGCGTGGAGGAGCCGCTTTTTATGGCACTCCTGCGCAAGCTGGACTTTTCCCGGGAACAGTTTGAAAAACCAATGGAGGATTACAGTGAAGGCCAGAAAAAGAAGGTGCTCCTGGCACGCAGCCTGTGCGAACAGGCTCACCTGTATATCTGGGATGAACCTCTCAATTACATTGATATGGATTCCCGGATGCAGATTGAAGAATTGATTCTGAAATTCCAGCCAACGATGCTTCTGGTAGAGCATGATGAAGCATTTGCCCAAAAAGTGGCAACCAGGGTGCTGGCCCTGAATCCGTCCTGACCTTGGGCAGCGCATTGACTGCGCTGCCTCCATTTTTTTGTATCACGCTTCTTACATTCCGGCTTCCTGTCAATCACCCTTTTGGCATGCCTGTTCTCTGGAAGGCAAGCCTCTCATCCCCATTTTTCAGATGGATAATGCCGCAGTACTGAAAACCGTTCTTTTCTAACATCTTCTGCATAGGGATATTATCCCGGTGGGTGTCAATCCGCAGGTTATAGCCGCATTGTTCCAAACACCAGCCTACACAGAAGGATGCCGTTCCCTTGCGTATCCCCGGCGCTGCTACCCGGTGCATGACCCCATAAGGTTCCTCATTGATCCAGGCACCCTCATAGATCCTGGCATAGTCCGGCTCCTGTTCCACAGAAAAGTAGAAAATGCCCAGGACTTGCCCGTCTTCCACGCACAAATAACTCCGTCCACTTTGGATGTCCTCCATAACCTGTTCTTTTGGAGGGTGTCTGTCCCCCCACTGGGTGGGGTTCCCGTGGTCTTTCATAAATTGCCTTGCCATGGCGTACAGTTCCATTGCCCTGCCAAGGTCTGCCATCGTAGTTTTTCGGATTTCCATCATGTTTTGCCTTTCTTTCCGACTATAATCATACATGGCGGTTCAGCCTTTGAACCGCCATATCCATTTCACGGATCTATCATATCAAATAACCGAAGCTGTGTCATCTGATATTTTTTCTGGTATGCAGATATGATATCCTTCATTTGGTAGAGGATTTTATAACGCTCGCATTCCGCCGCAAAAACATTCCATAAATGCGCGGCAGCCGGGCTACGGCACTCATACTGATAGCCATACCGGCGCCGGTAGCGGTCTGCCAGCCCCTGCCCGGGAAAAAGCTGTTCCAAACGGGCATAATACCAGTCTCGCTGATTCCCCCTCAGGGTCATGCCAAATGCCGCATAGATAAAACGTGCCCCTGCCTCATGGGCATGGCGCACAATGGCAAGGATATTTTCCTCACTGTCCTCGAGCCAGGGAAGCACCGGCATCAGCAAAATCCCGCTGAAAACCCCCGCCTGGTTCAGCGATTCCAGCATCGCAAAACGTTCACTGGAGGCAGGCACGCCAGGCTCGATTTTTTTGCTGAGGGCATCGTCGGCTGTGGTAATCGTTACTTTGCACAGAACAGGCGAATGCTCCCGGATGGTCTGCAAAATATCAAGATCCCTCAAAAGCAGGGTACTCTTGGTAGCTATCGCAGCCCCAAAATTGAAGGCATCGATCAGTTCCAGGGCATGGCGGGTCATCAGCAGTTCTTTCTCAAACGGGTTATAAGGGTCACTCATGGCGCCGGTTCCCACGACCCCATTCCTGGCCTTCCGCCGCAGGTCATTGCGGATAATCAGCAATGCATTTTCTTTTGCACGCACCCGGTCAAAATCCTCGATATGGTAACAATCGGACCGGCTGTCACAGTAGATACAGCCATGGCTGCAGCCGCGGTAAATATTCATATTATAATCAATGCCAAACCATTCACGGCTTTTTGTGGCAGTAACTATTGTTTTTGCAGGGATGTATTCCAACGCCGCCTCCTTTGTATACGTATGCTTCCTGTCATGCTATTTTCCTATTATACAAAATTACGTCCCAATATACAATCATCATTTTCCCTGCTTCCAAAGCCAAAAGCAAAGGACAAAACACTTTAAATACCTTTTGACTTTCCCTGCCAAAAATGCTATCATTATAGATACCTTATTATAAAAGCTGCTGTCAAAGAAAGGAGTGAAACCTTGTGACAGATGCAGAAAAACTAATCCTTGAGAAACTGGATTCTTTAAGCAAAGACATCCAAGAAACAAAGAAAGAAGCTTCGCTCGCCAGGGAGGAGGCCTCGCTCGCCAGGGAGGAGGCCTCGCTTGCCAGGGAGGAAGCCTCACTTGCCAGGGAGGAAGCCTCGCTTGCCAAGAAGGAAGCCTCGCTTGCCAGGGAGGAAGCCTCGCTTGCCAAGAAGGAAGCCTCGCTTGCCAGGGAGGAAGCCTCGCTTGCAAACCAAAAGGCCGACCAGGCTAATGAACGTATTGACCAAGTGAAAGAGATGATTTTGCAGACCCAGCTGTTGATCGAGAACGAAGTCAGCCGGAAAATCAATATTATCGGTGACGGCCACGACTTCTTAAAGATGCGCCTAGACGAGGCATTACGCTTGGAAAAGACACGGGAACGTATGGAACTGGAAATCGTCGATTTACGGATGGAGGTCAAAAAGATCAAATCCCATTTAAATATCGCATAATACATAGATCCCGCTGCCGGAATATATATTTCTTCCCTGGCAGCGGGATCTCTCATTTCAATTCCCCACTCTTCTCCAACTCCCAGTGATCCACTACCACACTAGGCGCATAGACAAACATCATATGCAGTTCATCTTCCCCGGCATTGTGGAGGGCATGCTTTGCGCCGGAAGGAATGAAAATGCAATCCCCCTCCTTCACCGTCTGCTTCTCCCCGTCCACCTCCATCAAACCGGTTCCTCTCAGGATCGTATAGGACTCCACCGTCTCATGCTCATGCTCCGGAATCCCTCCCTCTTTATAGATCACCACATATCCCTGGCAGAACTTCTCCCCCTTCATGGCGCCGTTCTGCCCTAAGATCACACGGGTGCGCCGGCCGGCCGGAAATTCCGTGCCCTCCACGTCCCAGATATTTACTTTCTCCATTGTCCTTCCTCTCTTCCTTCTATATTAAATACGTTATCTGCCCTCAGAAAATCAGCCCTCACCCGGACGCCCGATCTCCCTCACCGACTCCCGTACAATCAGCCTCCCCTTAAAATAGGTACGGCTCGCCGGTGCGCAGGTCTGTGTACGCATCTGCTCCGCCAGCTTCTCAAAAATCACCCCCGAGGTATCTGCCAGGGAATGGCGCAGCGTGGTAAGCGGCGGGTCTAGGTATTTTACCGAAGGGATATCGTCAAACCCTACCACGGAGATATCGTCCGGTATGCGCAGCCCGCTCTTGGTAATGCCCCGGTAAACGCCAAAAGCCATAAAGTCATTAAACATAAAGATCGCCGTAGGGCGGTCTTCTGCCTTCATCAGCTGGAGCGTTTTTATGTAAGCATCGTCCTCGGACTCCACATCCTTGACCATATACTGCTCGTAATCCTGGATTTTATACTCGTCGAAGACCCGCAGGCACCCGGCCAGGCGCTCCCTGTTATACTGCCTGTCCTTGTCATTGATGTACAAGGCAATCTTCCGGTGCCCATTCTCGGCCAGGTACTTCACTGCCTGGTAGGAAGCATCCGCATTGTCAATATTGATACAGGGGGCATCCACATCAAAAGTACGGTTTACAATAATCATGGGGATATCCCCAATATAAGGCTTCACATGCTCAATGTTTTCCGTGGATGCAATATACAAAATCCCATCCACAAATAAATATTTAAGGGTAGCAAAATACTCCTCCTCCTTCCTGGCGTCGCCTAAGGCATCGCACAAGATCAGGGAGTACCCGGCCTCCATGGCACAGACTTCCATGTATTTCACTACCTCCGGATAGTAGGGATTCATAATGTCAGGGATAATCAGCCCGATCAGGCGGCTTCCGCCCCTCTTCAGGCTGCGGGCGGCCAGGTTCGGCTTGTAATTCAGTTCACTGACCGCCCTCATAATCTTCTCTTTCTTTTCCGGCTCCACATAGGCCGCTCCTGATAATGCCCTTGACACCGTGCTGGGGGAAACTCCGGCATATTTGGCAACATCACGAATCCCTACCATTCCTGCACCTCTCTCACTTCTTCTTGGAATACTTTTTACCTTATAATAGCATTTTCCCGGTAATTTTTCCATACATTTTCAAACCAGTTATTCTCCTCCGGTATCGGCCGAACCGGGCGCCACCATATATGGCAGCTTTCGGATGCCTTGTCATAGGATATTTCCTGGAGGGTTGCAGTATCGGTTTCTTTTGTTATATTCCTGAACTCTTCTCCCAGCCGGCTGTTGGGCAGGGTGCCCTGGGGATGGTAGACCAGATAGGAGCCGCGGCTGATTCCCACATTTTCATCGTAATCCATCATTGCCTGCAAATACACAAACTGGCTCACCAGCAGCTGCCTCAGCTTGTACAAATCTTTCAGTTCACCGGGAGCCGAAATCCTGTGGCATTCTGCAAGCGCCTCCCATTGCGCCCGGTTTTCCTGGATGGCCGTCTTAAGCCCCCCGGCGGAACGGATGCTCGCCCCGTATTGGGTCATCCTCCTGCGCAGCCGGGAAAGTTCTTCCCCTACGTCGATTTTTTCTGTTCCGGGCTTTAATGCCCCCTCGCCAAAACGGATTTCCTCCTCGACTTCCTTCCCGTGGAATTGCATGAATTCTTCCCTGCCGGGCGGAAGCCCCGGATAATTGGCGGCAATGTACTGGGCGGCCCTTAAGCCCCCCACCTGCCCGGCATTAAGGGCACTTCCCCCGGGTCGGTACACCCCGTGAGACCCGTTCACCTCCCCGACCGCAAAAAGATGGCGGATGCTGCTCTCCCACCACTGCCCGCAGGCAATCCCCCCATTGTTATGCTGCGCGCACAAGGCAATCTCTAAGTATTCCCTGGAAATATCAATCCCATGGCTGCCGTAAACCTCGATCGCTGCCGGGTTCATATGCTTCAGCCGGAGATAAGGGGTATTTTGCAGGGCGCCGCAATTTTCCAGGTATGCCCTGGCCTCCCCGGCCAAATGCTCCAGAGAAAAGCAGCCCCCCGCTTCCAGGGCAGACGGGTTACGGGTAAAGTCAAGATACACCCGCCTTCCTCTGAGAACGGTTTCCTGGTAGACCAAAAGATCAATCAGCGACGAACCAAAATCGGACACCTTGCGCGGGTCAAACGGCCACTGGTATCCCTTTAAAAAAGTAGCCGTCACCAGCTGCCGGGGCGTATCAAAGAATTCCCTTAAGAATTCCCTTTCGTCTCCCCCCTTCTCATCCAGGGACACATACCGGGGAATACACTGCTGGAAAGTCCCTGACAGGTTCCACCGGAATTTCACCGAGGCAATGCCAAACTGAGATTCTGTCAGGTTCTTTGCCACAGCCCCTGCCTCCAAAGCCACCCCCATCCCCCCGGTCTGGCCAAACGGGTAGACGCTCGACTGGTACATCCCTGCCTCCCCGCCGGTAGCCCATATGACATTTTCCGCAGAAAATACGGCGTACCGCTTCCGGGCATCCGCACATTCTCTCTTGTTGAGGGCAAGGATACCACAGGCACGTTTCTCGCCGCCCTCCCCCTCCGTTAAAATCCGTACCGCCTGATACCCGTCAAACACAGGGACGCCTCTCTCCTGAACCTGGCGTTCCAGGCATTCCGTCATGTACCTGGATGTCAACGGCCCCACGGACGTCCCCCTGGACAGCGGGTCATGGTCTGTCTTATATCCCACATATCCTCCGCTCTGGTTAAAAGGAAAAGGAACCCCGATATCCACCAGATGAAAAAATGCCCGCAGCGAACCAGCCGCCTCTGCCAGTGCCAGATCTCCGTCCACACAGCCTCCCTCAAAAAGGTCTCTTGCCATCTGCCCCACGCTGTCCGGCTCCTGGCCGCACAAGGTCAGCTTATAATAAGTCTGCTTATCCGACCCGGTATTCCGGGAGGTGCCCATCAAACGCCCCTCTGTCACCATGGCGATCTCCCGCTGCCCCAGCTTCCAGAGGGCAAGCGCCGCATTATAGCCCGCTGCCCCGGTTCCCACAATAATCGTATTATATTTAAAAAAGGGTATATTTTTCCTGTCCATTCTTCCTTTTCCATATCTTTACAGGCGGCGGATATGGAATCCTCCATCTACGTCAATATAATTGCCTGTGGTATAGCAAAAATCATCCGAGCAAAAAGCGCGGACAGCCCTTGCCACATCCTCCGGCGTGCCCCAGCGCGCGATCGGGAAAATGCCTGACTCAATCAGCCTTGTATACTTCTCCTCCACCCCGCTTGTCATATCCGTCTGTATCACCCCCGGCCGGATTTCATACACATAGATCTGTTCCGGCGCCAGCCTGTCGGCATAAAGCTTCGTCAGCATGGATATGCCCGCCTTGGACACACAATATTCCCCCCTGTTGACAGAAGAGACCTCCGAGGAACAAGAAGAAATATTGATAATTGTCCCCCGTTTGCTCCCCCTCACCTCCTGCTTCCTCATCTGCAACGCCACAGCCTGGGTAATAAACATATTGGAAGCCGTATTGGTGTTTAGCACATAGTCAAAGCTTTCCTCTGACATCGCAAGAAGGTCACTGCGAACCTTAGGAGCCACCCCGGCATTGTTCACCAGGACATGGATTTCTCCCAATGCCTCCACTGCCTCGGCCACCACCCGCTTCCGGTCGGCAGGTTTGCCCACGTCGCCAGAGAGCCACACATAATCCACCCCTGCCTCCCTCAAGGCCTTCGTGGCATCAGGATAATGCCTCTCCTCCCTGGTAGCCAAAAGAGCCACCCGGTACCCGACTCTCCCCAGTTCTTTAACAATTGCCAGCCCTATCCCCCGGCTTCCGCCCGTGACAAACGCTGTCTTCATGCAATCCCCTCCTATTTCATAATCAAATTCGGCAGCGTCATGGTCAGCGCCGGGACAAACGTAACCAGCAGCAAGGTAACCAGCATCGGCAGATAAAGCGGAAGCATTGCCTTAGAAACCTTCTCAATCTTCCTGTTCCCGATCGCACACCCCGCAAAAAGCGCAGTCCCCACCGGAGGCGTACAAAGGCCAATCCCCAAATTCAGCATCATCATGACGCCAAACTGAATCGGATCCATGCCAAACTTCGTCACCACCGGAAGCAGAATCGGCGCCATAATCAGCACCAGCGGCGCCAAATCCATCACACACCCCAGCACCAGCAGGATTAAGTTGATCAAAAGAAACACCACCACCTTATTGTCACTGATGCCCAAAAGCATATTCGTCGCCAGCGTCGGCACATTCAAATACGCCATCACCCACCCGAAAGCCCCTGCCGCCGCAATCAGCGCATAGACCATTGCCAGCGTTTTCACCGTATTCCCCAGCACCACCGGGATATTCTCCAGTTTCAGTTCCTGATAGACAAAAAATCCCACCAGCGAACAGTAAATACAGGCCACAGCCGCTGATTCCGTGGCCGTAAAAAAGCCCGCCGACACACCGCCGATGATAATCACCATGGCCAGCATGGCAAAAAAAGTATCCTTCGTCACCCGGAGAGCCTCCTTGAACGCAATCCGCTTCCCCTTGGGGTAATTCCGCTTCTTAGAAATCAGATAGCACATCACCATCAGGGCAATCCCCAATAAAATCCCCGGCACATACCCCGCACAGAACAGGCTTCCCACCGACACGCCTCCGGCCACCATGGAATACAGAACCATATTGTGGCTGGGCGGGATGATCAGCCCCTGGCACGAACTTGCCACTGTGACCGCAATCGAAAAATCCTTGTCATAGCCAGCCTCCTCCATCATCGGGATTTCCAGTGCCCCCAGCGAAGACACATCCGCAATGGCCGAGCCGGAAATGCCGCCAAAAAGCATGGACGCCAGCACATTCACATGCGCCAGCCCCCCGGTAATCTGCCCCACACAGACATTGGCAAACGCCAGCAGACGGCTGGAAATCCCTCCTGCCGCCATAATCTCCCCCATCAGGATAAAGAAAGGAATCGCCAGCAAAGAAAAAGAATTCAGCTGCTTTGACATCTGCTGCACCATCGTCATGACCGGCACGTCAATATACAGCAAGGTAAATGCCGTAGCAATAATCATAGAAAACGTGATCGGGCACTTAAGCACAATCAAAACAACAAAAGTAACCAGAAGAATCGCAATTGCAATATGGGGGTTCATTCCTCTCCCTCCTTCTTTCCCTGCGGTGCGGCAGCCTCCGTTTTCTTATATTCCTTCAGCCCCATCATATCCAGCAACGTAAAATAGACAATACAGACACCGCTGACCGGAATCATGATATACATAAGCGAAGCAGGCAGCTTGGTCACCGGGAGTTTGGAATCCATGGTAGAAACCACCATCCGCACCCCGTAATAAGTAAAAAACACCCCCACCAGCAAAGCAATCACCCGGTTCATCTTGTCCGCCACCCTCTGCACCGGCTTCGGGAAGCCCTCATAAAACAGTTCCACCCCAATGTGGAGCCCCTTCTCCGCCCCGATGGCAATCCCCAGAAACGCCATCCAGATGGTCAGCAAAAGCGCCACCTCCTGGTTCCAGCGGATGTTGGTGCGCAGGACATTCCTGCACACCACCTGGGCGCAGATAATCAGAATCACCACTGCCAGAACCCATCTCGTATATCCATAGATAACCTTGTAGACCAGGTTAAATATATCAATTAAAACCTTTTTAATCCCTTTCTGCATGACCCGCCTCCTAATCATCCGCCCAAAACCCTTACGGAAATAACCTCTGCCGCACAGCCTCTTACTCCCCTGCTGCTACAATCTGGTCAATCAGGTCTTTGTATGCCCCGCCCTCATATTCATACCAGATCGGCCTGCAGGCCTCCTGGAAAAGTTCCAGTTCCTCCGGGGTAAGTTCTGTGATCGTCACCGGATTCTCCAAAAGCTTTTTCTTAGACGTCTCCTCCGCCTCTGCCCAAAGTTCCTTCTGGTACTCCCACGACTCCAGGGCAGTCTCGTCAATAATCTTCAAATCCTCCTCGCTCAGCTTCTCCCTCGATTTCTCCCCCATCACCAGGATATCCGCAGAACGCGTGTGATGGTCTTCCACAAAATAAGGGGCAACCTCAAAATGGGACTGATCCAGATAATTGACGATAGAGTTCTCCGCAGCATCCACCACCCCGGTCTGCAAGGCTGAATATACCTCTGAGTAAGCCGTAGCCACCGACTGTCCGCCCAACCGTTCCACCATGGACATCATCAGTTCCGACTCCTGCACCCGCACCAGCATCCCCTTCATATCCTCCGGGCTGTGAATCTCCTTCTTTGTATTATAAAAGCATCTGGTTCCGCCGTCATAATACGTAAGGCCGTAAAGCTTTTTCTCCTTCATCTTGTCACCGCGGAGGATTCCCATCCCCACCTCACCGCCATGGACTTTCCAGAAATGCTCGGTATCCTTATAAATGTAAGGCATCATCAAGGCATTATAATCATCCACAAAATTGGTCATCGTTGACAAATCTGCCTTCACAATATCCATGCCCCCGAACTGCGCCTGCTCCAGGCAGGAAATGGCATCTCCCAAAGTTCCGTTGTTATAAACCTCAATGTTCACACGCCCGTCCGTGCGCTCCCTCACCTGGTCAGCAAACCACTCA
The DNA here is from genome assembly GCA_003669055.1 of bacterium 1XD21-70. Classification (GTDB taxonomy): domain Bacteria; phylum Bacillota; class Clostridia; order Lachnospirales; family Lachnospiraceae; genus Brotaphodocola. The sequence continues at coordinate 36,006 of RAYB01000003.1, forward strand.
ACCGCAATGGTAGTACAGTTCCCGTCCGGCTGGTTGTTAGAAAGCTTCAGGGTAACGGTCTCGCCGGAAGCAGATTCCTTGGCTCCGTCCTTTCCGTCTGCCTCCTCACCTTGCCCCTCTTCTCCTTGTGCCGTTTCCCCCTGCGCATCCCCCTTGGCCGCTTCATTTGCCTGGGGAGCTGCGCTCTCAGAAGGCGCATTCCCTCCTCCTGAACAGGCCGTCAATGCCAATACAAGCCCAAATGCCACCATCACACTGCTTTTTCTCATTTTCTCTTCTCTCCTTTTATTTTTTTGCGCATCAGGGTGTGCCAGGAAACAGATTCCAGGCACGCCCCGGCGCATGGATTCACAACTCTGACAGGTATCATATAACAAAAATCCATTCTGTCCGTATCCGCCACCCGCAAGCCACAGGCTTCCCCGCACAGACAGGCTACCTCACCGAATATCCGCCATCCACCGGAATCATAACCCCCGTGATATAGTCAGAAGCAGACGAAGCCAAAAACACCGCCACGCCCTCAAAGTCCTCCGGCGTGCCCCACCGCCCGGCGGGTATCCTCTCATCCATGGGTTTCCTCCTCTTTGTATCACTCCAGATTGCCCGGGTAAGTTCCGTCTGGATATAACCGGGGGCAATGGCATTTACACAGATCCCATAGGGCGCAAATTCGTTGGAAAGCGCCTTCGTCATCCCCATGACCCCATGCTTGGAGCAGGTGTACCCGCTGACTTCAAGCCCTCCGAACGTGGTAAACAAAGAAGCCGTATTGACAATCTTCCCCCGGATGTTCTTCTCCCTGAAATGGGCAGCCGCCTTCTGCGCCAGCAGATAAGCAGCTTTCAGGTTCACGGCCACCACCTTGTCAAACATTTCCTCCGGATATTCAAAGGCATTCTTCCGGTACTGCATCCCGGCATTATTAAACAGGATGTCCACTGTCCCTGCTTCCCTTTCCAGCTTGTCCCACACCCTGTAAATGGCGCCCGAGTCTGACAAATCCACCTGATAGCAGCTGCATGTCCCGCCCGCTGCCATGACCCGCCCCCTGGTTTCCTCCAAATCCGCAATATCCAGGGCGATCACATGCGCGCCTGCCTTAGCCAGGCCAACGGCCATCCCCTGGCCGATGCCGGTGGCACAGCCGGTTATCACGGCCTTCTTTCCCTCTAGTGGTAACATTCTCTTCCCCTCCCGCGTTTCTTATGAAAACGGTTTCTTGTCTTTGTATGTATATATTAACTCATGAAAACGGTTTCGTCAAGGTTTTTTTATAAATTTTTGGCAAACTATTGCCCCAGAAAAATGGAGCAGGGAAACACACAAAATAAAAAACCGGTATATTGCCTTGACAATATACCAGTTTTTCCTGCTGCCGCTGTTTTTATGAAACCTTTTTCTCCAGCCACGCAATTCCCTGATATAACACTGCTGACAAAATGCAGAGAATTACGATGCTCATCATTACTAAGTCGAGTTTAAACACCTGGCTCCCATAAATAATCAGATACCCCAGCCCTCTCTGCGCCGCCAAAAACTCCCCAATAATCACCCCCACCAGGCACAGTCCGATATTCACCTTCATATTGCTGATAATCAGCGGCACAGACCCCGGCAAAAGCACCTTGGTCAGCACATCCATCCGGGTACCTCCCAGGGAACGGATCAGCTTGATTTTATCCTCATCCATGGAAGAAAAACCATTGTGCAGGGTCAATACCGACCCAAACACCGCCACAGATACTGCTGCCGCCACAATGGTATGCACATGGTTGCCCAGCCAGACAATCAGCATGGGAGCCAGCGCTGACTTGGGCAGACTGTTTAACATGACCAGATAAGGCTCCAGCACTTCCGAGACACTGCGGCTCGACCAAAGCACCACTGCCGTCAGAAGCCCCAGTGCCACAACCAGTCCAAAACTGACCAATGTCTCAAACAGGGTGATGCCGATATGTCCCAAAATGCTCCCGTCTAGTACCATCCCCCAAAAACAAAAAAACACCCTGGAGGGAGAACTGAAAATAAAATCATCAATGAACCCCAGCTTTGCACAGAGTTCCCATATAGCCAGCAAAAGCACAAGCAGCATCACCCGGCAAACTGCCACGTTCCTCCGGTGGAGCCGCTCCTTCTCCTCATATTTCTGCTGTGCCGGGCTCTCCGCCAGCCTGTGCCCTTTCGCATCGGCAGGCTGCCCGGTCACAGCCCTATCCTTTTTCTTCCACCTCATATCCCAATCCTCCTTGCCAAGCAGAATATCTGTCTGCTGCTTTATTATATGCCGGAGGATCCGGGCGCGTTTCCCTTTCTGCTAAAAATCCGGACACACAAAGGGTCAATTCGTCAGGAAGCCTTTTCCGATTATCTCACTGGAATTAGAAATCAGGATAAAGGCCGACGGCTCCACCTTACGGATGTAATTGCGCAGCTTTACTGCCTGCACCCGTTTCATGGTAGTCATGATAACCGTCTTGTCATGATGCGTAAATGCCCCTTCCGCATGGTATGTCGTCGCACTGCGGTGCAGTTCATTGATGATAAAATCACAGATCGGCTGCGGATTATCACAGATGATATTAAAGCATTTGCACAGGTTCATATTCTCGATCACATCATCGATAACCAGCGATTTCGCCATCAGGCCTAAGGTGGAGAACAGCCCTGTCGTCGGGCCGAACACAAAGAATGCCATCACCACCGAGGTCACATCCACCACCAAAAGCGCCGTCCCGATATTCATGCTGGTATGTTTCTTGAGGATCATGGCGATAATGTCCGTGCCCCCGCTGGAAGCACCGATATTGAAAAGCACTGCCGAGCCAAACCCCGGGCAGAAAATCGCAAAGATCAATTCCAAGAGCGGCTCCTTCGTCAATGGGCCGGAAAGCGGGCACAGCCGTTCCAGCGCCGAAAGGCTCAGCGACATCAGCATGCTGGCATACACCGTCTTCACCCCTACATCTGTCCCCAAAAACAGAAATCCCAATACCAACAGCCCGGTATTGACGAAAAACGTAAAGTCACCCGCCGAAAACCTGGTGATTTTTGCGATTACCGTCGAAAAACCAGTTACTCCGCCGAATGCAAAATTGTTCGGGAACTTGAAAAAATAGATTCCGATCACCATGATCCAGATACTCATGGTAATCATCCCATATTCTGCCAGTTTTCTCAAAACCGGATTCTGAATTTCCCTGGTAGCCATTTTCCTCTCCGAATGGGCACACGAAAAGCACAAGCGAACGATCCTCCCTGGATGTCCGGTTGTGTGCTCTGCAACCCTTTCGTTACCTCCCTTTAGCCTGAATATTAATGCCATGCCTGCCCTCACCAAGCCGCAGGTTACACTGCCTGCCAAGGACATGAAAATGGGCGGCAGAAAGCTTTCCCGCCACCCACAATATACTCCCACCTGGCATCAAACGCAAACACCATTATCCCTGGATAATCCACAATCAGAATACTGTAATCTTGTTTTTTCGCAGCTTTTTGCTACCGTTCCCACTTTCTGCCCTCTTAGCGGATCCCCATCTCTTTGGCCTGCCAAACCAGCTGTAAGAACTCCTTGCGGTAACCGTCGGAATCTGCCCGCACACATGGCTCTGCCAGTTCCATCACATGTTCCAGGCTGGCATCCCCTTTATTCTCACTGTCCCGGAGAACCATGCCAAACTCCGCTACTGCCGAGGCAAACCGCAGGTTATCCGACATTTCCTGGCGGTAACTGTCCGCCTCCACCGGATATTCCGCCAGCTTGCTGGTGTCACCGTTCGGCGCCTTGTAACGCAGGCTCACCGTCAAAAGTTCCGTGCTGCCTGCCGCGGTTCCTGCCTGCTGGTACTTAAGTTCCCGGCTGCCGCCCTCTCCGGGTATAATCTCATACAGGGCTGTGACTGTGTGCCCGGCTCCAATCTCCCCGGCATCTACTTTGTCATTATGGAAATCTTCATTTTTCAGCAAACGGTTTTCATACCCCACCAAGCGGTATCCCGCTACATACTGTGGGTTGAATTCCACCTGAATCTTGACATCCTTCGCCACGGTGACCAGCGTTCCGCCCATCTCATCCACCAGCACCTTCTTCGCCTCAAAAAGGCTGTCCAAATAGTTGTAGTTGCCGTCACCGTTGTCTGCCAATGCCTCCATCTTGTTATCTTTGATATTGCCGGTGCCTACGCCCAGCACGGACAGATGGACACCGCTTTTCTTCTTTTCCTGGATCAGCCGGGTCAGGCCGCCCTCACTGCTGATGCCTACATTAAGATCCCCGTCCGTGGCCAGGATGACCCGGTTGTTGCCCCCCGGGATGAAATTCTTCTCCGCAAGGGCATATGCCTTCTCAATCCCGGCTTCCCCGGCTGTCGAGCCTCCCGCCTCCAAATCCTCCAGCGCTGCTACAATCTTTGCCTTCTCACTGCCGGCAACCCCGTCTAACACCACCGACTCATAACCGGCATACGTGACAATGGACACCCGGTCATTGGCTGTCAGGTTCTCAGCCAGCATGGCAAATGCCTTCTGCACCAGAGGAAGCTTATCATCCGAATACATCGACCCCGACACGTCCAGCAAAAACACAAAGTTCGATGCCGGGCGCTCCCCAAAATCGATATCCTTTGCCTGCAGGCCGATCATCAGCAGGCGGGAACCCTCATTCCAGGGGCAATCCGCATACTCCGTCGTCACGGCAAACGGCTCCCCTTCCTTGGGCTGCGGATAATCATAGTCAAAATAATTGATCAGTTCCTCAATCCGCACGGCATCTGCCGGGATGCTGCCGCCCGCACGGATCATCCGCCGCACATTCCCGTAGGAAGCCGTATCCACATCCACCGAAAAAGTTGACAGCGGGTCATCCGCCACCCTTTTATATCCGTTTTCCGCAATATAGCTATATTCCTCCGTATTGAAATCCTCCGGCCCATAAGCCTGCCGGTATTTGCCGGCCATGGCTGACGGCGTGCTGCCTGCACCGGCCATCGGCGCACCGGCCATATCATACTCCTCTTCAGCAGCCTCTTCAGCAGCTTCTGTCGGGTATGCCTCCCCGCCCTCATAGCCCCCTGCATCCGCGGCCTCCCATGTGGCCGAGGCCGTTGTCGCCTGTACCGCCATTTGGGAAGAAGAACTCCCCCCGGCTCCGCAGCCGCCCAAGACCCATGCTGCTGCCAATGCCGCACTTCCCACCAGCCATCCCGGTAATCCTTGCACTTTTTTCTTCATAAAAATACCCCTCCCTCTTTACTGCCCGAACCTCTGCAGCAATCCGTTAATCCTCTACCAGCTTTAAGAGATCGGAAAGGAAATCCTCATCCCTGCGCAGAACCATCCGGTCATAAAAATAATCATTGTCACCCTCCGGCCTGCCAACCACGACGGACGTATCCTCGTTCATCAAGCTTGTATACCCCGAATGGAATAGATATGCCCCGTCCCCGGACACCTGGATCTGTGGTGCAAAAGGATACAGCAGTTCCCAGTCCTGATCCGGCTTATGCAAAGGCAGCAGATAGGTGCCTCCTGGCTGAAGCTGGTACAAAATATACATCTCATCTCCATCCGCTTTGACAATCGGGCTTTTGACGGTAACCGTCTCCATCCCTGTTGTATAATCCTCCGCATAGTATACCTGCTCCAGCGCCATCTCATAGACTACCTTCACAGCCTTTCCCGAAGCATCCTGCTCCAGCGACACGCCGGTAACCGTTCCGCCGCACAAAAGTTCCGCATCTTTTAAGATCTCTTCCGAAAAATATCGGGAATCCTCTGCCACAGACACTGCATTTTTTGGAAGTGCCACCGGCTGGTAGCTTGCCAGCTGCAGCTGGTCATAGGCCAGGACGCCATCCGGCAGATGCCCCTTGGTACTTGACAGCACATTTTTTTCCGCTGCTGCCCTCTCTTGGGGTATTGCGGCCGATTCCGGCACTGCCGCCTCTGTCTCTGCCCCGGCTTCCCCCTCCATTTCCGGCGCAGCCTCTGCTGCCCCGGCCATGAGAGGCGCCGTCTGGTTGGGCATGGCATCCTTCCCCCCTCTGCCCTTCAAAAACTCCGGTGCTGCCACCAACAGCACCAGCACCGCTGCTGCCGCTGTCGCCATGCCATAGACCCGGTTCCTTTTAAGGCGGCCTGGCCTCCTGCCCTCCCCCATCATCATTTCGGGGGCATTTGCCCCTGCCTGAGGATTGCGCTCCGGATGCTTTTGTAGATTTTCCTCTATCCGCTCCCAGAGATCCGGTGCCTGCCGGCATTTCAGTTCCCTGTATTCCTGTTCCAAACGTTTTTCGTCCGTCATAACTGCACCTCCCTCAATTTCCGAATCGCTGTCCGGTAACACCACGCCACCGTACCCTGAGGTTTTTTCAGGATACTAGCAATCTCCCGGAAGGTCAGTTCTCCCATAATCTTTAGATTGACAATCTGCCTTTCGTCCTCTTTCAATGTCCTTAATGCCTGCTCAAGGCCAATCCTTTGGCAAAGCTGCTCCTCACAGGAGCCTTCCCCTGCCTGCAAATAATCCGGAATCTCTGCAGCCAGGTTCTCCCGCTTTCTTTTCCGCAGATAATCCACTGCCATATTACGGGCAATGGTGATCATCCATGCCCGGTGTCCCTTTCCCGGCCGGTATGTATCTGCAATGTCCCACAACCGGATAAAAAAATCTGAGGTCACATCCTCCGCATCCTCCCGGCTGCCGAGAAGTTCCCACACAACCGAATAGATCAGCGGACAATAATCTTCATAAATGTCCCTCAGGCCATCCTTGTCATTTCTGCAGATCCGGCCAATATTCTGTTCAAACTGCTGGTCATTCATCCCCATGTCCTCTCTGCCCTGGCCTTGTACTTACTATACGGCCAGAAGCGGATAATTTATGGTAAATCAAAAAAATATTTCATTTTCTTTCTACCCTAATTGTATGATTATACTATACTCTCCTTTTTCTGTCACTTGTATTGTATATTGGTTTGCGGACGCCCTCCGCGGAAAGCACACATTAGGCTTTTATCCAAATATCTCCCTCTTGACGCCCCCCTTCCCTTGTGCTATCCTATAACTAACATTTAGATATTTTCCTAAATGTCTAACAAAGACCCGAAAGGAGGCATCCCATGGGATTTGCAGAAACCTTCAAAGCCCTGTCAGACCCCACACGCCGGGAGATTCTCACCTTGCTGCGAAGCAGGCCTTTGACTGCCGGTGAGATTGCCGGGCAATTTAATATGACAGGTGCCAGCATTTCGCACCACCTCTCAGTTTTAAAACACTCCGGGCTTATAGATGATGAAAAGAAGGGGAAATTTATTTATTATTACCTGAACAGTTCCGTTTTAGATGATGTCCTTGCCTGGCTTCTCTGTTTAAAAGGGGAAAACCCTGCCGAGAAGCCTGACCGGCATGAAAGCATGAATGAAAAAGGAGAGAACCTATATGAACAATAAAAAATTACGGATCCTAAACTATCTGGTTGCCTCCGGCGCCCTGCTGGCAGTGGCCTGCTTCTATCCTAGGCTGCCCCAACAGATTCCTACCCACTGGAATTTCAACGGAGGTGTCACCTACGAAGATAAGCACAGCATCTGGATACTCGCCGGCATGCTCCCCCTGTTTGCCGTCCTGCTTGACGTCCTGCCCCATATGGATCCCCGGCGCAGCAACTATCAGAAATTCAGCCGTTTTTATGATGGCTTTTGCCTCGGGCTGCAGCTGTTCCTCGCCATAGTCCTTGGCATCATCATCAGCGAAAGCCTGTTCCCCGGACGGCTTAACACTGTCAAGATCATCCTCTTGCTGCTGTCGCTGATGTTCCTGCTGGTCGGAAACTATCTGCCTAAGGTCCAAAGCAACTTTTATATGGGCATCAAGACCCCCTGGACGCTCAGCAGTGACAAAGTCTGGCGGAAAACACACCGCCTGGGCGGAAAACTCTATGCCGCCTGCGGGATCCTTGGCCTGCTCTCTGCCCTATTCCTCCCCGCTAATGCTTCCGGCATCGTGCTGCTCGTCCTGGTGTTTGGCTCCACCTTAATACTGACCCTGGCTTCCTGGCTCTGGTGGCGTAAGGAGCAGACCGGTTCCGGCGATTAAAATAAAACCTGCCGCTTTGGAATTTTCCCCCATGCGGCAGGCAGTATCAGCAGGCTGGCACTGCCAGGGGGCTTCCACGGCCTGCCAGCCCTTTATACAATTCTAACGTGCCATCTCCAACTGAGGCCCCTTGCTGTTATGGGCTTTGATAATAGTGTCAATCTCCTCCAAATTCGAGGACGGCAGGTCGCCCGGGATCGTGTTCTTCACCGAACTGGTGGCATTGCCATACTGCATCGCCCGTTCACAGTCAAAATCGCTGGACAAAAGCCCATAGAGCGCCCCTGAGATATAAGCGTCACCGCTTCCTATCCGGTCAACCACCTCAATATCCCGGTACGGCTCCTCCTCATGGTAGGTATCCCGCTTTGCATCATAGATCACCGAGCCAAAGGTATGGCGTTTAGGGCTATGTACCACCCTCTGGGTGGAGGCCACAATCGAAACCGGATACTCCTCGGCAAAACTCTTCATCATTTCTTTGGCTGTCCCGGTCTTTAAAAAGGTCAGCCGCGCCGTATCCTCAGAGCAGAAAAAGATATCCACATAGGGCAGGATGCGCTCAATGCATTCCTTGGCCTCCGCCCCGGTCCACAGATTCCCCCGGAAATTCACGTCAAACGACACCAATGCCCCGGCTTCCTTGAAACGCTTGATCATCTCAACTGCCGTTTCCCGCAGCTGCGGGCTCAGCGCCAGCGTGATGCCGCTGGTGTGGAAGCAGCGGGTCGAGGAGTATGCTTCCTCCGGGATCTCATCAATCTGCAGCGAGTAAAACGAACTTCCCGCCCGGTCATAGATCACCTTCGGCTTCCTCGGATAAGCACCGTCCTCGTAGTAATAGATCCCCACGCGGGCACCCGGGGAATTGTCATAGATAAAATAGTCGTCGCTGACGCCGTAGGAACGGATCTTGCTCTTCATAAAAGCACCCATATCATGGGACGGAAGGCGGGAAATAATGCCCGTGTGAAGCCCCAATAGCGCCACCCCAACCGCCACATTCAACTCAGCCCCTCCCACTTGCTTTACAAAGGTATCCCCCCTCATCAGCCGTTCATTGTTCGGCGGCGACAAACGCAGCAAAACCTGGCCGAAAGTCAGCAGATCAAAATTTTTCTTTTTTCCCATATTCTCTCCTCCTACTCTTGCCCTGTATCGAATGTGAAATTTTTATCAATATCCCCGATAGACAAAATGGCTAATTTCACCTGCTGAAATTAGCCATCTCGTCCTTGTCCTCAATTTCCTGCCGGCATATGCCCAATATATGCCGCAGTATATTATTTATCTCTGCACGCGGCCGGAACCGTCGCCGCCTGCCAGGTTCTCCACATCTGCACGGGTGACTAAGTTAAAATCACCAGGGATGGTGTGCTTCAGTGCGGAAGCCGCCACTGCAAATTCCAGGGCTGCCTTCATGTCCTTGCCGTCCAAAAGCCCACATACCAATCCTGCTGCAAAAGAATCACCGCCGCCCACACGGTCTACGATCGGGGTGATGGAATATTTTTTGGAATGGTAGAACTCACGGGTCTTGCCGTCCATGATGCAGGCAGACCAGCCATTGTTGGAGGCCGAATAACTCTCGCGCAGGGAACTGATCACATACTTAAAGTTAAACTTGTCCACCATCTGATTGAAGATGTCCACATAACCGGCCAATTCAAGTTCACCGGAGGTAACATCTGTCTTTCCCGGCTTAAAGCCCAGAACCTTCTCCGCATCCTCCTCGTTGCCGATGCACACATCCACATACTGCATCAGATTGGTCATCACCTTCTGCGCCTTCTCGGAAGACCACAGCTTCTTGCGGAAATTCAGATCCACGGATACCGTCACGCCATGTGCCTTTGCCGCCTTACAGGCCGCCTCGGCCACCTCGGCCGCCAGGTCGGAAACCGCCGGGGTAATGCCGGTGAAATGGAACCAGTCCGCTCCCTCAAAGATTGCATCAAAGTCAAACTTGTCTGCTGACGCACAGGCAATCGCAGAATTGGCACGGTCATAGACGACGTTGGAAGCCCTCATGGCAGACCCTGTCTCCAGGAAATAAATCCCCAGGCGGTCGCCGCTGCGTGAGATATGCTTTGTGCCTACATTGTACTTTCTCAGGGCAGCCACTGCGCAGTCGCCGATGGGGTTGGCCGGGATTGCAGTCACAAACTCCACCTCATGCCCGTAATTTGCCAGGGATACCGCCACATTGGCCTCGCCGCCGCCATAATTGACATCGAACTCATCCGCCTGGATAAACTTCTCATTTCCCGGGGTAGACAGCCTCAGCATGATCTCACCCATGGTTACTACTTTTGCCATTGTCTCTATTCTCCTTTTATATTATTTTCTTTCACTTTCCGTCTTTTTTTTCTGCTTTCGGTTGTACGGCCTTATTCTGTGCCCGGCAGTTTTTATTTTGCACGGGCGGCGGCCACTGCCTCCACGAACTCCTTCGCCTTCGCTGTAACTGCCGCGAAATCACCGGTCTTTGCACCCTTGGTCAGGCTGCTGCCTGTCCCCACTGCATAAGCGCCTGCCTTGATCCATTTGTCTACGTTGTCCACATCCACGCCACCGGACGGCATGAACTCGCCCTGCGGCAGCGGGCCTTTGAAGGAACTGATTGCAGCCGGCCCTACAATGTTGCCCGGGAAGATCTTAATAATATCGCAGCCTGCTTCCAGAGCGGTAATTGCTTCGGTTGGGGTCATAACACCCGGAAGCATCGGAACACGGTAACGGTTGCACAGCTTGATGGTTTCCACATTCAGCCCCGGGCTAACCACATAGTTGGCGCCTGCCAAAATGACGGCTCTTGCCGTTTCCGGATCCAGGACCGTGCCGGCGCCGATGACAACCTTGTCATTATTCTTATATTTCTTCGCCATAGCAGCGATAAAGTCCACTGGATTCCCCTCGTCCATGGTCATCGTAATCTCAATAAAGTTGATGCCGCCCGCAATGATGGCGTCCACCACCTTCTCCCCCTGCTCCAGATCCTTTGCCCGGACTACTGCTACCAGGCAATCCTCTTTCATCCTTGCCAATACCTGTTCTTTTTTCATAGTTCCTTCTTCTCCTTTTCTCTTTATTCGTATATGCGAACCACTTTCACATTTACGAATTTTTATGATTACATATTAATAGTTACCAGCCTATTTGTCAATAGGAAATGCGCTTCCTTTCCCCTCTTTTATCCTATCTCCCCAAGATATCCCAACAAGCCTGAGAGTTTTGCCGCCCTCCCGGCCACCAGGCATCCCAAAGCCTCGTAATCCTCTGTCGGCTTATAAAGGCTGGAGAGGCTGATCGCACCCAGGACATTGCCGTCAGCCCCGAACACCGGAGCCCCCACGCATTCCATATGCTCCTCCAGTTCCCTGGCATCCAGCGCGTAGCCTTTCCTCCTTACTTTGTCCAATTCCTCCGCCAAAGATTCCTTGTCCATGATCGTCTTTTCTGTCTTTTTGCGGAATTTGACCCTTCCTAGGATCTGCCGCCTGGTCTCCTCGTCACTAAAAGCCAGTATCGCTTTCCCCAGGGATGTACAGTACATGGGATTCTTCGATCCCACTGTGGCCGTGGTGATAATCGGGTTCTCCGGCTCTGATTTGCAGATGTACACCACCTCATGATCCGAGCGGACGCCGAAAAACACGGTTTTTCCTGTCTCCCTGGCAAATGCCTTAAGTTCCGGTTCCAGCACCCCGATAAAATCCAGGTTGTTTGTATAATTGACCCCGATCCGGTACGCCATCAGCCCGATCGTATATCGCTGGCGCACTCCCCGGTCTACATTTACCATGCCCATCTCCGCCAGCGTAGTGACAATATCATAGGCACTGGTCTTGGGAATCTTCAGCCGTTCACAGATGCCATCCAAAGTGATCCCCTGGGGATCTTTTGACACCAGCTTAAGTATTTCCACCGTCCGCTGGGCTGTTCGATTTAGTTTCATCGTTCTCTATATCCTTTTCCTCTTGCTTTTTACCATACCGGCGCCAAAATCAGCCCCTTCTGCCCGGCATCCCAAGCCCCCTTCCGCCTTTGAAGCTTAAAACCTTATAACGTAACCCCTTGTTTAAAGATGGCCATATCGTGGAAGCCTGCCTCCTCGGCCTTCACCTTCCTTCCGGAAGCCACCTCAAGCACATAATCAAAAAGTTCCTGTGCCATCTCTTCCTTTGTCTTATCCTCCACCATCCGCCCGGCGTTGAAATCAATCCAGTTCCCCTTGTGCCCTGCCAGCTTGGAGTTGCTGGAAATCTTCACCGTGGGAACCGGTGAGGCAAACGGGGTTCCCCTGCCGGTGGTAAACAGCACAATCTGCGCCCCGGATACCGCCAGCGCAGTCGATGCCACCAGGTCATTGCCCGGAGCCGACAAAAGGTTCAGGCCCTTCACCTTCACCGGCTCCCCATATGCCAGCACGCCGCGAACCGGTGCGCTGCCGGATTTCTGGGTACATCCCAGGGACTTGTCCTCCAGGGTAGAGATCCCCCCCTTCTTGTTCCCTGGCGACGGATTTTCATAAATCGTCTGGTTGTGGCTGGTAAAATAATTCTTAAAATCATTAATCAAAGAAACCGTCTGCCCAAAAAGTTCCGGCGTCTCACAGCGGTTCATCAGGATCGTCTCCGCCCCGAACATCTCCGGCACCTCTGTCAGTATGGTCGTCCCGCCTTTGGAGATCAGCAGATCCGAAAACCCTCCTACCGTCGGGTTCGCCGTGATTCCGGATAAACCGTCCGAACCGCCGCACTTCATGCCGACAATCAGTTCACTGGCATTGATCTTCTCCCGGCTGAATGCTCCTGCGTAAGCAGCCAGTTCTTCCAGAAGCCGCATGGCCTCTTCCTGCTCATCCTCCACATCCTGGCACTGCAAAAATTTCACGCGCTGCTCATCATATTCCCCGATATATTCCTTTAACACCGGGATGTTGCTGTTCTCACATCCCAGCCCCAGCACCAGCACCCCGCCGGCATTGGGATGGCGGATCATGTCTGCCAGGACAGTACGGGTATCCTCCTGGTCATCCCCCATCTGCGAACACCCATAAGGGTGCACAAACGCAACTACCTCCTCCACCGTCCCTCCTACCAGTTTCTGCGCCTTCTTCTCCAGTGCCTTGGCGATCGAATTGACACAGCCGACAGTCGGGATGATCCAGATCTCGTTGCGGACCCCGGCCTTGCCGTCTGCACGGCGGAAGCCGTCAAAAAAGGCCGGCTCCGATTCCTTTAAAGGAGAAGCCACCGGCTCATACCGATAATCCAGCAGATCTCCCAGCGCAGTCTTGATGTTATGCACATGCACCCAGCCTCCGGCTGCAATCGCCTCTTTTGCATTGCCGATACGAAAGCCGTACTTGACCACCGGCTCTCCTTGTGCAATCGCCTTCAGGGCAAACTTATGCCCCTGGGGAATCTCCTCCTGCGTCGTCACCTGATAGCATCCGACAGACAGCTGCTCCCCGCTGGCAATGGGGCGCAGCGCCACTGCCACATTATCCTCCTCATGGATCCTGATAAAATCCTGCATGGCTTTTCTCCTTATTCCGGGTTTTATGGTTGAATTTCCTGAAACTTCCAGATTGTAAGTACTTACAGTCATTTTACAGAATTCTTGTGCATAAGTCAAGGGAAAATATACTTTTTTACTTGTCTTTACACAAACTTGGCAATAAATGGCTTGCATTATTCCCCAAGAATGGGTATAATAAGTTTGTAAGCACTTACAACTACCTGCCGTTCCGGACGTGCCTCTCACAGCCGGGACTTAGAACGGAAAAAGGGGGATGGCCTGATGAATATTTACGACGTATCAAGAAAAGCCGGCGTATCTATCGCCACGGTTTCCCGTGTCCTTAACGGCAGCCCGAACGTCAGCGACCGTACCCGGAACCTGGTGCTCCAGGTCATGGACGATCTCGGCTATACCCCAAACGTTTTCGCCCGGGGCTTAGGGCTGGGTACCATCCAGACCATCGGCATCATGTGCTCCGACTCCTCGGACCCTTACCTGGCCCAAGCCATCTATTACCTGGAGCAGGGGCTGCGCGGCCACGGATATGATTCTATTTTATGCTGTACCGGCAACTCCCTGGAAAACAAGCAGAAATGCCTTGACCTGCTTCGTTCCAAAAAGGTGGATGCCATCATCCTTGCCGGTTCCAAATTCATCGGCCAAAAGCCGCGGGATAACGATTACATCCTGGAGGCCGCGCAGGAACTTCCTATTATGTTAGTCAACGGGTTCCTTGACGGGAGCAACATCTATAGCACCCTCTGCGACGACCGCTCGGCCACCCATGAGGCGGCCAGCAGGCTGATTGCCTCCGGCTGCCGCAGCATCCTTTATCTGTACACCAGCCATTCCTATAGCGGCATGGGCAAGATGCAGGGCTACCGTGACGCCTTAGGCGCCAACGGCCTTCCCGTCCGTGAGGATCTCATCTGCCAGTGCCCCAAGGACATTCTGGCGGCACGCGACCTGCTGCTGCACCTCCACGCCTTGGGGCTCTCCTTTGATGCCGTCCTGGCTTCTGACGATGCCCTGGCGGTAGGCGCCGTCAAATATGCCCATGCCAGGAAAAGAAGCATCCCCGACAGCCTGAGCATCATCGGCTACAACAATTCCAGCTATGCTGTCTGCACGGATCCGGAACTCACCTCCATCGACAGTAAAATCGAAGCCCTCTGCACCACCACCATCAACACCCTGATGACCGTATTCAACGGAGGCAATGCCCCCAGCCGGACTACCATTGCCGCCGATTTGATAAAAAGAGCAACAACCAAATTTTAATCAAGGAGGATTACCCCAATGAAAGCATTTATGGACAAGGACTTTTTACTTTCCACCCCGTCTGCACAAAAGCTGTACCATGACTATGCAGAGAAGATGCCGGTCTTAGACTACCACTGCCACATCAATCCGCAGGAGATCGCAGAAGACCGCCGCTTTGAGAATATCACCCAGGTATGGCTGGGCGGTGACCATTACAAATGGCGCCAGATGCGCTCCAACGGCGTGGAGGAAAAGTACATCACCGGGGATGCCACAGACCGTGAGAAATTCCAGAAATGGGCCGAGACATTGGAAAAGCTGATCGGCAACCCGCTTTATCACTGGAGCCACCTGGAACTGCAGCGCTATTTTGGCTATACCGGCCATCTCTGCGGCGATACGGCAGAGGAAGTATGGAATTTATGCAACGAGCAGCTTCAGAATAAGTGGACCGTGCGCAGCCTCATCAAGGCCTCCAACGTGACGCTTATCTGCACCACGGACGACCCGGTGGATTCCCTAGAGTGGCACAAAAAGATTGCGGACGACCCCTCCTTTGATGTGCAGGTGCTGCCCGCCTGGAGGCCGGACAAAGCCAACAATGTGGAAAAACCGGACTATGCCGCTTACATCGCCAGGCTGTCCGAGGTAAGCGGCGTCACGGTCAAAGACTTCGCCACCCTGAAAGATGCTTTATTAAACCGGCTGGATTTCTTCCACTCCAGGGGATGCCGTGTATCTGACCATGCACTGGAATATGTGATGTATGTACCTGCCGCCGACGAAGAAATCGATGCCATTATCGCCAAGAGCCTCGCCGGGGAAGCCGTCAGCAAAGAGGAGGAGTTAAAATACAAGACTGCATTCATGCTGTTTGTTGCCAGGCAGTATAACCGCTTAGGATGGGCGATGCAGCTTCATTACGGCTGCAAACGCGACAACAATGCCTACATGTACCGGCAGCTGGGGCCGGATACCGGCTTTGACTGCATCAGCAATTACGCGCCCTCCGCACAGATGGCGGATTTCCTCAATGCCTTAAGCGCCACCAATGAGATTCCGAGAACCATCATCTATTCCCTGAACCCCAACGACGATGCTGCCATCGGCACAATCCTTGGCTGCTTCCAAGATCCGTCTGCATCCGGCAAGCTGCAGCAGGGTTCCGCGTGGTGGTTCAATGACCACAAGCAGGGCATGACCGCACAGATGACCAGCTTAGCCAACCTAGGCTGCCTGGGCAACTTTATCGGGATGCTGACCGACTCCAGGAGTTTCCTCTCCTACACCCGCCACGAATATTTCCGCCGGATTATGTGCGAACTGCTGGGCGGATGGGTAGAGAACGGAGAATACCCGGATGACCAGAAAGCACTCAAAAAAATTGTCGAGGGCATCTGCTACAACAACGCCGTCAATTACTTCGGGTTCCGCCTGTAATCCGGCTATACACCGGCATAGCTTCTTTTGCCCCGGATACCTTAATAAAATAAAGGCAAGGAATCACAAAAGCCCCTGCCATCTGCCCTGTGAAAGGCGCAGATGGCAGGGGCTTTTCCTTTAATTCCCTTGTCCGCGGGGGAGATCCTGCTATATTTACATCCCCGGGGCATCCACTAAGCTGACTTCACCCTCGGGCGCCGCAGAGGCAGCCGGTTGGGTCTCTGGCGGTGCCTGCTGTACCTCCGCAGGAGCCGCTGGCTGAGCCTCCGGCTGGGGTTCAGGCTGAGTTCCCTCGACTCCCGGCCCATGCGAACTGTCCCCGCCTGCTTCCACAACCGCAGAGGCAGCCGAACTCTCTGCCGCGCCAGGCCCTGCCACATTGGACGGCGAACCGTCTGCCGCTTCCTGGGACGGAACTGCTGCTTCTGTGCCGTCCCCTGCAGCCAGGCCTGCGTCTGCCGCCGTATCCAAGGCAGGATCCGCAGCAGCCGGATCCGCTGCCGGAACCGTCTCCGGGGCAGGCGCAGGTGCTGCCGCCGGCACCGCAGAAGCACTTTTCTTGGAAGAGGATGCTGCCGTCGTGCCGGTATTTCCGCTTCCGTCCAGGTGATAACACAGCACGGGGACGCCGGAAGAAATATTCTCAAAAATCGTCTTGGCTGCCGAACGCGGCAGGTTAATACATCCATGCGAGCCGTTTGTCTTATAGATCCGCCCCCCGAAGCTTCCCCTCCAGCTTGCATCGTGCATACCGATCCCGCCATTAAACGGCATCCAGTATGTCACCGGGCTGGCATAGCCCGGGCCGCGCAGAACCGCATTTTTCTGCTTATAGGTCAGGGGGAAGGCACCCCCAGGCGTACCCATGCCCCTGGCTTCATTGCCGGAGACAAAATCCGACTCCACCAAAAGCTGGCCGTCCACAAAATAATACAGGTGCTGGGCGGAAAGATTGATCTCCACATAGGTATTGCCATAGTCACTCTCCCCGCGCGAGGCAGCCGTCTGCGAATAAACCGGCTCCCGTTCCTGGCTGTTTCCGGAACGGATGATCTCCGAAAGCGCCGCTGCTTCTGCCTTACGGTTGATACGCCAGCCATAATTGCCGTTGGTGATCGTCACGGTCTCCCCGGTGGCGGTCTTCAATGTCTTAGGCTGATAGGCCGTATCATAAGAAACTGCAAGCTGGTCAACATATTCGGCTACCTTGTCTTCATCCAATTCCAAAGCGCCCTCTTCATTCTCTGCCATCCAGGTATGGATCGTATCGCCGTCCAGCACTTCTGACTGGTCTCCGAAATGATAGGTAACGGTCACCTGAACCGCCTGGTTCCACTTCTCGGCCTCTGCAACCAAGGCCGGGTCCTCCGCCGTAATCCGCGCCCTTGCATAAACCCCCTCTTCCTCCAGTGAAATCGTGCTTTTCAGGTTCATGATTGCATTTGCAACGCTCTCATGCACCTTCTCCGGCACTACCCTTGTGCCACCCGCTTCCGGCACGATCTCATATCCCACGCCGTCCCGGTATTCCGAAAGGTATGCATCTGACGGGAGTTCCGTCTTGCTCTCATCCATGCAGGCAAGCCCGTCCACCACCGCCGCCAGCTGCTCCTTATCATAAGCAATCATAGTCTCGATGGTATGCTCTGTCCCCTCCATCCAATTAAGCCCCCAGCGCAACGGCTCCTGGCTTGCCAGCAGCCGTTCCAAGGAACCGTCATATTCCGAGTGAAGGCCAAACTCATCCCCCACAATCTGCTCGCTGGCTCCTCCCCGTCCCTCCAGGGTCAGCGTATACGCCTTCATTCCGTCATCGATCATCTGCTTCACCTGCTCCACGCTCTTCTGTGAAGCATCCAGCCCGTTTATCACCGTATTGGGGAAAAACACATCCCGGTATTGAAGGCTGAAATATGTATATGTGGCAGCAGCCGCAACTGCCAGCCCGCAAGTAACTGCCGCCGTTATAGCCAATGCTTTCTTGGCACCTTTGCCCTTCTTCTCCTTCTGCTTTCCCTCCTGCCCTGTAGGAGGTTTAATTGCACCATCCTTTTGTACATAACCTGCCTGGTTCTTCCCGTCCATAATCTGAACCGTCCTCCAATGTTAAATTCTGCCGCCCGCTTGCATTCACATACGGCACCAAATAACATTATATACATCCTATAAGGATTTTACAAGCAGAAAACAAAGGAACTTACTTATTTTGGAAGCATCAGCTGTTGTTTTTCCCTCCTGCTCATCTTCTTTATTGCGCACTCCCGCTGCATCGCCTCCCGCCGGGTGGCAAATTCTTCATAATAGACCAGTTCTACCGGGCGCCTTCCCCTGGTATATTTCGCCCCGCGCCCTTCGTTGTGCGCCCTCAGCCTCTTTTCCAGGCAATTTGTCCATCCGCAGTAGATCGACCCGTCAGCACACCGCAGCAGATAGGTATAGTTGCTTCTTTTCCTCTCCATCTCCCAGGCTTCCCGTCCTTCCCGCCGTCTTTATCCTGCCAATCCAACGGTTTTGGCATCATGCATCATCAGATCATTTTTTTCAGCCAGCAAAACGTTTTTCTCTCTGACAGGCATGCCATGCACCAGGCAAACAACAGCATAGGAACCAAAATAGAAACCGTAATCCCCTTTTTCGTTGCCGGAAGAGGGTTCCATCCCGCCGTTATTGCATACAGGTGGAAAAAATACACATGGGATAAGTAAACCCACTCACTTACCACCCGCAGCCTTATATAAATCTGCCGGTCCTTCCACCGAATTGAGGACGCTGCCGCAAACAGGCAGAATGCCGCCGGTGCAGAAGCAAACACCATATTGGTATTGCTGCACCGCCGCACCTCCCAAAGCATCAGCGCCACAAATACCGCCGTCCCGGCCAGTGAGCAAAGCAGGGGGATTTCCCTTTTGTTTTTCGCAAACCACAGCCCCAGCGCCACAAAAAAGACCCCATAGAACACCCCGTTGCGCACGGTCATAAAATAGCGGAAATAAAGGCCAAGGAGCCTCTGCAGCCCCATAGGGAGCCTCTGGTTGAAATACCAGTTGTCGCTGATGCAGCCAACCGCAAACAGGATCCCCCCCACGGCCAGGATCTGCCAAACTTTAAGCCCCTTGCAATACGCCGCCCATACCAGGATAACCGCCACAGCCAACGCAGGCAGGTACCAAAGCTGTACCGTCGTGCTGCAGAAAAAAAAGGACTGCAGATAATTCAGAATGGCAGCCGCACCCTCCTGCCTGCCGCCGTTTACCCAATTCAGGTAATCAATCGGCAGGTAGATCACCGACCAAAGTAAATATAGCTTTACAATCCTTTTGCAATATTTCAAAACAGAAACCCGGCCCTCCCCGGGGCTCTGCCGTTCTGTCTTGCTAAACAGAAAAAAACCGGCGGTGATGAAAAACACCGGCACCGCCAGATTGGAAAACCAGGCGCCAATAACCAGGCGCCATTTGCTTTCTGCCGGATAAAAGATCTGGATCATATGGCGTGATGCCACCAGCACCGCCAGACATACCTTCACCACATCCAGCCCGTTATATTGCCTCTTCTTCCCCACGCCCGCACCCCCGTCAATCAAGAAATGTCACTGCTTTATATGGGGTACGGTAATTATAAGGCGAGATAATAATCCCGGTTGTCGAGTTGCTCGCATGGATTACCTGCCCGCCCCCTATGTAAAGTGCCACATGGTTAATATAGTCACCACTGGCATAAAAGAGCAGGTCTCCCGGCTGCGCCGCCTCGACGGCGATCTCACGCCCATTGGCTGCCTGATCCCTGGAACTGCGCCCGGTGGTAATCCCAAAATTGGCAAACACCCCCTGGGTAAAACCAGAACAATCCGTCCCGTTCGTCAGGCTGGCGCCCCCATATACATAAGGGTTCCCCAAAAACTGCTTGGCATAAGCCACAATTGCCGTCCGGGTTGCCGAAACCACTGCCGTCGAACCTGGGCCATGCGAGCCTCCACCAGCCCCCGGTTCCGCCGCATTCCCCGGATTTTGCGCCAGGGAAGGGGCTGATGCCCGCTGGGAGTTGTCACTCACCTCCGGGTTTGCTGCAATCAATATCTCCGTGCTTCCTGAAGCACCCGCCCCAGCTTCCGCCTGCCGTGCCAGTTCCAATGCCGCGATTGCGTTGGCGGCCTCCTGCCTGCGCTGCGTCTCTTCCGCCAGCTTCTGGCGCTCTTCTTCCAGAGAGACTGCCTGGTCGAACTCCACCACGGTTTTTCCGTATTCCTTGGCAATATAGCCCACCAGGTCCGCGTCAACCTCCACCTTATAAAAGCCGCCCTCTTCCCCCTTCACCACATACCTGGCATCCAGGGGAAGCAGCGTCATCACCTTACTGTTGAAATCCGGCTGCTCTCTCAGGCGCAGATTATCTGTAGTGACCGTCACAAACTCCCGGCCAATTGACTGCGCCAGCTTTTCCGCCGCTTCCCCGGTAATAAAATACTGCGCCTTAATATAACCGGTCACAGTGCCGGACTGGATCCGGTACCAGGCTCCGCCTTCCCCCTCCACAGTTTCCTGGATCGTTGCCGCACAGTTGTTATAGATCTTGCCTACAATCCGGCTTGAAGTATTGGCCTGCTCGCGGATATTCACATAATCCGTCACCTGGGACACTGCAATGTGGGAATAATCCTCCGGGGCTGCCACAACAGTCACCGGATGGAGCGATTTCCCCACATCTGCATAGGCAGTGGTCACCCCCGCCATAGCCATGCACAGGAAGCCTGCCGTCAGTACCTTCCAATCTTTTCTCATCCGCATCCGTCTCCCTTAGTATTTTGCCAGATAATGTTCTGCACTTGTGACGGCATTGGCTCCGTCCGCCACTGCCGTCACAATCTGCCTAAGCTGCTTTGCCCGAACATCTCCCGCCGCATATACGCCAGGGATCCCGGTATCCCCGTTCTCGTCTGCCCGGATATAACCATGTTCCAGTTCCAGCAGTTTTGCAAAGGCTTTGCTGTTAGGGGTGATCCCCACAGCGATAAATACCCCGTCCACATCCAGCCGGGAAGCCTTCCCTGTCTTTACATTTTTGAGCGCCAGGCCGTCCACCCGCTGCTCCCCTAAGATCCGTTCCACCACGCTGTCCCAGACCACTGTTACATTGTCCAGCGCCATCACCCGTTCCTGCAATGTCTTCGCGCCCCGCAGTTCATCCCGGCGGTGGATCAGGTAGACATGGCTGCACATGCGGGAAAGGAAGATCGCATCCTCCAATGCCACATCCCCGCCGCCAACCACGGCTGTCACCTTCCTTTTAAAAAATGCCCCGTCACAGGTAGCACAATAGCTAATGCCCTTTCCTGCCAGTTCGTCCTCCCCTGGCACCTCCAGCCTGCGGTGGGTCGCCCCGGAAGCAATGATTACCGTCTTTGCCAGATACTCCCCCCGTTTACCGGCTACCTTCTTCCACACCAGCCCCGGTGCTTCCCTTCCTGTACGCAGTTCTGCCACCTGCAGTTCCTCTGTCTCTGGCAGGATCCGGTCTTCCCCCGCCACTAATTCTATCTTTTGCACCTCGTCCTGTACAAATTCTGCTGCCAGCTTCTCTGCATGCTGGCGGAATTTCATCCCCAGGTCAAACCCGTTGATCCCCGGCAGGCCTGGGTAATTATCCACCTCATATGTGTTCAGCACCTGCCCGCCGCTCATCATCTCTTTTTCCAATACCAGCGTATCCAGCTTTGCCCTCTGGGCATAAATCGCCGCCGCCAGCCCGGCAGGGCCGGATCCAACAATAACCAAATCATAGCTTTTTATCATTCCCGTGCTCCATTTCCTGTCCAAAGCCACAAGGTTATTCCATGGCTTTCCTTTTTCGTGATAAGTATATCACATCTCTTTTTAAAGATACATACTCTTCTGGAAATCGTAATAGTTTTGTAAAATCTGTATAAGCTGAGCCCCAAAAATCCCTTTCCTGCCGTTTGTCCTGCCTTTGTCCCCTTTCTCTTTTTCCTTTCTCCCGCCCTCTCGGTTTATCCTTCCGTCCCCCCTGTCCTCTTTCTTTCCCTTACTGATTCCCTCACCGGTTTTCTTCCTTATTTTTGTTTTCTCCTTTGTGCCTCTCCCATGTTTTTTCCCGTCTTTCGCTTTTGCCTCTTTTTCTTCCCCCTCGCTTCTTTTTATATTCCCGGATTTCTTCTTTTTTCCTTCCTCATCTCTGTTTTTACTTTTCCTCCCCGCATTCCCCCTCGTTCCTGCATCCTCTCCTGCTGCATTCCCGCTTATTCCTTTGTTCCCTTCTTTTGCTTTCTCTTTTGTCCCTTTGTCCCTTTCTTTTGCTTCCTCTTTTGTCCCTTTGCCCCCTTCTTTTTCTTCCCACCTTGTCTCTTTGTCCCTTTCTCCGGTGTCCTCTTTGATCCCTTTATCTGCTTCTCTTATCTGTTCTCCTGCTGCTATGCCCATCCCTGTATTCCTAAGATGGCTCCCGTCCGGAAGCTGGTTCTCCTCCGCCGGCACCAAGGCTCCCTTCTCATCCGTCCACAGGCAAACCGCCCCCTCAAACAGACTCCCGTCACCTGTCAGGCGGTATAATTCCTCCTTCCATACCACCCACTGGCTTTTCACCATGGCACCGTCGCTTCCAAGAAAATACCATTTGCCGTCAGAACCGGCCTTCCAGTTGTCCGTCACCATCATCCCCGCGCCGTCGAACCAGTACCAGTCCTCCCCGTCCAGGTACCAGTCATTGCGCACCGGCTCACCTGTATTCCCTAGGTAAAAGCGCCAACCCCCATCCTCTTCCACCCAGCCGGATTTTTTCTCCGGCAAGGGCTTGATCAGGTTATAATATATGGCGATCGTCTCCGCCTCTGCCCTGGCCAGCCGATCCACATTCCCATCATCCAAAAGCCACCTTGCAATCCAGGTGTTCGTGTGGAACGAATGCTCTAAGATCAGCCCCGGGGTTCCCACCGCCGTGGCTCCGCGCAGCACGCCGTAATAATCCCCGTTCTTGCCGCGCCGGTGTTCAATCCTCGCAGGCTGCCTGGTTCCTATCACACGTTCCACACACTGGGCAAGCGCCATCCCAATCCCGTCAGCCCTTCCGTCGATCGCACAATATGCCGCCGGATAATCCACTACGTCATCCACCCCTGCCCCAACCGCATTGGTATGGTCAGACAGAAACAGCGTGCATCCCTCAGAGGCTGCCCCACGGCTATAAAGCCCCCTGTCCTGCGCCTGCCCAGGCCGGGTAGTGACCACCTCCACCCCATACTCCTCCAGATACTTTTTCTGCAGCAGGTGCAGTTTCCAGGTGAATTCCGATTCATAATACCGTTTGTCTGCAGGGCTTTGGTTGTATTTGCCATAATGGCCGGCATCGATACAAATTTTCATATAATTTGTCCTTTTTCCCTTTTTTCTATATTTATGCCCCATCAGCGCCGGTGGTTACCATTCCGTGCCGCCTTCTGATACTATTTCTATGCTATTCTATTTATGGATACTTTAGTCGATTTGACCTACGAATTTGTAATAGATGGCCAATTTCTGCTCTTTCGCTCCATTGGCCATGACTTTTTCCCGCTAAATTGTTATTTCAATCTGGTTGCCTTCCAAATCAGTCAGGCAGTTCTCATAATCTCCAATCTTCATGCTCTGTTTTCCTCCATATCCGTCCAGGATTCCGTATCAAACTTTCTTTTTTTGAAATAATAAATTCTATCTTCTTCCGTTATTTCACGGATAATCCTGCAAGGATTACCTGCTGCAATTACGTTGCCAGGAATATCTTTTGCGACAATACTTCCTGCCCCGATTACAACATTGTTCCCAATCGTCACTCCCGGAAGTATGACCGCATTACCGCCTATCCATACGTTATCTCCAATCGTTACAGGTATTCCGTATTCATAGCCAGAATTGCGGCTTTCCGGGTGTATTGGATGCCCTGCCGTATAAATCGATACATTGGGTGCGATTTGTGCATTGTCCCCGATTGTAACTTTCCCTACATCAAGGACCGTAAGATTATAATTTGCAAAAAAATGATTGCCCACTTCAATATTCCACCCATAATCGCAATGAAAAGGCGGCTCTATCCAAACGTTTTCCCCTGTTTTTCCAAGCAGCTTTTTAAGCAGCCCGGGAATACGCCCTCTTTCTTTCGGCGGCAGGAAATTCAATTCATAAACCAACTCCTTGCAGATTTCCCGTTCTTCTTCAAGACCATCCAGCCATGCCTTATAAGGCAGACCATTTAACATTCTTTCTTTTTGGTTCATAAGTTCCTCCTTATTGTTGGTTTGCAGTTAGGTTTTTCACCCACTTGTATTGTTTGTAATGCCTGTAAACAGCGGGCAGTTTTATCAACTCGTCTAAATTCAGTAAAAAATAAACGGCCAGTATCGGAAGATGTAAGATAAATGCGGCAAATGCCCCAAGGGGTGTAATGACGAGCCACATGGTTACGGCGTCACATATCAATCCAAATTTTGTGTCGCCTGCCTGCCGTATTTTTTTGCGGTTTCAAGATTGCCCCCGCCAAGTTCATTGCCGACTAAAATACCGCTGCCCGTGCCGCTGTTTTTCTTGTTTTTTCTCGGTATTTTGTTATAATTATAGTGTTTACTTTTTACCCTTTCTAACAGAATAGTCGCTAAAAATATAAATATTGTATTTTGGAGAAGATAGAAGTATGGAGACAATTGCGATTGAACTCATGCAGGATTTTTCAGAAATTGTCCATTATGAGCATACGGGGATTCCTCTGTACATCCGTACCGCTGATTTAGCAGATTATCCCGGAACGGGTGCGCCCTGTCATTGGCACGATGATATTGAATGGATTTATATGATATCGGGGAAAATGTGTTATTACATCAACGGCAAAAGGATTCTTCTAAGCGAAAAGGATTCCCTTATGGTAAATGCCCGCCAAATGCACTATGGTTATTCCTATAAAAAGCAGGGCTGCCATTTTTTATGTGTTTTGTTCCACCCGTCTTTATTTGGCAGCAATAAAACTTTGCTGCAAAAATATATTACCCCTGTTATTGAAAATACTGATTGTGAATATCTGCATTTTCATTCAAAAGAGGCAAGCGGGCAGGAGGCAGCCAGATATCTTGAACAAATCCGCTGTTTCAAGGAAAAAGCAGCCAACGCCTATGAAATGCAGGCTATCGCAGCAATGTTTCAGCTATGGAGCCATGTACTGCAATGCAGGGAATTCGCCATTTTGGACAGCAAAAGTGACAGCCGCAGTGATCTGGAAATCCAAAAAAACATGGTGTCATTTATTTACCAGCACTATACGGAACAAATATCATTGAACGAAATTGCGGCCTCGGGAAACGTAAGCCGTAGTAAATGCTGCCGCATCTTTAAACAATACCTGCAGCAATCCCCGGTGGAGTTTTTGAATTCATTCAGGCTCAAAACAAGCTGTAATCTGCTTCGGAACACCGAAAAAAGTATTACAGAGGTTGCTTTTAGCTGCGGGTTTAATCATTTAAGTTATTTTTCAAAACTGTTTATCAAGAATTTTGGCTGTACTCCGCGGGAATACCGCAAATAGGCGAATTCACAGCCAGAAGGCCATTGTATAAAAATAATCCTTTTTATGTTGTTTTCACTAATTATTGATGGTAAAATATAAGAAGAAGCAGAAATTATAAGGCAGCATCCATGAAAAGAGCACCAAGAACCGCTCAATACAGAAAATCAGACAGGAGATGATTCCATGCCAAGAAAAACCGTCCTTGTTACCGGCGCCTCCCGCGGGATCGGGAAGGCCATTGCCGTGAAATTTGCCAAAAAAGGCTACAATGTTGTGATTAATTGTGCCCACAGGGAAGCAGAACTTCTGCAGGCACAAAAAGAAATTGAAAACTACCAGGTTTGCTGCACCGCCTTTTTGGGGGATATGGGCGATCTGCCTACCTGCGAGAAACTTTTTTTGCTGATCCGCAAACAGTACGGCTCCCTGGACGTCCTGGTGAACAACGCCGGCATCGCCTATATCGGCCTGTTACAGGACATGGCCGCCCATGACTGGGAACGCATCCTGAACACGAACCTGACCTCTGTCTTCAACTGCTGTAAGCTGGCGATCCCCATGATGCTGTCCGCAAAACAAGGCAAGATCATCAACATTTCCTCTGTCTGGGGCAATGTCGGCGCCTCCTGCGAGGTTGCCTACTCTGCTACCAAGGGCGGCATCAATGCCTTTACCAGGGCGCTTGCCAAGGAACTTGCCCCCAGCAATATCCAGGTCAATGCCATCGCCTGCGGGGCAATCGATACAGAGATGAACCGGTGGATGGAGGAAGACGACCTCATCGGCCTGGTGGAAGATATCCCTACCGGGCGTTTAGGGCGCGCAGAGGAAGTGGCCGACTTAGCCTATCACCTCGGCTATAAAAATGCCTATCTCACCGGGCAGGTCATCGGCCTGGACGGCGGATGGACCTGACCGTCAAAACCCGCGGATCTGGTCCGCCTCCTCATCTGTATTCTCAATTTTACGGATTGTCACATAATAGCTATATGTCTCATTTGCCTTCACCAGCACCCGGTCCCCGACCTTTTTGCGCAGGATGGCCCGGCCCAGAGGCGATTCCATGCTGATCTTGTTATGCATGGAATTCCCCCGGATGCTGGTGACCAGCTTATATGTCTCTTCCTCCCCGTCGTCCTCCATATATAAAGTGACGGTGTTATTCAGCCCTACCTCGTCTTCCCGGGATTCCTCCGAAACGATGACTGCATTCTTCAGCATATTCTCCAAGTAGCGGATACGGCTCTCATTTTGATTTTTCTCCCGCTTCGCCGCATGGTACTCAAAATTCTCACTCAGATCCCCGTGGGCGCGTGCTTCCTTCACGGCCTCTAGGCATTCCTTACGGACTACCAGCTTACGGTGTTCAATCTCCTCTTCAATCTTTTTGACATCTCCCTTTGTCAGTTTTTCCCTCATATCACGTTCGCCTCCCATACTTGTATCCGTTCCATCAGTATAGCCTTTCCGCCCCGGCTTTTCAAGCGTTTTTTTCCTGCAAAGCGGCATATCCATTTTTTGGAAGAAAAATTACGGGAAATTTACAGATACTGTGTAAAGAAACCCATCACAGAACGCACTGTACTCCCAGAATCTTTTTGGGATTTTGGAAGTGCACCTGGAAAAGGAGGCATAGGCTGTCCATGAACCTTTATAAAAAACTATTTGCACTGATCCTTATCCCGCCTGTCCTGCTGCTTAGCGGCTGCAGCCATGCCCGGCAGCCGCGTATCATCCGCATCGGCCACAACCAGTCCACCAGCCACCCGACCCATATCGCGCTGGCCGCTTTTCAGGATTATATCAACGGGCACCTCAAAGGCCGCTACCAGGTCGAACTCTATCCCAGCGAACTGCTAGGCTCACAGACGGATATGGTACAGCTGACACAGACCGGAGCCATTGACTATTGCATCGCCAGCAATGCCATACTGGAGACCTTTAGCAAAAATTATGAGATTTTCAATCTCCCCTACCTGTTTGCCAGTGCGGATTCCTACCACCATGCCATGGATGACCCCAGCATCACCACCCCGATCTTTACCGCTACCCAAAAAGCCGGCTTCACTGCCGTGACCTGGCTCGACGCCGGCACCCGCAACTTTTATACGGTCAGCAAACCCATCGAAAGCCCAGCCGATTTAAAAGGGCTGAAAATCCGTGTCCAGCAGTCCCCTACCAACATCGAAATGATGCGGCTTTTAGGCGGCTCAGCCACCCCCATGGGGTTTGGTGATGTCTACACCGCCTTACAGTCCAACATTATTGACGGAGCCGAGAACAATGAGATGGCGCTGACCGATAACGGCCATGGCGATGTCTGCAAATACTATTCCTACGACATGCACCAGATGGTTCCTGATATCCTGATCGGGAACAATGCCTTCATCCAAAGCCTGACGGATGAAGAACGTGCCGTATTTGAGGAAGGCTACCGCCTCGTCAATCAGGTACAGAGGGAGGAATGGGTCAAGGCCGTGGATGCCGCCCGCGAAAAAGCAGCCAGCCAGCAGAAGGTAGAGTTTTTGTACCCGGATCAGGCACCCTTTGTTAAAGCCTGCCTCCCGCTCCACCAATCCGTACTGCAAAACAACCCGGCGATCCGCCCCATCTATGATGCCATCCAAAAATACAATACCCGTTATCCGTCTGACACTGAATAGGAGGTGCATATGAATTCTCTCAGAAAATTGCTAAACCAGATTTTAAATGTGCTGGCCGGAGGCAGCTTCCTGGCCATGGTCATCCTTACCTGCTGGCAGGTGCTGACCCGCTATATCCTGAAAAACCCGTCCTCCTGGTCTGAGGAACTGGTCTCCTACCTGTTTGCCTGGATGGCGCTTCTCGGCTCATCCCTGGTCGCCGGTGAACGCGGCCACATGAACATCCCCCTGCTGATGGAGCATTTAAACCCCCATGCCAGAAAATACCTGGCGGTTTTTGCAGAGGTTGTGGCCTGCCTGTTTTCCGGGGTCATCCTGGTATTCGGCGGGATCCAGATCACCAACCTGGCTATGGGGCAAATGACCTCATCGTTAGGGCTTGCCATCGGCGTTTTCTATCTCGTCCTTCCCCTTAGCGGCATTTTAAATATCGTCTATACAATTTTGAACATTGTGGAAATCCTCACAGGCAAGATTTGCCTGGAACCCGAAAACAAGACTGTCCCAAAAGCCCAAAAGGCCGGAAAGGAGGCGTAACCCATGGCTATCCAATCTCTGCTGGTTATTCTGGCTGTCCTCGCCGTGCTTCTGACTGCCGGAGTCCCGATCTCCTATGCCATCGGCATCTCCTCCCTGGCAGCCATCCTCCAGGTTGTGCCTCTGGATGTGTCCGTCCTGACCGCCTCCCAGCGGATCTTTGTCGGGATGAGCAAATTCAGCCTCACTGCCATCCCCTTCTTTATCCTGGCCGGAAACCTGATGAACCAAGGCGGCATCGCCAAGCGCCTGGTTGACTTTGTGCTGGCTATCTTAGGGAAGCTTCCCGGCGCCCTGTTAGTAACCAACGTCGGCGCCAATGCCCTCTTTGGCGCTATCTCCGGCTCTGCCTCCGCGGCTGCCGCAGCCGTGGGCAGCATGGTCCTCGACGGCGAAAAAGAGCAGGGATATTCCCCGGCATTGTGCGCCGCCACCAACGGAGCCTCCGCCCCCGCCGGGCTGCTGATCCCGCCCTCCAATGCCCTGATTACCTATTCTTTGGTATCCGGCGGCACTTCCGTGGCCGCTCTGTTTCTGGCCGGATACCTCCCGGGCATCATCTGGAGCGCCTGCTGCATTGCAGTAGCAGTCATAATCGCCAGGAAAAACGGCCACCGGGGAACCCCCGGAAGGTTTGACTGGAAAAACCTGCTTTCTGCCACCTTACGTGCCCTCCCTGCCCTCTCCCTCATTGTTGTGGTTATCGGCGGGATCATCGCCGGGGTCTTTACTGCGACCGAAGGTTCCGCCATCGCAGTGGCCTATGCCCTGATCCTTAGCATCTGCTACCGCAGCCTTTCCTGGAAAAGTTTCTGGCGTATCGTGACTGACAGCGCCAAAATGAGCGGCATGATCGTATTTTTGATCGGTGTCTCCAATATTATGGGCTGGGTCATGGCCTTTACCCAGATCCCCCAGGCAATCTCAGCTGCCCTTTTGGGCTTTTCTGACAGCCCGGTAATCATCCTGCTTGTCATGAATGTGATCCTGCTGGCAGCCGGAACCTTCATGGATGTCACCCCTGCCATCCTTATCTTCACCCCACTGTTTTTGCCGGTAGTAAAAACGTTTGGCATGAGCCCCATCCAGTTCGGCCTGATCTTAGTCTATAACCTGTGCATCGGCAATATTACCCCGCCGGTAGGAAACACCTTGTTTGTCGCCATCAAAATCGGCAGAACCTCCCTCGCCAAGGTAATGCCCTACATGCTGATGTACTATGCGGCCATCTTAGCGGGGCTGCTGCTGGTAACCTATGTCTCCGCTGTCAGCCTGGCCCTGCCGATGGCCGCCGGTATGGTATAATGTGAACACTTAGCGAGGTGTACGGAAATATGGCTTTTTACCGGAATGAAGAGTAAAGTTTTCCCGCTTCCAGCGAATAGCCCTTAGCCGCTGCCATCTCGCTGATTGTCACCAGCTGGAAGCCGCGCTTTGTCAGTTCCGGAATGATTGTCATCGAGGCATCGCCTGTCGCCCCGTATAATTCATGCATCAGGATGATGTCCCCATCCTTGACCTTGCCCAGCACGGAATTGACCGTTTGCTGGGCATTCCTGGTCTTCCAGTCCAGGGTATCAATGTTCCACTGGATCATCGGCATATGCGTATTCGCCAGCACGGTAGAATTATATCCGCCGCCCGGAAGCCGCATCACACGCGGCCGTACCCCGCACACCGCCTCAATCGCATCATTGCAGCGGCTCACCTGTGCCTGGATCTCCGCCACCCCCTGCTTCTGCAGATATTTATGGTTCATGGAATGGTTTGCCACCTCATGCCCTTCGGCCACCATCCTCTTTACTTCCGTGGCATAGGAACCCACTCTTTCCCCCACCATAAAAAATGTCGCTTTCCCGCCATACTGTGCCAGGCAGTCCATAATACGGTTTCCTACTGACGGCTGCGGGCCGTCGTCATAGGTAAGAGCCACCATAGGCTTAGAAGGGTCAACCGTCCGGCCTAAAGCCTGCTGCGCCGCGGCCTGGCGCGCTGCTTCTTCTGCCTGGCGGGCCGCCTCCTGCGCTGCTGCTTCTTCCGCCTGGCGGGCCGCCTCCTGCGCTGCTGCTTCTTCCGCCTGGCGGGCCGCCTCCTGTGCCGCCGCTTCCTCTGCCTGGCGCGCTGCCTCCTGTGCTGCCTTTTCGGCCTCTTCCTGTGCCGCGGCCGGCCCTGCATTCTGCTGCCCTGTGCCGCCGACCGTAATGACAGACGCCCCCTGGCCGTCTCCCGCTACTTCTGCCGGCGGCTGGCTGCCCCCTGCTACGGCCGTCTGGCTATCCGCCTGGCCGCCCTCTGCTACGGCCGCCTGGCTGTCTGGCTGGCCGCCCTCTGCCCCGGACGCCTGGCTATCCGCCTGGCCGCCCTCTGCCCTGGCCACCTGGCCTTCTGCAATCGCTGTGCCTGGCGAATCCCCCATCCAGACCATGGAATTATCCTGCCCGACGTCCACCCAATCCCTTTTTTCCCAACCTGGCTTTCCAAAGTCCGGTGCTGCCGCCCATACCGGCTGTGCCATCAGGCAGGCAGCCCCTATCATTGCAACCACAATTTTTCCATACTTCCTCATTTTCCTCATCCTCCTAAAATTACGCTAAATCACGCTTATTCCAATGCATACCCCGGTATAGCACTTGGCTGTGCAGTCCGTTTCCTTAAAGTCCGTACCTCCATCCCTTTCGGCCATTGCCTGCAAAACACTTGTACCCGTATCCTCATTTTCCTTCGGTACTGTTTTTGGCATTGCCGCAATACACCCACCAGTATACGGCTCCCACAAACACGGATCCCCCGACGATGTTGCCAAGGGTAACCGGCAGCAGGTTCCCAAAGAGGAAATTCCCCCAGGTAAGGCGGCTTATGTCTGTGGTTATGGCTGTTGCGTACTCGGGGAGCCCGGCAGCAAACAGGCCGACCGGGCAGTAAAACATATTTGCCACACTGTGCTCAAAGCCGCAGACCACAAACACTACGATCGGGTAGAACAAGGCAATCACCTTACCGGCAGCATCTTTTGCCGCAAAACTTGCCCAGACTGCCAGGCAAACCAGCAGGTTGCACAGGATCCCCTTAAGGAACGCGTCCCAAAAAGGCATCGATACCTTTGCGGCTGCCGTGCCGACTGCAGCCGCGGCAAGCTGGCCGTCAAACAGGCTTAGCTGATGGCTATAGGCCACCATCCAGGCAACCAGGATGCTTCCTGTAAAATTCCCCAGGTACACAATCAGCCAGTTACGGAGCATCCCGGACAAAGTAATCTCCCGGCTCAGCAGCGGTATGGCCAGCAGGCAGTTGCCCGTGAACAGTTCGCTTCCGGCCAGCAGCACCAAGGTCAGCCCTGCCGGGAATATACAGGCACCTACCAGCTTCCCGGCCGAACCGCCCACCGTACAGGCGGCCGTAGAGGCGCCGCAGCCTGCCACGGCAATATAGATACCGGCCATGACTGCCAAAAGAAACATCTTATCCGCCCGCATTGCCACTTTTTTCTTTCCGATCCCAATATAATTATTTGCAATTTCTCCTGGTGTGCTGAGCATCTGCCGCCCCTCCTTCACTCTCCGCGCAAGGCATCCAATACACCCCGGATACTCTTTTCCCTCACCGGGATCGTAAGATCCGGCTCATGGATATGTTCCAGGTAATGGGCATCGGAATTGCTGATAATCCGGCATCCGTCCAGGTAAGGGTTGCCCCGCTTCGCCTCGTGCAGCTTTTTCAGATCCTTTAGTTCCGCAGTCTTAAACTTGCTGTCCGGCGGCACAAAGCCTAAGTTGGCAATCAGGCTGTTGGCACTCTTTTCAATATGTGCCGGGAACATCACCCCGCCATAGGAACGCACCAAATCCCAAAGCCGGTCAAAAGAGATATCCACACTGTTGATCAGCAGGTTCGGCTCTGTCCCCACTACCTCGTCCTCCTCGTTGCAGATCTGCTGCTTCCCAAATACTGCCTCCTTGTTGGGGAATTTCATCAGGCGGCCATATACATAAGCATCAAAATCCAACGCCTGCTCCAGGGCGGGGAACAGGCATACTGCATGCACCTCCTCCGAGGTGTTAATCTCCATGCCAGGAACCGCCAGCACGCCGAACTGCTCTGCCAGCTTCATCACCGCCGGGCAGTTTTTGCAGGAATTGTGGTCAGTGACTGCAATCACATCCAGCCCTTTGACCGCCGCCATCCCCACAATATTGCCCGGCGTCATATCGTCATCCCCGCATGGGGAAAGGCAGGAATGGATATGCAGGTCATAGGTGAGGCTGATCATCCCCTATCCCTGCTGCGCCTGGTAAATTTTCAGTGCTGCATCGAAGATCGGCAGTTCGGTCCCCATCACCGTGATCTCCTGGTCCTTGGCCTTCTTCATGGCAACTTCATCCAGCACGGCGCCCTCCGCCATGATAATGCACGCCGTGTCGGTCAGTGTCGCCACCGCCAGCGTATTCATATTCCCCATCACGGTTACCCATGCACAGCCAGAGGGCGCCCGCCCCATGGCAATGCTTAAAAGGTCACAGCAGAACGGGACCGTGATCTCGCGTTCCAGGTTCTCCCCTACATTCACTACGCCAAACATCCCGCTGTCTAACAATTCCTGAACTGTCATATTCCTCTCCTTTTCCTGCCCATAGCCGGGCAGCTACTCCTTTGCCTGCTTCCCGTTCTCGTCCTCCGCGTCGCGGTTGTCCAAAAGCGACATCTCATCCGAGATCCGCTGGATATATTCCTTTAGGATCCGCAATGTCTCCTGGCCGCCCTTATCGCGTTCATGCAGGTCGTCTGCCAACACGGAAACCTCCTCGGAAAGCTTGTGCAGGTTCTCCCGCAGGTAATAGACACAGTCGTTCTCGCTGGCCTGCCCCCGCACAATATCCTCTGCCAATGCCTTGCAGGTCGGCGCCCCGCAGGAACCGCAGTCCAAGCCCGGCAGTTTTTTGCACAGGCGCTCCACCTGGTTTAAGCGGGCGAAGCTTTCCATCATGTTGCCTCCAAGGCTGAACACCGGCTCATACTGCACGCCCGTGGTCCAGGGAATCATCTCCTCCGCGTGGTCTTCCATATCCATATGGCTCCGCGCCACCGGCATGTATTTGCGCAGCCGCTTCAGCTTAACCTCAGCGACATAAGGGTTCTCCACATTCAGGACCCCGCCCACACACCCGCCGTTGCAGGCATTCAGTTCCACGAATTTCAGGTTCGTAAACTTCTGGTCCTCCAGATCCTCCAGCACCCGGATCACATTCTCAATGCCATCTGCCGCCAGATAACTCTCGGTGAACAAACCGCTTGCCTCGCCGCCGCTCCGCCCCCAGCTGATGCCGATCTTGCCAGAAGTCACCAGATCCCAGGCCTCCTCCCCCACAGCCTTCATATGGGAGATCAGCTGCGGATAGACATCCTTGATCGCCAGCACATGGTCCACCTGGCTCCTCTCCGTCCCCAAAGGCGCCTTGGAATACGTCACCTTTGACGGGCACGGGGAGATAAAACAGATACCGATCTCCTTGCGTTCCAGCCCCGTCTTCTGCATGGCACGCTGCGCCGCCAGCGACGCTGCCACCTCTACCGGCGGGTTGAGCGGCAGCAGGTGCGAAATCAGGTTCGGGAAACGCACCCGGATCAGCCGCACCACGGACGGGCAGGCCGTGCTGATGATCGGCAGGTTATCCTCGTGATGGTTCAGATACTCCCGCGTGGCCTCCGACACCAGCTCCGCCGCCGCACTGACCTCAAACACATCGTTAAACCCCATCAAAAGCAGTGCATTCAATACAATATTGACATCATCCAGATTGTTGAACTGGCTATATAGAGCCGGTGCCGGAAGTGCCACCGTATAACGGTACTGCTTCATTACATCCATTTTGTCAAAGGTGGCATGCTTGGCATGGTGCGGGCATACCCGGATGCATTCCCCGCAATCAATGCAGAATTTGGCATTAATCTGTGCCTTTCCGTTCCTGACCCGTATCGCCTGGGTCGGGCAGCGCTTGATACAGTTGATGCAGCCCTTGCACAGTTCCGGGTCCAAACGCACCGAATGGTAAAATTTGTCCATATTCTGCTCCCTCCTGTCCTTTCCCCAAAATACCGCCAGGCAGTGCAAAGCTTCCCTGAACCCTGCATCCGCCTGGCAAAAGCCTATGTCCTGGCCGCCTTATATCCTGACTGTCATGGTAATCGTTGTCCCCACACCGATCCGGGTCTCAATCACCATATCGTCGGTATACTTTTTCATATTCGGCAGGCCCATCCCGGCGCCAAAGCCAAGGCTCCTCACCTCATCCGGCGCCGTGGAATACCCTGCCTTCATCGCCTGCTCCACATCCGGGATTCCCGGCCCCACATCTGCCAGGGTCATCTTAATCTGCACCGGCGTGATCTCCACTGTGATCCCCCCGCCATTAGCATGGATCACCATATTAATCTCGCCTTCATACATGGCAATAGCCACCTTGCGGATCACCTCCGGGCTGACCCCCAGCTGCTTTAACTTGCCCTTCACATCGCTGCTGGCCTCCCCTGCCCTGGTGAAGTCGTCCGGAGAAATCTCATATTTCAGAACAATTGCCTCATCCATCAGATCGCACCTCCTCCCAGGCCGGCCTTATACAGCATCCCACAGGAGGAAAACATCCGGTGCCCGGTCTCAAGCACGATGATCTCCCTCTCCCTTGCCATATCGATAATCGTCTCGTCCGGCTTCTTCCCCCGCACAAACACCAGGCACACGATGTCCAGCATCTCCGCCGTGCGGATCACCTGGGGATTGCAAAGGCCTGTCAGCAGAACCGAGTGGTCTTTGGAAAATGCCAGCACATCGCTCATCATATCCGAACCGCAGGCGCTTCTCACCTCCCTGTCCATAAACTCTTCCCCCGTCAGCACCCGCGCCCCCAAGATCTCCTTTACATCTTTTACTGTCATATCCAGCCCTCCTTTTCCATTTGCCTTTCACAGCTGTCTGTTTTTTAACCAGAGATACCCGCCTGATTTCCAAAAAAACCCTTCATTTACAGCTTCTCCCAACCCAAACCGTCAATTTGCTATACTAAGAATACCATTGAAAAGACGAATTATCAATGTTTTTTATCGATATGTTTTTAACGTGAATGATAACTATTTATTTACTATGGATTTTTTATCACTTTCATGGTAAAATGTTGGTACATTTAACAAAAAGTATCATTAACCAGAAGGAGGATGAGACATGGCTTGCAAAAAAGAAGGAGTTCCTTTCAGCGGGACCCCGGAGCAGGAAGCCGCTTTAAAGAAAGTCATCGCCGAGCTGAAAGGTACCAAGGGTGCTTTGATGCCCATCATGCAGCAGGCGCAGGAGATTTACGGCTATCTCCCCATCGAAGTTCAGACCATGATCTCCGACGAGACGGGTATCCCGCTGGAGAAGATTTATGGCATTGCAACCTTTTATACCCAATTTGCCCTGCAGCCTAAGGGTAAGTACCAGATTTCCGTATGTCTTGGAACCGCATGTTATGTGAAAGGCTCCGCTGCTATTTTCAGCAAATTGGAGGAACTTCTTGGCATCACCAACGGACAATGCACCCCGGACGGCAAATTTTCCCTGGATTCCTGCCGTTGTGTCGGTGCCTGCGGCCTTGCCCCTGTCATGATGATCAATGATGAAGTTTACGGACGGCTGGTGCCGGACGACATCCCAGGCATCCTGGCCAAATACCAGTAACGCCTATGATGACCGAGATTTCCTTAAACGTCCTGGATGTGGCAGAGAATTCCACCCGGGCAGGCGCATCCTTGGTGCAGATCACGGTGGCGGCGGACACTGCAGCGGACCGGCTGAACATTACCATTGCCGACAACGGCTGCGGCATGACCCCAGAGCAGGTGGCGCAGGTGACAGACCCGTTCTTCACCAGCCGGACCACCCGCAAGGTAGGGCTGGGGGTTCCTTTTTTTAAATATGCGGCAGAAGCGGCGGGCGGCTCCTTTTCCATTGAATCAGAGCCTGGCGCCGGAACCACAGTGACGGCAGTGTTTGTCCTGTCCCACATCGACCGGATGCCCCTAGGCGATATCACGAGCACCATACATACCCTGGTGGTCTATCACCCGGAGACGGACTTTGTGTACCGGTATCACTATGACGGCCGGTCTTTTACCCTGGACACGAGGGAATTTAAGGAAGTGCTGGAGGGTGTTCCCTTTGACACCCCAGAGATTTCCGCGTATATTCTGGATTATCTGACCGAGAATAAACTGGAAACTGACGGCGGCGCCGTGTACTAAAACGTGCGCCAGATTAAATTGTCATAATTTGGAGGATATTACATACTATGAAAAGCCTTGAAGAGTTAAAAGCCATCCGCAATAAGATGCAGGGACAGGTAGGCCTGCGGGCGGAAGACAGCAACCAGACCCGTGTTGTAGTCGGCATGGCCACCTGCGGGATTGCCAGCGGCGCCCGCCCGGTGTTGAATGCCCTGTCCGGGCTGGTGCAGGAGAAGGGGCTCACCGGCAAAGTGGCCGTGACCCAGACCGGCTGTATCGGCCTGTGCCAGTATGAACCCATCGTGGAAGTGATGGAACCCGGCAAATCCAAGATTACCTATATTAAGATGAATCCCGACAAAGCTGCTGAAATCGTGGAGCGCCATCTGATCGGGGGACATGTGGTAGAAGAATACACCCTGAATTCAGCAGACATCAAATAGCATTGTTCAAAGGAGGACAAAAATGTATCGTTCACATGTATTGGTCTGCGGCGGAACAGGATGTACTTCCTCCGGCAGCCAGCAGATAATGGAAGCACTGAAGGCGGAGATTGAAAAAGCCGGCCTGCAGGACGAGGTTTCCGTCGTCCAGACCGGATGCCATGGCCTCTGTGCCCTGGGGCCGATTATGATTATCTATCCGGATGCCAGCTTCTACTCAATGGTGAAGGTGGAGGATATTCCGGAGATTGTATCTGAGCATCTGTTAAAGGGGCGCGTGGTGACCCGCCTTCTGTATCAGGAGACCGTGACCCAGTCAGGCGTCAAGTCCCTGGTCGATACCGATTTCTACAAGAAACAGCACCGTGTTGCCCTGCGCAACTGCGGTGTCATCAATCCCGAGGTCATTGAAGAATACATCGGAACCGGCGGCTACGCTGCCCTGGGCAAGGTACTGACCGAGATGACTCCCGACGATGTCATCCAATGCCTGATGGATTCCGGCCTGCGCGGCAGAGGCGGCGGCGGCTTCCCCACCGGTCTCAAGTGGAAGCTGGCCAAGCAAAATGACGCGGACCAGAAGTATGTCTGCTGTAATGCGGACGAGGGAGACCCCGGAGCATTCATGGACCGTTCCGTATTGGAGGGCGACCCCCATTCCGTGCTGGAAGCCATGGCCATCGCCGGCTATGCCATCGGGGCAAACCAGGGTTACATATATGTCCGCGCGGAGTATCCCATTGCTGTGGAACGCCTAAAGATTGCCATCAGCCAGGCAAGGGAGATGGAACTTCTGGGCAAGGATATCTTCGGCACCGGCTTTGACTTTGACATTGACCTGCGCTTAGGCGCCGGGGCATTCGTCTGCGGTGAGGAGACCGCGCTGATGCATTCCATCGAGGGCAACCGCGGCGAGCCGAAGCCAAGGCCTCCGTTCCCGGCGCAGAAAGGCTTGTTCGGCAAGCCCACCATCCTCAACAACGTAGAAACCTATGCCAATATTCCGCAGATCATCCTCAACGGCCCCGAATGGTTCGCCTCCATGGGTACGGAGAAGTCCAAGGGCACCAAGGTCTTCGCCCTCGGCGGCAAGATCCACAACACCGGCCTGGTGGAAATCCCCATGGGTACCACACTGCGCGAGGTGATTGAAGAGATCGGCGGCGGCATCCCGAACGGTAAAAAGTTCAAAGCGGCGCAGACCGGCGGGCCTTCCGGCGGATGCATCCCTTATGAGCATTTCGATATCCCCATCGACTATGACAACCTGATTTCCATCGGATCCATGATGGGTTCCGGCGGCCTGATCGTCATGGACGAGGATGACTGTATGGTAGATATCGCCAAATTCTTCCTGGAATTCACGGTTGAGGAATCCTGCGGCAAATGTACCCCCTGCCGTGTCGGCACCAAGCGGCTCTTAGAGATGCTCACCAAGATCACCAAGGGCCAGGCCACCATGGAGGATCTGGACAAACTGGAAGAACTCTGCTACTACATCAAGGAGAATTCCGCCTGTGCCCTCGGCCAGACCGCACCCAACCCGGTGCTGTCCACGCTCCGCTATTTCCGTGACGAGTACGAGGCCCATGTCAAGGATAAGAGATGCCCGGCCGGCGTATGTAAGGCGCTTCTCTCCTACCATATCGATGCTGACAAGTGCCGCGGCTGTACCTTGTGTGCGCGTAACTGTCCCAACAACGCCATCAACGGCACGGTCCGCAATCCGCACATCATTGATCAGGAGAAGTGTATCAAGTGCGGTGCTTGTATGGAGAAGTGTAAATTTGGCGCTATCTACAAACAGTAACTGAAGGAGAATGGATATGGAGAATATTACGATTAAAATTAACGGCATAGAAGTAAGTGCCCCCAAAGGCTCCACCATACTGGAAGCCGCCCGGCTGGCCCATATCGAGATCCCGACTCTCTGCTATCTGAAAGAGATCAACGAGATCGCTGCCTGCCGGATGTGCGTGGTGGAAGTCAAGGGTGCCAGAAGCCTGGTTGCTGCCTGCGTCTATCCGATCAATGAGAATATGGAAGTATGGACCAACACCCCCAAGGTGCTGGAATCCCGCAAAAAGACGCTGCAGCTTCTGCTATCCAACCACGACCGCAAGTGTTTGTCCTGCGTGCGCAGCGGCAACTGCGAACTGCAGCAGCTGGCCAAAGAACTTGGCGTGGATGAGGAGAACAAATACGACGGCGAGCGCACCCCGTCCTGCATTGACGACAGCGCCACCCATATGATCCGCGACAACAGCAAATGTATCCTCTGCCGCCGCTGCTCGGCCGTCTGTGAGAAGATCCAGGGCATCGGCGTAATCGGCCCGAACCAGCGCGGCTTCGCTACCTTTATCGGCTCCGCCTTTGACATGGGCTTAGGCGAGACCAGCTGCGTATCCTGCGGCCAGTGTATCGCTGTCTGCCCCACCGGAGCCTTACAGGAGAAATCCCAGATCGATGACGTATTAGCCGCCATCGCTGATCCCTCCAAGCACGTAATCGTGCAGACTGCCCCTGCCGTCCGCGCCGGGCTGGGCGAGGAATTCGGCTACCCCATCGGCACCAATGTGGAAGGCAAGATGGCTGCCGCCCTTAGAAGGATCGGCTTTGACAAGGTATTCGACACCGACTTCAGCGCCGACCTCACCATCATGGAGGAGGCCCACGAATTCCTTGACCGGGTACAGAACGGCGGCGTCCTTCCGCTGATCACCTCCTGTTCCCCGGGATGGATCAAGTATTGTGAGCATTACTTCCCGGA
Source organism: bacterium 1XD21-70 (assembly GCA_003669055.1). GTDB lineage: Bacteria > Bacillota > Clostridia > Lachnospirales > Lachnospiraceae > Brotaphodocola. Next base: position 76,535 of record RAYB01000003.1, read on the forward strand.
CATGACCGAAAACCTTTCCAGCTGTAAGTCCCCGCAGCAGATGTTTGGCGCTATTGCCAAGTCCTACTATGCGGAAAAGACGGGCTTGAAGCCGGAGGATATCGTATCGGTGTCCATCATGCCCTGTACTGCCAAAAAGTTCGAGGTACAGCGTCCCAACCAGGCTGCCAACGGCGTGCCGGATGTGGACATTTCCCTGACCACCCGTGAACTTGCCCGTATGATCAAGCGCGTGGGGCTGAAATTCACCGAACTGCCGGATGAAGGCTTCGATGCGCCTCTCGGCCTTGGCACCGGCGCCGCCGTGATCTTCGGCGCTACCGGCGGCGTGATGGAAGCCGCCCTGCGTACCGCAGTGGAGACCCTGACCGGCGAGGAACTGGCCAGCGTGGACTTCACAGAAGTGCGCGGTACCGAAGGCATCAAGGAAGCCACCTACCACGTGGCAGATATGGATGTCAAGGTAGCTGTGGCCTCCGGCCTAGGCAACGCCAGGAAACTTCTGAACATGGTGAAATCCGGCGAAGCCAACTACCACTTCATCGAGATCATGGGCTGCCCGGGCGGATGCGTCAACGGCGGCGGCCAGCCGCAGCAGCCTGGTTATGTGCGCAACACCGTGGACATCCGCGCCCTGCGTGCAAAAGTGCTGTACGATTCCGACAAAGACAACCCGATCCGCAAGTCCCATGAGAATCCGGCAATCAAGGAATTGTACGATACCTATCTGGGCAAACCGGGAAGTTCAAAAGCACATCATCTGCTTCATACGACCTATGTGAAGAGAAAGATTAACGAAATTTGATTTTCTGTTAGATAAAAAAAGCCGCCCCTTCGGAGAAAGTCCGAAGGGGCGGCTCTTTTGGTTCTGTGAACTTTGCAGTTTCCTTGCCATACTATTCTTCGTTAGTCCGGCGCACTAGGGTCCGCATCATCCGCCCGGCCATCGGCCACCTGCTTATCCTGTGCACCTTTGCCGGGCTTTTCTTCCCCCCGCTTACCCCCACCCGCCAAATCATAGCTTTCCGCAATCATACGTTTCACCACATCATCCGGAATGCTGCCATCCAATATAACCGTGTTCCAATGTTTCTTGTTCTGGTGGTATCCCGGCAAAACGGAAGGATAGGCTGTACGCCAGAAATCCCTCCACTCCGGATCCACCTTCACATTGACCCGGATGCTTCCATCCATCTCATAAGTCCAGGCAAATGCCCGCTTGTTCTTCCGAATCCGCACCAGCACCCAGTTACTGTCATGAAACGGGGTATCAATATAGGTGCCCGGCAAGGTCAGGGCATAGTCCAGCACTTGTTTTCGTTCAGTCATGGTTAGCCTCCTTGGAGCAATGAACTTGTTAAAATTATCGTTAATTGATCTTATTATATCACATGGCAGAATAGATAAAAAGCAAATACTATCAAATCATCAGATGCAGAACATGATTACTAAATACAGGTATTCCAAAATATTTTGACATCACATGGAGAACCGGTTCATTTGCTAATTGAGTCCCATAAAACAAATAATATATCCTCTCTTCATAAAGCATCTGTAACGTCTGTCCTATTAGATAGGTAAAATACCCCCTCCGTTGAAATGATTTTCCTATTGCCGCCAAGCCAACTACGGCAGAGTTGTCTTCCTTATATTTAACCGTTATATATCCCACAACAGTATCCGCCTGGGATAACACCATTACCTTATCAGCAAAACCATCACAAGAATTATTTATCCACTCGATATAATATTTATCGCATCTATGTTTTGGCAGCTTATCATCTGAATGAAATTGATCTAAGCTATATGCGTCTCTGGCAATGCACCCAATTTGTAGCCTGTCTTTATTTTCAAATTTACGGTATTCTATGTTATCCAAAAGGTTACAACTAATAGATTTGGTACTTAATCGATATACTAACTGGGTATCTACCAGTCTAAATCCACTCTGAAGCAAAATATTAGTCGCTTTCTTAGAAGCAGTTGGAACTTTCATATTAAGATGCTGATATCCCTTTTCTTTGGCTGTGTATATTATGTTGTTTACATCTTCACTCCTTATTGAATCTGGTATCCCAACAACATTTCCCATCACTATTCCAAAAATATCACTATTAAATTTATCAAATTCGATCCTCATTTCAGTGTTTTCCTTCTTTACAGTCATTTCATCCAAACTCGTCTTCCTCAATATCCGGCCTATTTAGCCACTTCAGGATCTCTAAATCTTCCTATCCCCTCAAATCAAATCTCCTATAAAATACCAAAAATCATTTTTTTATCTGTTTTTTGACAGCACTTATTAATAGTAATGCGCTCTCATTTTTCATCATCAAGGCTACACCTCCATAGGCCAATGCACCTATACAAACAGACAGTGACAAACAAAATATAGAATTGTGTATGCAAACCTTCAAACATATTACTATGAAGGACATAATTAAAGATGCTGCTATTATGGATATAATCTCATTTTTATTTATGCTAAATAATTTATTCTTTATAATATATCTTGTTTGGTATATTGATACAAATAATTCTGTTACTACAGAGGCAATAGCGACACCATCCTGCTTTAGAGGGAGCAGCAAAGCACAATTAAGGCAAATATTTGCTATTGCACCAATAATTGTAGATTTCAGCATTATGGTTTCACTACCAATGGTTATAAGTACCTGTGAACCGACAAAATTACTAATTGCCACAGATATGATTGAAACGGATAAAATTGCCAGTGTACTCCCTGCTGGTTCAAATGCAAAACCAAACATAAGCACAATGAAGTAATCCGACAATAAAATTACGCCAACTGCAACAGGCACTGTTAGGAAAAAAAGGATGCCTATCCCCTTTTTAATTAACTCCTTGAATTCTTCCATTCGCCCGCTGGCGTAGTAATTACTCAGCCGTGGAAGAAAAACCGCACAAACCGCAACTATCACGGTTCTCAATACACTTACACACTTGAACGCATTTGAGTAGTATCCGATATTTTCTTCTGAATGAAACAAATCTAACAATGATACATCAGCAAGAGTATATACTTCAACTGCTACAGATGCGCCCAATAAAACAAAAATAGGCTTTAAATGTTGTTTAAAACACAATTCTTTTATGGTAAATGATGTCAATTTCCAAATATGAATAATATTAAAAAAATTATTAGCGCCAACAGTAAGTGCAAGAATTAATGCATACAGCACAAAGTCCTTCCTGCTCCTCACACACACTACAATCAAAATGAGTGATCCAAATTTCACCAATGTATTTCGCAGCATAATATATTTATACTGTTCCATCCCTTGGTAAAACCAATCCACGTTAATATAATTCAATAAAATAGAAAATCCAGTAACAAAATAAAGATCACTGCAATTACCTGATATAGGTAAAAACATCATATAATAAGCAACTAAACAAAATGTTGTTGAAATGGCATTGATAATAAATAATTCCGAAAAGGTCTTAGATGTAGTATCTTTTTCTTTGGATTTTTCAGCTATTTTTTTAATTCCATATGTAGGAATGCCTAATGCAGCAAAATATGTAAAATATTTTACAGAGTTTTGTGCTGCCGCAATCGCCCCTATTCCATCCGCCAGTAAAATCCTTGAAATATACATAGATGTTACAAACAGAAAAATGACATTTAGGACTTTATATATAACATTAAATAATGAATTTTTAATAAGGGTATTATTCTCAGGCATTATCATTCTCCGGACATCATTTATACTCAATTGCTTGACCCTAAACTTCCTATTAAACTACAAATTTCTCTTATTACACCGTGTCCCCCTTTTGCTGATGCTATATATTTAGCTACTGCTTTCACTTCCGGCATTGCATCTGCCGGACAACACCCATAACCAACCGCTGAAACTGCCTCAATATCGTTCACGTCATCGCCAATGTAGCATACATTTTCAATATCAATCCCTCGTTCTCCACAAATAGCTTTTATGGTCTCAATCTTGTTTTTGCATCCTGCCTCCAATATATCCAGCTGAAGTTTCTTTGCTCTGCGCCGGTTCAAATCAACTTCTTCACTTGTTATAATGCCAGTGACAATCCCTTTTTTCCGCAAAAAAGCAAATCCCATCCCATCGCGAGTATTAAACTTTTTTAATTCATCTCCAGATTCAGAATAGTACATTCCGCCATCCGTCAAACAACCGTCGCAGTCTGTGAGAAACATCTTAATTTCTGGGATCTCTCTTGGTACTGTTATCCCCTTCTTTTTCATCAAGGCCTCAATAATCATCCAATCGCTTAATTCATCAATCTCGAAAAAAGTATCTTCGCTCATTTCTACAACTTTGATATTGCCGGACACACGATTCCGGCTTTTGATAAGATCTTTCTTTGAACAGATATAGAATGCACCATTTTCCACTAGATATCCCGCAAACTCCTGCCGACGTGGACGCTGGAAAACATCGTAGTTCGTAGGATGGGCAAATCCCAGTTCATTATTCTCCCAATGAAATCTCTTTTGGCGAACTACAGAGAGAACACTATCCGTTTCTTCCGTTTGGAATGCTTCAAAACCACGGTCAAGGTCAGATGCCTGGAGAAGGGGGGATGTTGCCTGTATGAGTACTATATTACTAAACTCATGCTTCTCGGCAAATTCAAGCATTGCAAACTCTGTAGAAGCTATATCCGAAGCAGATTCTGATGATCTCCCTATAACTTCGGCTTTAGCGAATACCCCTGCCCCTATTCCGCTTCGGAATCCCTCAACAGTTTTCTTAATTATGTCGCTATCCGTTGCTACATATACTTTGTCAATATACTTACAACCACAAGCCGCCTTTATTGTCCAATACACAAGAGGCTTGCCGCCAATTGGCTTAATATTCTTTAGGGGAATAGATTTGCTTCCGCCTCTGACCGGAATAAATGCTACATTCATATGTTCCTCCATCGCTTCATGTTCCTCATAAACATCTTCCTGTCGAATAATATCTCTTTATTTTAGTGCTTCCTGTATTTCAGTTTGTCCCTCTGAACCTGTTCAACCAGCAAAACCTCTTTAGGTTTATAAGCCAAGGCATCATGAACAGCATTAAGGTTTCTAACCAGTTTACGAATTCCGTCTGGCTCAAGAGATGCAGCATGGTCGGTTCCTTTCCACGTCCGATCCAACGTATAATGACGTTCTATATACTCAGCTCCAAGAGTATAAGCCGCAACATCCACAGCGATACCAAGGTGATGTCCTGAGAAGCCAATCGCTTTCACGCGTCCCTCATACTGCTTTTTCATGCGGGTAATCTCCAATAGGCAGACATCATTGAAAGGTATCGGGTAACCAGAAGTGCAATTATAAAGTATCAAATCCTTAGCACGTCCATTCTTCTCAAATAGCTGGACAATCCGCTCTTCCTCTTCCTTTAAAGTCATTCCAAAGGAAATCTGAATCTCACCCTCATAGTTATCACATAGCCATTGGAGCATCTCAAAATGAGTATTGCAGGCCGATGGAATCTTGATAAACTGCGGATGAAGCGAAGCAATATCCTTAGCACTAGTCAAATCCCACACAGATGCCGAGTAGATAATTCCAGCATCTTCACACCACTTCTTCAGTTGGGCATGCTGATCCACGGTGAATTCCAAAAATTCACGGTGAGCGCCGTATGTGTCCCCATATGAATTGGCATAATTCGGATGCGGAGCATTATACTGCTCCGGAGTCAGCAGTTCCTTCGGACAACGCTTCTGAAATTTAATAGCATTTGCTTTGCAAAAGTGCGCCGCTGTCTCAATAAGATCCTTTGCAATCTCCATTTGCCCCATGTGATTGCATCCTGCTTCAGCAATTATGAACGGTTTTTTGTACATTTTAATATCCTCCTTAAACAACGTCTCGCTATAATACGAGAAGGCTCAATTTATATGGTAAGATCATCCAAAGACTCTATCATTTCCTTATATCTTTTAAGCATTGATAAAACAGAAAAATTATCACATTGAATTTTTTTATTGAGCAGTGATAGTGATGGAATTAAATCTAATGTATTATCCACAGATTCAGCTACAGATTTGTAATCTTCACTGTCCACAAGGAAACCATTGTTTTCTATTATAACTTCAGGGTTTCCACCTGTATTACTTAGGATAGGTATGCACCCCAAACCCATTGCTTCCAGCGTAGCTAAATCAAAAATAGACCATCTATGGAGCATAATATAATAATCTCCATATTTAAACAGATTAAGAATATCTGTATTCGGTATTTTTGACTTTAACCAAATTACATTTTCTTCTATTTTGTTTGCAGCAATTTCATTACATAAAGATTCACTCATTACCCCATCGCCAACAATTACCCAAAAAAATTTTTGATGTTTTTTCCTCATATGCATGAGATATTTAGGAATCTGATCGACTCCCTTTGCATAATTAAGATTTGACACAGATATAAAAATTGGCTCCTCTACATTTTTAATTCTGTTTATTGCTTCTTTGACTTTCTCACTTTTTACCATAGGCAAAATCTCTGGTATATCTACACCATTGTATAAGACAAATGATTTTTTCTTATCCAAAAGTTCTTTTACATATTTATTATGCTCAATTAAAACATCGCGTGCCCCTTTTGAAGGGAAACCTATTGCATAGCATTTGGAAAAAATATCTAACAATAATTTGTTCAAATAGTTCTTATAGCATCGGCTATGTACATTGAATGATGCACTCCACTCATCATATAAGCTTCCCTGTTGATGGTACACTAACATCACTTTTTTATAATCCGGGTGTACCCTAAAAAAAGCATATGCTCCTTCTATGTCATGAAATATATAAACATCCTCAGGCTCAAAGCAATTATTTGCGTCAAGATTTTCCATCCATTTTATTGCTTTGTTCAGCAGATATTTTTTTAAAACAATATCTATTGACCCGAATTTTCGCAGAAACATCAGCTTGTGCTGAATACCCTTATTATTTATCTTACCTTCGGTATCCTCTCTAAAGAAATGTGTCAATCCGCTAATAAGTTTTAAACTTTCATTAGCAGCCATCAATTTATAATTGACGCCGCCGGATCCACCAATATTTCCTCTGTTATAGCGAAACGAAAACATATACGTGCTCATAAATATCATTCCCCTCAATATGTTGCATGGAATTAACGATCTATGGTAGTGATTTCCCCTATCATGATTGTAGGCGCTAAAATTGTTTCCACCAAAAATATATCAAGTAAACAAAAAGCTTTTATAGGGCAGATAAGGCAGATTAAAACTATTTGGTGCAAAATTTACATAACCATTTAAGGTTGAAAAAAATCGAGCCGAATATAATGCTACAAATAATAAAAAGAATATATATCGGTTCTCATTCTTTTTAATCTTAGAAAGCAAATTCGATATAAGGACGGTATCAAAAATAAAATAGTAATACATCCCCCGCCCACTAATTGCATATATACTCCGCAACAAATAGAATCCGCAAGTACCAAAAAAGACAATAGTATATGCTTTTAGAACCAAACTGTCTTCCCTGATATCTTTTGACTTGCTATTCGTAACATATTTCCATACAAGGTAAGAAACAATCCAGAAAATGGCAATTCTATATAAGGAGGATATGCCCATATTATAAGATGCAAATTCAAAAGTTCTGACAGCATATTTCCCAGCCAATACATCCGGCATTAAGCGTATAATAAGATTCATTATGCTAGTCATATCAAAAAAAGCAAAAGGAATACATAACGTGGCAGCAATTGCAGCAGCAAATGGCCTAAGCTTAATTTTTGACAAAAAAAAAGCCGGAAAAAAAACAATTGAAGTTCTGTGCCAGAAAAAAGCAATTACTATAAACAGTAAAAACTTTTTAAAGTTACCCTCCGCCAAAGGTCTGTAAGATGCAAAGATAAATGCCATTGCAGCACATTGTCTAATAACACCCATATCGCATCCGAGAAAAAACAAAAGAAAATAAACAAACAGGCCAACAACAGGATATGATGCATTGTGGTTCAATACTATAGTTTTCGGAATTATAGAAATAATAGAAAATAAAAGTATAGCAATATTAAACGAAGAACTCAGCGCAAAAATAACATATAATGTAATTTCATTTTTTAATCCCAATGATGAAAAAGTTTTAATCCAATCCCAATCACTGCTAAACAATTTTGTCTGTTCATAAATATTCCGGTAAGATACATAGTCGATCCCTAATTGATATCTAGTGCCAGCAAACAATAATAAAATAACGGCACAAAAAACCAATAATACCGTATGTATATTTATCCTGTTCACTACCATTAACTTATCTTTCAATTTTAATAATTGACGGCCTTTTGTTGTTGTCAAACTCGATAGTTCAATAAAGGAGCAGACCAGCAAGATACCATATATAATAAAGTAAACCATAGTCTTCCTCCCGCATGCTAAATTCTATATATTAATTCCATTGCTCTCAGGTAATTATATATGCCCATTTCCAAAATACGCTTTAATCGGCCATCAGGTTGAAAATAGTTGTTCCTGTAAAAAACCTCAAGTACATTGTATTGAATTGCGATATCGTGAATTGCAAAGTCTTTAAGCCACTGACCTGGATTCTTTTCCCGACTTTGGTATTTCTCCCTATACTGTCGGTTAGATAAGTATAAATCAAATCCAAATACACCAATATTATTAGGCTGAAATCTAATAATATCAAATAAAATATTAGGCAACATATGAGGAATCCCATAATAATATAAACCGTCTAAAGTCAAAAATCTCCTATATCTGACCATATCAATTTTTTTTGCTGGATTACTTTTAAAACACACATAATCCATCCTCTTTATAGAATCGTTTGGATTTTTTACAATTTCTCTTTTAGACTCATTGTTATAATATGAAATCTTAATATTGGAGGCATCCCCTATTGGATAAACCGTATTATCTTTATATGTAATAACTATAATTACATCCCATTTCTCTTTAATGCTGCTCCAAGTATCCTCAGATATATTGGAAGCCGGCCCAACTATCACTACTTTTTTCCCGTTGATCAATCTGTAAAAATCGTCTTCTTTTTTTAAATTAAGCTGAACTGTATCTGGCCTATTAAATAATAGCTGTTTAAAGTAATCATATTTATTTGTATTAGCATTAACAGCAAATTCTTCTAAATCGTGCATTTCACCAAATAAGTCAGCCCATGTTATCCATATAGGCAAATTTTTCCTGTTATTTCTGAATCGCAATAAAAACTCTTTTTGGAACATAAAAGCATTATATAGTCTGCCATAAGCATAACAAATATAAGAAATCCTATTAAAGAGCAACCTGATATCATAAATATTCAGATTATTAGTCTTCTCTATAAAATCATCAATCAAACTAATATCTGGCACTTCCGCATTCAATAAATTTTTTATTAATTCTGTTGCAATAGATAATTCTTTTACTTGGCATTTTCCGTTTTTAGGGTTTATTTTTTCCGAACTCTGCATAAATTCTAAAAAGATTCGTTCCCTTGTTCTCTTAAATACCTTTTCTTCCAATAAAAGCTTTAAATCACCACTTAAAATATGGTTATTCAGCGAATCCTTTAAATCGGCTATATCCATAAAATATTTCCTTTCTCTTAACTTGGATATTATACAGTGGCGCCTTACCATTTTGGACAGAGTACTTACCCTGAAAGCCAATCTGTGAAAGACAACCTATAGCAAGCAGAATACAGACGCCACATATAGAGAGGAAAAACTTAAATGTTTAAAATATCGTCCCACTTAATAGGTTGGCTGGCACCAATGTCTTTATTAATCTTTACTTTCTTCTCTGCCAACATATTAAAAAATTGGGGTTCGATTCCGTTCTCCGAATTGCCTGGCCTCAGAACCACCATATTGTTTTTATTTAATACATCTCCAGCCCTGAGAGATGTTAAAGTAAATATCCCGCGATGAACAAATTTCCTTGTATGGCGCTCACCCTCAAGTGTACTTTTATCCGTTCTGCCGCGAATAATTTCATTTTTCAAAATTCTATCCGGGTAATTTTCAGCAATTCTAATTTCATTTACAAGTTCCTTGAGTTGCTCATATTCTAAGGCAAAACTGTGATCAGCACCAGATAATTTCCTATCTATAGTTATATGTTTTTCTATTATTTTTGCTCCATTGAGTACTGCCTGAACTGGTGCTAATGACGGTTCTATTGTATGGTCAGAAAACCCAATAACAACATCCGGGAACATACGATGATATGTTTCAATTATATTTGTATTACAGTCCTCTAATTTTGCCGGATATTCTGCTGTACAATGCATCAGGCCGACCTGGCCATTCCCGCTTTCTTTTATGGCATATATGGCTCTACAAATCTCAGCCATGTTAGCAGCGCCTTCAGAAAGTATTATTGCTTTTCCAGTTTTTGCTGTGTGTTCTAAAAGCGGTATATGTGTGATCTCACTTGATGCTATTTTAAATGCATCAACACCATATTTATTTAGTAAATCTGTTGAATCTTCATCGCAGGTAGTGCATAAAAATCCAATCTTTTGTTCACTGCATCTCTTCATCAGCTGCGGTATCCAGTATTCCGGAACTTCCATATCTTTTATCAGTGAATAGATATCCGTATCTTTGCCGTTAGCCGTCCTATATGTTCCGGCTGAATACGGATACATGTGCGCTGCTGTAAATAATTGAAACTTCACTACATCTGCGCCTGCCTTGGCAGCCATATCAATCAGTTGGAATGCTTGTTCTAATTTTCCATCATGATTAATTCCCGCCTCGGCAATTATTAAAGTTTTTGTTTTGTTACCAACTAATCTGCCTCCTATTGAAATACTCATAGTTGTTATCATTCCTTTCACTTTGCTAAAGTGCTTTATTCTTCTAACCTCAACCACCGGAGATCTCTCTTCTGGAATTTTCACCTCATATTAACAACAGATTCTATTATTTTACAAACTATTTTAATTCCATCTGTTGGTACATATAATTTCATTGCCTCAGACATTTTTTTCCTTTTTCTATAATCAGAGCACAGATCTAATACCGATTCTTTTATTTTATGTGCAGATATTTCAGAAGCGATTCCCAAATTAACACTGCCTACACTATTTTGAAAAATGGACGCGGCAAAGTCTTGATCTTTATTATGGGAAATATTTATCATAGGAGTACCAATTGCAGCAGCTTCATACATTGATACACCACCTGAAATCAAGCATAAGTCTGCCTCATATAATCTTCGTGCAAAATCATCTACTCCTTTTGCATATTTAGTATTTTCCGCCTGTTCTATCTCCATTTTCCAGTCATTCGGTTCGTCCTTTCCGGCAATGAATTCAAGGCTAAAATCCTTCAAATCGTGCAATGCGTTATAACATAATATAAGAATATTTAATGGATCTGTTCCTCCAAAATGTAATAATATTTTTTTAACAGATTGGTTAATTACTTTTTCTTTGGTTGCATATTCCCGTATTTCCTCTCTAAGCAGTTGGTATCTTGGCCCACTATAACTGGGAATGCTTCCTCCCACTGGAATTTTCCATGTCATGATACATTCCGTCGCCATCCGGGCGCTCTCATCATAATCATCATAAGTTATGATTTTATATCCAGCATTTATTATATCTCTAATATATGATGATTCTGAATTGAGCCTATCCCAAAAAACAATATTATCCTCATCCCCAAAATTTTCATTCATCTTTGTAATTAATTCTTCTGACGAATCATATTCATTTACTATAGCAAATCTAATGTTTTTACTTTCCAACATGGACTTCGCTATATAATTGTCATTTATTATTGCATGGCAATTAAATCCACCTTTTTTTAATTCATTAATTAGTGCAAGACTTCTATATAGATGCCCTAATCCCCACATGTTTCCACAGTTAAACCTAAACAATATAGCCATCTGACAATCATCCTTTGATACAATTCGTTATATGCTCTATCATCTTCAGAGCATCAATCATGCAATCTTCAATTGAACAGTATTTCCAGTCGCCATATCGGCCAATAGTATATATATTCTGCTTCTCCAAATGTTTCTTAAAATCGGCAACTGCCTCCATCCCGCTTTTTGTGATGTGCACATATGCTGGATTCATCACTATAGCTTGGTAATCAACTAGTTTATGCGTTGTAATAATTCCCATCTTCTGTAAATTTAACAAAGTAACTTTAAGTTGTGATTCAATCTCTGTTTGAGAAATAACGCAATCCTTTGGATAACCAATCTCAATATACATGCTGAGATTATCGCTGCCAATAATATTATTGTAATAGCCAGCTCTATAAAAGTTTACTTCCTTACTCGGTACATATATCCAGTGGATGCTTGAATCCACAGATGGATGGTCAAAGCCAAGATTAAAAACCAATACTTGATTATATGAAAATACAGACTGGTCAACATCAATATCAATGATAACTGCAAACTCATTCATAGGAATGGACGAGATCAAATAATCGTATCCATATTCCCCACAATCAGTAGTTACCATTTTCTTTTTTGTGTTAATACTTATGACGTTTTCCCCATACCGAATCCCATTTTCCTTGATTCCCTCCAAAAGCTTTTCAATAAGCACGGAAGCACCTTGTTTTGGATATAAAAATGACTGATTATATGAGGCATTATTAGTAACTTTCATATTTTTTATGATGTCCTTTAAATCAGCATAAGGGAAGAAACGCCCCATAGCCTCAACATCCAAAAAATTCAAGTCACATGCATACAATTTCTCATTATAGGGTTTCAGAAATCTTTCCGTGATCCCCTTTCCAAATTTTCCATAAAGCATGTCCAAAAAATTATCATACTTTTCTTTTTCCACTTTTTCAAAGAGATCGTATAGACAATCGATCATCTCTTCTTTAGAGAGTTGGTGTATATTTTTCTGAAAAGGATAATCTACATAGTATCCCTTGTAATATATTTTGGTATTCTTTAACTTATAAACACTATTCTCTGGTGTGGTTATTGCTTCAAACTTCTCTTTCAACTCTGGGTGTGAAAAATGGAAAAAATGTCCCGCAAAATCCCAGATATATTCTCCTGACCGCTTTGTCCGGCAATATCCTCCTGCTTCTGACTCTTTCTCTATGATCAAATAATCCTGTACACCAATATGGTTAGCAAAAGTAAGCCCCGAAACGCCAGCGCCTAATATCAAATATTTCACTTTTTCCATTTTTCACCTCACCGAAACCCTATAACCTTTTCATGTAGTTAATTACATCCTCTAATGAAATTTCCCCATTATCATAGCAATTTTGGAATATATCCGTCATTCTTTCAAAATCGGCCGCAGTATCTACTGTTAGATATAATTGAGGGAAATTATATTTCATGGGAGCCGGAACATTATTAATTTTATATTTTTCAGGATGCTCATATACATATATTGTCACATGCTCTCGATCTCTCTCATCGATGTCCTCAGAATAATATATATTCTCAAGAACACCAAAACCAACTATCTCTCCGGTAATCCCGATAGGAAGCCCCGTCATACAGGTGTAATCAGAATTTGTTTGTATATGGGATTCGATCATTCTGTCAATGCACTCTGCATTACATAATGGATTATCTGCCGTAACCCGTACAATAATATCTGCGTCAAATGCTTTTCCCGCTAAAACAAACCTGCTTAGAACATCCGTTTCATCTCCCGCAAACCATTCAATCCCATTTTCTGATAAGTAATTTTTCAAAGGTTCATTATTACCATCATTTGACGTAGCAACCACCGTTTGGGAAACAAATTTGCTTTTCGATACATTATCAATCACATGCTGAATTTGAGGTTTACCACAAATATCTTTCATAACTTTTCCGGGCAGCCGTGTAGATCCCATACGAGCCTGTATAATAGTTACAACCTTTTTTGTTGGCATATACTCTTTTTTTGCAAGTTTTCTAGCCATCTCACCTACTCGTTCAGCTGCCTTCCCATCTGTTGCATATTTCTTATTCTGGAATATTTTGTCATCGCCTTCACCATTAAAGATCTTGCCTATCTGATCTGCCAATTCGTCAGCTGTAGAACACCTAATGCCAATCCCCATATTGTCAAAAGGAATATCTTCATTGAAATCAGTTGTGTTTATATACAATAACGGTTTCCCCATTACTGCCGCTTCCAATCCTGTTGTCGATGAAACAGTTATGATCAAATCAGAAACAGCTATCAGTTCACGAGCATCCATATTCTTTATAAGTTTAACTGAATTTATTCCAAACTCTTCCATAATGAGTTCTTGAATTTTCCCATCCTCATTCGGATGTAGTTTTACCACAAATTGTATCTTATGCAAATCGATACTCTTTGCTGATTCCATTAGTATTCTAAAAACATCCTCACGTTCTCTTGTCGGTTGCGACATGAACGCCACAACCTTTTTTTGATAGTCAACACCTATTTTGTCACATACGGCCTGTTTATCAGTATTTTTAAGATACCATGGATGCTTATCAAATGCAGGTTGCCCTGTAACATGGATGCTGGCTGGATCTATCCCGCGTCTAACAATCTCATTCTTAGCATAATCACAAAGTACAGCAAATGCTGTTGGCCTGGTTTCTAATTGACGCTGATATATCTCCTCATAGTAACCCATAACAAGCGGATTTTTGAGTTCGGATTTAAGTATGATGTTCTGCCGCAAAATACCATTGGCTAATAGCTTTTCCCTCTCCGCTTCGGTATCCACTTGGATCTTATCGGGAAACGTTTTATTGATGCGCCCAATAAGGTCTTCAACCTTCAAGGATGCGATCCCTAACTGTCCTGCAGCATATAATGCAGCTGCCTCAAATCGGTTCATCGTCGTAGTAATGACGACATCCGGGGTTTCTTTCTGAAGAATCCTCATCATAGTCCTGGCAGGGAACATAGTTCTTCTGTCAAAGATATTCAAAATCTGATAAGCCGCCTCTTCCCCCACTTCATCAATTAAATCTGACATCGTATATCCATAATATGCAATAGAATCTGCAAAGCTTACCGCTGATGAAAAGTTATGCCTGTCTTTTGCCAGAGGGAATCCAATCTCAACACTTCTAACATCCAAATAATCAGATAGTGTTTTGCAAGGAATTCCTTGTTTTCGTAATAAGTCAGCGGCCAGATTTATGCCAATAGCCTCAACCTGAATATTGGTTTTACTTATCAAATATTTCATGACAGGAATCAATGCCCCTGCGTGGCCTCCGCCGTAACAAACAAACAATGCTTTACCCATCAGTTAACTCCTCTCTGGAAAAGAACTGTGTCAATGGTCTTAAAGAGAATTTTAACATCAAGCCCTAAGGAATAATTCATGGCATAGTAAACATCATAGCCTGTAGCCTCTTCAACAGTGAGGGAACTTCTTCCATATGCCTGAGCCATGCCGCTAATTCCAGGCTTCGCTAACATTCTGATATGCATGGCCTGTTTAAAAAATTCTTCTTTCTCCGGGTGATTAATAAGCATCTGCCCTATCCTAAGATCCAATTCTTTTTCCGGCACAGCCCGTGGGCCGATAATAGACATATCTCCCTTAATAACATTCAAAAGTTGTGGGATTTCATCTAAACTGGTTTTTCTAAGGATTTTTCCCACTTTGGTGACACGTACATCTCCGTCCTTCGGTGCAGAAAGATTGCCGTCAGAACTGTGGCTGTACATTGTGCGCAATTTATACACTGTAAAATACGTCCCCTTATACCCGAATCTTGTTTGCTTGTAAATTGGGTTTCCCTTTGATTCCAATCGAATGAGGATGCAAAAAAACAAAATAATTGGAAAGAATATGATAAGAAGGGGAACTGATATAACAATGTCAAGGAGACGTTTTATTATTTTTTGTCCCAGGTTTTGTTTTAAAATATAGGAATCCTGTATTTTCAAATCCATCGAAAATAAATCATTGCACATCTTTATCCACTTCCTAGTTCATTTAATATTTATTCGTCATTGTTCAGCAAGCACCTCTAACCTATTCTGCCTCTGCTGCCATTTTGAAAACCTCTGCCCAAAATTCATAGGCTTAAAATAACTTCCTTTAAATTTTCGCATACATACTTAATGTCTTCATCCGACAGCTGTGTATGGAGTGGGAGAGTAATTACATTCTTATAATACTCATAAGTGTTGGGAAAGTCCTTGATATCCCACCCCAATGCCTTATAAGCAGTCATCATCGGCAAAGGTTTATAGTGAACATTCGTTGCAATTCCACGTTCTTCCAAACGTTCTATGATTTCATTGCGTTGCCAAACATCGATTCCAGGAATGCGAATGAGATACAAATGATTAGAACTGTCCATACCGTTCACATGGTGGATCATGCGGCTGATGCCAAGTTCATCACAGGCGGCATCATAAATACTCATCATCTGCTCTCTTCTATTAAGCAATCCAAGATATCTGTCAAGCTGTCTTAAACCGATAGCAGCCATAATATCAGTCATATTACATTTATACCAAGAACCAATGATATCATATTCCCACGCTCCGGTTTTCGTCTTCGCTAGTGCATCCTTATTCTGGCCATGAAGGCTTAACAATTGATAAAACTTATAAATAACCTTGTCGGTTACGCCAAGGTTATAAACAGAAAGGGGTAAGCACCACGTACTCGCCCCACCCTCTGCTGTAGTAAAGTTTTTTACAGCATGGAAGGAAAAGTCCGTGAAATCAGCGATGGCACCACAGTACCGGCGTTCTGCTTTCTCTAATTTCCCAACTCCGGTTGTATTGACCACTCGGCTTGCACCGAGACTGTGAGCGCAATCCGCAACGACAGCAACACGGCCAAGACCAGCCTGAATCTTGGAACTTAGTTCAGCCAACTCGTTACTGTAATCATCAAGAGGTTTATAAAGCCCACGCTTTGACTCTACGATCTGGTATACACGATCATAATCAGCCACAATACCACCCAGATCTACAACAACCACAGCCTTCGTTTTTTCTGTGATCGCAGCTTCCAAAGCATTGTAGTCCATCTCAGGTGCATTTGTAATCGGATCCCCATTAGCTTGAATGTCTACAAACTTTATAGTTGCACCGCAGTGAATAGCAGCCGAAGCTGACGCCGTATATGTATAAGCTGGCACAATCACTTCATCACCAGGGCCAACACCCAAAATGCGCAGATTAAGTTCTTCTGCTGCTGTTGCCGAGTTTAAGCACACAACACGCTGGCTATACTTAGCGGTCGCCTCTTGAGTACTACAATCGATATCCGTCCGCCCAGTCTCAATATAAGCCGCCAAGCGGCACTCTAACATCTTTGTACACGGGCCAGTGGTAATCCAGCCGGAGCGAAGCACTTCTGCTACCTCCTCAATTTCCATTTCAGAAATATCAGGCGGACTGAAAGAAATATTGCGTTTGTTTTCCATGGTCATACCCTCTTTATCTTAGCCACTTTTTTATCATAAATTTTCACTTTTAATGATCTAGATACCATCCATGAGGTAAATGACACTTCAAAAAACTCACAGATTTTATCTCAATTTTGATGGCGATATCCACAATACACTTCCCCATTTAAATATCCAAAATTTTCTTCTCATCAGACTGCAAAACGATTATTGTGAATTAAAAGATAAAACCTTCTCTCCCACCATCTCAATCCCCAGCCTCAGTTTTGTCTCCCGCCCCATAAACCCTACCCTCACCACCACTTCCCTCTTATGCAGGTTCACCTTCACCACATCCCCCTCATAGCCCTTCAGCGGCCCCTCCAGCACGCGGATCTGCTTCCCTTCCCCCACTACCACCTTCGACAGCCCTGCCCGGTGCCCCTGACCCCCCAGGTTACGGACTAGCCCCTCCTCCTCTTCGCTCAGGGGGACAAAATACCCCTCCTCCCGTCCCAGTACCTTCGTCAGCCTCGGCACGCGCCTCAGTTCCTGGTACAGTTCCTTTGGCCTCTTTGTCACCACAAAAATATAGGCAGGGAACAGGGTCTCCTCGACCTTGTTCCACTGCCCATAGAATTTCTTCATCCGCTCTCTCTTGGGGACAAAACACTCTTCTATATAATAAGGAGAGATCCTCTTTCTTATTATTTCAGCGGTATGCTCCTCTTCCCCGCCTAACGTCTGTATCACATACCACATAGCAAGTCCTCCTGTCCTCCGTCTGCCATTGCCTGACCCCTAATTGGTGCCCCCTGCTTTTCCATGCCTTCTCTGGCCATACGACCATATACGGCAGCATCCGTCGGCCGCGGGCACCCCCTTTTTGGGCAGGCTCCGCCGCCCGCAGCCAAAAGCATCCTCGCTCCCTGCTGCGGTTCCCGCTGCCAGTATGACCATAGGAACCGAACCCTCTGTGCCAATGCTTCAGTGGCTCAGCCCCCAATCCTGTGCATGTTTCTCATAGACCTCCAGCCCCACACAGATCCTCTGCAGGACGGCAGGCTCCCCTGCACCGTCCCCCGTGCCCTCCCCGGGCATCCCCACCCAGGCGACACGTTTATGGCGGTCTATCTTCCGGATACTCTGCTCCTGCCCGGCCAGAGGACCGGCAGTCACCACAAGGCTCCCGCCGCAGATGCGCCCACGCGACATCCGGATGACCATGCTGCCGCCGCATAGCCCCAGCAGGCTCTCCCTGCTTTCCCGGCATACGGCATGCAGCCTCCCATTCCTTTCTCTCCTTCCTCCGGGGAACAGCTTCCCCAGCACCCCCTCCAATGGGGCTATGCCTTCCGGCCCGTCCGGGACGGACAGCACCACATACCCCGGGAAAAGGTTCCTTTCTGCCACGTGCCACTCTCCCTGGTAACGCAGCAGCTTCTGGCATTTCAGGATCCATGCAGCCTCCAAGGCGCCCCTGGGGGCACCGTCCCTGCACCGCCTTGCTACTTCCTGCTCCTCTTCCCCACGGCAATCCAACAAATACCAGATCCTGCCCACTTCCCTTCCCTGCATGCTGCCCCCGCCAAGGACAATTCCACCAGGCAAATGATACATGATGTACGATTTGCCGCATGATGTCCCTGGGGAAATGTCGTTTAACTGTAGATTAAGCGACAAAAATTTAAAAAATCCTTAACATTTCATACCAGAAAAGGCAAAGTCATGCGGTTGACGCACATAAAAAATGATGCTATAATCGAAACGATTACAAAAAGGTGTTTTTTATTGGTTTGTATGCAAAAAAGGTGTCGCTTAATCTACAGTTAAGCGACACCTTCATTGTTCTATACCCTTTCCAGCCCTCTCCTCACGCCCCTTCCAGCCCTTCTTCTCCCTGTCCTCCCTTACTCCCGCCGTCCCCTGTCGTACCCATCAGCCATGCTTTTACTGTCTTCTTTAAATAATCCCGGTACCCGGCCTTATCCACCTGTGCGTCAGCGTAGATTTCCACTTCGCCAAGGGCTTTGCCTCCCAGTTCATAACGCAGCACCCCCACCGTATCACCGGGCATAACCGGTGCCTGTAAATATTCCGGGAGCATCAGCTTTTTCTCAACAGCCTGGAAGTCCTCCCCATTCACCCCAAGATAAGAAAAACTTCCCCTGTATTTCAAGGGAACCGTATCTTTTACGCCATTCTGCACCATCATCTGCGGAAGCCCAGGCATCTCATGGTCTTCGTATAGCTTACAGTTAGCATACCCGTAATTCAGCAATGTCTGGGCATCGGCGAAGCGGGCTTTGTAATCCGGCGCTGCCATGATCGCAGCTATCAGGCGCACGCCATCCTTCTCTGCGGTTGCCGACAGGCAGTATTTCGCCAGGGAGGTAGACCCCGTCTTTAGACCGGTCACCCGGAAATTGGTTGCCATTTTCAAAAGCTTGTTAGTGTTAGACAATCCGAATTCCTTTGTCCCCTGTTTCGTCACATGGGTGATATTTTCCATCCAGATCGTGGAATAATTATGGATCTGCGGGTACTTGACGATCAGTTCCCGCGACATGATGGCAATATCCCTCGCTGTGGTCACATGGGCCGCGGAATCCGTCAGCCCACAGCAGTCTTCAAAATGGGTGCCGTTCATGCCAAGCCCGGCCGCCCGTTCGTTCATCTGCTTCACAAATTCCCCTTCTGTCCCGGCTATGTACTCTGCCATCGCCACGGAAGCATCATTCCCGGAGGCCACCACGATACATTTGATCATAGTCTCGACGGTCTGTATTTCCCCTTCCTCCAGAAACACCTGCGATCCGCCCATCGATTTGGCGTAAGCGCTTGTGACCACCTCATCCGTCATCTTTATTTTACCGGCATCGATAGCATCAAAAATCAGGATCAGGGTCATGATCTTAGTAATGCTGGCTGGCCGGCGCTGCTTATCCGCATCCTTTTCGTAGATCACTTTTCCAGTGGATGCCTCCATAAGAACCGCGCTGGGGGCAGCAATCTCCGGACCGGATGATGCCCCCTCCGCCGGTGCTTCTGCCTCAGCCGCCGGACCAGCTACATTCTGCCCTGCCTCCCCTTCCCCTTGGATTGGCTCTTTCGCTGTACCTCCATCCGGCTGCATTGCCGTCTCCTCACCGGCCTCTGCCCTTCCGGCATCCGTCTCCTCACCAGCCCCTGCCTCACCGGCTTCCACTGCTGCCTCCCCAGCTTCCGCCGCTGCCCCTCCGGCAGACACCTCCTCACCGGCCTCCACTGCTGCCTCCCCGGCTTCCGCCGCTGTCCCTCCGGCAGACACCTCCACCCCTTCTGCCCTGGGATTCCCCAGGATCTCCTGCCCGTTTCCGGCAAGCTGCGGCGGTGTGAATAGCAGGCTTCCGGCACATAACATGCTCAGTATTTTTTTCATATCCATCAATCCCTCAATTCATTCTGCTATATATTAATGTATGGCTATTTTTTCGATTCTATGTTATGATATCTGTAATACATCCGCCATGGCTTCCATAAGAAGGCCATACCAATGTACTGATACGTTTACATTTCTCCAAATAACTTGCCTGAATTTCCGTCTGCCGTGTTGCTGTCGGTCAACGATGCCACCGCAGAGCCTGCCCCAGCGAAGCGAGGGTATCGCTTCCCTCCGCTGCCCTGCAGGCCGAAAATCATTCTGTGCCATTTGGCTGAAAGTAAATGTGTCGGCACATGAAAGTGGATGTTCTTCCACTTTCATGGAAGTTTCCCTTTTACGATTTCTTTCTTAAATATATATAATATAAATGGAGTTCAATATGAGCAGATATGAATATGATCCCCATCACCTCTGGGTTCAGCGCCGCCAAAAGCGGCAGAGACGACAGCATATGATGGTCGCTGCCGGCTGTTTTTTATTGGCTGGCACTTGTGTTGCAGGGGCCTTCTTCTTTCAGAAAAAGCAGGGGCACTCCCCTGCCGAAGCTACCAAAGCCCCTATTGTCATTGAAGTCAATCCGTCCGCCGGAGAGAACAGCACTGCGGACGGTTCCCCCCAGGATCCGGGGGCAGTGGTTATCGTGGACTCCCCTGTCGGCAAGCTGCTGGCCGAGACCCAGGTTATTGCCGCCGGGTATGATTATGACCGTGCCATCGAAATGCTGCAATCCAGTGAGTTTGCCTCTGACCCCTCCGTTACCGAAGCCATCTCTGCCTATGAGGCTGCCCGGGCATCCCTGGTGCCGGCCAAAATCGGTGAGGTTACCCACGTATTTTTCCATTCCCTGGTCATGGATAACAGCAAGGCCTTTGACGGGGACGGGGATTCCGCCGGATACAACCAGGTCATGACCACAGCCGGGGAATTTGCCAAGATCCTCCAGATTATGTATGAGAAGGGGTATGTGCTTGTCCGTATGCATGACCTGGCCTACGAAACAACGGATGAAAACGGCATGACAGTCATGAAGCCCGGCACCATCCTGCTGCCGGAGGGCAAAAAGCCCTTCGTCATGTCCCAGGATGATGTGTGTTATTATCCATACATGTCAGATGACGGTTTTGCCACCCGCATGATTGTCGGCGAGGATGGCAAGCCTACCTGTGAGATGAAGATCGACCAGGACACCACGCTGGTCGGCTCTTATGACCTTGTTCCCTTGCTTGAGGATTTTATCCAGGAGCATCCGGACTTTTCCTACAAAGGCGCACGGGCAGTGATTGCCTTCACTGGCTATGAAGGTATTTTAGGCTACCGCACCTCAGATAAATATGCAGATTCCGAAACCTATGAGCAGGACTGCCGGGAAGCCGCACGGGTCGCCCAATGCCTGAAGGATAACGGCTGGGAACTTGCCTCCCACAGCTGGGGCCACTTAAAGATGGGCGAGATTGATATGGAACGTTTCTGCACCGATACCGATAAATGGGAGAAGCAGGTGGACAGCCTGATCGGCCCCATTGACATTATCCTGTATCCTTTTGGCGACGATATCAACGACTGGCATCCCTATACCTTTGAAAATAAAAAGTTTTCCTACCTCTATAACGCCGGTTTCCGTTACTTCTGCAACGTGGATTCTAACGAGCACTGGATCCAGATCGGTGACAACTACCTGCGCCAGGGCCGCCGGAACCTGGACGGTTACCGGATGTGGAAGGACATCACGGCTGAAAGCGAGGGGCGGGAACGCAAACTCGAGGATCTGTTCCACGCAGAGGATGTCTTTGACCCTGACCGCCCAACTCCGGTTCCTGAGATGTAAGGCCAGCGCTTATTTTAAAGCCGAGCCGCTTCACGCACCATATACGTGTTATATCCGTAGCTGCGCAGCAGCTGCTCCATCCTTGCGGCATTGTCCAGGTTGAGGAACGCGCCGACGCGCACCTTATAGGTTCCGTCGTCCAGGATCACAAAGGCCGGGAATTCCTGCTCCCGAAGCTGCCCGGCCAGCCGGTCCGCCCCCTCCTGGTTGGGGAATGCCCCCACCTGGATCTGGTAATATTCCGGTTCTGCATTTTCCTGGCGGATGGTTTCTAGCACCCCGTCTGCGATAGCCTGGGCAATGGCATCGAAATTCCGGTCAAACATCTGGTTATCCCCCGCATTATCCAAAAAGCCTGCCTCCACCAGCACTGCCGGCATCTCGGTTTTCCGCAGCACAATGATACCTGGCCGTTCAACAACCCCAAGGTCTGCAAATCCTGTCTGTGCCAGTGCGCGGTTGATATTTTCTGCCATCACCCCGGCCACCCCATCATTTTCATAAACCAGGCTCAGGATCCCTGATGCCGTCCCCGGCACCGGCATGGCATTCCTGTGGATAGACACAAAATAATCTGCTCCTGCCCGGTTGGCAATCTGCGCCTTCTCCATAGGTGACTGATACACATCGGATACCCTCGTATACGTTACATCCACGCCGTTCCTGCCCAGTATCTCCCCCACTGCCAGGGCAAGGCGCAGCGTATCGTCTTTTTCCCTTCTCCCCTGGAAAATGGCTCCGGGCTCTGCACCTCCATGCCCGGCATCAATAATCACTTTTCTGGTTTCTGCCAAAATAAAAACTCCTTCCTCATATGGCTCTTCTAATACCATATGTGAAAGGAGCCTGCCCGTTGCCTGTCTCAGCCATGGTCACACACTTCGATCCCTCTTGGCCCCACGTAGGTGGAGAATACAATCTGGGTGCTTGTCTTCCCAAACCTCTGCAGCTGCCCGATAAAGGTATCCAGATCCGCCGTGCTCTTAAATGCCACCTTCATCAGCATAGAATAATCCCCTGTCACGCAGTTGCACTCCATTATATTGGGGACACTCTCTGCATAGCTGTAGAATTTAGGCTTGTCCTCCGGTACCACGTCGATGCTGATAAAAGCAATGATATGGTATCCCAGTTTCACGGGATCCGCCTGCGCGTGATAGCCGGAAATCACCCCATCCTTCTCCATCTTCTCAATCCTCGCCGAAACTGCCGGTGAGGAAAGAAAAGTGTTTTCCGCGATCGTCTTGAGGGATGTCCTGGCGTTTTCCTGCAGCAGCCTCAATATTTTTCTGTCTATATCATCCATCACTCTTCCTCCCGGCGCTTCCTCCTGGCGCCCTCCTCCCGATGCCTCGAAAACCCTGCCATGATTCCTGGGACATTATCCGAATGCCCCGCGTAAAGCAGCATTACTCCCCAACCTCAATCTCTCCCCTGAACACCTCAACCGCAGGCCCCGTCATAAATGCATGTCCGCTCTCCCGGTCCCATCGGATCTGCAGACAACCGCCTTTCAGCTGCACCTCCACCATATCCTCTGCCAACCCCATCAGGATCGCTGCCACTGCACTGGCTGTTGCTCCGGTGCCACACGCCCAGGTTTCTCCGCTGCCCCGCTCCCACACCCTCATCTGAAGATGCTTCCGGTCAACCACACGGACAAACTCTGTGTTGACACGATCCGGGAAACGGGAATGGTTCTCATATGCAGGGCCGATTTTCTCCAAATCCAAATTGCCAATCTCCGGGCAGAAATATACGGCATGCGGATTCCCGACATCAATCCCCACAAACTGCCGTTCCTTTCCGTCTACCAGGATTTTCTCCGGAAGGTCACTGGTCAGCACCGGCTTCCCCATGTCCACCTGTACAGACACCACCTTGCCTCCCGTTTCCTCCATGTCTAAGACTTTGGTTCCGCCCTGCGTCTCCACGGTAATCCGCAGCCGGTCCACGATCCCATGGTCATAAACATATTTGCCCACACAGCGGATGCCGTTGCCGCACATGGAACCTTCGCTGCCATCCTCGTTGAACATCCTCATGCGGCAGTCTGCAGCCTCTGACGGCTCGATCAAAATCAGCCCGTCAGAGCCGATCCCAAAATGCCTGTCACTGACCAGCCTCGCCACCCGTCCCGGTTCTTTTATCTGCTCCTCAAAACAGTTCACATACACATAATCATTGCCGATTCCCTGCATCTTGGTAAACTTCATCTTTGCTTCCCGCTTTCTTGTATATTTCTGGTGGCCCCCTAGCCCTCACAGCAGGCTAATCACCATCTGCGCTGTCTCAATCAGATTCGTCCCGCTGTCCATACTACATTTCTGTATGTACCGGTGGGCTTCTCCTTCTGTCATTCCATTCCTCTCCATCAGCAGCTTCTTGGCCTGGTCAATCAGCCCTCTTTCCTGGTCATTCCGCTGCCTTGGCTGCTGGCGCTGCCTTCTGCGCCGCTGCACCTGAGTATGTGCCATCATCCCCACCGTGTCAACCAGGTCATGAACCTTAAAAGGCACAGGCAGGCATACCACATCCTCCGGCACCCGCGAATCCCTTCTGCTGGGCGAAGATACCATCAGCATGGCAAACTCCAAAGGCAGATTGGCGTGCAGTTCCATGTACAGCATGTCGGCAAGGTGGTAGCCGCACACCACCAGGCCACTATTTAGATTCCCTGCCTGTGCCAGCACCTGCGCCCCGGAGTTACAGACCGCAACAACCGGGAAACCATTCCTTGTCAGTATATTCTTGATGTTCCGGGCATCCTCTGGTTTGGAAAATGCCACAATCACGTTCACCAATCCCTCACCTCCCGGCAGATGCTATTTAACTGCTGCCCATGGCAGCTTAGAATTTATACAAATATTCCGCGACCTCCCAGTCTGTCACCTCTGCCCGGTATTTTTTCCACTCCGAGTCCTTCGCTGCCAGGTATTTCGTAAAAATGTGTTCTCCCAAAAGGTTTTTCACAAATGCACTGCCTGCGTAAAGTTCCAAAGCCTCTCCCAAGGTTTCCGGCAGCCACTCAATCCCCCGCCGCACCAGTTCCTCATCCGTCATATCATAAATATTGTCATCAACACTGGCCGGCGGATCCAGCTGCTGCCGGATCCCCTCCAGCCCTGCCGCCAGGCACGCCGCCAGTGCCAGGTACGGATTTACCGCCGAATCCGGGCAGCGCAGTTCAATGCGCGTACTGCTTCCCCGGGAGGACGGAACCCGGATCAGAGGGCTGCGGTTCGATGCCGCCGACCAGGCAATATAAACCGGGGCATCATATCCGGGAACCAGGCGTTTATAAGAATTCACCAGCGGATTGGTCAGCACGGTGATCTCCTTGATATATCTCAATATCCCTGCCATGAACTGGTATGCCTCCCTGCTCAGCCCCAGGCGGTCTGACTGATCCACAAACAGGTTATTGCCGTCCTTATCTGCCAGGGACATGTTAATATGCATCCCTGACCCGTTGATCCCGGCCTTCGGCTTGGGCATAAATGTGGCATGGAGCCCATGGCGCCTGGCAATCGTCTTCACTGCCATCTTAAAGGTCATAATATTATCCGCCGTCGTCAAGGCATCTGCATATTGCAGGTCAATCTCATGCTGGGCCGGTGCTATTTCATGGTGGGAAGCCTGGATCTCAAATCCCATTTCCTCCAAATTCAGTACAATGTCCCGCCGCACATTTTCTGCCATGTCAATTGGGCTGACATCAAAATATCCCGCCATCTCGAGGGTCTTTGTCGTCGGCTTTCCCTCTTCATCTGTCTGGAACAGGAAAAACTCACATTCCGGCCCTACCAGAAAAGTATACCCCATATCTGCCGCTTCTTTCAATACCCTTTTCAGCACAAAACGCGGATCTCCTTCAAATGGCTCACCATTGGGACGGTACACGTCGCATACCAGGCGCGCCACCTTCCCCTGCTGGGGCCGCCACGGAAATATCTCAAAGGTATCCAAATCCGGATGCAGGTACATGTCCGATTCCTCGATCCGCACAAACCCTTCAATGGCAGATCCGTCAAACATGCAGCGGTTATCTAACGCCTTTTCCAACTGGCTCGCCGTAATCGCCACATTTTTCAGCATTCCGAATATGTCCGTAAACTGCAGGCGGATAAACTCCACGTCCTCCTCCTCCACCAGGCGGATAATGTCTTCCTTATTATATTTGCTCATCGTTCTCTTCCTTTCTTTTCCTTCCGGCCGGCACATGGCCTGCGGCAGTTCTTCCCGGCACTTCCCAGACAACCCCCGCCGTTGCCATATCCGTTGAATACCTGCTGCCGGGCAGCACCTGATTGTCTCCTTCACCCGGATACCCGATAACAAAAACGAGGATGGCAGAAGGCACTCATCCATAGCCTTCATGCAACATCCTCGTTCCATGTTTTTGATAATAACAGTTTGACCGGATTTTGTCAATATGGAGTTTGGCTTACAGCAGTCCCTCCCCTGTTTTTTTACTTTTACTTTTCTGTCACCTTGCACGTCTATAGGAAAGTGCCCGAACCGCATTCAATATCGCCAGCACCGACACCCCCACGTCGCCAAACACTGCCGCCCACATCGAAGCATGTCCCAGGGCAACCAGTACCAGCACCAGCACCTTTACCCCGATTGCAAAGAAAATATTCTGCCGGACAATCCCCATCGTCTTTCTCGCAATGCAGACCGTATCCACAATCTTTAAGGGGTCATCGTCCATAATGACAACATCCGCCGCCTCCACGGCAGCATCCGAGCCGATCCCTCCCATGGCAATCCCCACATCCGCACGGGCAAGGACCGGGGCATCATTGATTCCGTCTCCCACAAAAGCCAGCGTCCTCCCCAATGCCTTTTTCTTCAGCAATGCCTCCACACGGGCTACCTTGTCTCCCGGGAGCAGATTCCCGAACACCTCATCAAGCCCCAGCTTACCCGCGACAATTCTGCCTACTTCCTCCCTGTCGCCGGTCAGCATCGCCAGGGTGCCCACTCCCTGCCGGCGCAGCCCAGCCAATGCGGCAGGTACATCCTCCCGGATGCTGTCCGAGATCACGATAGCACCCAGATACCCTGTCTCATCAGCCAAATAAAGCGTGGTTCCCATAATCGCTGACGGCGTGTCTATGGCAACCTGCTGGCGTTCCATCAGCTTGCGGTTTCCGATAAATAACTCATGCCAAGCACCTCCTGCCTGTACCTGGGCATGGATCCCATGCCCGGGGATCTCCTCCACCTTCCCGATCCTGGCAGTGTCAATCTCCTTTCCGTAGGCTTCCTTCACAGACATGGCAATCGGATGGGTAGAATGGTACTCGCCCAGTGCTGCCAGTTCCAGCAGCGCCTCCCGCTCCCCATGGACCGGAGCCACGTCACTGACCTCAAACCGGCCATTCGTCAGTGTGCCTGTTTTATCGAAAACCACGGTGTCCAGCTTCGCCATCGCCTCCAGGTAATTGCTCCCTTTTAACAGGATCCCGTTTTTCGAGGCCGCCCCCAGGCCGCCAAAAAAGCTTAAAGGCACGGAAATCACCAACGCACATGGGCAGGATACGACCAGGAAGCTGCATGCACGGTAAATCCAGGTTCCCCATCCGCCGCCCGCTGCCAACGGCATCACAATGGCAAGCAGCAGCGCCAACACCACCACAATCGGTGTATAGACCCTGGCAAACCTTGTAATAAATGTCTCTGACTTTGCCTTCCTGGAACTGGCATTCTCCACCAATTCCAGGATCTTTGCCACTGTGGAGTCATCAAACAGCTTCGTCGTGCGTACCTCCAGCACCCCATTTAAGTTAATGGAACCGCTGACCACGCTGCTTCCTGCTGACACCTCCACCGGCATGGATTCCCCGGTCAATGCCTTGGTATCCAAACTGGAATCCCCCCGCAAGACCACCCCGTCCAACGGCACCTTCTCCCCCGGGCGGATCACGATCGTATCCCCGATCTCCACCTCATAGGGATCCACCTGTTCCTCCACGCCGCCGCGCAGCAGGTTCGCATACTCCGGGTTAATGTCCATCAGTTCCTGGATCGACCGGCGGGATTTATTGACCGCATAATCATTAAACAGCTCCCCCACCTGGTAAAACAGCATCACTGCCACTGCCTCCTCTAAGGAACCAACAGCAATTGCCCCAAATGTGGCTACCGTCATCAGAAAATTCTCATCAAACACCTGCCCGTTTTTAATATTCCTCAGCGCCTTTAAAGGGATATCGTACCCGGCAAAGAGATACGCCAGAATGTAAGGGATCCACGCCGGAGATCCTTTATGCTCCATCACGATGGCCGCCGCAAAACATACCGCACTTATACCCAGGCGGGCAACCATCCTCTTCTGCTTCTTTGTCATCGCTTCCTCCCGCCGCCTACCGCAGTACTTTAAACCCGGCATCAGGTTCAATCTTATCCGCAACCTTCCTGGCGGCCTCCACTACGGCATCCTCCATGCCGTCCTCCGCTTCAATCGTCAGCCTCTGGGTCATAAAGCTTAAGGACGCCTCCTTCACCCCTGGAAGCTTTTTCACGCCCTCCTCGATCTTTGCCGCGCAGTTGGCACAGCACAGCCCCTCCATCTTAATAATCTTTTTCATGCCCTTTCCTCCTCTTTTTATATTCACTCACTGATGTGCTCCATCCCCTGCGCTAAGATTGTCTGGATATGGGAATCCGCCAATTTATAAAACACCGTCTTTCCTTCTCTGCGGAATGCCACCAGCCGCATCTGCTTCAACACCCTCAGCTGATGGGAGATCGCTGACTGCCCCATCTGCAGCAGGGTCGCAATGTCACATACACACATCTCCGACTGGCTCAGCACATACAGAATCTTGATCCTGGTGGAATCGCCAAACACCTTAAAAAATTCCGAGAGATCCAAAAGCTGCTGTTCATCCGGCATTACCTTTTCCACCCGTTCCACAATCTCCTCATGGATATGCATAAACTCGCAGGCCCCCTCATCGATCTCCTGCTGGATCTTTGCCCTCTCCTCTGCCGTCATACCAGCCCCCCTTTCTCAATATACTTCCTCTCACTGTCATTATCCGCTTCATTCATGTGAACAATTATTCATATGTTTATAATATCACATTTTCCCTTTTTGTCAATCCCCAGAAAACATTCTTTCTTGCCGGATTTTCCAAAAACCAAAATAAAAGATAGGGGCATACCCCTACCTTTTATCCAACATCTTCTTTATATATACCCCCGTATAGGAAACCGGGTTCCCCGCCACCTCCTCCGGCGTGCCCTCCGCAATCACCGTGCCGCCGCGGTCGCCGCCCTCCGGGCCGATATCGATAATATAATCAGCTGCCTTGATGACATCCAGGTTATGTTCAATCACAATCACCGTATTGCCGCCCTCGGACAGACGCCGCAAAATCTCTACCAGCTTGTGCACATCCGCAAAATGCAGCCCGGTAGTAGGTTCATCTAAAATGTAGATTGTCTTGCCGGTGCTCCGGCGGCTCAGTTCTGTGGCCAGCTTGATCCTCTGTGCCTCACCGCCGGAAAGCTCCGTGGAAGGCTGGCCCAGGCGGATGTAGGAAAGCCCCACGTCGTTCAGTGTCGCAATCTTCCGGTGTATGGAAGGGATATTCTCAAAGAAAACTGTCGCCTCCTCCACCGTCATATTCAGCACGTCATAGATGCTCTTCCCCTTGTATTTTACCTCCAGCGTCTCCCGGTTATAGCGCTTGCCGCCGCAGACCTCACAAGGCACATACACATCCGGCAGGAAATGCATCTCGATCTTGATAATCCCGTCCCCGCTGCAGGCCTCGCAACGTCCCCCCTTGACATTAAAGCTGAAACGCCCTTTGCTGTATCCGCGTGCCTTGGCATCCACAGTCGAGGCAAACAGGTCCCGGATCATGTCAAATACCCCGGTATAGGTGGCCGGGTTAGAACGCGGCGTCCGCCCGATGGGGGACTGGTCAATGGCAATCACCTTGTCTAGCTGCTCCACCCCCTCTAGCTTTTTGAACTTTCCGGGTATCGTACGGGCACGGTTCAGCTTCCGCGCCAATGATTTGTATACAATCTCATTGACCAGGGAACTTTTCCCGGAGCCGGACACGCCGGTAACACAGGTCATCACCCCCAGCGGGAATGACACGTCGATATTCTTCAGGTTGTTCTCGGCCGCCCCTTTCACGGTCAGGTACCCGCTGGCCTCCCGCCGCTTCTCTGGCACCGGTATCGCAATGCGGCCGCTCAAATACGCACCCGTAGCCGACCTCTCACAGCGGATGATATCCTCCACGCTCCCCGCTGCCACCACCTCACCGCCGTGCTCCCCGGCGCCGGGGCCGATATCCACAATATAGTCGGCCGCCCGCATGGTATCCTCATCATGCTCCACCACCAGCACGGAATTGCCCAAGTCACGCAGGTGCAGCAGCGTGGCCAGCAGCTTATCGTTGTCCCTCTGATGCAGGCCGATGCTGGGCTCGTCCAGGATATAGGCCACTCCGACCAGCCCGGAACCGATCTGCGTCGCCAGGCGGATCCTCTGTGCCTCGCCTCCGGACAAGGTGCCGGTTGCCCGGGACAGCGACAGATACTCCAACCCCACATTCAGCAAAAAATCAAGCCTTGCCTTGATCTCCTTTAAGATCTGGGCGCCGATCGATTCCTGCATCGGCGTCAGCTGCAGTCCACCCAGGAAGCTGCGGCAGGCCGTAATCGATAACTCCGTCACCTCGAAAATATTCTTCCCGCCCACCGTCACGGCCAGGGAACTCTGCTTCAGCCTCTGTCCCTTGCACGCCTTACAAGGAGTAATCCGCATAAAAGTCTCGTACTCCGCCTTGGATGCCTCGGAAAAGGTCTCCCGGTAACGCCGCTCCACGTTCCGCAGCAGCCCTTCAAACGCCACGTCGTAGACGCCCTCCCCCCGCTGCCCGCGGTAATGCACCTTCACTTCCCGCCCGCCGGTGCCGTAAACCAGCACGTCGTGGATCTCCTTCGGGTAATCCTCGAACGGGGTATCCAGGCGGAAATGGTACTCATTTGACAACGCCTCAAGGATCGCATGGGTGAAGCTCCCCTTGTCGGCACATGACTGCCATCCCATCACGGCAATCGCCCCCTGGGCTATGCTTAAGGACTTGTCCGGGATCATCAGGTCTTCATCAAATTCCATCTTATAACCCAGGCCAAAGCAGTCCGGGCAGGCTCCGAACGGATTGTTAAAGGAAAAACTCCGTGGCTCCACCTCCTCAATGCTGATCCCGCAGTCCGGGCAGGAAAAACTCATGCTGAAATTCAGCGGCTCCCCGTCAACTACATCCACAATCATCAGCCCGTCAGAGAGCGCCATCACCGTCTCAATAGAATCGGTCAGCCTCTTCTCTATGCCCTCCTTCACCACCAGCCGGTCTACCACAATCTCAATGTTATGCTTGATATTCTTCTCCAGCTTAATCTCCTCGGACAGTTCGTACAGGTTCCCGTCAATCCGCGCCCGGACATATCCGCTGCGGCGCGCCTGCTCCAAAAGCTTTACATGCTCTCCCTTCCGCCCCCGCACCACCGGTGCCAAAAGCTGGATCCGCGTCCGCTCCGGCATCGCTAAAATCTGGTCAACCATCTGGTCAACCGTCTGCTTTTTGATCTCCCTGCCGCACTTCGGGCAATGCGGAATCCCGATACGGGCATACAAAAGGCGCATGTAATCATAAATCTCCGTCACCGTCCCCACCGTGGAACGCGGGTTGCGGTTCGTCGATTTCTGGTCAATCGAGATGGCCGGGGAAAGCCCCTCAATGCTCTCGACATCCGGCTTCTCCATCTGCCCCAAAAACTGCCTTGCATAGGAGGACAGCGATTCCATATACCGTCTCTGCCCTTCCGCATAGATCGTATCAAATGCCAGCGATGACTTCCCGGATCCGCTCAGCCCTGTCAGCACCACCAGCTCATTACGCGGGATATCAAGCGTAATATTTTTCAAATTGTGTTCATTTGCACCCCGTATCTTAATATACTGTTTCGCCATGCCCTCAGCCTTTCCTCTAATCTTCTTTCCAGTGTCCCTATATTCTATCATACCACTTCAAATTTTGCAAACGTTTGTTCGGAATTCCTGCGAAATGTACACAATCTTTATTGGATTTTCCCTTCTTCTGTGTTAAAATAACACTACTCCATCCTTTTATCCCCCAAAACCGGGATGCCTATCCCTCTTCTTTGGAATCAGACACGGAATCTCCCTGGCACATGCTTTTACCGCAGCCTTATGACAGAAAGGAAACAAAACCGTGGGAACCAGAAAAAAACTCAAAGAAAAATGGCAGGAAGCGCTTCAGGCTGTCCTGCCCATCATCTGCATTGTGCTGGCCCTATGCTTTTTCATCGCACCTGTCTCCCCCAGCATCCTGCTCTGCTTCCTGATCGGCGCAGTGCTGATTCTTGCCGGCATGATGCTTTTTACCTTGGGCGCGGAGATCTCCATGACCCCTATGGGCGAACGGGTCGGTTCCTGCCTCACGGCAAGCCAGAACCTTGCCGTGATTGTTTTTGTGTCATTCTTATTGGGAGTTATCGTCACCGTTTCCGAACCGGACCTGCAGGTTCTTGCCGGGCAGGTTCCGTCTGTCCCCAGCCTCCTTTTGATTCTTTCAGTAGCCGTGGGGGTGGGCATATTTTTGGTGATTGCCCTTTTGCGGATGCTGTTTTCCGTCCCGCTCCCGCCACTCCTGATCCTTTTTTACGGGATGGCATTTTTGATGTCCGCCTTTGTCCCCGGGGACTTTTTAGGCATTGCCTTTGACTCTGGCGGTGTGACCACCGGCCCCATGACTGTCCCCTTTATCATGGCTCTTGGTGTCGGCATATCATCCATCCGCAGTGACCGGCACGCCGCAGATGACAGCTTTGGGCTGGTTGCCCTCTGTTCAGTCGGGCCGATCCTGGCAGTTATGCTGTTAGGCATCATCTTTTCCCCCCAGGATGGGATAGCTGCCGCCCCTGCTGCCCTGGAGGTCGCGGATTCCCGGCAGCTGTGGCACTTGTTTGCCTCTGAGATCCCCGCATATATGAAGGAAATCTGTTTTTCCCTGATGCCTGTTTTTTTGTTCTTTATGGTTTTTCAGCTGCTGGCATTAAAGCTTCCTAAGAAAAAGCTGGCCAAAATCCTGATCGGCCTTGCCTACACCTATATCGGCCTTGTGCTGTTTTTGACCGGCGCCAATGTCGGCTTCATGCCCGCCGGGAGTTATCTCGGGCAGGTGCTGGCCGGGCAGGAGCACCCGGAGATCCTCATCCCCATCGCGTCGTTGATCGGCTATTTCATCGTAAAGGCAGAGCCTGCCGTCTATGTCCTCAACAAGCAGGTCGAAGAGATGACCGACGGCGCAATCTCGGCGGCTGCCATGGGAACCAGCCTGTCCGTCGGTGTTGCGCTTTCCCTCGGCCTGGCAATGGTACGGGTCCTGACCGGGATTTCCCTCCTCTGGTTCCTTATCCCCGGCTATGGGATTGCCCTGCTGACCTCGTTTTTCGTGCCCCGGATCTATACCGCGATTGCCTTTGATTCCGGCGGTGTCGCCTCCGGCCCCATGACTGCCACCTTTTTGCTTCCTCTGGCACAGGGCGCCTGCATGGCCTTGGGGGGCAGCCTGGGGGCAGACGCTTTCGGCGTGGTTGCCATGGTCGCCATGACCCCGCTGATCACGATCCAGGTCATGGGGCTTGCTGCCAGGCTCTCGGAAAGGCGCCGGAAAAAGGCCGTCGGCAGTTCGCCTGCCCTGGCTTTTGAACTTCTGGAAGAGGATGCCATTATCGAACTGTAGAATGAGAGGTTTTTATGACGGAACTATATTTGATGATAACGGTCAGCGACAGGAACCAGGCACGGAGGTTTATGGCCTTTTACCGGGAGCACGGCATCACGGTGGCATTAATCACCTTCGGCCGCGGAACCACCACCTCCGAGATCCTGGACTCCTTTGGCCTGGAAGCGGCTGAAAAGGCTGTCATCTTCGCCTTCTTGACCGGCACGGAATGGAAAGATGTCAGGCATGGCCTGCAAAAGCAGCTCAGGATTGACATTCCTGGCAGCGGAATTGCTTTTATTGTGCCCGTCAGCAGCATCGGCGGAAAAAAACAGCTTCAGTTCCTCACCGAGGGACGAGGTTTTGAAAAGGGGGAAGAAAGCGTCTTGAAGGGTACAAAATATGAACTTTTGGTGGTTATCGCCAACCAAGGATACTCAGACATGGTCATGGATGCTGCCAGGGAGGCCAACGCCGCCGGGGGCACGGTGATCCATGCCAAAGGGACAGGCTCCGAGAAGGCCGAAAAATTCCTCGGCGTCTCCATCGCCGCAGAAAAAGAGATGATCTTCCTGGTTACCAGGCAGGAAGGCAAGAACGCCATCATGAGGGCAATCATGGACAAGGCCGGCCTCTCCAGCAAAGCCGGTTCCATTGTGTTTTCCCTGCCGGTCACCGAGACGGCAGGCATGAGGCTGATTGAGGAGGAATAGCCTCCCCGTAACGGCTTACGCCTGCCCGGGCTGCCCTCCCTCCTCAATCATAAATCCTGATATACGATTCTGTATTTACGGCGACATCAGCCGGAAACCGTGCCGATGCCGCCGATTTCTCGTCAAACGACACTGCCTCCAGCTTCCTGCAAGCCAAAAGCGGCGACAGATCCAGCAATTCATTATCCATCAGGCTGCAGGCCCGTAAGTCTTCCATCCCCTCCACAAAGGAAATATCCGCCAGGTCACAGCCATCCAGGTACAGCCTCTTTATGCCGGGAAAATGCGACAAAAAGCCAAAGTCAATCTCCTCCCCGGTAACGGCATCCCTTGGATGGCAGTTTAACAGCGCCATCTCCTGGATCGTGGGATTCTCCCCCAAAAGCCCGGCATCCAGAAGCGGCTCCAGATCCCCTGCCGTCTCCCTCCCCAGCCATATCTCCTCTAACCCGGCTATCATCAGCACCGGTTCTATCCCCACCATCTCATCTCCCCAGAAATTATCCAGGCGCAGCTTTTTTAGTCCGGTCAGCCTGGCCAGCGGCGAGATGTCCGTCGGCACCCCATACTCCTTCACCGCCAGGTGCAGGTTCAGTTCCCTTAAGCTTCCGATCGATGCCAGCTGCTCCAGGCACTCCTGCTCACCGACGGAAATCCGCAGCTTCTCCACTCCTGCCAACCGGGAAATCTCCCCCGGCATGATATATTCCTGATCCAAAAAATCCACCTTTTTTAGGTTGGGGAATGAATCCAGCAGGGAAAGGTCTGCCTCCTCCCCGGTATAGATGGACAACTCCTCAAGCCCGGACAAATCTTTTAAGAAGCCGCAATCCTCCAGCATCACATGGTCGATATAGATGCTCTCAAGCCCGGACAGGCCGGACAGCTTTTCAAGCCCTGTGTAAGCCTCCCCGCACCGCAGCCGCACCTTCCTCAGCTTCGTGCACTCCTCGATCCCGCTGATATCTGCATTCTGGCTGGACAAATTGGTATCTACTGCCAGTTCCTCCAGATTTTTGAACCGGCCGATCCCCTCTAAGTTGTTTCCCATAATGCCCAGGTTCAGCACCTTGATATATTCCGGGTTCAAGGTTCCAAAAACCGTGTCCAGCCGGTCATCCGTATCCACACGGCTGATTTTGCTGTCAGGAGAGAATTTCAGCAGGGAAAGCCAAACCGTATCCGTAGTATCAATCCGGGTCAGTCCCGTGAACATCGTATAATCCGAAGGCCAGGTAACCCGCTTCGTCCGGTATGTCCAGGTCTTTACTGTATCCTGGAACTCCTCCTCACTGCCGCAGTCCTCATAATTGGTAAAGCTATAAGAGATCACATTGAAGTCCTCGCTGCCCTCCCGCTCATAGGAGCACCGCAGATAACGGATGGAAGCAAATTCCTCCGGGGTGATCTCCTTGTATTCCTTGCCGAAAATATCCTTGCAGAATATCACCAGCAGTTCCCCGTGGGCATCCACCGGCATATCTTCATCCGAGGTGGAAAACACTGATTTTTTGGCAGCTATATTAAACCCCAGAACAATCAAGGTGACCAGCGCCCCCACAGCCAGGAACAAAATCAGCGCATTCCTTGTATTGTTGACTGCCTGGTACATCTCCCTATTGCCGCTATAATCCACCTGGACATGGACAATCGTCCCTTTTGCCTCGTCAATCAGGTACCGCTGCCCGCAATACGGGCAGCGGGCATGGGTCTTGTCCACCAGTTCCAGGGACGCGCCGCAGTTTTCACACTCCAGCTTTAAAAGTTCCGCCTTCTCATTTTTGTTGGAGGTCCGGATCACATAGTCCTTCTCCCCCGCTACTTCCGCTCCAAGCTGATTCGGTTCCCATACATCTTTTCCCATTTTTCCCACTGCTCCTTTGTTATGTACCATGCGGTTTTTCCTTCTATATAAAAATGCTTCAGGGACGGCAGCGACAGCAGTCCCTCGATGATGGCCGCGGCATCCTCTTCCTCCATCACCACATAGTACAGATATAATTCCTCCAGGTCTTCAAAGCCGTCAAATATTGCACTGTCCTCCAGCTTCGCATCCGACATCACAAGGCGCCTCACCCCCCGCAAATCCTCCATAAACGAGAAATCCTTGCGCCCTTCTGCCTTAAGGATCCCCACCTCCGTCAAGGTGTCCGGATTCACGGCTGAGAAAAACTGCGGCGTCCCATATTTGGACATGCCGTCCACGCAGAAAATCCCCTGCAGGACATTTTCCTTTGGCAGGATATAGTTTTCCCATCCCCCCGTGTATAGTTCCAGACGGGTCAGCCCGGTAAAATACTGCACATTGGAGGGCGAAAAATCGTCCGTCCTGCCGGATATTTCGACAGTCTGCAAAGTATCCTCAAAACGCCCTTTATCCGGAAAGCTGTAATAGTCCTCATAGCCGTAGGTGAAACGGTATTTCTTCCCTTTTTCGATCTTCAGGTACTTGATCCCGTCCAGATCCTCGGGGCTGACCTCGGCCACCGGCTTTTTGTAAGCCTCCATCAAAAAGTCCCGGAACACCACCGAAAAACGGCTGGCAGAGGCTACCAGGTGCCCGGTATAAAGCTGATACCCTGTCATGGCGACGGCGGCAATGATAATCGCTGCCACGGCGCAGGCCACCACCAGCCTCCCGGCGGATACCTGCACCGTCACCCTGTGGGCACGGTCAGCGGAAATATAGTACGTCCTTTTGCAGGAAGTGCACTGGTACAGGTAAGGGTTTTTCCTTTCTAGCCGGCCTCCGCAGGAAGTGCAGAGCCTTGGCTCCCCATCCTGCCCCTGGTTCCGTTTTTCTCTCTGCTGCTTGTTTGCCTGTATCATAATCCCATTCTCTCTTTATAAATAATATTGGCCTGCCTGCATGGCGCTTGATACCCCTTGGCCGCCCCATGCTGTTTTGGCACTGCCCTTATACGCAGATTTTACCATAATTCCCTTGGCTGGAAAAGAGAAAAAATAGGATAAAATACAGAACAAACGGGTATATTATCATCAGTCCGCACGGCAAGGAACATTTCGCCATGGCACAGCCGGCCACGCAGACAGCGGCTGGCAGCGGGCGCCAAACATAAAAAACAAAAAATCTGCCAGGAGGGATGATTATGGATCGGGATGAGATTATTTGTAACTGCATGGGAGTGACTGCCGGTGAAATCATGGATGCCATAGAAGCCGGTGCAAAAACTGTGGAAGACATCCAGGAAGCCACAGGGGCGGGAACCGTATGCGGCGGCTGCATGGGTGATATCGAGCATCTGCTGGAAAATGCAGGGTAATAAATTTGTAAGAGAAACTTCTGCATTTATCAATAGCTTTACCTGGAAGGTTCTGCTATACTGCCCTTATGGAACGAGCAGCATAAAACGCTGCTAGGAAAAGCAATGATAGAAGCAGAGAGGTTCAATTATGAAAAAATCAATGAAAAACATTTTGACAGCAGTATGCTGCACAGGTGTGCTGGCAGTCGGATACACCGGTTTGGTACAGGCGCAGGCGACAGCCGCAGCAGAGGGAAATACCACAGGAAGCGGGTATTCCAACGATTATTCAACTCAGTCCCCCACCATTTTAGCCGGTGGCGGGCAGAAAGAAGATGCCGGCGGGCCTAGTACCGGCAGGCAGGATGCCGCTATGGATATGATCCGTATCTGGGGGCCAGTGCTGGGTGTGGAAGACGGCATAATCCGTATCGATAACCAGTCCGGCACCTCCTATGCCGGGGAGATTGTCCTGAATATCAGCGATGAATACTCCCGTGTCCTTGACGCGCCAAACGGCTACCCGGTAAGCTTAGACACCATCCAGGCAGGTGATTTCATCTATGCCTATATCGGCCCGGCGATGACCATGAGCATTCCGCCGATGACCACTGCTGAGATGGTAATCTGCCAGGTGCTGGAAGATTTCCGCGCCCCAGATTATGTGCGGGTAAAAAGCATGCAGGAAAATACAGACGGCAGCCGGATCCTGACAGCAACAGACGGCGCGGTCTACCATGTGCCTTCCGACTGCCAGATCCTCCCGTACCTGACCAGGAACATCGTACAGCTTTCCGACGTGGCAGAATCGTCCACCTGCCTGATCTGGACGGATGACGCCGGGAGCGCACAAAAGATCGTCCTGTTCGCCCAAGATTCTGAGTAATATGAATCCTATATCGTACCCCCAGCGGGCAGGGAATGGCTCCTTGCCCGCTGGGGGTACATTATTTCCCGCCAAACGCCAAGAATCAGGAAAGCCCCTGGCGTCCCCCTTCTAAAAATATTTTCCCCATTGACTTTCCCCCTTTCTCTGGTTATGATATTTGATACACCC
Source organism: bacterium 1XD21-70 (assembly GCA_003669055.1). GTDB lineage: Bacteria > Bacillota > Clostridia > Lachnospirales > Lachnospiraceae > Brotaphodocola. Next base: position 115,957 of record RAYB01000003.1, read on the forward strand.
TTTCAGACATTTCATTTAGGGCACCATACAAAAAGGAGGTACATAATGGAACAATCCAAAGTGTATTTTACAGATTTCCGCACCCCTGCCTTCGGTGACGGGCTTCCCACCAAGCTGCAGAAACTGCTGCGCAAGGCAGGGATCAGCAGCATTGACATGGATGGCAAATTTGTCGCTATCAAACTGCACTTCGGGGAATTGGGCAATATCAGCTATCTGCGCCCCAACTACGCCCGCGCCGTCGCCGACCTGGTCAAGGAACTGGGGGGCAAACCATTCCTCACCGACTGCAACACCATGTACCCCGGAAGCCGCAAAAATGCCTTGGAGCATCTGGAATGTGCCTGGCAGAACGGCTTTACCCCACTGACTGTCGGCTGTCCTATCCTGATTGGCGACGGCCTCAAGGGCACTGATGACATCGGCGTGCCCGTAGCCGGCGGTGAATATGTCACAGAGGCCAGGATCGGCCGTGCCATTATGGATGCGGATGTCTTTATCAGCCTGACCCACTTCAAGGGCCACGAGATGACGGGTTTCGGCGGCGCCATCAAAAATATCGGCATGGGCTGCGGATCCCGTGCCGGTAAGACCGAGCAGCACTCTAACGGCAAACCCCATATCTCGGAGGAACTCTGCCGGGGATGCCGGCGCTGCCAAAAGGAATGCGCCAACAATGGCCTTGTCTTTGATGAAGCTACAAAAAAGATGCATGTAGACCAGGATAACTGCGTCGGCTGCAGCCGCTGCCTGGGCGCCTGCAATTTTGACGCTATCGAATTCAACGACAGCAATGCGAATGCCGTACTGAACTGCAAGATGGCCGAATATACCAAGGCCGTGGTGGACGGACGCCCCCATTTCCATATTTCCTTGGTTGTGGACGTGTCCCCCAACTGCGATTGCCATGGTGAGAATGACGCGCCAATCCTGCCCAACATCGGCATGTTCGCATCCTTTGACCCGCTGGCGCTGGACCAGGCCTGCGTCGATGCCTGCCTGGCTTCCGACCCAATGCCGCACAGCCAGCTATCCGACCACCTGGCACAGCCCGGATTCCATGACCGCCATGACCATTTCACCAACTCCGCCCCGGAATCGGAATGGAAATCCTGCCTGGAGCATGCCGAAAAAATCGGCCTTGGCTGCCGCCAGTATGAACTGATTACCATGTCATAACCGGTTCGGCTTCTTCTCTGCCTAGCTACACCGTCTCGCAAATAACACTGCTAATCCTCATGCCTGTTTTACCTATTATTTGCCAGGCGGTGTGCGGGGGCAGCGCTCCCTAGATTCCTTCCCGGACGGACACCCGGTTATTTTTATTTTTTCTCTGCCTTACCTCTTGCATTCTTCTCATAAACCAGCTATAATAGAACCCGTCGTCACTATATATTGTGTGTTATGCTTATTTAGAAAACTATTTATAGTGATTTATACACGTTTGCTTTCTATGGGAGGTATACCATGATTTTAAAAGTCATCAAACGAAACGGCGAGGAGGTTTCCTTCGAGATCTCCAAGATCAAAAACGCCATCACCAAGGCTAACCAGGAAATCCCCAAGATCCACCAGCTCAACCCCTATCAGATCGACGCCATAGCCGAGACGATAGAAAAACAGCTTCACGAACTGCCACACGCAGCAAACGTAGAAGACATCCAGGACATGGTGGAAAAGGGCATCATGGAAATGCGGGGCTATGAGGTTGCCCAAAAATACGTCCGTTACCGCTTTAAGCGGGAACTGGCCCGCAAGGCCAACACCACGGACAATGGGATCCTGTCCCTGATCGACCGTATGAATGAGGAGGTCAAGCAGGAAAACTCCAACAAAAACCCTGTGATCAACTCCACCCAGAGGGATTACATGGCCGGTGAGGTCAGCAAGGACCTGACAATGCGCCTGCTGCTGCCGGAGGAAGTTGTCCGTGCACACCGGGAAGGCATCATCCACTTCCATGACTCCGACTATTTCGCCCAGAGGGAGCACAACTGTGACCTCATTGACTTAGAAGACATGCTGCAAAACGGCACGGTCATCAGCGAAACCATGATCGAAAAGCCCCATTCGTTCTACACAGCCTGCAACATTACCACCCAGATCGTGGCACAGGTGGCCAGCAACCAGTACGGGGGGCAGACCTTCACCCTCTCCCATCTGGCTCCTTTTGTGGAAATCAGCCGCCGGAAAATCCGCGAGAACACCATCAAGCTGCGCAAGGAGATGGGCGAGCCCCTGGATGAGCGGATTATCGAACGGATTACAGAGGAACAGCTAAAGGATGAGATCACCCGCGGCATCCAGACTATCCAGTACCAGCTGATCACCCTCATGACCTGTAACGGACAGGCTCCCTTTGTGACGGTGTTCATGTATTTGGGGGAAGTTCCCCAAGGCCGGATCCGTGATGACCTCGCCATGATTATCGAGGAGGTCATGCGCCAGCGGATGCAGGGCGTCAAGAACCAGCATGGCGTGTGGATCACCCCGGCATTCCCCAAGCTGATCTATGTCCTGGACGAGGATAATATTACCCCGGATTCCCCTTATTGGTATCTGACGGAACTGGCCGCCCGCTGCACTGCCAAGCGCATGGTGCCGGACTATATTTCTGCCAAAGTCATGCGGGAATTAAAGCGCGGTGATGTCTATCCGTGTATGGGCTGCCGTTCCTTCCTCACCGTGGAGGACTCCCAGAAAAACCCGGACGGGAGCCACAAGTTCTACGGGCGCTTCAACCAGGGTGTGGTTACCATCAACCTAGTGGACGTCGCCTGCAGCGCAGCCGGTGACATGGAAACATTCTGGCAGGTGCTCGACGAACGGCTTGAACTGTGCCATCGGGCGCTGCGCTGCCGCCATGAACGGCTCCTTGGCACTCCCTCCGATGTGGCTCCGATCCTGTGGCAGAACGGTGCCCTGGCCCGCCTGGAGAAGGGTGAGAAGATTGATAAACTCTTATATAACGGGTATTCCACCATTTCCTTAGGCTATGCCGGCCTCTGTGAGATGACCATGCGCATGATGGGCAAGCCCCACACGGATCCCGAAGCCAAGGAATTTGCCTTAAAAGTCATGCAGCGCCTCAATGACAAGTGTGCTGAGTGGAAGGCTGCCGAGCACATCAGCTACTCCGTGTATGGCACCCCCATGGAATCGACCACCTACCGTTTTGCCAAATGCCTGCAGAAACGTTTCGGCATCATTCCGGGCGTGACGGATAAAAACTACATTACCAACAGCTACCATGTCCATGTGAGCGAGGAGATTGACGCCTTTACCAAACTCCGGTTTGAAGCAGATTTCCAAAAGCTGTCCCCGGGAGGCGCCATCAGCTATGTGGAAGTGCCCAACATGCAGCACAATATCCCGGCCGTCTTAAGCGTAATGCAGTTTATCTATGAAAACATCATGTACGCGGAACTGAACACCAAGAGTGATTACTGCGAGTGCTGCGGCTTTGACGGCGAGATCCTGGTCATTGAGGATGAGTCCGGCAAACTGGTTTGGGAATGCCCCAACTGCGGCAACCGTGACCAAAACAAGCTTACCGTGGCGCGCCGCACCTGCGGCTACATCGGCACCCAGTTCTGGAACCAGGGGCGCACGCAGGAGATCCGCGACCGCGTGCTGCATTTGTAGGGGAGGGTGCGCCAAGGAAAATATTTCCTTTGGCGCACTTTTTAATATCAGGAAGAAAATGAAGATATTTTACAAGCCGGCAGTAACCCTATCTGGTATAATAGGCATCACCAAGGAGGAAAGCCGCATGAAAAAAGAAGTACGAACGGTGGTCTACGATGATGAACTCCGTATTGAGGCTTACCGTTTTGAGGGCATCGTACAGCCTTTCCCAAACCATTTTCATGAATACTATGTGATTGGATTTATGGAGGACGGGGAGCGTGTTCTATCCTGCAAAAATCAGGAATACACCATCACAAAGGGCGATGTTCTTCTGTTCAACCCAGGGGATAACCACGCCTGTGTTCAGAATGACGGCGGTACGCTGGATTATCGAGGCTTCAACATCACCAAGGAGGTTATGCTGGATTTGGCTGAGGAAGTTACCGGCAAGCGGGAACTGCCCGGATTTTCTCGCAACGTAATCTCTGACGAAGAAGCCGCCTGCTATCTGCGCCCCCTTCATGAGCTGGTGATGAAAGGTTCCAACGAGTTTGGGAAAGAGGAAACTCTGCTGCTCCTGACCTCTCTGCTGATACAGCAATACGGCCAGCCTTTTGAAAGCTGCGTCCCGGAGTGCCGGGAGGAAATTGAAAAAGCCTGCTCCTTTATGGAACAGCATTATGCCGAGCGGATTTATCTGGAACAGATCTGCCGCTGCGCCGGATTGAGCAAATCCACCCTGCTCCGGGTCTTTGCTCTCTCAAAAGGCGTCACACCGTACAGCTATCTGGAAAACATTCGCATAGGCAAGGCTAAAAAACTATTAGAGCAAGGCGTTCCTCCCGTTGAGGCGGCGCTGCAAACCGGCTTCTCCGACCAGAGCCATTTTACCAATTATTTCAACCGATTTATTGGGCTGGCTCCCGGAGTTTATCGGAACATATTCAGGGACATGGAGGAAATGCCGCATGAAGGGTAACGGAACAGCAGGCCATCTTTCCGCCCTGCTTACAATCATCATTTGGGGAACGACCTTTATCTCCACCAAAATTCTGCTGGCCGACTTCCAGCCGGTAGAGATACTGTTCTTCCGCTTCGTCATGGGACTGCTGGCTCTGTTGGTTGTTTATCCCCAGCCTTTGAAAGGGACGAACCGGCAACAGGAATTGACCTTTGCCGCAGCAGGACTGTGCGGGATATGCCTTTACTATCTGTTGGAGAATATCGCACTCACCTACACAATGGCCTCCAATGTCGGGGTGATTATTTCCATAGCCCCGTTTTTCACGGCGCTCCTATCCCATCTGTTTCTAAAAGAGGAAAAGCCCCATGCCAGCTTTTTTATTGGCTTTGTAGTCGCAATGGCCGGAATTGCCCTTATCAGCTTCAACGGCTCCAGGCTGGAACTGAACCCCGCCGGGGACTTGCTGGCGCTTCTGGCCGCGCTGATTTGGGCCTGTTATTCTGTGCTGACAAAAAAAATCAGCAGCTACGGCTACCACACCATTCTTACAACCCGGCGAGTGTTCTGCTATGGCATCTTGTTCATGCTCCCGGCACTATTCATGTTTGGCTTCAAGCTGAATTTGGTAAAATTTTCAAATCCTGTGTACCTGTTCAACATTCTGTTTTTAGGGCTGGGCGCATCGGCCTTATGCTTTGTCACCTGGAATTTCGCGGTCAAGGTGTTGGGAGCGGTCAAGACGAGCGTTTACATCTATATGGTTCCTGTTATTACAGTGGTGACTTCTGTGGCAATCCTCCATGAAAAAATCACTGCCCTGGCCGCCGTTGGAACAGTTCTGACGTTGGCGGGTTTGCTCCTGTCCGAGGGCAAACTATTTTTGAGAAAAGAGGCAAAGTAAAATGGACCGGCAAAATGAGAAGTGCGTTATGGTGCTTGACGAGAGCCTGCCACCCTGCAAGCCCCGCCCCGCTCTCCCTGGCTGATTGTTGTCTTGTGCTGCTTTCTGGATGGAATTCTTTTGGGTGTTATGTGACTCCTTGTCCGGCAGTGAGGGTGTCCTGGATATAGAAGAACGTATGAGTGATGTCAAGAGAAGATATGGCTCATATCCACAGGAAAAATGGGATTCCAATATCAGGATAAAAGAATATTTTGAAGGCAGAGCCGGCAAAAACATATACGATATTGTAGAAAAGGGAACCTATACGCCTTAGGTTCCCTTTTTGGCCTGGCTATGCCCCTCCCCCGGATCCTTTCCCCATACCGAATTTCTATGCAAAAGTCCTCTTTTCTCCCTTCCCCTTTCCCGCCAAAGGTGGTACAATATTCCCTGAAAACATCCTTGCGTCCCTGGGCGCATTACCTTAGTGAATACGAGGAGTATCAAATATGGAACATGCTATTATCTTCCACGTGCTCGGGATACCCGAGACCTCCGACGAGGCGGCCATCAAATCCGCCTATCTTAACCTGCTGAAAACCACCAACCCGGAAGATGACCCGGAAGGTTTCAAACGTCTCCGCGAAGCTTACGAGGGCGCCATTGCTTATGCCCGCCAGCCCCAGCAGGAAGAACAAAAAGATAAAACTGAGATTGACCTCTGGATCGACCGTGTTGACCAGGTTTATCTTGATATTCGCCAGCGCCGCCAGATACAGCCCTGGCAGGAACTGCTTTCAGATCCCCTCTGCGAGGATCTGGATACTTCGCTGCAGACAAGGGAAGCGATGATGGCCTACCTGATGGATCATATTTATCTGCCGCAGCCGGTGTGGCAACTGCTGGATGAGACCTTCCAGATCACAGAGGATCAGGAAGCCCTCAAACAGCAGTTCCCGGAAAATTTTATGAATTATGTCCTCTATTACATAGAGAACCCGGAAGCCATCGAATTCGGCTTATTCCAGGTGCTTAACCCGGATTCCATGGATGCGGACGGCTATATCCGCAATTACCTGGCACTCCGGCGCCAGATCAGCCAGAGGCAGTTTGAAGGCTGCAGCACAAGCCTTGACGACTTGGCGGCTTTTTCAATATACCACCCTTTTGAAGATGCCGAACGGCTGAGGATCCTGACCGATGCGCTGGAAACCTTCCGCGAAAACAAACTGGGTCAGCCGGACAACCCGGAGGAGAACGGCCGGATTTTAAGCGAAGCTATAATCTGTGCCCGAAAACTTGCGGGGACTGCTGCCGAGGAGCCGTTTTCCAGGGAAGGCGGACGGGGCAGCCGCCTGTATTTGCTTTTGGCCGATACTGCCAAGGCACTGGCTGACCGGCTCTTAAGCTCCCCGGATGCCGACGATTATGTGCTTTTGTACTGTGCCTATGCTTACTGGGCACTGGATGACAAACCACAGGCCGCCAAACTGTGGCAGCTGCTCCTGGACCGCCTCCCTACCCACTATATGGCCAAGCTGGGGATGGTCCGCTATCTGATTGACAAAGAAGATTTCCTGGAAGCCAAGGAATTGATGCTCCAGCTTCTGGACATGGACGGGCAGGATGAAGAGGTCCTGGGATTGATGAGTTTCACTAATAATGCCCTCATCAAGGATTACCAGGATTCCCTAAAAGACCCTGGTACCGACGAGCACACCCGCAAAAACAATACCATCGAACTAGGATGGTGCCTGTTCCAGAACGAACGCCAGGAAGAGGCAGTCTCGCTTTTGGACGGTTTCCAGTTCGATGAGGACACCGAATATTCCTATGAGAACCTTTATGGCCGCCTGCTTTACCGGACAGAACGCTATACACAGGCGCTCCCCCATCTGCTGCGCTGGCTGGAACTGATCCGCCAGACCACGGATGACGGCACTGAGGAAAACCGCAAGCGTATTTCCCGCCGGTTCCAGGCCTGCCACCTGTTGAGCGGATGCTACCATGAATTGGAGGATCAGGAAAAGTCCCTTCAATATGTGGAAACTGCTGCTTCTGTTGCCGCTAACCTGCGGGACAAGCTTGCTGCCATGCAGTACAAGGCCTACCTCCTCTACCAGTATAAGGACTATGAACATTGTATCGATGCCTGTGACCAGGTCATCGCCGAGGACGCAGGTTACTATCCTGCCTACGTACAGCGGCAGGAAGCTGCCTATGAACTCCGCAAAGGCCAGCAGGTCGTTGATGATTATTACAATGCCATCAATATCTATGCCGGGCATTACAAGCCCTACCTGCTTGCTGCACAGGTCTTTTTCTACCATGACCAGTTCAAGGATGCCAAGGGCGTGCTGGACCGCGCCCGGGAAAACCAAGTGGAATTCAGCCCTTGCCTGCGGCTCTATGAAGTAAAGATCCTGAGGAATTTGGCAGAGAACCGCCAGGACCGGGAAAAGATTTTCCCACTTGCCACCGGGCTTCTCACCGAACATGAGAATCCGGACACGGACATTGAGGATTTATCCGAGGTCGAATATGAGATTGGCCTGCTTCACTGGGACAACAATGACCTGGCGGACGCGCTTGCCCACTTAAGCACCGCCATTGAACAAAACCCGGAACGGATGCAGTACCGCATGATCCGTGGCCACATTTATCTGGACCACGGCAAATATAAGGCCGCGCTGGCCGATTACGCGGTCGCCAAGCAGCAATATAGCGATTCCGCGGTTCTCCACTACAACACCGGACTATGCCAGGAAGCCCTGGGCATGAAGGTATTGGCCATGGAATGCTATGAAGAGACCCTGAAATACAAGCAGATCCATAGAGAAGCCTGTGAAAAGCTGGCCGATTATTATAAAGAGCGTTATCAGGATCAGAATAACCCGGAAGATTTTAAAAAGGCTATCTCCTACATGAACCGTCAGATCGAAGCCCGGCCCACCTGCCATGACCTTGTCCACCGGGGATTGTTCTATATGAACAATATGGACATCGATGAAGCCATCCGCGATTTTGAGGAAGCCTTAAAATACGGCCCCGATGAATGGGTGATCTACAATAATATTGGCTGCTGCTATGAACGCCTGGGGGAATTCCAGAAAGCTATCTCCTATTTTGAACAGGCGCTGGAACACCTGGGGGACAAAAAGAGCCAGCTTCCCTACGGCAATCTTGCCGACTGCTATGAGGCACTGGGAGATTATCATAAATCCATCGAATGCTACCTGAAAAATCTGGAAAATGAACCGGATGACAAGAGCATTTTTAAGGAACTCGGATTTTTATACCGCTATCTGGGGGATTATAAACAGGCACTCAAATATTTTGAGAAAGACCCGGAGAATAAGTCCTACTATGCCCGGATCGGCGATGTCCAATATCTGCAGGGGCACACCACCCTGGCGCTGCGCACCTACAAAAAAGGGGTCCAAACCGCAAAGAAAGACCAGAAGGCTGACCGCTACAGTGACCTCGCCTCCTATTATAAGGACCAGCTGATGGATTTTAAGAAGGCTGAGGCCTGCTACCTGAAAGCCCTGGCGATTGAAAATGACCCCGATGAACTCCATGAACTGGAATGGGAGCTGGCTTCCATCTGTTTCCGCATGAGGCGTTTTAAGGATGCCAAGCTGCACGCGCAGAGATCCCTGGATCATTTTTCCCGCACCAAATGGGCTTCCGAGGAGATCTATCTGAATTACCGGCCATACCGGCCCGCACGCCTGATGCGCCAGGCCTGGATTTATATTTGCCTGGGAGAGACCGAAAAGGGCTTAAGCTATTTCCGTCAGATGAACGAATGCCTGCGCTGCCGGCAATGCCGCCACCAGGAATGCTTTGAGGGTTATCTGTACCTGGCCATGTATTATGAAGCCATTGAAGATTATGGCCAGGCTGTGGCTTACTATGAGAAGGTCCTGGAGATAAATCCCCACAGCATCACAGCCCGGGCAACACTGACCCACCTACAACAACAATTGAAAAAGAAAGGCAAAATATGATTATTGGAATTGACCTTGGCACCACCAACAGCCTGGTGGCCTGCTTTACGGAAGACGGGCCGAAGATCATCCCCAACCGGCTCGGCAAACACCTGACCCCCTCTGTCGTCAGCATTGACGAGGAGGAGCAGGTTTATGTGGGAGAATCGGCGGTAGAACGCAGCCTCTTATATCCGGGCAGCGCCGCCTCTGTCTTTAAGCGGGATATGGGCAGCAAACGACAGTTCCAGCTGCTCCACAAGACGTTTCTGGCAGAAGAATTATCCGCCCTGGTGCTTCGTGTCCTCAAGGAGGATGCGGAAAGCTACCTGGGGGAAGAGGTGACGGAAGCCGTCATCAGCGTGCCTGCTTATTTTAACGACCAGCGCCGCAAGGCAACCAAGCGGGCCGGGGAGATGGCCGGCATGAAGGTAGAACGTATCATCAGCGAGCCTACGGCTGCCGCCATCGCTTATGGCCTGTACCAGAACCAGGACTCTGCCCGTTTCCTGGTATTCGACTTAGGGGGCGGCACCTTTGATGTGTCGATCCTGGAATTGTTTGATACCATCCTGGAAGTCCGTGCCGTAGCCGGTGACAATTTCCTGGGCGGTGAGGATTTCACCGCCGTGCTGGAGACGATGTTCTTTGAAAAGCACTCCCAGCTGGACCGCCTGTCACTGAGCGAGAAGGTTCTGCGGCATATCCATAAGCAGGCGGAGCAGTGCAAGCTGGGCTTCTCTGATAAACGGGTGTCCGTGATGCGCTGCCGCATTGACGAGGAGACCTACGAACTGGAGGTTGACCTGGCCAAATACGAAGAAGCCTGCAGCGACCTTTTGGAACGCATCCGCAAGCCGGTCAAGCGCAGCCTGGCCGACGCCCATGTGCGCCTGTCTGATATTGACAAAGTCGTGTTGGTGGGCGGAGCCACCAAAAGCCCTATTGTGCGCCGCTTCGTGAGCAAGCTATTCAAAATGCTGCCTGATACCAACATCAACCCTGACGAAGCCGTCGCCCTCGGCGCTGCCATCCAGGGCGCCATGAAAGAACGCAAGGATGCCATCAAGGAAGTGATCCTCACCGATGTCTGCCCCTTCACCCTCGGCACCGAGGTTGTCCGCGAATGGGCGGAGAACCGGTACGAAAACGGGGTATTCTGCCCCATTATTGAACGCAATACCGTGATTCCGGCCAGCCGTACCGAACGCCTTTACACGGTACGTGACAACCAGGACAAGATCCGTGTCAATGTGCTGCAGGGGGAAAGCCGCTTTGCCGCCAATAACCTTTCCCTGGGTGAACTGCTGATCGACATCCCCGCCGCCAAGGCCGGGCAGGAGGCCGTGGATGTCACCTACACCTATGACATCAACTCCCTGTTAGAGGTCGAGGTCAAGGTGGTTTCCAACCAGAATGTGATGAAAAAGGTGTTCTTCGGACGGGATGTTGACATGACGCCGGAGGAGATCGAGGAACGCCTTAAAACCCTCTCCTACCTGAAAATCCATCCCCGGGACCGGGAGGAGAACAAATACCTCCTGCTGCGGGGGGAACGGGTCTATGAGGAAAGCTTAGGGGAAGACCGCCTGTTCGTGGAATCTGCGATCCGGAAATTTGAAAAAGCACTGAACACTTACGACCAGGGGATTATCGAGGAGGCAAAGACAGCCTTTAAGGAATTCCTGGAAATGATGGAGGAGCCATAACCGGCTCCTCTTCCTTCTCTTATCACTGATTTATGAGTAATATTTCTTGCTCATTGAGAACCCGCGCCCCCGCACCTCACTGACACGGCTGACTACCAGGAAGCTTTCCGGGTCAATCGCACGGATCAGCTTCTCCACCCGGGGCAGTTCCCTGTTGGAAATCACGCTGAAAATAATCTGTGTCTCCTGGTGCAGATAACCGCCTTCCCCGTAAATCATAGTCACGCCGCGGTCCAGCTGCTCCAAAATGGCATCCCGGATCTCTTTCGGATAACGCGTAACCACTTTCACCTCCGTGCGCACAGTCCCCATCAGCATCAGCTTATCCAGCACCACTGTATAGGTCAGCACCAGCAAGATCCCGTACAGAAGCTTCTCCGGTGTGCTCCAAAAGGCCTGTGCCAGAAGAATGCAAAAATCAAACACATAAAGGCTGGCCGAAATCGGGATCCGGAAATAACGGTTCAGCACTAAAGGAGGGATATCCATCCCCCCCGTCGAGGCTCCCGCACGGATCACAATCCCCAAGGACAGACCGACCCCCAGCCCGGAAAACAAGGTACAGAGCAAAACATCCTGCGTAACCACCAGGTCTCCCAGCAGGCGGTCAAATAACTCGAGCGCTATCGGATACATAAATGTGCTGAGCAAAGTAGTGGCCGCAAACTTTTTTCCCAGCAAAACAAGGCCTGCCACCAGCATCACAATATTAAATATCAGCACAAACATAGATACCGGAATGCCAAGGCTATGGTTTATCGCCAGCGCAATCCCTGTAGTCCCCCCGGTCACCAAATCCGCAGGCAAAAGGAACAGCTTCACTGTCAGCGCATAAAGCAAATTACCGGCCACCACCAGCAAAACCATTCCCGGAGCCTGAAACATCCCTTCTTTTTTCTCCATTTTCCAACCTCCTCATCCTTATTCACCTCCAAAGCCCCTCACATCCATATGCCACCCGGAACCTCCAAAAAAAATACGCCTGGCAGGGGTTTTCCCTGACAGACGTGGATCGAGGCTTTGCCTAATACATCCAATATTATAACGAACAAAGTAAGAAAAATCAAGGGGTTTGGAAGTAGGTACGCTACAAAATCTGACATGGATTGTTCCAGGTGTTTGACACTTTTTAAAGATCATATCGCCGTTCCATCTATTTTTCAAAATTGCCGGGAATTTCCTTTTGCCGTGCAAGTATTTACAAGTCCGCGCCTTCCCCCTCATGCCATATTCCAACTGTATCATGTTCCGCTAAGGTGGTTTTATAGCATTTGCTGATAAGCCCGGATTCCTCTCCCTTAAGAATCCGGTCTAAGGACACAATGCTGTCATGTCCGATCTCATACAAAGGCTGCTGCACGCTGGTGATACGGGGTCCACGATACGAATGGTCATAGCTTTTCAGATTATCAAACCCTACCACAGACACATCTCCTGGCACAGAAAACCCCAAATCTCCCAAAGCATTGATTACCTGAATAGCAATTTTGTCATCACTGCAGAAAACAGCCGTTGGCCGGTTGGGAGCTTTCATCATCTCCTGAAATTGAGGAAGGGACAAAACAGAATTATTCAATGTATTTTGGATATAAGAACTTTGGATGGTAAGCCCGTTTTCCTGCATGGCCTCCGTATATCCGCTGAACCGCTCCAAAATCACCTTTTTATTGGGATTTCCCATAACATGGGCAATTCTTTTATGCCCATGCCGGATAAGATAAAAAACGGCATCCCTGGCTCCTGTCACATTATCAATGAGGAATTGATTCAGAGGCAAAGTCTGAAAATTATTTTCCACCAAAAGAAGAGGAAACTGAACACGGTGCAAATGCTCAATCATCGCCTTATCGCTGAATAATGAGCCATACAAAACAATGGCATCCGATATTCCGTTCGTCAAGTACTCAATATAGCGGTCTCTGATTTTCTCGTCCTTTCCCAGACTGCAGAAAATAACATTGCGTCCCAGTTCGAGGGAAGCCTCCTCTATGCCGCGAATTAAATCACAAAAAAAAGGATCATGGATATTCCTGAGCAAAACGGCAATGGAGTCAGTCTGCTTTTTCACCAGGGAACGGGCGGCATTATTAGGAAAATACCCCAATTCCCGGATTGCCTGATCCACTTTTTCCTTTGTTTTTTTTGAAACCTTTTCCGATCCATTGATGACTCTGGATACAGTTGTTAAGGAAACACCTGATAGGCGAGCCACATCTTTGATTGTTTTCATTCTTTTTCCCCTTTGTGAAAATCTTTCATTTTATTATAGCACAACAAAAAAAATAGTGCAATAAAGGCTATATGATTTTAAAAATTAATAACGTTACCATTTTTTAACACAAAAATATAAACAAAAAATTTATTTATTTCCCAAAAAGCACTTGCATATCTGCAAAATTAATGCTAATATATAGCCATGGAAATAATGGTAACGTTACCATTTTAAAAAAATAAAATTTCAGGAGGACGCTATGAAAAAAACATGGAAAAAACAAGTAAGCCTGACCACAGCAGCACTATTGACATTGGGATTGATGACTGGATGTTCTTCCGGCAAACCATTGCAAGAAGAACCGGCTGCCGCACAGCCGCCTGCAGCCGGACAGGCAGAGACAAAAACCAACACAAATCCAGCTGCGGCTGAGCAGACAACCATCACCTTCTGGGATGGCAACTGGCAGGAAAGTGTCTGGCCGGAGATAGAAGCCATCTGGAATCAGGAGCACCCGGAGATCAAGGTTGAGGCTGAGTTCCAGGCAGATCTTGCCAATGACAAGTACATGTTGGCCTTGACCAACGGAACTGCCCCGGATGTTTTATCCTGCGCATTGGACTGGGTAACTACCTTCGGCAGTGCAGGCCTTCTGGCACCCATGAATGAGTACATAGCAGCAGATTCCCTGGATGTGAACCAATATGTAAAAGGCGCCATTGACGCATCTACGGTGAACGGCAATCTGTACGGCCTTCCCTTTAGAAGTGAAACCTTCGTTATGTATTACAATAAGGATATCCTCTCTGCAGCCGGCTATGACACGCCTCCGGCTACCTGGGACGAGGTAAAGGAGGTCGCTGCTGCCTGTACCAAAGACGGGGTATACGGCTATGGCCTATGCGGAACCAACTATTCCAACCTTTCTTTCCAGTATATTACCATGCTGCGCTCCTCTGGCGGTTCCATCTTAAATGGAGATGATACAGCTTCTGAGCTGGGCAATGAGGTGGCAATCCAGACTGCACAAGTATACAAGGATCTGGCTGCCTATGCGCCGGAGTCCTTATTGGAAAATGACAATATTGCCAACCGGACGCTTTTTGCCAGCGGAAAAGTAGCCATGTACTTAAGCGGCATCTATGATCTGGAAGAGATTGTAAAGGCCAATCCGGATTTAAATTTTGCCTGTGCTATGGTACCCACAGCCAACGGGGCGGAAAGAAATACGATTCTAGGCGGATGGTCTGTAGCTATCTCCAAGACCAGCAAACAGCAGCAGGCTGCCTGGGAATTCGTCAAATTCCTTACCAGGCCTGACATTGCTGCCATCTACACCAATACCTTTACCGGAACCGGAGAAGTGGCTGCCCGTTATACTGATTATCCGGAAGATATTATTAAGCCCAATGCCGATGCCTTGCAGTATGCCAATGCGCTTCCTTCTGTAAAAAATATTGTAGGGATCCGTCAGGCTATGCTGGATTATCTCCAGCCCATATTATCGGAAAACATGTCAGCCGAGGAAGCCTGCGCTGCCTTAAATGAGGCTGTAAACGAGCTGCTGCAATAAAATGTAACAGGACAGACGGGCACGAAGAGCCCTATCCAAGTCATTCATTCCATTGACAACAACCAAGCAGGCTTCGCAAAATCACAGCGAAGTCTGCTGTTTTTAAAAGAGGTGAGAAGATGATAAAAAAGTTCAAGCGCTCCGGTGCAGGCTATGTAATGCCTGCCCTTCTGGTCATAGCAGTGGTTATGATGTATCCCCTGGTATACACCCTGATCATGGGCTTTTTTGAAAACACCCTGTTTTTAGAGACCCCCGCCTTCTGCGGCATAAGCCAGTTTGAAAAATTATTCTCTGACAAGGTTTTTATCGGCTCTATCAAAAACACCTTGGTCTGGACCTTTGGCAGCGTGTTTTTTCAGTTTTCTTTAGGCTTTGCCCTGGCTCTGCTTCTGCACCAGCCATTTGTGAAGGGAAAAGCCCTGATCCGCATCCTGCTTATGATCCCCTGGGTCACTCCCAGTATCATTGGCTCTGCTGTGTGGAAATGGATGTATAATGCGGATTACGGAATTATCAATTTCCTTTTCTGCTCTCTGGGGCTGATTGAGAAAAACCAGACATGGCTTTCCAATCCCAACATTGCCATGTGGTCCGTGATTGCTGTCAATACATGGAAAATGTTTCCCTTTATTCTTTTGATGATCGAAGCCTCTCTCCAGGGAGTTTCCAAAGACCTGAAGGAAGCTGCTCTCATTGATGGGGCTAATATATGGAATATTTTCAAAAATGTTACCTGGCCCTCCATCGCCGCCACCTGCTACTCCACGATTTTGCTGATGATCATCTGGACTCTTAATGCCTTTACCTTTATCTATGCCATGACAGAGGGAGGACCGGCCCATAAGACAGAAGTTATGGCCATGTACATTTATAAAAAGGCTTTTATGAATTACGATTTTGGTATTGCCAGTGCTGCCAGCGCCGTACTTTTCGTCCTGTCTATGGCTGTCAGCCTTGTATACCTGTATCTGACCAGAGATAAGGAGGGGAATTAATATGCCGAAAATGAAAAAATCTGTGACAGGAACCAATATCATATGGCAGATTCTTACTTACGCTATCCTGCTCCTTGTGGTGCTTGTGGCGGTTTTCCCGGCAATCTGGATGCTTTCCACCTCCATCAAACTGCCCACGGAACAGTATGATATTCCGCCTCAGATCATTCCTGACACACCTACCCTGTCAAACTATGTGACGGTTCTCACTAACACAAAAATGTTCGATGCCTTTGTCAACAGCCTGATTATCACCCTTTCCGTTGTTGGAGTCACCCTTTTTATCTCCGTGCTGGCCGGGTACGGACTCAGCCGGTACCGCTTCCGGGGCCATGGCTTTTTAAAGGTGGGGCTGCTGTTTGGACAGATGATTCCCAGTGTGGTAATCATCATCCCCCTTTACTTTCTGGCATCCAAATCCCAGCTTCTCGACACCCACTTTTCTCTCATTATGGCTGACATGGCTCTGACTATCCCTATGGGAGTGATTATGCTCAGTTCCTTTTTTGAGACCGTTCCCAGGGAGTTAGAGGAGGCTGCCAAGATTGATGGTTGTACAGGGATTGGGGCTCTGTTCCGGGTGGTTTTGCCTATCGCAAAGCCTGGGCTGATCTCCGTGACCATCTATACCTATATTCATGCCTGGGAAGAATTCTTGTTTGCCCTGAACTTAAGCACCTCCACCAAGACAAGAACACTGCCCATTGCCATCCATATGTTTGCCGGGGAATTTGCGGTGGACTGGGGCGCTACTATGGCCGCATCAGCGGTTGTGGCATTTCCCGTGCTTTTGATTTTCCTGGCCTGCAATAAGTATTTTGTCAAAGGTATGGCAGACGGAGCGGTAAAGGGATAGCTGAGATTTGAAAACAGGGAAAAAGCACACAATCCCAAATATATAGAAAGGAAAACCTGTTTTATGAAAAGTGACAAGGAAAATCAGGCTTACAGCCAGTGTTTGAATTATGTAAGGCAAAGTTCCAGTCCTTCAGAACTGAAAATCACAGATGTAAAGTTTACCAAGGTGGATCTGCCGCCATGGGGCTGTTATCTTATACGGATCGATACCAATCAGGGGATCAGTGGTTATGGGGAAATGCGGGACGGCGCCAGCGCCACCTATTTAAAATACCTGAAAAGCCGGATTGTGGGAGAAAATCCCTGTGAAGTGGACCGGATTTTCCGGAAAATAAAACAGTTTGGCGGCCAGTCCCGGCAGTCTGCCGGTGTCTGTGCCATCGAGCTGGCTCTGTGGGACTTGGCAGGGAAAGCTTACGGCGTCCCGGTCTATCAGCTTTTAGGAGGAAGGTTCCGGGATAAGGTCCGGCTGTATGCGGATACCCATATTGAATCCGGGCGGGCCACCGGAATTTTGATGGAACCGGAAGAAGTGGGTTCTGTTTTAAAAGGCTTTATGGACCAGGGCTTTACAGTACTGAAAATCTTAAGCGTGGAACTTCTCATGGCTCAGGAAGGCAACTACTGCGGGCCTCTTGACTGGGTAAATGATTTGAGGCTTGCAGAGGACAAGGTCCGCAAAGTGGCTCTCACCGGTACCCGGGCCGAGGTCTCTGCTGCCAATGCAGCCCTTTATGATTTTAACCGGATCCCTCATCCCTTTACCAACATGCATGTGACGGAAAAAGGGTTGGATGCCTTAGACGAATATATCGGGCGGATCCGGGATGTGATCGGCTACAAGGTTCCCCTGGCCATTGACCACTTCGGGCACTTCCCACTGCCGGATATGATCAAGATTGCCAGAAGAATGGAAAAATACAACTTAGCATGGCTGGAAGATATGCTGCCCTGGTACCTGACAGATCAGTACAGAGAACTGAAACATGCCACCACCGCCCCCTTAGCCACCGGGGAGGATATGTATCTTTCAGAAACCTTTGAGCCCCTTTTACAGGCCGGCGCCCTGGATGTGGTTCATCCCGATCTTCTTACCTCCGGCGGTATTTTAGAGACGAAAAAGCTGGGAGATCTGGCTGCCCGGTATGGCGCCTCCATGGCTCTTCACATGTGCGAAAGCCCCATCTCCGCTCTGGCCGGAGCCCACATGGCAACTGCCAGTGAAAACTTTTTTGTTCAGGAACATGATGCCTTCGATTCTCCATGGTGGCAGGATCTGATTGTGGGCCCGGTAAAGCCCATTGTACAAAATGGGTTCACTGTGGTGACAGATGCCCCGGGACTGGGTATCGAAGTTCTGAACGAAGACCTGATCCGGGAATATGGGCCTATGAAGGGAGCGGATGTCTGGGTATCCACAGAGGAATGGAATGGGGAAACCTCGTTAGACCGGATATGGAGTTAATGACTATGAAAGCTTTCAGAGGACGGAGCAAAAAATGTGTTCGATGCCATTGAATATTTTGGTCCAAGGAAAAAACTGATCTACGCCCACATGCGGGACGTTAAGGGAACCGTTCCCTCATTCCGGGAGTGCTTTTTAGGGGAGGGGAATCTGGATCCTTTTGAGGTTATATATGCATTGATGCAATCAGGCTTTGAAGGATTTATTGTCAGTGACCATGTCCCTGGAATTGAAGGGGATAAGGAATGGGGTCATAGGGTCCGATATGCTGACACCGCCTATATCAAAGGACTGATGGAAGCCATCGAAAAAATGGAAAATAAAAAGCTTGCGCAAAAAGCACACAGATTGGAGGAAACATGAGCAGACCCATTGAAGATACGAGACTGGTACAAATTGGATTTTTAGTAAACGATATCGAAAAGACCAAAAAGGAATTCGCCCGGTTTTTTGATGTTCCGGAACCGGAAACCGTAAACAGCGGCGAATACGAAATCGTCAAGACTGAATACCGGGGAGAGCCGGCTCCCAAAGCCAAATGCTATATGACGTTCTTTTATTTCGGAGATCTGCAGATGGAATTGATTCAGCCCAACGAAGAACCCAGCATCTGGAGAGAGCATTTGGAACAGTTCGGAGAAGGGATCCACCACATCTCCTTCCAGGTAAAAGGCATGACAAAAACCATCCAGGCCTGTGAGAGCTGGGGAATGAAATTGCTCCAAAAGGGAGAGTACCGGAGAGGAAACGGCAGATACGCCTTTATGGATGCCCTTGACAGTCTGAAGGTTGTGGTAGAATTGCTGGAACAGGATGAATAGGGAAAAACAATTATCAAGGAGAAAAAAGATGAATGAGAAAAAATTTCCAGAGCATTTTGCCTGGGGTGCTGCCACTGCGTCCTATCAGATTGAGGGAGCTTACAATGAGGACAATCGGGGGGAAACCATATGGGACCGCTATTGCTCCATACCTGGCAATGTATTAAACGGCGACAATGGCAACATCGCCTGCGATCATTACCATCGTTACCAGGAGGATGTTGCTTTGATGAAAAGCATGGGAATCAAAGCCTACCGTTTTTCTATCGCCTGGTCCAGAATCTTTCCCAAAGGCTTTGGCGAGGTCAACCAAAAAGGACTGGAATTTTATGGCCGCTTGATCGATTCCCTGACAGAGGCAGGCATTGAGCCCTACATTACTTTATATCACTGGGATCTGCCCCAGGCTCTCCAGGATATCGGCGGCTGGTCCAATCCCCGGATGCCGGAATATTTCCTAGAGTACGGAAAAACGGTTATCCATGCTTTTGGCAGCAAGGTAAAGAAATGGATCACATTAAACGAGCCTTACTGCGCCGCCTTTTTAGGGAATTATGAGGGCCGTCAGGCCCCCGGACTCCGGGATTTTTCCACTGCCCTGCTGGTGGCATACCATATGTATGTGGGACATGGACTGGTGGTAAAGTATTTTCGGGAATCCGGTTGTGACGGGGAGATCGGCATTACCTTAAACCTTATGGGCCGTCTGCCTCTTACCCAGTCACCGGAAGATGTGGCGGCTGCCGCGCGGGCTGACGGATATCTAAACCGTTGGTTTGCAGAGCCGATTCTTCTGGGAAGCTACCCCCAGGATATGATAGACTTATATCAGAAAAAAGGAGTCCGGCTGCCTAAATTCCAAAAAGAACATTTGGAGCTGATGCATCAGCCTCTGGATTTTGTGGGACTCAATTATTACAACGATTTCTGGGTGAAAGCAGACAAGCGGTGGCCCATTGATTTTCAGATTCAAAATCCCCCTTATGTACCGGTGAATGACAGAAACTGGCCGGTGACAGAGAAGGGCTTTTACAACATGCTGATGCGTATGAAAAATGAATATGGCGTCAAAAAAATCTATATCACAGAAAACGGAACCTCCTTCCCGGATGTGGTTTCCATGGAAGGCAAGGTGGAGGACGGAGGACGGAAGGATTATCTTCACCGCCATTTAAACATTCTGTGGAAAGCCATACAAGACGGTGCTCCCGTGGAAGGCTATTTCCAGTGGTCCCTGTACGATAATTTTGAGTGGTCCTTTGGTTATTCCAGCCGTTTCGGCATTGTATTTGTAGATTTCAGCACCCAAGAGCGCATTATCAAGGAAAGCGGGCACTGGTATTCACAGGTCATTGCCAAAAATGCCATCTAAAAAGGAGTCCCCTATGGAACAGATTAAAAAAGTCAAAACAGCCGTAATCGGTTGTGGTGCTATCAGTGAGATTTACCTAAAAAACATGAAGGATATGTTTGAAATTCTGGAATTGGCTGGCTGCTGTGACCTTGATCCCCAACTGGCCTCAAAAACTGCTGAAACTTATGGAATCCGTGCAATGAGTATGGAGGAGATCTTAAAGGATCCGGAGATTGAAATCGTGGTGAATCTGACCAATCCCTCTGCCCATTATCCGGTTATCAAAACCCTGCTGGAACACAAAAAGCAGGTGTATACAGAAAAGGTTTTGGCTGTGGATATCGCCAATGCCAGGGAACTGGCCCAGTTGGCAAATGCCAATCACTGCCTGCTGTGCAGTGCCCCTGACACCTTTTTAGGAGCAGCTGTGCAGACTGCCCGGTATCTGATCGGCTCCGGCCTGATCGGAGAGGTGACTTCCTGTGTCTCCATTTTGCAGAGAGACGGCTCTCTTCTGGCTGAAAAATTTCCCTACACTGTAAAACCCGGAGGCGGCATCGGCATTGATGTGGGAATCTATTACACCACTGCCATGATACAGATTTTAGGAGAAGCCGCCATGGTCTGTGGCATGGCTGGAATCACGGAGCAAAAAAAGACCCACTATTTTACCAAAAATGACAATTTCGGCCAGCCCTACCTCCAGGAATCCGAGACTTATCTGGCCGGGATTATCCGCTTTAAAAACGGCTGTATAGGGAATGTACATTTTAATGCAAGAAGCATACGGACTGAAAAACCTTATGTGGCCTTTTACGGAACAGACGGCATTCTGATGCTGGAGGATCCCAATTTCTTCGGAGGCGATGTAAAGGTTATTCTCAAAGGCCAGACAGAGCCGGTAAGCTTCCCTCACACCCACGGATATGCAGGAAATTGCCGGGGGCTGGGAGTTGCTGAGATGGCCTGGTCACTCAGAATGAACCGAACCCCCAGAACCAATGCAGATATGGCGGTTCACGCCCTGGAAATCCTGACAGGCATCATGGAAAGCAGCCAGACCGGCCGTTTTTATGAATTAGAATCCGGATTTTGCCTCCAGCCCATGCTTCCCAAAGGTTTTCTGGGACCAGAATATGCCCAGAACCAACCAGAAGGGGCACTATACTTTTAAACGAGGTTAAGGCAGATACGTCTAAAAAAAGAGCGGAGGCAGGGGACTCACTCAGTCTCCCTCACCTCCGCCTCGCCTTCTGCCAAGGACTGCCTTTTAAAAACACTTTTTTCATTCCCATTCCAGGTACAGAAATTGATTCTCATATTCCCTTTTGATACAATATCCCGTCTTGGCCAACAATTCGTCCATATTCTCCAATATTAATTCCATGTTTTTTCAAGATCCCCCATGCACACTGCTGCCACGTCCCCTCTCCCAACAACATATTTTTCCCAAAAATCCCCACCCCAACATAATTAGCCAGCCAGCAAACAGCCGCAAAGGGAGCCAAGGGCGGGCAGGCCAGGGGCAGAGGAGGGTACCCCTGGCCTGCCCGCCCTTGGCTCCCTTTGCGGCGTCCCCCCCTCAAACCAAAATAATCTTCATCCAACCTCCCGCGCCACTGCTGCCGCCTCGCGTGCAATCTCCAACTCTTCATTGGTGCGCACCACCAGCACCTTGACCCGGGAAGTTCCGTCGGAGATACAAAATGCCTCCCCCTGCTCCCGGTTCCTCACTTCGTCGATGCGGATGCCCAAAAATTCCAGATAATCGCAGATCTCCTGCCGGATATCGGAATCGTTCTCCCCCACCCCGGCAGTAAATACGATATTGTCTACCCCGTTCATCGCCGCTGCGTAACTTCCTACGTATTTGGCCACCTTGTAGGCAAAGATTTCCCTGGCCAGGGCGGCCTTTTCATTGTATTTGATCTCCGCATCCTTCAGTTCCCGGAAATCGCTGGAATAATTTTTAGAGATCCCCAGCACCCCTGACTCCTGGTTCAAAATCGCCATGACCTGCGGGAAATCCAGGTTTTCCTTCTTGGCCAAAAACTCCAGCGCCCCCGGATCCACATCCCCGCACCTGGTTCCCATCACCAGCCCCTCCAGAGGCGTAAACCCCATGGAATTGTCGATTACCTTGCCATATTTTACCGCACTGATGCTCGCCCCGTTGCCCAAATGGCATACGATCGTCTTCACCTGCCTGGGGTTCTGCCCCAGGAATTCTGCCGCACGCTGCGATACATATTTATGGCTGATCCCGTGGAAGCCGTAGCGGCGGATCTTATATTTTTCGTAATAACGGTATGGCAGGCCATACAGGAATGCTTTTGGCTCCATTGTCTGGTTAAATGCCGTGTCAAACACACCGACCATCAGTGTGTCCGGCATCAATTTCCTACATGCCTCCACCCCTACCAAGTTGGCCGGATTATGGAGGGGCGCCAAGTCATTGCATTCTGTCATCGCCTGGGTCACTTCCTCCGTGATCACTACGGAGCCGGTGAATTTTTCCCCTCCGTGTACCAGGCGGTGCCCAATCACGTCAATCTCCCGGAAATCACCAACCACGCCCTTCTCCGGGTGTACCAGCATGTCCAGCAGTGTGTGTACCGCCTGTGTATGGTTCTCCATTGGCACCGCCTCCTTGAGCGAAATCCCCCCGGATGTCCGGTAAGTAAACCTGCTGTCAATGCCTATCCTCTCACATAGCCCCTTTGCCAGGACCTCTTCGCTCTTTGAGTCAATCACCTGGAATTTCAGGGAAGAACTTCCGCTGTTGATTACCAGTATTTTCATATCAAGCCTTTTCTCCTTCCTGCCCGAGAGATTTTAATTTACCACATTTTATCATGTCTCCTGGCCTATTGCAAGCGAACCTTTCCCCGGAAGGCTGCCGCCGTAATAAATTTTTCTCATCCCCTTTATTTTTCCCTTAAAATGCCGATATAGTTTATAAATGGTATACCCATAAAATATATAAAAAGGAAAAAGGAGGATTTTTCTATGCAGGTTAACAGCCAGGATTATGTTGTTCGGCAGTATTCACAGAATACCCGGTCCACCCAGGCCAGTTCTGTCAACAGCACATCCGCCAAGGCTTCTGACAAAGCCGCAGAGTCTGCTACACAGGCCTCTGCACCGGATGTAGACCGTGTTGAATTCAGCCGCGATACCGATATTACCAAGATGAGTGATTCGGACCGCGCCGCACTGGTTAAAAGTTTAAAGGATGATCTGAACAGCCAGATGTCCCGTTTCACCAACATGATGACACAGACTTTCCAGAAGCAGGGCATTACCGCCGCTTCCCTTGAGGGGGACAATTTCTGGAAATTCATGGCCAGCGGCAACTACTCTGTAGATGCCAAGACAAAGGCCGAGGCTCAGGAGGCTATTTCTGAGGATGGCTTCTGGGGCGTGAAGCAGACTTCCCAGCGGATCTTTGATTTTGCTGCCGCTTTAGCCGGTGACGATGTTGAGACCATGAAGAAGATGCAGGCTGCCGTAGAAAAGGGGTTTGAGCAGGCTGGCGCTGCTTGGGGCGGGGATCTTCCCTCCATCTGCGGCGATACCCATACCGCCGTCAACAAACTGTTTGACGATTACTATGCCAGCCACTAAAGTCCACGTTTAAAAGCCAGCATTCCGGCTTCTCGCATTTTGCTGGATGCTGGCTTTTCTTTTGTTATGGCAAATGCCATGGCATTATTTTTTTGTGTTCCCTGTAAATTCCAGTGCAATGCTTTGCGTTGTACCATCCACCTTTTAAAAGTGCTGCCTGGCAGCACTTTCAAAGGATACACCTATATAAGAGGAGAAAAAGGTCATGTTTAACAAAAAGTTCCGGCACCGGGCTCTTATCTTCTGTCTCGTTGCCATCTGTTCCATGCTGTTTTTGCAGGGCTGCGGCTCTAAAAGCACCAGCGGCAGTTCCGGCGCTTCCCAGGAAGAAAATGCACCAAAAGAGGATTACCTCTCCAAGATGAAGGAGTTTACCACCCCTGACAAAACCGTATCCATTTACCTCAGCCAGGACTGGGAAGAGGAAGACCTGCAGATGGACTGCTGGCTGGGCGCCGGCAGCAAAAAGGGTGATAAGGCTGTTGTTGTCATGCAGTTCCCCAAATCCGGGCCAAACAAGATTGCAGATTCCCTGGATTCTGTAATCGAACTGTTTGAATCCAGCTATCAGATTTCTGACAAGACGGAGGCCGACGCCCCCTCTATCCCGGATATGAACAATGTGACCGCTTCCCGTGCCAAGATGAGCGCCGGCGGTGTAACCGGGGATTCCTTTGTCGTCTATGGGGAAACCGGCTATGCTTACTATGCACTGGCTTATATCGCTGACAAGATGAAAGATGATGACATCGCTTCCTTCCAGGCATCCTGTTCCAAGTTCCATGAGGATGCCCCGGAGGCAGAGAATAATTTTTCCGCTGAAATGAGCGATACCATCCGCTGGTTCAACGCTTCCTATGCCATACTTACGGCATTGAACAATTGGGATTATAACCTGTTCGGCGGCCTGCCTGCCAATGATGAATCTGCGGCTGCCGTCCAGCAGCTTCTGCCGGAATGGTGGGATGTAACCGACCGTGCCAGTGCCGATGAAACTTTGGAATGGATCTTGACAGAAGGCCATCGGACAGGCTTTGCCGAGGATATGAAAACACTTGAAGAAAACGGAGTCACTGCGGATACCTCTTCGGAGGATCTTATCGCCATGCTCTCCAATGATTTTGGCTTTGATGCGGAGGAGGCTCAGTCCTATGCCAATGCTTATGCAATGTATGCAGAGTTTGGGCCGGAAGCCATCAATGGCTGGGATTATTGCCGTGCGATGAACCTGCTCGGATATTACTATATTGCCGGCCATTATTCTGAGCAGGAAGCCCTGGATAAATCCCTGGAGATTGCCCAGACCATACAGCCAATGTTTGAAACCTGGGATGACCTGATTGACAGTTACCTGCGCGGCTATGAGTATTGGAACGGCGGCGACAGCGCAGAGCGCCGGGCATTGTATGAGGAGTTAAAGACACGGGAGGATAATCCTTTCCAGGTAGACTTCAAGATGGGATTGGAAAAGACCTGGTAGAAAATGATGTATGCAAATCCCCCTGGTTTGTGGCCATACGACCACAAACCAGGGGGATTTTTATGGGGTTATCCGATGATCCCCGCATCCATCAAACGGGCAGTCTCTTCTGCAAAGTAAGTCAGGTAGACAGATGCCCCGGCACGGTAGGCGCCTATGGCCATTTCTGCAATCATCCGTTCCTCCTCTATAAAGCCCAGCTTTGCCCCGGCTTTTACCATCGCATATTCTCCGCTGACACTGTAGGCCGCTACAGGGATTTCCACTAGATCGGCCACCTCACGGATCATGTCCTGGTAGGCCAGCGCAGGTTTTACCATCACAATATCCGCGCCTTCCTCCACATCCATCAGCGCTTCTTTGATCCCCTCCTTGCGGTTGTGGAAATCCATCTGGTATGACTTCCGGTCTCCGAACGAAGGCGCAGAACCCGCCGCATCCCGGAACGGGCCGTAAAAACCGGAAGCATATTTTACCGCGTAGGACATAATCGGGGTATTGGCAAAGCCATGTGCATCGAGTTCATTGCGGATCGCCAATACCCGGCCGTCCATCATGTCGGAAGGAGCCACCATGTCTGCTCCTGCCTGGACATGGGAGAGGGCTGTTTTTGACAACAGCCTAAGTGTGGGGTCATTGTCAACCTCATGGCCGCACAGCACCCCGCAGTGCCCGTGGGAGGTGTACTCGCACATGCACACATCGGTAATCAGGTATAGTTCTGTGCCGAATTGCTTCCTTGCTTCCCGCAGCGCCTTCTGCACAATCCCGTCCTCCGCGTAGGCACCGCTTCCCTCCTCGTCTTTCTTGTCCGGAATGCCGAAAAAGATGACGCTGTCCACCCCGGCCTTTTTCAAGGACTCCAGCTTGTATGGCAGACTGTCAACGGAATAGCGGTATTGCCCCGGCATGGTGGAAATCTCCTCGCGGATATGTTCTCCCTCCCGGACAAAAACCGGATAAACCAGTGAGGATTTATCCACCCTGGTCTCGCGCACCATCTTCCTTAGAACTGCATTTCCACGCAGCCTTCTTGGTCTTTGTATCATTATGATACCCCTCCTTCCTGATAATCCCTTCCCTGGCAATGCCGTGCCGGAAACGCTCATCCGCGTACAAATTGTTTCAGCCACGACTGCAGGCGCCCGGTCACCTCACTGGCCAGCTTATGGTCTTTCCCGGAGGCCGTCACCCCTACTACCAGGCTTCCCTCCCGGGCAACCCCAGGGAAATAAAAATCACACTGGCTCTTGTCCCCGGCATGGTTGGCTAAGATCTGCCTTTCACGGCAGCAGCGGATAATCTGCCTGTTTATTTGTGCATCGTCGGTGGCCGCGATCACCATGTCGCACCCCGACACATCTTCCGGCACAAAACAACGTTTCTCCCAGCGTACCATGCCCTGTGCTGCCAGCTGCTCCATCTGCCCGGAACCGGATGGGGCCACCACCTGTACCTCGGCGCCGAATGCTGCCAGCGCCTCGGCTCTCCGGGCGGCAATTTTTCCGGCTCCTGCCACCAAAACCCGCTTGTATTTCATGTCGAAAAACAGAGGGAAATATGCCTTGGGCTCTGACGGCTGCTTTTTCTTCGCCGGAACCGGCCTTTGCCGGGCTGCCTTCCTTTCCTCCCCGTTTGCCTTGTCCAGCATGGCCAGGAAGTGTTCCACCTCCTCCACCGTCCCGGCCTCCCGCAGCTGGTAAAGCAGGCGGCTGACTGCCGCCTCAGCCCCTTTCTCACTGATGTCCTGCAGGATTATGCTTTTCCATTCCTCCATGCAGTTTTGGTTGTCCCGGTAAAGGAGCCACTTGTCATACTGGTTTTCATACTCCTCGATAATCCGTCCTGCCAACGGCACCTCCGCCAGCTTCCGCTCGTTGTTCTGGCGGGCCAGTTCTGCCATATCCTCGATATTATAGTACCAGAACCCCGGCATTGAGACCTTTTCGATGTCCGGCGGGACTGCCAGATCCAAAAATACCCGTTCCTTGTCTGTTTTCAGGTGCTTCCTTAAGCCATGCGCCGTCAAGGTATAGTGGGGGCTGGCGGTGGCGCTTACCACCACGTCCATCTTATCGAGCCACGAATAGCGTTCCTCATAGGGAACCGCCTGGTAACGCAGGCCATGCCCCAGCTTCTCCAGGGAAGTGCGGCTGCGCGTGGTAACATATATTTCCAGTTCCGCAACCTGCTGCACATTTTTCAGCACAATGCCCCCGATCCGCCCGGTAGCGCCGAGGATCATCAGCTTTTTCCCCCGCAGCCCTCCCAGGCGCTCTTCCGCCGCACGGATCGCCAGCCCTGCCGTGGAAATCGGTGTCTTGGAAAGCCCTGTATCCGTCTTTACCTTTTTTGCCCCGGTCACGGCATCCCGGAATAACGTATTCAAATAGCTTCTGCAATATCCCCTCTCGTGGGAAAAATCATGGGCCTGCTTCACCTGCCCCAGGATCTGATCCTCGCCGATAACCATCGAGTCCAGGCCTGCAGCCACCTGGAACAAGTGGTGCACGGCCTGCCTGCCGTAGTAGCGGAGGAAATAACGGCCAATGTCCTCGGCTGCCTCTGCTTTGGCTGCCCGTATGGCCTCCTGCTCCATAACCTTTAGAACCTGCATTGCCGGTTCCTTGCCGCTGTCCGCAGCATGGCAGTAAATCTCCGTCCGGTTGCAGGTAGAGAGCACTACCGCCTCGTCCACCCACCCCGATGCCAGAAGCCCTTCCAGCACTTTTTCTTTTGTTTCCTCAGAATACGCAAAAAGCGAGCGGATTTCCAGAGGTGTTGTCTTGTGGCTCAGACTTAATAAATAGATTCCCATATCCGGCTCCGTTTCTTTTATCCCGCAAAGTCCTGTCTGGCAGCTTACCCAAGGATCGCTCTGCAGGTCTCCCCGATTTCTTCCTCCGTATGTGCCGCTGAAACAAACATTGCCTCAAACTGGGACGGAGCCACATATACGCCATGTTCCAGCATCCGGCCGAAATACCGTGCATATGCCGTTGTGTCAGAGGACGTGGCGCTGTCATAGTCGCGTACCGGCCCGGCTGTGAAAAAAGCGCTGAGCAGGGAACCCACCTGGTTCACCCAGATAGCCTCTCCCGTCTTTTGGGCTCTCTCCCTGAATGCCCCTGCCAGGCGCTGTGCCTTCTGCTCGATCTGCCCGTAATATTCCGGGTGCCGCCTCAAAATTTCCAGGGTAGCGATCCCTGCCGTCGTGGCAATGGGATTGCCGGACAAGGTTCCGGCCTGATAGACCGGCCCGATGGGGGACACCATATCCATGATCTCCTCCCGGCCGCCGTAGGCCGCCATCGGCATTCCCCCTCCTACGATCTTGCCTAAAGTCGTCATGTCCGGCTTTACGCCAAAATATTCCTGCGCCCCTCCCATTCCCAGACGGAATCCGGTAATCACCTCATCGAAAATCAGCAATGCCCCATACTGTTGGGTGATTTCCCGCAAGAATTGCAAAAAGCCGTCCTCCGGCAATACCACGCCCATGTTGGCAGCCACCGGCTCAACGATAACCGCCGCCACCTGGCCGGGGTAACGTTTCATCAGTTCCTTCACGGAATCCCGGTCATTGTAAAGCGCTACCAGGGTATTTTGCGTATAGGAAGCCGGAACCCCGCCGCTGTCGGGCACCGCCGTCGTCAGGGCTGCCGAGCCTGCTTTCACCAGCAGCCCGTCCGAGTGCCCGTGGTAATTCCCTTTAAATTTCAGGATCAAATCCCGGCCGGTATAGCCTCTGGCCACCCGGATGGCGCTCATCACCGCCTCTGTGCCCGAACTGACCAGGCGCACCTTCTCCACAGACGGCATTGCCTCATGGATCAGTTCCGCCAGCAGCAGTTCCTTCTCTGTCGGAGCCCCGTAAGTCAGCCCGTCCGCGCAGGCCTTCTGCACCGCCTCGACCACCTCCGGATGGGCATGGCCCAGGATCCCTGGCCCCCAGGAACAGACATAATCAATAAAAACATTACCGTCCACATCCGTGATATGGCTCCCTCTTGCATGGTCGATAAACAACGGTGTCCGCCCCACAGAGCCAAACGCCCGCACCGGGCTGTTCACCCCGCCGGGGATCCGCTCCCTAGACCGTTTGAATAAATCTTCCGATTTTCTGATATCCACCTTCTTATTCTCCTCCCCTTGCTGTTTTTCCTTCCCCAGGCATTACGTCCCCTAAAATTGCCGCCACCATCCCCTCTGAGGTATATTCACTGGCCGTCTTCCACACGCAAAGCCCCATCTCCTCTGCCGTCTTTGTCGTGGACGGCCCGATGGATATGACTCTTGCCCGCATGTTCGCCTTATCCTCCATCATACCGCATAGTGCCTTCACCGCTGAACTGCTGGCCACGGCCACATAATCTGCCTCCAAAAGTGCCCGGTTTAACTCCTCCTGCCGCCTTCCATCCACCCAGGTCTCATAAAGGGGCACATCGTTAAATTTCACCCCTGCCTCTGCCAGCTTCTTTGCCAGTACCGGGGAACCGTCTTTTGCCCTCATCAGCAGGACGCGTTCCTCCTTCCCCAAGGCAGGGATCCACTCCCGCGCCAGGTCTGCCCCCGAAAACCCGGACGGCACAAAATCGCAGGAAAACCCATGCCTTTTCAGTGCCGCCGCCGTCTTCCTCCCAATCCCGGCAAACCTTAAGTGCATCAGCCGGCGCAGATCCACCTCTTCTCTCAGCAATAGTTCAAAAAACAAGTCCACGCCGTTGCTGCTGGTAAATACCAGCCACTGGTAATCCTGGATCTCCTCCAGCGCCTTACGGGTCTTTTCTCCCGGAAGCGCCCGGCTTTCAATCACGCTGACAGCCACTGTGTCTGCCCCATAAGGCCTAAGTGCTGCCTCCATTTCCCTCACCAGGTACCGGCTTCCCGTGATCAGGACCCTCTTGCCGAAAAGCGCCCCCCGGCCATACCAGCCCAGCCGTTTTTCCAGTTCTGCCACAGCCCCCACCACCGTAATCGCCGGTGTCTCTATCCCGGCCTGTTCCGCCGCCTCTGCGATATGCTCCAGCGTCGAAACTACCTTTCTTTGTTTCGCCGTGGTTCCGTCCTGGATCACGGCTGCAGGCGTGTCTTTATCCTTTCCGTTTACCAGCAGTTCCCGTGCAATCCTGCCCAGGTTTTTAAGACCCATCAAAAAGACCAGGGTCCCCTCTTCCTTCGCAAGGGTTGCATAATCCAGCACCTCCTCTGTCTTATGCGCGCCTTCATGCCCGGTAACCACATGGAAAGAAGACGCCAGCCCCCGCTGCGTCACCGGGATTCCGGCATAGGCAGGGACGCTGTAGGAAGAAGAAACCCCCGGCACAATCTCAAAAGGTATCCCCTGCTCCCCGAGCGCCAGAGCCTCCTCACCGCCGCGGCCAAAGATAAACGGGTCTCCGCCCTTTAACCGGACTACATACTTCCCCTGCAATGCCTGTTCCACCAGCACCTGGTTGATTTCCTCCTGGGTCAGATGGTGGTTGCTCGAACGTTTCCCCGCATAGACCAGTTCTGCATCCAGGCGTGCCTCATTAAGGATCGAACCGGAGATCAGGTTGTCATAGACAATCACATCCGCCCTCCGGACGCACTCCGTCCCTTTGCGGGTAAACAGCCCCGCATCCCCCGGCCCGGCTCCCACCAGGGATACCGGGCGCAGCCGTACCTGTTCTGCCAGGCGAACTGCCAGACCCTCTGCCAAGGCCATGATCCCGGACTGCCCCGCCTCCGGTTCCCCTTTGCCTGTCCCTTGTCCCTCCCAATCCGTCCTGCTGCCCGGCTCCCGGCCGGCTATCTCCATGCTCTCTTCCCGGAACACCGGATGCTGTCCGTCCCTGGCATACATCACCGACATCGCCAGCCGCTCTCCCTCCTGCCGGCAATAAGCGGCACATGGTGCATTGCAGCTGCCTCCTAGGATCCTTAAATACTCCCGTTCCGCTTGCAGCATGGCTGCATCCTTGGGCGAATGGATGGCAGCCATCACCTCAGCCAACTCGCCCTCACGGATCTCCACCCCCAGGATCCCCTGCCCCGGCGCCGGGATAAATTCCCCGGTATCCAGATACTCAAACCGCAGCCCATCCTGCTCGGTTATCCCCAGGCGTTTTAACCCCGCAGCTGCCAGCAGGATCCCGTCATAGCCACCCGCACGCAGCTTCTCCAGCCGCGTCTGCACATTCCCCCGCAAAAGCTTAATCTGCACCTGCGGGTTCAGGCTCCTGACCTGCAGCTCCCTGCGCAGGCTGCTGGTGCCAACCACACTCCCGGCAGGCAGTTCCCTCACCCGGAGCCCACTGGCCGTCACCAGCACATCCCGCGGATCCTCCCGGCAAAGCACAGCTCCCAAGGCCAGCCCTGCGGGAAACTCCATCGGCATATCCTTGGCACTGTGTACCGCCATATCCACCTCTCCCCGCAAAAGCGCCTCCTCCAGTTCCCGGGTAAACACCCCTTTCCCGCCAAAGCTGGTGAGCGGCCGGTCCAGCTGCCGGTCTCCCTTCGTGCTGATCGGCACCAGTTCAATCTCCATGTCCGGAAAATGTGCCAGTATTGCATCCCTCACCAGTTCTGTCTGCACCATGGCCAGCCTGCTCTTTCTCGTTCCTATCCGAAGCTTCATTGTCCTCTATCCCTGCCCTTCCCCTTGCTCCATCCATCATTGCTGATGCCTAAGTTTTCTAACAATTAACTATAGCAGAGTGCCGGAACCTTTGCAAGATGATTCTGACGCCAAAATCATCCCTTCGGTATACTTCCTTTCCATATCATGCCGCAGCTTCCTGTTCTCCACTGTATCAAAAATGACAGAAAAATCATAATCCGGCGGGTATAGTTTGGACGCTGCCACCTGGAGTTTCACCCGCTTATGGTTAATCCAGATCTTTTTGCCCGGAAGCTGCACCCTTAGCACCCCTTTCTCGTTCACCGGTTCACACACGATCCCAATCTTCTTGTCCGGATAAACCATCACGCTGTCCCCCCGCCTGAACTTCTGCTCCAGCCCGCTCTCCTTTTTTGCCTTCCCCATCCGGGAAATCCCCGGGATCCTTCTTTTCTCGATCCTGGTGTCCTCCTTTTGGAAGTGATAGCTTTTCTCCGCCTCTTCGCCATAAGCCGCCCGGACTGCCACCCGCAGCATCTCATTTGGCATTCCCAGGCGTTCTGCAATATGGAAGGCACAGCTTTCCCCCGCCTCGCCGATCACCATCTGATATGTCGGCTGCAGGGTCTCCCAGTCAAAGGCCATCCTCGCATTCACAACCCCCGGCGTCCGGGCTGCATACTCCTTTACCTCCGGATAATGTGTCGTGGCAAGAAAAACCGCACCGCTTTTGCGCAGTTCCTCCAGGATGGCAACCGCAATGCCCATCCCCTCCGCCGGGTCTGTCCCGGAACCCAGTTCATCCATAATCACCAGGCTGTCCCGGTTCACCTCCCGCAAAATCTCCAGCACATTTTTCATATGTGCCGAGAAGGTAGACAGATTCTCCGCAATATCCTGCCCGTCACCGATATCACAAAGATAGGAATTGCTCATGCAGATATCCGCCTCCTTGCAGGTAACATGCAGCCCGCACTGCGCCATCATGCAGCTGAGCATCACCGTCTTAATCGCCACCGTCTTGCCTCCGGTGTTGGGGCCGGTAATGACAATCCCCCGGACATCCTCCCCTATAGCAAATTGCAGGGGCACATGGATCCCCGGTTCCATCAGCGGATGCCTGGCATCACGGAGGCTAATCCTGCCCTCCGTATTCACCAAAGGCTCCACCCCATCCATATCCATGCTCAGCTTGCCCTTGGACAATACGAAATCCAGCCTTTCCATCCGTGTAATATTTTTCTCCATCTGCTCCGCCGCATCCGCAATCATGGCCGTCAGGGTATACAAAATCCGATAGACCTCATTTTCCTCGCTGATCTGGAGCAGCTGCAGTTCCTCATAATATTTTGCCACCCCTGCCGGTTCCAGAAACAGCGTATTCCCGGTGGCTGATTTGTCGATCACACTTCCCGCAATCCGAAACTTATATTCTTTTTTCACCGGCACACAGACTCTCCCATTCCGCAGCGTGCAATAATGGTCTGCCATGCATTCCTTATTCGCGCGCATCACCTGCTCCGCCTTCTGCTTCATCTGCTCCTCACATCTTACCATCTGCTCCCGGATCTGCATCAGTTCCCTAGAGGCACGGTCATCCACCTCCCCTCCCCGGATTTGCCTGCCAATCTCCTCCCGCAGTTCCCCCAGTTCCTGCAGGTCCTCCTCATAATAAGCCAGCGGGTTCTCATACAGCTTCCCTCTGGCCAAATAATCCTTCAGCCGCCGGACTGCTGCCAGCACCTTCTCCACCCGTTCCAGCTGGTGCGGCGTCAGGCAGTCCCCCTTCCCGGCAGCCATCAGGATTTCCCGGATGGCTGCCACGTTCTGCAGCGGCGGCGCCCCCAGCTTTTCCATCAGCTTCCGGCTGTCCGTGGTATCCTTAAGCTGCTTCCTCAGTTCCCTCTCCGACAGGCAAAAAGACACCTCCCGTATCTGTTCCCTCGTCCACTCCGTGACCGCCCGCTCCATCCACATTTCTTTAATCTTATCAAATTCAATCTGCTTCTCAATATTCATTTCTCTATTCCCTTTCCTGTCATATGCCCGCCGCCAAGCGATATAGTACGCGGCTCCCAACCGCCTCACAACACCAGACGCTGTCACAGCCACAGCCCAGGCAGCCATCCCCAGGAAAGATCCCAGCATCCAAAGAATGCCAGGAGCACCAAAAATGCCCGGCATCCCACAGCCATGCTTCCAGGCAAACACACAAAAAGCATGGCCATACAGCCATGCTTATCCCGTCCCCAGAAAACAGATACCACACTATCAAGCAATTGTAAGGCGAAAACGTCAACGGCTTTTACCCGCCGCCAACCAGGCAGACCCCCAGGCCCAAACTCCCGAAAATCTCCCCTGCAATATTTATTTTGCAATTTCCTTCCTCACAACCACACTCAACATGCAGCATCCTCCTAAACATTCATTTTCCTCTATTATACCCACCCCCCACCCCCCTGTCAAGCCCAAACCACCCAATCCCCCAAATACTTCCCTTTAACATCCCCCTCCACCATACACCACCTCACAGCCGCCAACAAACAGCCTGGAAGAGCGGGGAGGGAGGGCGGGGCGGCTGCGGGCAGCGCAGGGAATACCTGGTTTGCATTTGCAGGGATTTTAGGAATGCTTAAGCTTCCATATTTTGCGTTGAAGCGAAAATGCACACTGTCTGAGCGCAGCGAGTTTGGGCATTTTCACTTCGCCCTTAGCAAAATACGGAAGCTTTAGCACTCCTTAAATCCCGAAACCACAAACCAGGTATCCCTGCGCTGCCCGCAGCCATCCCGCCCTCCCTCCCCGCTCTTCCAGGCGTACCCCCCCCCAGCCAACAAATCCAATTATGCATCCATCCCCTTAAACCCTTCCCCAAAAACCTCCGTAGTCTCCGTCACCATGATAAACGCATTCGGGTCGGCACCATAGATAATCCTTTTCAGCTTATAGAACTCATGCTTGCGGATACTGCAAAGGAGCACCTTCACATCCGCCCCGCTGTAGGCGCCCTTGGCATCCATCACCGTCGCGCTGCGTTCTAGTTCCACCAGGATCCCTTCCGTGATTTTCTCCGGATACCGGGTCACAATCGTCACCATGCTCCCGATATCGTTTCCGTAAATGATGGCATCCATCACCCGGGTCTGGGCAAACAGGCTGATCAGGCCGAAAAGCCCTGCTTCCACGTTCTGGAATACGTAGATGGACAACAGCAATATAACCCCATCCACCATCAGCAGCGCCTTCCCGATAGAGATATGGGGCTTCTTTTTCTGCATAATATATCCCAGGATATCCGTGCCGCCCGTGGTGGAACCGGTCATGAAGATACAGGACATGCCGACTCCCACCAAAATCCCGCCAAACAGGCTGCTCATCAGCCGGTCTCCCCCATAGGTGGGAAATAAAGGCGCAACCGCAAAGTCCAGGATCACGGAACACACCGCACAGGCAATACCAGTAGTGGCTACAAACCGGCGGCTAAGCATGAACCAGGCCAATGCCAGCAAGGGGATGTTGAGGAGAATCGTCAGAACCCCAACCGGCAAGCCGCTTAAATAATTGACAATCAGTGCCAGCCCGACTGCACCTCCAGGTGCAATGTTGGCTGGCATCACAAAGCAGTGGGTTCCGATCCCATAAATGACGGAACCCAATACCAGGAAAAACGCATATTTTACCTGCTGCAAACCATGATTTGGATTCATCCCTGCCACCCCCTGTTTTTATTTAGGAGCGTCTGCCTCCACCGTGATCCCCCCATGGTCCATCTGATAGCGCTGATACACCTTCGGGCCGTACATAATCCCCATCAGCACGAAAAACAGCACCACCAGGGCAACGCCGCGCTTCCAGCCATACGGCTCCCAGCCGGTTTTCTTCGGCTCCTTCTTCTGAACCGGCTTATAGTCAATCCTGTCCTGTACCTGCCGCAGATCCAGCTTATCCTCCCCCGTCGCCTCAGAATGGATCCACTGGACGGCATATTTCTTATTGCACTGACGGCATGTCTCTATATTGGGGTTCTCGGGATCAAGTTCTAACCGCCCCCCACAGGAGGGGCATTTTATCTCTGTCATTTTCAGCATCTCCTCTATCCTTTTCTATCGCTTGCCATAAACCCGTTTATGAAGTTCAATGACCTCTTCCATGCCTCCGAAGGCATCATACTCCTTCCCTTCATAGGCAAAAAAGTGATCTGTAATAACCTTTGGATTATGCTCCTTTACCAGCTTTACAATCTCTAAGCTGGCCTTCTCCGGAGGGCTGTCCATCACAAACGTCCACTCCCCTTCTACCGGATAAGCAATAAACCCATGGTCATACCCGCCATCCCTACAGAGCATCTTCTTCGTATAAAAGCAGGCCACCAGATCATCCAGGCGGAGCAGGAACGGGTTTATTCCGGGGAATTTGATATAATTGGCTGTGATAAAACCCATCTTCTTTAAACTGTTGGAGTCCTTCCCCTTATCAAAGGAAAAAAGCACTGTCCCCGGCTGTTGAAACTCCTGGTCAACCTGATGAAGTTCCTTTTCATCCATGCCGCTTAGTTTCGTATAAGCCGCCGCCCAGCCGCGTTCCCTCTTTTTCTGCATGGAAACCCCTGCCGCCGCCAAAAGGATACCAGGAACAATGATCCCTGCTGCCACCATTACCGCCTTTTGCGTTCCTATGATGCGAAACAAGGCCGCTGCCAGCAGCACGGCAATCCAAATCAGCATGACTCCCATAGCAGCCAGCCCTTTCCCGGCTCCTGCCACGCTATACATGAACTGAAGCACACTGCCGTTCTTGGCCATCTTCTGTTTCATCCTGTTGTCTGGTTCCAATACCATAATGTCCCCCTCCTGTTATAAATATACTTTGTTTGGATCATGGTCTTCCAAAGACCATCCTTTATTATAATCTATTTGCGATCCATTCTCAACCGTTTTCCTTCCCCTGCCTGCCCTTTGCCAACCGCCATATAGCGTCTCGGCCCATAACATAAAGAAGGAACCGACAGCCTCCTGCCAGTTCCTCCCTTTATGGTTATGCCTCAAAAAGCCAACAATGCTTATGCCTGGGGACCCGCGTGCTTATGCTGGGACAGCGGCATCACATGCATGTTGCCTCTCTGCTCGTTCTCGGCCCAGTAGATGTCATCTGCCATCTTCGCTTCCGGATTGAACTCCACACCTTCAAAGATGTGCTTCACAAATGCCTTGTAGCCCACACGGTCAATCAGATGTCCGCCATGCAGGTACTCCGGCTTATAATCCAGCGCCCATGCGGAGAACTTCTGCCAGTTGGCAAACATGCCCAGGACTACATCCTCCGTCACCCAGTTCAAGAACAGCTTGCCGGAACGAGGATTCTGCTTTCCGGTACGTCCGCCTAATGTCACACGGTACAGCTTCTTCGGGTTCCTGGTCCATGCGCTGGTCGGGCAGGCGATCACACACTCGCCGCAGCCTACGCAGCAGCAGGTATCCTTATCAATCTTGCCGTCCTTATTCAGGGTCAGTACGCCGGTTGCATGATGCTCACAAGCTTTTGCACAAGCGCCGCAGCCGATACAACGGTCATAATCGTAAACCATCTTGTTGATACCCATCACACCGAAATCATTGAAGTTTGCCTTCACACAGTCATTCGGGCATCCGGCTACCGCTACCTTGATATGGTAATGGGACGGGAAGATCAGCTTCTCAATCTTTCTTGCCAGTTCATAGGTATTGGCATTGCCTTTGATACAATGGGCATTGCCGATACAGGACATGATATTGCGGGCGCCGATGGTAGGATAACCGCTCTGCGGGTCATACTCTGCCGGCTGGTGGGCGATGGTCTCCATATCCACACCGCACATCTCCACATCCACATCCTTGATGTACTCCTGGATCTTCTTATTGCAGGCCTCGATATTCTCATACTTGATGCCCGGTACGTTCAATGTCTGGCGGGTACCCATATGGAATGTCCCATTTCCATAGGTCTCGCACAGTTCCTGGACAAGGGACAGATGCTTCGCACTGATCAGACCGCCGGGAACGCGCAGCTGAAGCATGAATTCTCCCGCAACCTTGGACTGTCTGTAACAATTTATACGGACTTTCTTAACGTCGATATCGTGATTCATATTTTTACGCTCCCTTCCTTAGTCTACCAGATATTTTGCCTGAGTGTAGTTGAACACCGGACCCTCCAGGCATACATATACCTCATCAATACGGCAATGGCCGCACTTACCTACCGCACAAGACATCCTGCGCTCAAAGGATACCCAAATCTTGTCATCCGGCACGCCGCACTTGCTGCACTCGATGCCAGTAAACTTCATCATTGGCGGCGGCCCCACGATAACGACCTCATAGTTATCGCCAAAGGACGCCCAGTCAACCTTGGATACAAACTCGGTCACAAAGCCGGTATTCCAGCCTTCCTTCTTCTCTGCATCCAGGGTGTAGAAGGTGGTGAAACGGTCTTTCCACTTCTCCAGTTCGCCCGTAAACACAATGCCCTCTTCATTCTTGAAGCCGGTGATCAGGGTAACGCTCTTGGTATAATCAGGCTCATTGTAGAACTTGTTCAGCATGCTTCTCACCGGAGCCAGGCCGGTACCGCCGGTGATCACCACCACATGCTTGCCTTCAAATTTCTCTACCGGCCAGCCCTTGCCGTAAGCACCGCGCAGGAACAATACATCGCCCGGGCCCTTGGTGAAGATCTCGTCCGTCACCTTGCCGACGGAACGGATGGTAAAATCAATCCAGCCGTCACCGTAAGCGCTGACAGAGATGGGAGCCTCGCCGATCTTCGGAATGGAGAGCTGTAAAAACTGCCCATGGGCAGGTTTGATATCGGTTTCCACTTTAAAGGTATATTCTAATTTGCTTTCTTTCTTAACTTCCAGGATCTTACACGGAACCGGTTTTACAATATTATTCATTCTGTTCGTCCCCCTTCCTTATTTGCTTTCTTCTGCAAGGATCTCATCGATCGCCTTCGCCATCTTGTTCACGGTAGCGGTGATGGAGATAAATTCCGGGCATCTGCTGGTGCAGCGGCCGCAGCCCACACACATATGGAAATCTTTGAAGCGTGCCTTGTAGTCATGGAACTTATGGAGCACTTTATAGCGCATTCTGTCGGCAGCTGTCTTGCGGAACACATGTCCGCCGGCCATGTCGGTAAAGCCCTCGATCTGGCAGGAAGCGGTGGTTCTCTTTCTCTCACCTACGTTGGTGTTCTCATTATAAATCACATCCGTGGTGCTAAAACAGGTACAGGTGCTGCAGGCTACCGTACAGGAGCCGCAGGAAATGCAGCGCTTGTTGTATTCATTCCACATCGGATGGCTCTTTAACTTCGTCAGGACTTCCTTGTTCGGAATCTCCGGAATCGTAAGTTCGATCTCATTCTTCTCGATGAACTCCGGCTTGAAATCAGTGGCAGCTGCCTCAGCAAACAACGGTGCAAACGCCTCATCCTTCACATCCACAGTCAGTTCGCCCTCGCCTACGCGGACAGCCAGTGCATAATCCTCAGCCTTATTGGAGCCCATGCTCACGCAGAAGCAGGTATCCCAGCCTTCGGTACACTCCATCATCACGATCTTAACCTTCTCGTTCATCCGCTGATAGTACATATCGGCAAAGCCGCCGTTCTCCAGGTAAATCTTCTCCTGGTGGTGCTGTGCATTGATATCACACGGGCGCATGAAAATCAGCAGTTTCTTGCTGGTTGCCTTGCTCTCACGGAACTCATCCTCAGTAAAGTAGAACAGGGACTGGGTGACCGGGCTTAAAACCTCCTTCGCCGGATAATCGGATTTCTCCTTAAACTCAATCTCCTCTACCTTGGACACCTTGTCATATTTAATGATGTCCAAATCGGAGTACCGGCCTTTTCCGGCAAATCTCTTGGGGGCCCATATCTCGTATTCGCCCTGGAGCTGGTCGAAGATCTTATTTACTTCTTCGAAGCTGACTTTGTATCCCATACTTTTTATCCTCCTTTATTTTTGAGAGTCCTACAAAACGCACCGCCGGCGCGTCTTTTGGATGCTTTGTGATGCTTCCGGAATATTCCCGCCATCCGGAATATGCCTTTCCCAAACTGCCGGTATCCCCGTCTGCAGCCGCCCAGAACCATAGGCAGTTACCCCTTCCCGGCAATCCGAAGGACTTTGTCACGATACCTATTGTATCATAAGCGAGAAAAAATTTCATTAGCAAATATTAAAAAATCGCCAAAATTTTGACGATTTTTGTTAATCATTGCCATTTGTCCTTCCATGCCTAAAGGAGCCGGCCGAAAAACTGCCAAATGCTTCCTGCCCTGGCTTTCCTTCCTTGTTTTCCGGCCTCCCCTTTTCCTTCCTTTCTTTACTTCACGCTTGCATTGTCTTTCAGGAAATTCACAACCTTAAACATCATGGCTGTGCTGTCCACCGCTTCCTCCCCGTAATTCTCCTGCAGAGCCTTGACATCCATCCCGTACTGCCCGGCCACAACCTCCCGGTCAGCATCCTCTACCTGGAAGCCTTCTTTTTCAGCGATCGCAGTCACCAGCAGCTGCTGCTTGACCGAAATCTCCGCTGCTTTGCGCAGGTCTTCCTTAAACTGGTCCTCCGTCATGCCGAACATGCCCGCATAATCCGCCAGCCCCATCCCGTACATGCTTACCATGCCGTTGTAGTAGTTCAGCTGGTTATTATACTGGTTTTCCACCGCCTCCGGGTTAACATCAAACTCCGATCCCTCCACAGCCGCCAGGAATACGTCGTTCTCCAGCTTCTGGTCTGCATAAGTTTCTTTCTCCTTCTGCATATCTGCCAGCGTGTCCGCCTTAAATTCGTCTACGGTAGTAAAGTCCGACATCCGCTGCACAAAATTGTCATCCAGCACTGCGTCCTTCTTCTCCTCAATTCCGTTTACCGTCACATCGAACACCACTGCCTGCCCGGCCAACTCCTCTGATTGGTACTGCTCGGGAAAGGTCAGGTTCAGGCTTTTCTCTTCCCCGGTCTTTGCACCCACCAGTCCGTCCTCAAATCCGTCAATAAAGCTGTGGGAGCCCAGTTCCAGCTTATATCCCTGTGCCGTACCGCCCTCAAAGGCAACACCGTCCTTCATGCCCACATAATCAATGTCCACAATATCGCCTTCCTTGGCCGCCCGGTCCGTGACTGCCACATATTCCGGATTGGCGTCTAAAATGCTCTGGATCCGTGCATCCAGTTCCTCGTCCGTCACTTCGGTGGACATCCGGGTTACCTCCAGCCCCTTATACTCACCCAGGGACGCCACCTCCCCCAGGTCCACATCAGCCACCTGCCCCGCTTCTGTAGAGGCCGCCTCCGATGCACCTGTGGAGTCTTCTGCCGC
The DNA here is from genome assembly GCA_003669055.1 of bacterium 1XD21-70. GTDB lineage: Bacteria > Bacillota > Clostridia > Lachnospirales > Lachnospiraceae > Brotaphodocola. The sequence goes on from RAYB01000003.1 coordinate 157,504, forward strand.
AGACGTACCCCCGGCCTCCTGCTTCTTTGAGCACCCGGCCACCAGCGCCATAACCACCATTCCGCACAAAAGCGGCTTTACAAATTTTTTCATTCTATTCCTTTTTCCTCTTTTCTAATATTTTCACAACAGATATCCGCATATCCCCTACACTTATATCACACCCTGCCCTTTAAAAAAACCCTTTTCATAATAAATTCACAAAAAATTCAGAATGTTTGCAGCAAATGCCAGCTGCCCTCAGGCTTTATAAAATGCCTGGAAAGCCTTATAAGTATTGTAGACGTCCAGCTTGGAGGCCAGTTCAAACGGGGCGTGCATGGAGAGGATCGGCACCCCTAAATCAACCACATCAATGTCCAGCTGTGCCACATACTTGGCGATGGTGCCGCCGCCGCCCTGGTCCACGGCGCCCAACTCCCCTGCCTGCCAGTATACGCCCTCTTTCTCCATGGCCGCAATGACCCTGGCCATCGTCTCTGCGCTGGCATCATTGGCTCCGGACTTTCCTCGGGCGCCCGTATATTTGGTCAGCACGCAGCCCTTATTGATATAGCTGGAATTGTTTGCCTCAAATACATCGGCAAAAGTCGGGTCATAGGCCGCATTCACATCCGATGACAGGCACAGCGAATTGCGGAACACGTCTCGGGCACGGACGCCTGCCGCCTCTGCCAGATCCTCCACATAATGCTTAAGGTATGCCGAGTTCATCCCCGTATTCCCCTCTGACCCGATCTCCTCCTTGTCTGTCAGTACGGTTACCGTCGTATACTTAGGAAGCTTTGCCTCTATTTCCGCCATCAGCGCCGTATATGCACAAACCCGGTCATCCTGGCCGTAAGCCCCGACAAGGCTGCGGTCCAGCCCTACATCCACCGCCTTCTGTGCCGGTACCAACTCGATCTCCGCACGGTAAAAATCTGCCTCCGTTATCCCGTACCTGTCATGCAGAAGCTTCAGTACCAGCAGCTTCACCGGCTCCTTGATTTCCTCATCGGCAAATGGCAGGGAACCGGCCACAATATTGAGTTCCTCCCCTTTTAAGCCCTCACTCAGCTTCCTCTCATTCTGTTTGGCCGCCAGGTGGGGCAGCAGATCCGTGACACAAAACACCGGATCCCCCTCTTTTTCGCCAATGCACAAATCTACGGTTTCCCCGTCCTTCTTTACCACTACGCCATGGATCGCCAGCGGCACCGTTCCCCACTGGTATTTGCGGATCCCCCCATAATAGTGGGTCTTAAAATAGGCGATCTCACTCTTTTCATACAGAGGGCAGGGCTTTAGGTCCAGCCGCGGCGAATCAATATGCGCCCCGTTGATCCGTACACCCCGGTCTAACGGCTCCTCGCCAAACGTCGTCGCTATCAAAGACTTATGGCGGTTCACCTGGTATACCTTATCCCCCGGCCGGTATTTTTTGTCCGCCGCAAACGGACGGTAACCAGCCGCCTCCAGCATCCGCACTGCCGCACGCACACATTCCCTCTCGGTCTTCCCCTCATTGAGAAATGCCTTATAGCCCTCGCAAAAAGAAGCCGCCTCCTCAACCTGCTGCGGTGCCTCTTTCCCGATGTGCAAAAACTTCCATGCCAGCTGCTCCTCCAAAAGCTTCCCGGCTGATTTCTCCTTATCCTGTGCCATATTCCTCATCCTCCTGCTCTTAATCTTGTGTTGGCAAAACCTCTGCCTTACTGCCTCAGGCCCGGATCCCCCGCTCATCCCCCTCCAGGATCAGGGTAAACGGACCGTCGTTCAGCAGTTCTACCTTCATATCCGCACCAAAACTTCCATGCTCCACTTTCCTGACATGCCCTTGGCACCGTTCTACGAAGTACTCATATAACCGCTCCGCCTTATCCGGCGCCCCTGCCCCGATAAAGCTTGGCCGGTTCCCCTTACGGCAGTCCGCATACAACGTAAACTGGCTGACTACCAGGATCTCCCCGCCCACATCCGATAATGACAGGTTTGTCTTCCCCTCCCCATCCTCGAAGATCCGCAATTTGCAGATCTTATCCGCCATCCGCTCTGCCGCACGTTCCGTATCCGTCTCTGCCACACCCAGCAGAACCAAAAAACCTTTCCCAATCTCCCCCACAACCGCTCCGCCCACCCTCACGCAGGCCTTCTCCACCCGCTGCAGCACAACCCTCATCCCGCTCCTCCTTTACCGAAGCACCATCTGTAAATACTCTAAAAGCGTCTCCGTCGCCTCTTCCCGGCAGACAATCTCCCGGGCCAGCACCGGATAATCCGTAATCAGGTTATCCACCTCCATCAGCCGCAGCCGTTCCATCTCACTTTTAGAGTTCACTGTCCAGGCATGGACTGCCATTCCCCTGGAATGAACCCTCTCCACCATGCGGCGGTTGACAAAACTGGCACGGATACTGATGAAATCCACCTTTTCCCCGAAATCAAATTCCCCGTATGCAGCCGACAGGATATAACCCGTACGCAGCTGCGGCGCCAGCAATTTGACCTGTTCCAGATACCCCAGGCTGGTGGATGTGACCACGCATTGCTCTTCCATCCCCCTCTCCAGGACCAGGCGTACCACTTTCTCCGGGAGCAGGCTGTCCTGCCCGACATTTTTGATCTCAATATTTAAATTAACCTTACCCTTGCAAAAATCCAGCACTTCCTCCAGTGAGGGAATCCGTTCCCCGGCAAACTCCGGCGAAAACCAGCTGCCCACATCCAGTTCCTGAAGTTCCTCCCAGTCCATGGAAGAGATGACCCTGTTCACTCCGGCCACCCGTTTTAAAGTCGCATCATGCCCAAGTACCACCACTTCATCCTGGGTCAGCTGCACATCGAGTTCCACATAGTCCGCCATCTCCGCAACCGCCGCCGCAACCGCCGCCATGGTATTTTCCGGCGCCGAACGGGAACTCCCCCGGTGAGCCGTGATCTGTGTTCCCGAAAATATATCATCCGTATGGGCAAACCCATGGTAAACCATATCCAGGATATACAAAAGGCCGGCGGCCGTCAGGACTGCCACAGCCGCAGCTGCCCTGCCACGCGCCGCCGAACCTCTGGGAGGGTAGCTGACCCTCTGGCGCCCCCGGCAGCAGCGGCGGCATCCCTGCCGGTAATACACGGACGCACACGCCGCAAAATCCGCCACGATCAGCAAAATCCCCCCGGCAAACAAAGCCGTCTGCTCAATCCGCTCTGCCACGGACAGAAGCACTGCCATGGCAAGGTTGCGTTCTGCAAACAGCGCTACAAAAATTGCCGCCGCAAATACACCTAAGAGGTACGCCGCTACTGCCGCCAGAGCCGAAAACAGATTGCAAACCAGCAAAAGCATAGCCACCTGCCAATATTTCCCCGCCAGGAGCTGTCGGCTCTTTTTCCAGGCATCCGCAAAGTTTTCCTGGTCTGCCATGCACTCAAACCCTACAAAAACCGCCAGGAACGAGGGCTTCGCACATAAAAGCATACACGCCGCCACAAGCACCGTCACGTACCCGTTGCCCATCATTTCCTGAAGCACAAAATTCACTGGCCGGATGTGGGAAAGGCAGCGGATAACAGGCAGCAGGTTCACCCAAAAAAAGTGGGGGAGCAAAAGCAATCCCAGCCTCCAGTCCCTTTTTACAATCTCCTCCGCACTTTTATGGATCCCGCCCCAGAAAATATGGAAAGGGGTCAGCTTCTGTTGGCAGGCCGACCCCTGAAACGCAGTAATCAATGCAGCAGCTTCCAGTTCAACCAGCAAAAGCCCGATCAAACCCAAAGCCAACATCGCTGCTAATGTCCACGGCCTCCCCAGGAAATCTGCCAGGTTGGACGCCGTCAGATAGCTATACCCCGCCATCGAAAGCGTCCACCGCAGCCCCCGGTTCGCCAGCCGCAGATACCCCGGCAACACGATCCCCCGGTATAGAAGTTCAAACAAAAGAACATTTCCCAGATTCTGCCGAATCATCCGCCATGTCTCTTTTGTCAGCGCCTTCATGGTATTTTCACTCTTCCTGTTCCTCCTCCAGTGATAAAATCATCTGATTCAGTGAGAACATCTTTTCATCCAGCATATCCACCACCGCGGCGCATGCCTTCAGTTCCGCCTGCAGGTTCGCAGGGGCATTTCCTTCAAATTTATAATAAATCTTATGTTCCAGACTGGCCCAAAAGTCCATAGCCACCGTTCGGATCTGAATCTCCACCTTGGTTTCTGCCGGTCCCTGGCTTAAGTAAATAGGTATCGTCACTACCATGTGGTAACTCTTATAGCCATTGGGCTTCGGGTTCCTGATATAATCCTTCACCTGCAGGATCGTCACATCGCTTTGCCGGGCAATCATATCTGCAATCTGGTAAATGTCCTGGGTATAAGAGCAGATGATCCGGATCCCGGCAATGTCATTGAGCTTCTCCACCATATTCTGGATGGTGACCTCCTGCCCGCCGCGTTTTAACTTCTTGACAATGCTGTCCGGTGTCTTTAAGCGGGATTTGATATGCTCAATGGGCGTGTGCCCGTATATATGGACAAACTCGCTGTTCAAAATCTCAATCTTGGTGTTGATCTCCTTCAGTGCGGAATCATACAAAAACATGATGGATTTCCACTGGTCAATCTGGCTGTGCTCCCTGGCTATGTGGTTTTTCAAAGCTTGATATTCTTCAGCAAGGAGGCAAGTCCCGTGGTGGCTGCCCCGGACTCCTTGTAGTTGAATACCTCCTCCTTCGGCTCCTCATCCTGCTCCAAAGCCTTCATGCTGAGGCTGATACGCCCATCCCCCACGCCGATGACCTTCACCGTCACCTTCTGGCCTTCCTTGAGCACTACCCCCGGATGCTTAATCCGCTGGCTGCTGATCTGGGACACGTGCAAAAGGCCGGTCACGCCGCACTCTAAGTCCACAAACGCACCGTAATCCTTAATGCTGTCCACAGTGCCTTCCAATACGGCGCCCGCCTTGACTGCGGCCATCTTGGCTGCCTTCTCTGCGGCTTCCTTCTCCTTCATCACCACGCGCCCGGAAAGCACCAGCTTCTTGCGTTCCGGCTCCACGGTGATGGGCACTACCTCCAGGTATTTGCCAACCCAGTCCTCTAATTTCTCCACGTATTTCGTGGAAATGTGGGACGCCGGGATAAAGCCCTGGATATCGTCAATATAGGCCACGACCCCCGACTTCACCACTTCTTTGATCTTCACCTTGGTGACCGTCTTCTCCTGCATCATCTGCAGCAGGTTTGCCCACTTCTGTGCATCCGGCCCCTCCTGCTCCTGGTAATCATTATGGCGCTCGTCAAATTCCTTATAAGAAGCCTCCAGCTCGCTGGCAAAATCTGCCATGGTCTCTTCCGGCTCTGCTGCCGGTTCCGCTTTTGCCGCGCCGGCCTCCTGCGCTGCTGCCTCTGCTGCATTCATTTCCGTATTCATTACTTCTTCGTTCATTATACAACACTCCTTCACTTCAGCCTCATTACCGGATAGATACTCAGCTGCTCCGGCTGCTACGAAGACTTTACCACATTTTCGCGTATTTTTCTATAGTTTTCTGCGGAAAAATATGCTATACTCGTTACGGTTTATTTTTACTTACAATTTCGCCGTCATCCGCCCGTTTTGCCGGGTGCTTTTCGGTAAAAACGCCAAAGGAAAAACTACTATGATGAATGATATCTTAGACCTGCATACCCATACCATTGTCAGCGGGCATGCCTATAACACGCTTTACGAGATGATACACGCTGCCCAGGCCAAGGGTGTCCGCCTTCTAGGCGTCACCGAGCACTCCCCCGGGATCCCAGGGGCATGCCATCCTTTTTATTTCCTCAACTTTAAGGTGGTTCCCCGGCAGATCGGCGGCGTCCGCCTGCTGTTGGGCTGCGAACTGAACATCATTGGCTATGACGGCAGCCTTGATTTGGAACCCCGCTATCAGAGGGGGCTGGACCTGGGCATTGCCAGCATCCACGAGCCCTGCTATACCAGCGGCACCGTATCCCAGAACACGGCTGCTTACTTAGGCGCCATGAAAAACCCTATCGTGCAAATCATCGGGCATCCGGACGACGGGCGCTTCCCTGTTGACTACGAGACCCTGGTCTGTGCCGCCAAGGAAAACCATGTGCTCCTGGAACTAAACAACAGTTCCCTTTCCCCGGGCTGCCACCGCAAGGACTCCCGCAAGAACATGGTCACCATGCTGGAATACTGCCGCAAATACCAGGTTCCCGTGATCCTAGACAGCGACGCCCACTGTGAGGCGGATGTCGGCAACCATGGCTGCCTCCATCAGCTTTTGGACGAAATCGCCTTCCCTAAAGAACTGGCAGTCAATGATTCCCTGGAAAAAGCCGCCGCATTCCTCCCCTCTCTACAGAGGTATTTGGCTTTAGGAGGCTCCTGCGATGATTAACTTTCTGAACCTGGAGTATTTCTTAGTGGCTGCGGAGGAGTTGAATTTCACAAAAGCCGCCAAACAGCTTTTCATCTCCCAGCAGTCCTTAAGCAACCATATTTCCAACATGGAAAAGGAATTTGACGTCATCCTGTTCAACCGCACGAACCCCTTGACCCTGACCTATGCCGGGCAGGCGCTCAAAAAACGGGCCCGGCAGCTGCTTGCCCTCAAGAGCGAGACCTACCGGGAATTGGCAGATATCAAGGATTTTTCTGTCGGGCGCCTGACCATCGGGCTTTCCCATACCCGCGGGCGTGTCATCCTTCCGGAAATCCTGCCGCTCTACCAGGAACAGTTCCCTAACATCGACCTAGGGCTTTTGGAAGGCAATTCCACGGAACTGGACAACGGCCTGCTCCATGGGGACGTCGATTTGATCATCGGCATGCTGCCCTTCCGTGTGGAAAATGTCGGTACCGTCCCCCTCTGTGAAGAGGAAATCCTGCTGGCCGTATCCGACTCTTTGTTAGAACGCTTTTTCCCCGGCCAAACCGACGAGATAAAAGCGCAGCTGATCGAGCACACCGACTTAAACCTGTTAAGCCGCTGCCCCTTCCTGATGATCAACAAGGGCAACCGGGTACGTACCCTGGCTGACGAGATGTTCGCCGATGCCCAGATCACCCCCCAGGTCGTATTGGAGACGGAAAATATCGAGACCGTGCTGGCACTGGCCGTCCGCGGGATGGGCATCACCTTCTACCCGAAGATGTTCATTTCCAGCCACAAGGATTTTATGGACAGGGCAAGGCAGTATAGTTCCCTGAACTTTTTCTCCCTGGACTCCCCCAAAGCCCACGGAACCTTGGGGATCGGTTTCCACAAAGACCACTATATGTCACAGGCTGCACGGGAATTCATCCGGATTGCCACAGAAGTCATCTGACAGGCACAGATGCCCCCCAAAACCATACTTTTGGGGGGCAAAATTTTTCAGATACAGAGGATTTTCTGCCATAATTTACCACCTTATCCCTCTTGACACATTCCCTTCCTTTTTATAAAATAATAACTGTTATTATTTTTGTCTATAATATCCTGGAATGCCATTGCATCTCCAGGCACATATCCTGACAGAAAGGAGGCTGCTTATGAAAATAATAAAATACAGCCGCCAGCGGGAGTCCATCAAGGCCAGCCTTTCCAGGCGCACGGACCATCCCACTGCCGACATGATTTATACGGATATCCGGACAGAGTTCCCCAACATCAGCTTAGGGACCGTCTACCGGAACTTAAACCTCCTGTCCGAATTAGGGGAAATCCAGAAGCTGGCATGCGGGGACGGGAAAGACCATTTCGACTGGAATACGGCTCCCCACTACCACTTTATATGCAGGCACTGCAAAGCCGTGCTGGACCTGCCCCTCCCTCCCCAGGAAGAACTGCAGTCCCAGGCCCAGCAGGCCTTAGGCGCAACCGTGGACAGCCATATGATCTATTTCTATGGCTTTTGTACCCGCTGCGGCCATCATGAGGCCTCCGGCCATTGAATCGTTTCACAGTTGGAAAAAACTACTGAAAATATTTCTCAAAAACCGATTGACATTTGTCCAAAGGTGTGCTAAATTAATATCAGTAATCATTACTGTTTTATGCAAACAAAAAACAGCACTGATTCCGGTAAACTTAGGATCAAAATATGTTTAATAAAGAAAAGGAGATTTCGTTATGAAAAAATGGGTTTGTTCCGTATGTGGTTACGTTCATGAAGGTGATTCTGCTCCCGAGTCCTGCCCGCAGTGCAAGGCTCCCGCTTCCAAGTTCGTAGAGCAGGGCGGTGAGAGAAGCTGGGCTGCAGAGCATGTAGTAGGCGTTGCCCAGGGCGTGAGCGAGGATATCATGGCAGACCTGAGAGCCAATTTCAACGGCGAGTGCACCGAGGTTGGTATGTACCTGGCTATGGCAAGGGTTGCCCACAGAGAGGGCTATCCGGAGATCGGCCTGTACTGGGAGAAGGCTGCTTATGAAGAAGCTGAGCATGCTGCAAAGTTCGCTGAACTGCTGGGTGAGGTTGTCACCGACAGCACCAAGAAGAACCTGGAACTGCGCGTAGAGGCTGAGAACGGCGCTACCGCCGGTAAGTTCGACCTGGCTAAGCGTGCCAAGGCTGCTAACCTGGATGCGATCCATGACACCGTCCATGAGATGGCCCGCGACGAAGCCCGCCACGGCAAGGCATTTGAGGGTCTGCTGAAGAGATACTTTGGCTAATCAGAACGCCGGATTTTAAAGATTTTTGAAGATTAAGGGAATGGATCAGCAATGGTCTGTTCCCTTTTTATTTCGGCAGCAGCATTTTTATCTATCATGCTGCTGCCTGCCGCCAAAAATGCAAGAACTGGAGCCTTGGTTACTGCTCCGCAGAGAATACCAGCGCCTGGTTCCTCATATTGAAAAAGATATATAAGGGCGCTGACCCGTCAGCCATCGCGTCCGGGATCTCAAAAAGAACCTCCCCTTCCTTGCTCTCCCCTACCTCAAGGGTCTTGCCGTTTAGGCACGCACTGTAGGTTGTCGCATCCACCGAAGGATAATAATTCTCCTCACTGCCGTCCGTCACGCCTGCATAAACCAAATTGTCACCATCCATGTAATAACTCCCTGCCAGGAAACTGTCCTGTTCAAACCCGCGGTTCGTCACCGTAAAATGCCCCCGGACAAACCGGCAGCCGTCGCTGGCCGAATAGCTGAACATCCCATCCTCAAAGGACTCCACAATCTCGAGGGAATCCATAGTGATCTCCCACGGCCCTAAAAGGCCGGTGCCGCCGGCTCGAAGCGGCTCCTCCTGGCTGCTGGTATTGTCAAGCAGCACCCGGTAGCTGTCCGGGTTGCTGATATTGTGGTAAATATAGGACAGGGCATCTGCCGGAACCAGTTCCGGGTACTGCGCCGATTCCTCATTCAAGTCCTTAAAAATCGTGCCGGACGGGTTCTCCATCACATTCCCCACATGGCAGAGGAAAGTGTTGCTTTTCGCGTCATAAAGGTCAATGGAAGTGCTGGAATAAACTGCCTGGACCTTGGTCTGATTGCCGGACTGATCCTGGTAATAGTTGCCGTACTGGTGGTCAGCAGTCAGGACGAGGTAATAATCCGCCTCAGACAAAGCAGCCGGGAACTCCTCGTCCGATAGCCCCATCATAAAGTCCCCCATAACCTGCCAGGCCGGGGGCGCGTCCGCATCCTCCCCTGCCGACGGGTTGTGGTAAAATGCAGCGACCTTTTTGCCTTCTGTCACAATCTCCTCCACGGGGCTTCCCTCCCCCGGCTCCGGCAGCTGCAGGTCCTCCCCGACAGTAACTGCCAGTCCCGTGGCATAATACTCTTCTCCGCTTATGCCTGACGTCTTAAAAAACGTATCCCTGCCGAGTTTCGCCTCCATTCCCGGGATCAAGGCCCCCTTCATATAACGGACATAGGCCAGCCCGTCCTCCGCCGTATCCGTGCGGACAAGGTACGGCGTTACGCTGCTGTAGAGGTAAGTCCCCGTCCAGTCATAATCCTTCCAGTCATCAAAATACCCCATCTCCATCAGCACATCCCCTGTGGACACGATACTTCCCGGCCGGTTCTTGACCCATGCCTCAATCGCTTCCTCCAGTTCTGTTTTATATTTGCCGTCTTCCGGCATCCCCTTTAGGAGTTTGGACAAGGTCTGCCCGTCCAGGTTCTTCGTGGCCGCCATCATAGGCAGGAAATAATCATAGGGGTAATAGGCATCCTCCAGGGATTCCCAAAAAGCCGCCTCGTCCGTGTTCACCTTGGCAAAATAAGCATCTGCATAAGCGGAGGTGCCCGGATAATCAAATAAAAATACATCCTTGTTGTCCCATCCGTCCAGCCGGGAAGGGTCTGCCGACGACAGGCTCTCCTGATACTCCGCCATGCACAATAGCGCAACTGCCTTAAACTGCTGCCCCAGAGTCTCTGCTGACTCTGCCTCCGCCTTCAGATCCCCCAGTTCCTCCTTATGCTCTTTTACATAGGAGGCGGTATCATCTGCCTTCCTGGCTGCCGCCCACCTCGATTCCGCCGGTGTCCCCTTCTGCCCGCAGGCTGTCAGGCAGGCCAGCGACAGGCCGGCCAGGATGATCCATGCCCTTTTTTTCATAGTCTTCTCTCCTTTGTGTGTTTATGCTTTCCTCTGGTTCCTGCAATTTCCGGCAATTTCCCAGGAACTGCAGGAACTCCTCTTATTATAAGGCGTTTGCATCCGGCATACAACCTATTTTTTCTTGGCCAGACGCAGTTCCAAAATAGCCTCCACACACATCAGGTCCCCGTCCTATAAAGCAGACTGCATGTCATTTTGGCTGTTGTCCCTAGCCAGTTCATATTCCTCTGACCAGTCCAGCCCACGGTATGGTTCCCCCCTCGGGTCATCCCGGATAAAGCCCATAAGAAGATCCAGCATTTCCTCTGACCAGGTGTTTTTGTCAATCTGGGCAGTTGTAAACCGGTTCGCCGTAATCATCTCAAACCCAAACATATCCTTTATTTGGGTTTTTGCTCCCCCGTCCACTACCTCCTCAACCAGGTGCGGAGGGATGAAAAGCACACCGCCGCTGCAGCCGTATACCACATCCCCCGGCAAACAAATGGCCGCTTCCCGTCCGTCCCCCATGCGCAGAGGGGTATTATATCCCGTCAGCATAAAATCACGGATCGGGGTCGGGTCAATCCCCCGGTAATATACCTGCACATCCGGCACCAGCTTCATCTGCTCTATATCCCGGATCCCGCCCCAGATTACCGCTCCCCCGCTTCCTGTCTTTGTCCTGACTGCCGTAGTCAGGTTCCCTCCCAAAAATGTCCCCTTGTAAATCTTGTCGTACATATCCACAACAACGACATCCCTGTCGGTCAGGTTGTCGATGACCCACTGGTTCGGGGTTCCGTTCTTTCCCAGCTTCTCTGCCACGGCATAGCATGCCGCTGCATAATCCGGCCTTGTCGGCGCATAGACCGCCGTCACCGCCCGCCCTATCATTTTCTTGTTAACCGTCCCGTCTGCCTTAAATTCCGGATGCAGGGATTTCATGGATATAAACTGGTTCTCATATCCCTTGACGAAAATCGGTTTCCACAGTTCCTCCAATGTCATATTGTACAAGGCATCCAAATAGTGGTCTGCAACCTTAGGGCGCCCGTCCCCATACCTCTCCCCCTTCCACAAAGGGGTCAGGGAAAGCATCTCGTCTCTGCTAGTAAACAGCATCTCATACCTCCAAATTTATATTCTTTCTCAGCCAATTCCCGCCGCCATGCATTACCAGGCTCCCAGTATCCGTGTCAGCCCCGGGACAAATGCCAACGCCAGCAGCGTCCCTACCATAATCAGGTAAAACGGCATCAGCGCCTTTGCCGTCTTGCCTACCCCAAGGCCGGAGACCGCAGAGCCCACATAGAGAGCCGCCCCCACCGGCGGTGTCAGCAGCCCGATTCCCAGGTTCAAAATCATGACGATCCCAAACTGGACCAGGTTATAATCCAATGCCGTCAGGATCGGAACCAGGATCGGGGTGACAATCAGCAGGATGGAACTGATGGACATCACGCAGCCGAGGAAAAGCACAATTGCATTGATCAAAACCAGGATCAGCAGTTTATTATCCGTCACCGTAAGGATCGCCGACGCAATTTTATTGGGTATCCTCAGATATGCGATGATCCACCCGAATGCATTGGCTACTGCCAGCAATACCATAATGGTGGACAGCATTTTGATTGCCGATGACGCAATCTTATAATAGCGGGAAAGCGGCACATCCCGGTAAATGAAAAATGCACTGATAAAGCACCAAAGGGCTGCCACTGCCGCTGACTCTGTCGCTGTCATAATCCCAAAAGAAACTCCGCAGAATATGATAATGATCGTCATCAGGCCGCCCAGCGCCGCCACGAAAGCCCTCCCCGTCCTTTCCAGGCTGAATTTATGCCCAGAGGCATAGCCCTTCCTCTTGGCATAAAGGAACGAATAAATCCCCAGCACGATCCCCATGAAAATCCCCGCCGGGAGACCCGCAAGGAACAAAGACCCAACCGAAAGCCCCCCTGCCGCCACTGCATAAATCACCAGGTTATGGCTTGGCGGGATCAGCATCCCCTGTACCGCCGTCGCACAGGTCAGCCCCGTTGCATATTCCGTCGTATAGCCCTGGGATTCCATCAGCTTGATCTCAATCGGCCCCAAGGCCGCGATATCTGCCGGTGCCGAGCCGGAGATCCCCCCGAAAAACATGGATGCCAGGATATTCACCATCGCCGCCCCGCCATGGACCCAGCCGATCATTTCATCCGCGAGCCGGATTAACCTGTCCCCAATCCCGCCCTGGTTGATCAGTTCCCCGCCCAGGATAAAAAACGGCACTGCCATAAACGTGAAATTGTTCACCCCGCCCACCGTATACTGGACAATCAACTCCAGCGGAAGGCCAAGGTACATGTAAGTCACCGCCGCGGCTATCCCCATTGCCACCGCAACGCTCACCCTCATAAAGAGCAGCACCAGGAAAACCCCAATCAAAATCATCACTGCTGCTGTATCCGTACTCATGGCTGCCCCTCCCTCCCTTCTGCACTGTCATGGTATTTCACCAGCATCTCCATACAATAAACCACAGCGTTTGTAATCATAAAAAAGCCCCCTGCCACAGCGCTGAAATACTGCAGCCCGGACGGGACACGGAACGCGGAAAGCTTCGTGCCCCAGGTCATCTCACTCAGCTTCATGCCGAAAACAACCATAACCAGCCCAAAAAATGCCGTGCACAGGTTCCCGAACAGCTTAAACGCCAGCAATGCCCTGGGGGAAACCACCGTGTCTATCACTTCCATCTTCACATGGGAGTCATCCCTGACTGCCAGTGCAATGCTGAACATGGCAAACCAGATCATGCAAAAAAGTGCAAACTGCTCTGACCATGCCGGTACCTTATGGAAAAAATACCGCCCGGCCACCATAACCAGGATCGAAACGGCCTGCGCCGTCAATAGCAGAACACAGACCAAGTTCACGATCGAATTATAGATATCCGAGATTTTTATGACTGCCTGGTACCATCTTTTATCCTGTAGCATCCTATCCGTCCTTTCACCGTCTCATCATCCTTTCCTACGCTGCCCATCCCATTTTCCCCGTGCCGTTCATCTCTCGACGGCATCCACGGCTTCAATCAAATCCTCCAGGCCTTCCCCATATTCGTCCCAAACCGGCTTCACTGCCTCCACCCATTTGCCATGGTCTGTAATTTCAATGATTTCCACACCCTCTGCCGTGAATTTTTCCTTCAGGCCGTCCTCATACTCGCTCAGGCGCGGCTTGAAGAACTCTTCCACCGTCTCCATCCAGAGTTCCTTCATAAGGCTGCGCGTGCTCTCATTCAGGGAATCCCATGTCTTCTGGGACATAATCAGCGCCGGGGTATTATATGTGTGGTTGTCCAGCGTCAGGTATTCCGAAACCTCGTACAATGCATTTCCGTCAATGCCGGACAGCGGGTTCTCCGCCCCATCGACGATGCCGGTCTGCAGCGCGGAATATAATTCCGAGAACGCGGTTGGCGTCGCGGAAAAACCAAGGGCATCTGCAGTGGCGTTGTCAATGGCATATGGCTGGACGCGCAGCTTCATCCCCTTGATGTCCTCCAGTGACCGGATCGCCTTCCCCTTTGTAAAAAAGCACCGGCCTCCGTCCGGGAGGAAGCCAAACCCAACCAGCCCCTGCAAATTGTCCGTCACGTCCTTTAGCAGGGTCTCCCCCACCTCGCCGTATAAGGTGTTATAGTACTGGTTATAGCTGTCAAACAGATAGGGCAGGCTGAAAAGGTTCATCTTCTTCGCCCCCATGTCGGCAAGCCCGGCAGGCTGGGCGATTGCTAAGTCTACTGTCCCCATCTGCGCCCCCTGGAGCGCTTCCGTGTTGTTGCCTAGAACGCCTGAGCAGTAGACATCCAGCTTCACCTTGCCCTCTGTCGCTTCTGACAGGCGGTCACTGAAATCCTGGAACGCCTGTGCCGTCAGGGTCGTCTCACCGGATGCCGTGCTCAGCTTCATGGTGATGGCCGTATACTCTTCGCTGCTGCCTGCCTTTTCCTCCCCTCCTGCCGTCTGGCCTTCTGTTGCCGGTGCGGCCTTTGCTGCCTGGCTTGTCCCGTCGCTGCCGCCCTTGCCGCCGCATGCACCCAGCGAAAATACTGCCATCCCTAAAACTGCCATTGCCAAAAATTTCCTCATTTCCTTCTCCTCCTTTATCTGCAATTCTAATGGTGTGTTTCTGTAAATATACTATCATACCCGTCTGCCAAAAACTTATACTATCCGCTTTTTCTCTTATACAATCGTCAAAAAATACACTCACATTTTGCATATATTATTCCGCTAATTTCAATATATTATTGACATTTCGCCCAATGAATGCTAGTATTTATGATACTTATATTTTAATTTTTTTCATTTTAAAACATTGCACATCTGCCAAAATTTATCTTTAAACTTCCTGGAGGGAATGCCCCATGCCGAACCGTGTCCTCGTCCGTTCCGATAATGGCAACCACATCCTGATCTCTGCCTACAAGGCATATTATCCCGATTCTGCCAGCGGGGAGCGGGCTTTTTTTGAGCACAAGCATGCTGAGTTGGAAATCTCCTCCATCGTGAGCGGACGCGGCATTTACACCTGCGGGAAAACAGCCCACCCCTTTTGCCCAGGCGATATCTTCCTCCACCGCGGCAATGACAACCACTATATCAGCCACATCTGTGCCGGGGAAGCCCTCTCACTGATTGCCCTTCGGTTTGACCCCCGCTTTATCTGGTCGTCCGGCGGGCAATGGTTTGATTCCCGCTATTTAAAAATCTTCATGACCCCGGACCTGCTCAGCCGCAGCATTTCCCACGAAGAACCTGCCGCCAGGGTCATCCAGGCTCTGCTGGAAGAGATTTTCCAGGAATGCCAGGACCACCATCCCTCCTATGAACTTCTGGTCAAGGCGAAGCTGCTGACCATCCTGGCCAACGCGGCGAGGCATTTCCACGACCAGTTAGAGGGCTCCCCCGACTCGGTGGCCAATCTCGCGCGCCTCCCCCAGATCGAAAAATCCATGGACTACATCCTCTCCCATCTCGGCGAGCCGCTGGCCCTGGATCTTTTGGCACGGGAAGCTGCCATGAGCCGCTCACAGTACTCCTCTCTGTTTAAATTGTTTAACGGTGTCTCTGTCTGGGATTATGTCACGCACCAGAGAATGAACCTTGCGCAATACCAGTTAGAATATTATGATTACCCGATCACCCGGATCAGTGAGAATTGCGGCTATAACAATATCGCCAATTTTAACCGCACCTTCAAAAAAACCACAGGGAAAACCCCCCGGGAATACCGCTGCTGGGCCAGGCAGGCCTCAAAGCAGCCATGACCCCCACAGGTCAGGTCAGCTGCATGGCATACTTGCGGTATTTCCCCGGGGTAATTCCGGTCTGCTTTTTAAATAAGGACTGGAAATGGGATTCCGAATCAAAGCCGCAGGCCGAAGCGACCGCTGCCAACGGGTCATTTCCCTCTGCCAAAAGTTCCTTGGCATATGCGATCCGCATTTTTGTGAGATGGGCGTGCGGGGTGCGCCCGGTGTTTTCCTTGAAAAGCCTAAGGACATGCAAGGCGGAATACCCCGTGAAATCCCCCAGATCCGACAAGGTTATATGCTCGCCAAGGTGTTCCTTCATATAAGAAAGGCAGCTTTTAACCGTCTCGCTATAGTCCTCCTTGGAATGCAGGAGATGGTAATAGCCCGAAACCATCTGCAATAGCAGCCCGTTCATCGCCGCTGCTGCCCCCGTCTCCCCACTTTTTGCATACTCTGCTATTTTCTGGAAAAGGAAGGCATGGCTTTCGTTCCCCATAAAAAAGGAAGGGATCGCCGCCAGCATCTCATTCTCATAAAAAACGCCGCTGTCCCCAAAATCAAAATAAATGCTGTCACAAGTATAACCCGGCTCGCTCGACACCCGGTCCCCTTCCCGCAAAAAGCGGATGTGGTACCGCTGCAAGGCGTGCCTTTCCCCATTGATTATTATGCTTCCTCCGTTTGTCAGGTAAATCCCTGTCTCATACCCCTTTACCACCCGCACAGACTTCGCCGCAGGATGCCCCTGGCCTGCACTGGCCGTAAACCGCCTCACCAGGTGTATGGCAGGAAGCATCCTCTCCTCCGGCAGATATCCTTTTTCCATCCTATCCCCTCCCCCTTCCTGCGGCCTGCACCGAAATGTAAAGATCCCGCATTTTATTGCTGCTTTTCCAAATTGAATTTCTCTTGCCATCTGTCTATACTATACCATGTCCACTAACCTCATGCTGCGCCTTTGGCTTGCATTCGCTAAGGGGACAGGTATGGCTCTCACTAAGCTCGGAAATACCTCGCTAAGTGTTCACATTATACCATATCGGAACCAAAAACTATATTTCCTGATATTAATATTTCATACTAATAGGAGGTTTTCCATGCAGCAGAACTATTTACTGTCCTCTGCGCTGGCCGAGCGGCTGTACTATGAATTTGCCAGGCCGCTCCCGTTAATCGATTACCACAACCACCTGCCCGTACAGGAACTCGCCGGGGACAAAAGCTATGGCAATATCGCCGAACTGTGGCTGCTTTCTGACCCTTATAAACACAGGGCTATGCGGATCTGCGGGGTTCCCGAGCACTACATCACCGGACAGGCCAGCGCAAAAGAAAAGTTTTTTGCCTGGTGCCGCATTTTCCCGCAGCTTCCCGGCAATCCGCTGTTCGACTGGTCACGCATGGAACTGGAGTGGATTTTCCAGGTCACCATACCCATATGCGAAGAAAATGCCGAACGCATCTGGCAGGCAGCCAACGAAAAACTCTGCCTCCCTTCCTTTTCTGCCCAGGGGCTGCTAAAGCAATTCCGGGTCGAATATGCCGCCCCCTGCACCGCAGCCTGCGACGACTTAAGCCCTTACGCCAACCTCCCTGGGGCTGCGCCCTCCCTCCGCGGGGATGACCTGGCCGCGCCGACCCTCCCCCTGATACAAAAGCTGGAAATGCTGACAGGCCAAAGCGTCCGGTCTTTTGATGGCTATATCCTGGCTATCCGGAAGCGGTTGTCGGTATTCCACGGCATGAGGTGCCGTTTTTCCGACCATGCCCTCGACAACGGCTTTACCTATCAGCCAGAGGACGGCAGGCAGGATGGCTATTTTTCACGGATCCTTTCCGGCGGCAGCTTAGACCAGGCCGGGCAGTCCGCTTTGCGTTCTGCCATCCTGCGTGCCGTTGCCAAAGAATATGCCCGGCTGGGCTGGACAATGCAGCTGCACATAGGGGCAGAGCGCCACACCAGCACCCGCTTAAGGAACCTGGCCGGCGCTGCCGGAGGTTATGCCGCAATCGGGCACCCGGCAGATATCGGGGCTGTCGTCCGTATGCTGGATGATATGGAGCAGTCCGGGGGGCTGCCCCGCACGCTTCTTTTCACGCTCAACCCGGCCGACCATGAAGCGATGGCCGCATTAAGCGGCTCGTACAGTGAAGACGGCGTCCCCGCCAAAGTATCGCTAGGGTCTGCCTGGTGGTGGTGCGACCATCAGCAAGGTATGCGTGAGGTTTTCCAGGCGCTTGCAAACTACAGCGTACTCTCCACCTTCACAGGCATGGCCACGGATTCGAGGAATATCCTTTCTATGCTGCGGCATGATTACTACCGCCGTGTGCTCTGCAGTTGGTTAGGGGAAAAGGTAAGTTCCGGGGAATTTCCGGATGATTATAGGCTTCTTGGCAGTATTGTAAGAAAGCTGTCTTATGAAAATATAGCAAACATTTTGAAAGGAGGATCATCATGGGCAACCAATCATTCCAAGGGCAGGTAGCAGTCGTAACCGGGGCAGGAGGGCGCCTTTGCTCTGTCATTGCAAGGGATCTTGCCAAAAAAGGGTGCAGGGTGGTTCTGTTAGACCGTTCCAGCCAGGCATTAGAGCCAGTCTCTGCAGGCATCCAAGAAGACGGCGGCACCTGCCTGTGCCTGGCCTGCGACGTCACCGACGAACCGGCCATGCAATCCGTTGCCGACCAGGTGCAAAAAACCTTTGGCCCTTGCCGCTTTCTCATCAACGGCGCAGGCGGCAACAACAACAAGGCAATCACCTCCATCACCCAGTTCCATCAGGAAGAACTGAGCGGGCATAAGCCGGAAGGCATGACCGGGTTATTCGACCTGGATATCAATGTCATAGAAAGCGTGATCAAGACCAACACCATCGGCACCTTCGTCCCCTCCAGGATATTCGGGAAACAGATGGCAGCCGCAGGCGGCGGAAGCATCCTGAACTTCGCTTCCATGAACAGCTACCGCCCCCTCACCAAGGTTTTAGCCTATGCCATGAGCAAGGCCGCTGTCGTCAACATGACCCAGTGGCTGGCAACCTACCTCGCCCCCGCAAAAATCCGTGTCAACGCAATCGCCCCCGGTTTCTTTATCAACGAGCGGAGCCGGATGATACTGGGCACCCCCGAGGAAGGGCTGACGGCACGCGGGACCAACGTCATGAACCACACACCGGCCGGGCGCTTCGGCAATCCTGAAGACCTCCTCGGCTGCGTGGCCTGGCTGCTCGATGACCAAGCTGCCTCCTACGTGACAGGGATCACAGTCCCTGTAGACGGAGGCTTCCTCGCCCACAGCGGGATCTGATACGGAGGCTGATATGATACTTACCGACTATTTGAGAAGCACCCCGGACCTGACGTGGGAATACGCCAAGCAATGCGGTATCAGCCATGCCACCATCCGCCTCCCGGAGGATCCGTCCTTTACCATCACCAACAGAAGCTGCTGGCGCTCTGTCTGCGGCCGTTATTGGGGACACGGGCTAAAACCGGCCATCATAGAACCGCTGCCAAACGAACTGCATGACCATATCAAGGCCGGAGACTCCCTGCGTGATGAATGTATCGGAAAATTCCTCCGCATGATTGAACTGATGGATGAATTCGACATCCGCATCCTCTGCTTTAATTTCATGGCACACGTCGGATGGACGAGGATCGCCGATTCCCTAAAGGAAAGGGGCGGTGCCCGCGTCACCGGCTTCTGCCTGGAAGACTATGTCCCGTCCGGGTTCAGCATCACAGAGGGGCAGCTTTGGGAAAATTATGCCTATTTCCTGAAAGCAGTGGTTCCACATGCCGAAAAACACAATGTGTACCTGGCGCTGCACCCCGATGACCCGCCGCTTGCGCGCCTCGGGGATGTATCCAGGATCATGACATCCTATGAAAACATCCGCCATGCCATCTATGATATCATGCCCAGCCCAAACCTTGGCATTACCATGTGCCAGGCCACCTTCCATATGATGGGCGAGGATCTGTTTGACATCATCCCCAAGCTGGCAGAAAAAATATTTTTTATCCATTTCAGGAATGTGTCCGGCACAAAAGAAAACTTCCGCGAAACCTTCCATGACAACGGCGTACTTCCGATGGTAGAGCTTATCCGCCTGTATAAACGCAGCAAAATCGAATGCCCCATCCGCGTGGACCATGTCCCGACCATGGCTGGCGAAGAAGTCAAAAATGCCGGCTATGATACCATCGGCCGCCTATACGCCATCGGCTACTTAAAAGGGCTGCTAGAGGGCTGCTAGAAGCCTTGCCCCGCCGCCTATAACGGCGGGGCAAGGCTTCGTGTTCACCTCACCACATTCGTGATCCGCCCAATCCCTTCCACCTCACAAACCACCTCGTCCCCGCTCCTCAAAAAGCGCGGCGGGTCAAATCCCATGCCGACCCCCGACGGCGTACCGGTAGAGATGATCGTCCCCGCCTTCAAGGTCATCCCCCCTGACAGTTCACTGACAATATGGTCAATGCCGAAAATCAGCTTACCGGTATTGCTGTCCTGCCGGAGTTCCCCATTCACATAAGAACGGATCCCCAGGCAAGGCGGGTATGCCACCGAATCCGCAGTCAGCACACACGGCCCCATAGGCGAAAAGCCCTCCAGGCTCTTCCCAAAATACCACTGGTTATGCCGGTTCTGCACATTCCGCGCACTGACGTCGTTCAAGACGGTATATCCAAATATGTATTCCCTCACCCGCTCCGGCGGCACATCCCGCGCATCCTTCCCGATAATAAAAGCCAACTCCGCCTCATAATCCAGGCTGTCCACCAGCCCTTCATGCGCCGGGATCTCATCCCCGTCCGCCGAGGCCACGTTCACCCTCTTAGAAAAATATACCGCATAAGGACGTTTGCCGTCAAATTCCCTCTTCCGGAAACGGGCCGATTCTTCCGCATGCTCCATATAGTTAATCCCCAGGCAGATAATATCCTGCTCCGGCTCCGGCACCGGCGCCAGGAGCCGGACCTCCGCAAGCCTCGCCGCCCCCCGGTAGGTATAAGGCTCCTGCCGCGAAGCATACTCCAAAAGCTGCTTTTCCGATTCGCTCATCTGCTTCACCGCCTCCAGCATCGTCCCATACTCCGGCCCGACAGACGAGATAGGGAATACCCACCCCCCATCCGCACTAACCACCCCCACCCGGACCTTATGCTCCACCTGATACGTAACTAATTTCATAATTCCCTCCCATCTGCAAACACCCGCAGGCAGACCCCCGCCCACGCCTTATCCCACAATTATACCCCACCATCCCCCGAAAGGCAACCCAATTTCCCTCCCCCAACAATCCCCATCACCCCGCCCCACCCCCTACACCACCTCTATCCCCCTCCACACACAACCACCACATAAACAACCAGCCAAAGAGAAAGGGACCGGGCAGCGGCGCCAAACGGCGCAGGGTCTGCCCAGCACGCATTTGCAGGGGCTTTAGGAATTCTTAAATCTCCTGGTTTTGCGTTGAAACGAAAATGCATACTGTCTGAGCGCAGCGAGTTTATGCATTTTCGTTTCGCATTTAGCAAAAACAAGAGATTTTAGAAATCCTTAAGCCCCGAAACCGCGTGCCAGGCAGACCCTGCGCCGTTTGGCGCCGCTGCCCGGTCCCTTTCTCTTTAGCGCACCCCCCTACAGGCGCTCCATCTCCCCCAATGTCTTAAGCGTACCCAGAAGCACATCTGCACTGTCCCCTAAGTCTTCCTTTGTCGTATATTCCTCCGGGCAATGGCTCAGCCCCCCATGCGAACTTCTCACAAAAACCATCCCGACCGGCAGGATGCGTTCCATGTTCACCGCATCATGGCAAGGGAAGCTGACCATCTCATTGTGCCGGATCCCAAGATCCTGCGCAACATGTTCCATCACCTGCATAATGGTTTTGCTGCAGTGGGCCGGCGCCAAGTCACAGGTAGAATGCACCGACCAGGTAAGCCCCCTCCTCTGGCATTCCTTTTCTGCAAAGCCTAAGATGTCCTCATATAACCGGTTCCATATCTTGTCATCCGCCTCCCGGTAATCCACCGGCAGCACTGAGCAGTTGGCAATGATATTATGCTCCCCTGGCTTAGACTCGATATAACCCACCGTACTGCGGGTATCATTGCCTGTGGCAAAGGCAAGCCGCTCCACCTCAACCGCAATGGCAGCGGCGGCCTGCAATGTGTCATGCCGGTCTTTCATGGCCATCCCCCCCGCATGGCAGGACACCCCGTGCAATTCAATGTAAAACTGCTTGATCCCGGCGATATCCGAGACGATGGAGATGGGGATCCCCTCACCCAGAAGATATTTCCCCTGCTCAATATGTACCTCGATAAAGCAAAAGTAATCCTCCGGCCTGATCCTGCTGTCCGCAATCCTGTCCGGATCCGTGCCCATGCCAAACTCTTCCATGGCCTTGCGCAGGGGTTCCCCTGTCACGCGGTGGCAGCAGGTATCGGCATAATCCTCCGGCAGCACCCCGCACATAGCCTTGCTCCCGAATGTCCCGCCCAGAAACTGGCTTGCCTCCTCATTGATAAATGCCACAATCTCGATGGGCCTCTTGGGCCTGTACCCTGTCTCCTTCATGACGGTAACCGCCTCAAGCGCTGTCATAATGCCCGTCAGCCCGTCAAAATAACCGCCGTTTGGCACCGTATCAAAATGTGACCCGCATAAGATGGCCGGCAGTTCTTCCCTGCCCCCATAGCGGCCAAAAATATTCCCCACCGTATCCATCCGGACCTCCAGCCCGATTTCCTCCATCCAGCCCATCAGCTTCTCACAGGCCTCCTTATACTCCGGCGTCCACGCAAAACGGCTGACCCCGCCTTCCCTTACCGCCCCGACAGCCCCCACCTCATGCTGTCTCTCCCATAGCCTTTCTCGATTTACCCTCATTACCTGCCTCCTCCAAGCTACCTTATTTCAATCATTTTCCGTTTTTTCAGCCGAAAAGCATTCAGCATCGGATCTGCAACCACAAACACCACCACAAAAATGTAAGGAACCATCAAAATCAGGTCCGATGGCAGCTGCAGAAGCTGCAGCTGGTTCGATAAGGCATTGGAAAACCCGAACAACAGAGAAATAAACAACACCTTCTTTGGCTCCGCCTTCGCATAGGTCACCGCAGCCAGGGCGATAAACCCCTTCCCGGCTGTCATTTTCTCGGAAAACAACGTCATCAGCCCCAGCGACAGGTGAGCCCCCGCCACGGCACACATCACACCTGTAACCGCAGAACAAGCCATCCTTGTCCTTTTCACATGGTACCCGACGGTCTCTGCTGCCTGGGGGTTCTCCCCGCAGGCACGGATCATCATCCCCGGTTTCGTCTTATACAATACCAGGTATGTGACCCCGACAAAAACCCAGGAAAAATAGGTGATAATTGTCTGGTTTTTAAATATCCCCCCAATTAGGGGAAGCATGTGCAGCAACGGTACGGTGATCTTCTTTAAAGATACAATCAGTTCCGACACGAAAGAGCCTGTCGTGCCGTAGACCACCGGAAGCAGGAATGTCGTCAGGCCCCAGCCGATCAAGTTGAAGGCAATCCCGACCACTGTGTTGTCGCCTTTTAAGTAAACGCAGATCAGCCCGTATAGCAGCCCGACCGCCAGCCCGGCGATGGCTGCATACCATACGCCGACCCCCACATTCCCATAGAAAAAACTCCCGTAAACCGCCATAAATGCACCCATGATCATCATTGCATCCAGCGCAATATTGGGCAGCCCCGCCTTATCCGAATAGATCCCCCCGGTGGCGGCCAAAAGAATCGGTGTCGTCACACGCGCCGTTACCATAAATATCGAATAGATAGCCCCCACCCCTTACGCCTCCCTTCCCGGATTCCTGCGTTTTTTATTCCCGAATTTTCCCCCAAGCCCGACCGCCTTGCAGGACACAAACGTGATAATGATCCCCTGGATAATCATGGACAATGACCGGGAAACATTGGTTGCCCTCTCCACCTGCAAAGAACCGGCCTTGACAATCCCCATAAAAATACTGCCAAACAAAACCCCGGCCGGGGTGCTCCCCCCCAGCAGAGCCACCGCCAGGCCGTCAAATCCATAATCCGGCGAAAACTGGGACATGAATTTATAAAGATAGCCCAGCACCTCCACCGATCCCGCTACCCCGCCGACCATGCCGGAAAGGAGCATGACACCCATGCGGACTTTATTGACACTCACACCCCCGCATTTGGCAAAACGGGGGTTTAGCCCGGAAATATGTATCTCATACCCCAGCTGTGTCTTATTCAGCAAAAACCAAAATACAAACACGGCAAACAGCGCCAGGAAGATCCCTGT
Source organism: bacterium 1XD21-70 (assembly GCA_003669055.1). Classification (GTDB taxonomy): domain Bacteria; phylum Bacillota; class Clostridia; order Lachnospirales; family Lachnospiraceae; genus Brotaphodocola. The sequence continues at coordinate 181,682 of RAYB01000003.1, forward strand.
ATGGGCAGACAGGTTCGGCCAGATTTTGGCAAGCTTCGCCGTCTCCTCAATCTCCGTAGTGACAAGCGTTGAGCCGTAGGCGCCGCCTGCCAAAAAATAGTACTTGACCAGATAGTCCGTCAGGTTGATCGCCACATAATTCATCATCAATGTGATGACCATCTCACTGGCGCCATAATACACCCGCGCCGCAGCCGGAACCAGAGCCCAGAGCATCCCCCCCACAGCTCCCGCCAGCAAACAGGCCAGGACATGGAGCGGCGCCGGGATGCCCTTTAGCATCGTCCCCGCCAATGCAGACAGCATGGCTCCGATATACATCTGGCCTTCCACGCCGATATTAAACATCCCGCCCCGAAATGCAATGGCGGCCGCAACCCCGGTCAGCAAAACCGGCGTCGTCCACCGGATGGTAGATGCCACCGCGAACCTAGAACCCAGCGCACCCTGGAGCATTTTCCCATATATGGCAAGCGGATGGTTGCCGGACATTATAATTACCACCCCGCCAAGCAGCAGGCTCAAAGACACAGCCATAAAGACCATACCGGCATTCGACTGCTTTAACCTATTCCACATCCTGCACCCTCCCCTCCTGTGTGACCCCTGCCATCAGCAGCCCTATTTTTTCCTCCGACAGTTCCCCGGCTTTTACCTCCCCGGAGATTTTCCCCTCATACATCACAAGCACCCGGTCACTCAGCAGCATAATCTCCGAGAGTTCGTTCGACACCAGCAGCACGGCCTTCCCCTGATCCCTCATCCCGGCCAGGTGGCTGTGGATAAACTCCATTGCCCCGATATCCACGCCCCTCGTGGGCTGCGAGGCAATCAGGCATTGGGGATCCAGGTTGTATTCCCTGGCAAAAATAAGCTTCTGCATATTCCCACCTGACAAAGAGCTCCCCTTTGCCTTGTAGCCCGGGATTTTAATTTTAAATTTCTCCACCATCTCCCCTAGTTCATGCAGGGCTTTTTTCCTGGAAATCAGGGCGTGGCGGTTAATCCCCGGCTTCCGGTAGGTGGTCATCAGGAAATTGTCCTCAATCGTTGCATCCGGGGCGGAGCCTTCCCTCTGGCGATCCTCCGGTATATGTCCCAGCCCCATCGCCCTGCGCTGCCAAGGCGATGACTTTGCCTGCACCTTTTGGCCGCCGATCTCAACCGTGCCTGCATATTCCTGGTTAATGCCGGAAATGACCTCAATCAGTTCTGTCTGGCCGTTCCCCTGCACCCCTGCAATCCCCACGATCTCCCCATAGCGGACGTCAAAAGAGACATCATTGACCACCATCAGCCCGTCGTCATTTTTGCAGCGGATATTCCTGACGCCCAGCGCCCGCCCCCCGGCCTTCGTCTCCTGCTTGTCAATGCAAAGCATAAGACCTCTCCCGATCATCATCCTGGCAAGTTCCTGCTCATTGGTGTCCTTGGTAAAAACGTGCCCCGTTACCTGGCCGTCCCGCAGGACAGTCACCTCATCCGTCAGCTGCATGACCTCCGACAGCTTGTGGGTAATCAATATGATGCTGGCACCCTGGTCCCGCAGGTTCCTTAGCGTCGCAAAAAGTTCCGTGATCTCCTGCGGTGTCAGCACGGCCGTGGGCTCGTCCATAATCAGCACGTCTGCCCCCAAATAAAGCGCCTTGAGGATCTCCACCCTCTGCTTTAAGCCAACCGGGAGATCCTCTGCCTTCGCATCGAGATCCATGTCAAAATTATATTTCCTGCACAAAAGGGCGATCTCTTCCTTGGCCTTTTTGATATCCACGAACCCATATTTCAGAATCGGGCGCCCCAGGATAATATTCTCCACAACGGACATCGAATTGACCAGCGTAAAATGCTGATGCACCATCCCGATCCGGCAGCTGATAGCATCCCTCGGGGAATGGAAGGCAACCTGCTTCCCATTGATCCGGATCTCACCTTCATCCGGCCTGTACATCCCGTACAATTGCTTCATCAGCGTCGTCTTCCCGGCTCCATTTTCCCCGACAATCCCATGGATGGAATTCTTCCTGACTGAGATTGTAATGTGGTTGTTTGCAATGGTTCCCGGAAAAGCCTTTACGATATCTTTCAGTAAAACAGCTTCCTCCATGGGGCACCCCTTCTCCTTTCCTGCTGATTTGATATAAGCCCACAGCTGCCTGTCCCGCCCGGCAGCCAGGGCCAAAGTTCAGTACACTAGTGTCACTCCAGGGTGGCAATCACTTCCTCATATGTGGGCATGGATTTCACCACAATCTCTCCTGATTTGATCTGTTCGGTGACTTCCTCCACCTTGTCCCGCACCTCCTGCGGGATCTCGCACTGGGACTCATCCGCAAGTTTGCAATAAGCGTATCCGTTCTCCAGTGTCAGCACCTTAAGCCCCGGCTCAAAGATCCCATCATTCCAGTCAATCACCAGATCCTTTGCCGCCGTGTCCCAGGCTTCATAGTGGGAAGCAAGCACCTGGCCCGGCAAGCGCCCATTGTTGTCATCCGTACATCCCATCACATAATAGCCCTCGCCCATCTCCTTGGCTGCCTCATAAAGCCCAAGTGCGCTTTTCCCTCCGGAGCCCCACAGCACGTCCGCCCCGTTCTGATAATGCACCAAGGCAAGTTCCTTCGCCTTCGCCGGGTCCTCAAAGCTTCCGATCCAGCTTGTCTGCACCTCAATCTCCGGGTTCACATACTCAATGCCTTCCTTATATCCGTCCAGGTACCGGTGGGTATCCGGGTTATCTACGCCGCCCACAAAAGCGACCTTATTATTCTTCGTCGTCATCGCCGCCAGGACACCCATCACAAAGGAAGACTGTTGCTCATAGCAGCAGATCCCCTCCAGGTTATCCCCCTTGGTGGCACAGATGGCATGGATAAAGGAGACATCCGGGTTCTGCTGTGACACGGCCTTCACCGAATCGATCAGTTCCGGGAACACCGCAAAAATCAGGTTATACCCCTCACTGACCATCGCCTGCATGCTCTCCTCGTATTCCCCCTTCTTGGCCTCCACTACATGGACTTCAATCCCGGCCTCGTCGCACCCTGCCTTGATCCCCCTGTACACCATGTCAACCGGGCCGTCATCCCCAAGCCTCTGGGCAGTAATATACGCAACCTTATTCACGCCTTTGCCTTCCTCTGCCTTCTCCCCCGCCGGGTCTTTTTTTGTTGCCGCCCCTGTCTCCGCCTGGGGAGCCGCCTCCGTCGTCGGTGCCTCATTCACCTTCTGGCATCCCCCCAGCGCCATAAGCGCCGCACACGCAGCAACCAGCAATGCAGTCTTTCTCTTCATTTTGCTCCCTCCTTATACGTTCTCCACAGTTCCTTGCAGCTATTCTAACCACAGCTGCCGGAATTATAACTACTATTTTGTAACCGTTTACAATCGCAATGATAGCACAGTTACTCAGCAATGTCAACATATTTTCAACGTATTTTTCCTATTTTTTATTTATTTTACTCGTATTATATGTTTTTTCAAAAGTTTTTATCCCTACCTCTCTTCCTTTACCCTCCTCGGCCTCCCCATTATATTGTAATCGTTTTTATTGCTTTTTCAAAAATTCTATGCTATAATAGGGGCACAAAATATGTACTGGCCAAAAAGGGGGGCCGCCACGGCTCCTTTTTGCCACCCCACTACCCACCAAGAGTAAAGGATCCCCATGAATATTCACGAAATCGCCAAACAAGCCAACGTATCCATTGCAACCGTTTCCAGAGTCCTGAACAATAAGCCAAACATCAGCCCCAAGACTTATAAAAAGGTCATGGACGTCCTCGAGGAAACCGGCTATAGCCCAAACGCTATCGCCCGCGGGCTGAAGCACAATTCCATGAACATGATCGGCATCGTGGTCGATGACATCCGCAACCTATACCGTGCCCATGTGATCTACCACCTAGAAGACCTCCTGAGCCGGCAAGGCTATACCACCATTGTCTTCAACGCCTGCACAAAGGGAGGTTCCCTGTTCTCTTTGCTGTCCCAGCATCAGTTTGACTCCCTCATTTTTGTGGGATCCTCGCTGAGCACCCATGACGTCAGCCATTTTATTTCAACCAGCTGCCCACAAAAGCCTGTATTAATGTTCAACGGATACGTTGGCCTTCCCAATGTCATCTCCGTCATCTGTGATGAGGCACGGGGGATGCAGATGATGGCAGACCACATTTACCGCACAGGGAAACGCCGGTTTTTGTACGTCAACTACGGACAGAACCTTGCCAGCCAGCGGAAACTGTCCGGTTTTTGCGACAAGCTTTCTGAATTAAACCTGGAATTTTCCAGCAGCCATGTATTTGAAGCCCCCAGCGATGATTTTGAAGGCGGCTGCAAAGCCGGGCAGGCCATCATCGACAGCGGCATCCCCTTTGATGCCGTGCTTTGCAGCCTTGACCTCCCGGCCATGGGTGTGATCCAGGTACTTCGCCAGTATGGATACTCGATCCCGGCAGATGTCTCGGTCAGCGGCTTTGACAACCTCATCTACGGCAAACTCACCCCGCCATACCTGACCTCCGTGGACGGGAAGATACAGGAACTGGCCAATATCGCCGTAAAAAAGCTTGTGGCCGCCTTAGCAGGGGAAGAGGTAAGCCATGAGCCCTACAGCATCTCCCCATCCCTGTACCTCGGGGGCACTACCTAAACCATGCCCTCAGCGGACAAGAAGACTCGCGGTTTTGTCCCTTTGTCCGCTGAGGCTGCCCTTCGGGCATTAGCACTCCCGAAAGACACTGCTTCATGCATGCCCTTACAAGGCATCACCTACCCAGAAAGGAGTTACCCCATGTTTGACCTGCTTATCAAAAACGGGCTCACTGTCATCCCGGCCGGTCCCCGGCTGCTGTCCATCGCTGTCAGGAACGGGAAAATTGCAGGATTATTGGACACAGAATCCGAAGTCCCCGCCAAGGAGGTTCTCGATTTCACCGGGAAAATCATCTTCCCGGGGCTGATTGATTCCCATGCCCATGTGACCTACTGCGCGGATTTTTCCTCCGGCTCCCACACAGCCGCCAGCGGCGGGGTCACCACCCTAGTGGAGATGCCCCAGTCCGGCCATCTCCCCTCTGTCTTCGACCAGGATACCCTCTCCGGGCGGATCGCCTCCATCCAGGAGTGCTCTGTCGTTGACTGTGCATTGTACGGGGGCGTCCGGGCCGGCCAATTGGAGCACATGGAAGAATTAGTGAAGGGCGGGGTTGCCGCCTTCAAGGTATTCTTAAGCGATGCCGGGGATTACGGCTCTTTTGACGATGCCAGCCTCCTAAGGCTAATGCAGGCTTCCCGCCGCTACAATTGCCTGGTTGCCGCCCACGCAGAATCCCAGCCTATCTGCGCCATGGAAACCCAAGACATGATAGCTGCCCAAAAAGGCGCAGAAGGCAACAGCAAAAGCCGCCCGGTCATCTCAGAAGTCCTCGCGGCCACCCGCCTCTGCACCCTTGCCCTGCACGAGCATGCCCGCGTCAGCATCTGCCATATTTCCTCCCGGCAGGTAACACGCATCATTCAGGAATTCCGCCGAAAAGGCCTGCAGGTTTATGCCGAGACATGTCCGCATTACCTGCTCCTCAGCCATGATGACGTGGCCAGGCACGGTGCCTGGGCCAAATGCGCCCCGCCCCTGCGCAGCCAAAATACAGTGGACGGCTTATGGGAAAGCGTGGCCAGCGGGGAGATCGATATGGTCGGCAGTGACCACGCGACCTATTCCGATGCCCAGAAATCCGCCGGAAGCTTCTGGTCTGCCCCCGGGGGCTTCCCCGGCCTCGATTTGATCCTCCCCGGCCTCTACAGCGAAGGGGTCTGCCAGCGCGGCCTCCCCCTCAGCCTCTTAGCACAAATCACCGCGTCCAACCCGGCCAGGATATTCGGCCTGGACTACTGCAAAGGCAGCATTGAGATTGGCAAGGATGCCGATTTTGCCGTCCTGGATCCAAGCATCCGTTGGGAATTCCATGCCTCCGGCACCTTTTACGACACCAAATCCACACACTACCCTTATGAAGGGAAAACCTTCCAGGGCAAAGTAACCAATACCTTTGTGCGGGGAAGGCAAATCTGGCAAGACGGGAAAATCCTGGCAGGCCGCCATGGCAAATACATCCCCGCCCGCCATTAAAATCCGTAACAATAAAAAAGCCGTAGATTTTACTCTGCGGCTTATCATTATCTATATCAGCGGGCTTACCTCTTTTTCGCAAAATAAACCAAGTTTGTGAAGCGCCCTGGTACAGGCAACATATAAGAGATTTTTATCGTCTTCGTCATGGTAGTTTTGGCTGTCCGCATCACAGATTAAGACGGCATCGAATTCTAACCCTTTCGACATATATACCGGTATGATAAACACGCCCTGCAATTCTGAGGTGCTCCCGTTTCTGATTAACTGAATATCCAATTTGTGGTTTATCTTATTAAATAATCGGATGGAATTGCTTTCGGTTTTACAGATTAAGCCGATTGACCGCAGCCCCTTTTCCCGGCATGATTTTACTTCTTCAGCAATCTTATCAATAAGGGCATCGGAATTATCAGCAACAAATACCTCCGGGCTGTCCCCGTTCCGGTTAAAGCTTTTGATCTGCGGGCTTTGTTCCATGAACTTTAGGCTAAAATTTAATATCTCATTTGTGCAGCGAAAACTTTTGTCCAGCATAATGAGAGAGGACTTTTTCTTGTTCAGTATTTTTTGGATTTGTCCGTAAAAAGATACATCCTCTTTTTTGGCAAGGGTTTGTTTCATATCTCCTAATATTGTAAACTTCGCATTTGGAAATAACAATCTGAATAGTTCATATTGGAGCGGGTAATAATCCTGGGCTTCATCGATGACTACCTGCTTGATATTTTTGTATTCATTCGTTCCATATATTTTCAAATATAAATAGGCGATGGCTATCGCATCATCATAATATAAACAGCCTGTTTCCAAATTTTCTTTTGTATATTCCCAGATCTCCTTTATATGTTCTACCGGCTTGCTGTCCTGTAGCAAACTGTAAAAATAGGCTTCCTTGGTAAATAATATTTTATACAGTTCAACCACGTCAATTTTCATATATTTCTGCAGTTCCTGTTTTACTAAATTCCTTTCTGCTTTATGTCCCCTGCCTTTCCCCGACCCTGAAATTAACTCTAAGACATAATCCTTTAATTGCTCCAGCTTTATGCCTAATGGTGTTTCTTTTCTTCCTAATATTTTATCCTTTAGGGCCTGCTTGCCTGCAACACATACTCCCTCATAATAAACATCATCAAATTCTATCCATTGTTCTGGTATATCACAAAGGAACCGGTCTAATGTTTCTAAAAAAAGTTTTGACGTTTTAAATTCGATACTGTCCTTCCGGATTTGTTTGTATTGTGAATGAGAAATAATATTTTCTAAAAACTTGTTTTTCGGCTGGATATCCCTGCCTTTTATTATTGTGTTCAGGATATCATCAAATACAACCGAAACAACATTGTCTTCCCCTAATTCAGGCAATACATTCGATATATATTGTTCAAATAAAGAGTTGGGAGAAATAATCATAATATTATGGGAAGACAGCTTTGTTTGCAATCCTTGATACATAAGATAGGCGGCTCTATGAAGTGCAATGGATGTTTTACCGCTTCCCGCCACGCCCTGCACCATCAGCAGGTCATTTTCCATATCTCTGATAACAACGTCCTGTTCCTGTTGTATTGTTTCGATAATCGCTTTCATTTGGGCGGTTGTATTCTGTGATAACATTTGCCTTAAAAATTCATCCACAATCTGCACATCCGCATCAAAAAAATATTCCAGCATTCCGTTCTTTATTTCATATTGGCGTTTTAAATTAAGTCTGCCTGTAATCCGCCCACATGGGGCATCATAAAATGCTTCCCCTTTCATAAAACGGTAAAAAACACTGGCAACCGGCGACCTCCAATCATAAACATACATCTCCTGGCAATTGGTTTTCCGCAGGGAAGAACGTCCGATATATATTTTTTCAAACTCTTCCTCATCATCAAATTTAAAATCAATCCGGGCAAAATACGGTGATTTTATCATGTTTTCGAGCAAAAATATCTTATGCTTTTCTTCCTCATAATCTACAATTTTGTCTGTAACAGGATTGACATATTGGCTTAACTCAACAAGTGCTTCAAAGCCGTCCGAAGAGTATAGGTTTGTAATGCTATGTGTTGTATTTTCACGGACTTCCTTTTTTGCTTCAACGATTTCTGACTTCTTTTTTTCGGCAGTTTCTTTTGCTTTTTTTAATTGTTCCTCGGCTAAAGTTATCGTTTGCCTTAATCTTTTTTCTTCATACTCTCTCTCTGACTGATTATTTCCCATAATAACTATGACCTCCTTAACCAAAATCGAAAGATGGTTTTACTGAAACATGGTTAGGTTAGTGTCTTGACCACATTATATTCAGCCAAACCTCCTTGCTCACTGAGGGTAGCAAACCCCCATAAAATATGGTATACTGTGGTCACTTAACCATTTTAAAAACACCGCAGCGGCCGCCAGCTGCTGCCGCTGCGCCACATCAGCAAGGAGTACATAATGAAAGACAAGAATGGCACCAGCAAGCCAGCCAAAGATGATATTTTCGAGAAAGACTACCAAAAAATCCGGCAGATCCAGCCCCGTGCCAGCGAAAGCACCAGCCGGAACCCCCGGCGCCCTGAAGGCCTTGCCCGCCGCCCGCAGCAAAAAAGCCGCCAGAGAAAGTCTGCCCCCCTCCTCGCCAAAGCCGCCGCCCCCCTGCTGGCGCTGGCCGTCGGCACGGCGGCAGGGCTTGGCGGCGGCTACTATCTGTGGGGTTACGAACGTCCATACACCATCAATCTGAAAGAAATCCAGGTGCCGTCCTGGGTCGAACAAGAGTTCATCCGCAAAAACCTGTTCTCCCGCCCGGACGTGACCCTCAAGCGGGTCGATAATATCGTGATCCACTACGTGGCCAATACCAACTCCTCAGCAGCCGCCAACCGCCGCTATTTTGACAACCTGGCTGACCAGGATCCGCAGCAGCCGGGCACTGTCGGCGGAAGCCATTTTATTGTCGGCCTGGAAGGGGAGGTTCTCCAGATCATCCCCCTCTCTGAGATAACCTACGCGGCTGCCCCGCGTAACTTCGACACCATATCCATCGAGGTCTGCCACCCGGACGACAGCGGCAAATTCAGCCAGCCCACCTATGACTCCCTGATCCGGCTGACTGCCTGGCTCTGCAAAGAACTGGAACTGTCCCCCAAAGACCTGATCCGGCACCATGACGTCTCCGGCAAAAATTGCCCCAAATATTATGTGGAGCATGAAGATGAGTGGAAACAGTTTAAGAAGGATGTAAAAGCAGCCATGAAGTAGGGTGCAGGGATACGCCTCAGCGCCCGTCAAGGAATCCTTCCCCGTAGGTCTCCTTTGTCTCTGATACTACTACAAAAGCACGGGGGTCGTGGGCATAGGCAATCTCTTTCACAAGATAGAATTGCTTGCGGTCAATGACACATAGCAGGGTTTCCCCCTCCTTTTTGCTATAGCCGCCGACACTTTTAAAAAATGTGGTTCCCCGGTTCAGCCGTTCCATGATCTCATCCGCGATCTCCCGGTTCTTTTCCGAATGGATCAGTACCATGGCTCCTTTATTCATGCCATAAAGCAGCGCATCAATGGTCTGGGTGGTAGCCACCATGGAAATCAAGCCATAAAGCGCTGCCTCCAGCTTCCCAAATACCAGCACCGAAGCGCCGATCACTACCATGTCAACCACCATCAGTGCATATCCGGTGTGCATGTAAGGGAAACGCTTCTGCAGAAGCTTTGCCAGGATATCCCCGCCGCCGGTAGTGGAATCCCGCATAAAAATCAGCGCCATGCCTACCCCGACCAGAATCCCCCCAAAGACAGAGGAGATCAGCTTATCCCCCACATACTGGGGAACAAACGGCGTCACCAGGCCATCCAGCACCAGAGTCATGATTAGGACTGTGCGGATTGTCTTCCAAGTCATCCTCCGGTTCAGGCACACATAGGAACTGACCAGCAGCGGGACATTTAACGCCAAGGTCATGGCGCCGACCGGAAGCTTTGTCAGATAGTTGATCAAAAGCGCCATGCCCGACACCCCTCCCGGCGCAATCATACAAGGCTCAATAAAGCACCATACCCCTAATGCCTGCAAAAATGCCCCCGCAAAATCATAAGCCGTATCCTTTACCTGCCTCTTCACAACATTTATGTCCTTCATTGATCCGATGCCTCCTTCCCAACCGCGCTTCCTCTTCCCTAGCCAAAGCCGGTTCCGGCCAGGCCCCTTCCTTTTCCTGCTGCACAAATCCGCTGATAATACCACTGTCTTCCTTTATCCCCTTGTGCCTATGCTATCATATCCGGTAGGAAATGAAACGGAAGGCAGCGGTTCCTGGTACAAATCCCCCAGCAACCGCCGTCTTTTCTTTTCTTAATATAGTATTGTCTTTACAGGCATCCCCCATCCATCCGTTAGGCATCTCCAGAAAATCCTGTTTTATCTATCCTACCGTACCGCACTCCCCGAAATATTGATCCATGATCGCACTGGCAATGATATTTGCCATCTTCACAGGCACGGCGTTGCCGACCTGCCTCCATTGGTCACGGAAATCCCCGCATAATTCATAGCTGTCGTCAAATGTCTGGATTCTCTTAATCTCATTGATCCGCAAAAACCTGTTTTTCCAGTGGAATGGCCCCATATTATTCGAGAAACTAGCCTGTATCGTCCAGGAAGGCCTTTCCGGTGAAAGTTTAAGCAGGAATGACCAATATCTTGACCTCCATTTAAAAATCGGGTCCGGATATCCCCTCTCAGCCGTAAAATATAGGTAGTTATCGCCCGGCGGCACCAATTTGAGCAGATCCTTATGCTTTGACCCGGCCTGCATCTCTGCATCCTCCGGCAAATCATAATCCAGGTCACCAATCGCTTCCCCGCAGGTTACCCAGGGCTTTTTACCGCCGCGCTTATCCTCCGGAACCTTTCGGGGATCATAGTGGGTCTCTTTCGGAAAGCCAAAAGGATCCCCCTCACCACGCTTAACCCCTACGCAGATAAAACGCTCCCTCATTTGCGGCACACCGTAATTTGCAGCATTCACCACATCATATGAGATTTCATAGCCATATTTATCCGCCTTCTCTTTTAACAATTCAAATGCTGCCTGGTGGGGTTTATATACAAAACCAAAAACATTTTCAAAAAAGAACACTTTTGGCTGGATTTCCTCCAATGCACGGAAATATTCATACAAAGTGAAAGAGTTCTCATCTTCCAGTGCCCTCTTCTTCTCTGTGCGGTAAAACCTTGATTTAGAGTATGCGGGGCAAGGCGGGCCTCCCACCAGGACATCGATATCTGTCTTCTTCATGTTTATCTTGGCCAGGCACTTCTCATAATCAATATTCCTGATGTCGTCACACACCACCATTTTCCCCACTTTGTTCTTTTCAAGCGTATCACAGGCCGGCTGCCAGAAATCCGTTGAAAAGCATATATCAAATCCGGCCTTTTTAAACCCGCAGTCGATGCCGCCCCCTCCTGAAAAAATGCTTAACACATTCGGCATTATTCTAAACTCTCCTTCAAAAATCCAATCATCGCTTTTCCCATTAAACACGGGACAGCATTCCCTATTTGCTTTTGGATGGACCGTCTTGACCCACAAAACCTGTATCCCCTCGGAAATGTCTGTACTGCTGCAATTTCCGGCACCCTTAACCTTCTGTTATCCCAATGGAACGGCCCTACCCACGGGCCTGGCTGGGCACAAATTGTCCATGATGGCTTGTCCGGTGACAGCTTAAGCAAGAAATTCCAAAACCGTTTGTCTGCAACGAACTTCGGATTAGGGTAGCCCGCCCATGCCGTCAATGCTTTGTAATTCTGCCCAGGCGGCACCTCGCATAGATCCTCATAATAGGTTCCGCCCTTTGTAACCTCATACTCTTCAAAAAACTCGTCTCCGCCAAAGCCTGCTATTGCCTCCCCTGCCGTTGCGTATGGCTCCAGCCCCGTAATCTCACATTGGTCCGGGGCGCAATGCGTTTTTACCGGCTCATCCCTTTTGAATACTCCCTTTGTTCCTATTATAAACAAACGTTTCCTCCTCTGCGGGACGCCGTATTCCAGGGCATTTGCCTTTACTATCCTAAAGTCGTAACCAGCCTCTGTTATGATCTCAATAAAACGTTCAATAATAACCTTATTGGTTGGATGCATTAAGCTTTCAACATTTTCAAACAGGAACCCGTCCGGCCGGATATCGGTTACAACACGTAAATATTCGTTCACCAATGTCGCCCTCGGATCGTTGATCCCCTTCCTGGTTCGGTTGCCTACCCAATACCCTGCCTTTGAAAACGGCTGGCAGGGCGCCCCTCCTATAATGATAAATTTCTCCGGCCTATTCTTCTTCACAATATCCGAAAACACGCCGCTGCCAATCTGGTGCAGGTCTCCTTCTATTATTTCTGTCTTCCCAAATATATCCTCGTTAGCCTTCAATGTTTTTATGCAGTCTGCATCAACATCTGTACTTGATATAACCGGGATGCCTGCCATAAAGCTTCCTATATCAAGGCCTCCTGCACCTGAAAACAAACTTACTGCCACAATGTTTTCACTCATTCCCGACGGTTCCTTCCTATGTTGCAATCCCTTAAATATCCCTATCTATATAAGCTTCTGTTTTCTACATCAAAAAAGGCGCCATTCCAGCTCCTTGTTTGATATAGTCGTCACTCATTATTCCTTTTCCATTTATGATAATCAAATTAGTATACCACATTTCCCAAGAAATATCACCATTTTTATTATAAATTCCTCCAAATTCCCCCAAATTATTATAGCCCCTCCATACACGGCAAACTCCCGGAAGCCGCTGCTTCCGGGAGCCTGTTTTCCCTTAGCCTCTCCTACTGCCCCAGTTTTGCCGCCACCCTCTCCAGTTCTTCCCGGATCCGGATATGCTGCGGGCAGGCCTGCTCGCACTTGCCGCACTTAATGCATTCCATGGCACTCTTTTTGCCATGCCTGGCCACCATCCATTCCTCCTGGCGTTTGGCCGCCGCCAGGTCGCGGTATAGGGTCAGGTAATTCATTGCCGTGAAGGAACCCGCAATCCCGATATCCTGCGGGCATACCTTGGCACAATAGTTGCAGCTGGTGCAGGGAATCAGCGGAATCTTTGCCAGCGCTTCCCGCGCCTCTTTTAAGGCGTCCTGCTCCTGCACGGACAAATGGGTGAAACCCTTCATATAAGAAAGGTTATCTTCCATCTGTTCTAAGCTGCTCATGCCGGACAGTACAGTAATCACGCCCTCCAGACCTGCTGCAAAACGGATCGCCCAGGAGGCATAGGATGCTTTCTCGTCCGCTTTTTTGAAAATCTCAGCCACCGGCTCCGGCGGGTTGGCTAACATCCCACCTTTGACCGGCTCCATGATTATCACCGGCTTGCCATACTTTCTTGCCACCTCATAGCATCTTCGGGACTGGACTGCCGGATTCTCCCAGTCCCCATAATTGATCTGGAGCTGGACAAATTCCATCTCCGGATGCGCCTTTAAGATCTCCTCCAGTTCCTTCGGAGTGGAATGGAAAGAAAACCCCACATGGCGGATCAGCCCTTCCCGTTTCTTCTCCTGCACAAAACCCCAGATATCATAATCATCAAAGAAATGGGTTCTCGATTCCCCCAGGTTATGCAACAGGTAAAAATCAAAATACCCTGCCCCTGTCTGCTTTAAGGAAACCTCAAACTGAGCCACTGCCTCCTCCCTTGTCTTGCAGTTGATCCAGGCCGCAATCTTGGTGGCAAGCTGGAAAGATTCCCGGGGATAGCGCTCTACCAGAGCCTGCCGGACCGCATCCTCGCTCCCCGCGTACGCCCATGCCGTGTCAAAATAGGTAAATCCTTCCTCCATAAAACGGTCTACCATCTGTTTGGTCTGTTCTATGTCAATCTCTTTGCCCTTCATCGGCAGGCGCATCAGCCCAAACCCCAATTTTTTGATCTCTTTTCCCAAATAGCCCATGACAGCCGTCCTCCTTTTTCCTAAAATCCTGCCAGTGTGTCATTTCCGCTTTCCCCCAATGCCCCTTCTTTTGGGGCATTCCCCATCCTCATCTGCCCACATCCCGGTAAGCCTGCCAGCTTAGCTTCTTATTCCCGTTCACATCCAGCAGCCCAAAGGCATAATTTTGGTCGATCAGTACCTGCTCGTCCGTCAGGCGGTTCAGCATAAACGCCTCCACATAAGGGTTTGCCGCCGCTGCCTGGTACGCCTCGGCAATGCACTGCGCCTGCAGTTCCTGGCACTCCCCGCCATGCGCCGGGGAAAGGGAGGTGAATCCCTGTTCTGACAGGATCAGGTGGCGCACAGCGCCCGCCGGGGACAGCATGTCCGCCTGGCTCATATAATCCGTCAGGACATGCAGGTTTTTCAGGTTGATAATGTAGGTATCGCCCCGCTCAAGGGCATGGCGGTCATCCTGGAACACCGGACTGTCAAATTCTTCCGGATATGCATGCCAGGCAATCCCGTAATCCGTATCCCGCAGCAGGCTGTTCAGCCGCGGCAGCATGTCCATAACACCGAATTTAAAGCCCGCAACCTGCCCGGTATTCCAGCGGAAATCAAAAGGAACATATACCCGTGCCAGGCTGTTGGACTCCTTGACGGAATCATACCAGATACGGAAAGCCGCCGCATAATGGGCACAGTACGTATCAATGTCCATGGAACCGATATAATTCCATGCCTGCCCGTCGTTGACCTCATTGCCGACCACCCAGTTCGACACCAGGTTTTTGAACCTGCCAGTGACACGGTCAGCTGCGGCACGCGTCGCCGCCAGCCCCTCATCATTCAGTGTATTAAATGCATAGTAATTCGCCCCCGACGGCTCTGCCGCCGGAAGCAGCGCCGGGTTATAGGCCGAGGCTTCCCAGTCATTCAGCACGATAACCGTCACGGAAATATCCGCCCTCTTCAGCGCATTCAGGTAACTCTCATAGGCGTTCATCCTATCTGCCTGATATGCCCATGAGATCGGGAAATTTGTAATCACCTGCGAAACCCCCAACTCGGCTGCTTTAGAAACCTCCGGTTCCCCGTTTATCAAAACCCCCTTGATGTCCCTCGGCTCCTTATAATAATCTGCACAAGCCTCCATCGGCATAGCCAAACAAACCACCGCAGCAGCAAGAACTGCTGCCATACGTCCCCTAAGTTTCATACCCCTGTTTCTCCTTTGTGTTTTTCCCCATTATACCAAATCCTGTCTCCCCTGGCAACTGCTCCCTCTCCTCTTACAGGACAAACGCATGAATGGGTCTTTTTTATTTGATTTCGGTCTTTCCCTTTTTTAAGCGTTTAATACCTCCTCCAGATATTTTATAGGGCGCAGTCCTATTACATACCGTTTCTTTCTCATCGACAGCTTCTTGTGCCTTGACACCTCCGCTGTCTTTAAGATACTCAGGCTCCATTTCCTTATGATGTTCAGATTCTGTGCCGCCATTTTATCTATCGTCCGGTTTGCATCTTCACGGAATGTCACATCCAGATGCCAGTGCATGCTTTCTATACTCCAGTGCCCTCTTACTGCACGGCTTGCCTCCTCAATCCCTCCCTTCATACTGCTTATGAAATAACGGTGTTCCTCCCTCACCTTCCCCTCTTTCTCCAGGGTCTTCTTTTCCATTACAATACTTTTCAGGCCTTTCCAGTTCTTCTTCTGCTCCAGCCACCGGATCTCTTCCGTCTGGTAGTATTCCCTTGTTTCTATCTGCCCATGGGCCTTTTCCTGCGTCTTTTTGTAATTTCCCTTTTCCTTGATCTTCCTCAGAACTTCACAGTCCCCAAAATATTCCTTTACGTCTTCGTACAGCGTCCCCTGGTTCCCTTTCAGCGCCAGCACGTAATCCGCCCTTTTTTCTTTGATTTTCTCTGCTATTGCCGTCTGGGTTCCCATGGCGTCGATTGTCACTATCTGGCCTTTGATCCCTATTTTATCCAGCAACTCCGGGATTGCCGTAATTTCATTGCTTTTTTCCTCCATGGCTTTCTGTCCCAGGCTGAAGCCGTCTTCCCTGCTCCATGCTGAAACGATGTGGGACGGTTTTTCCCCCTCCCTCTTATTGGAACACATGGTTTTTCCATCTATGCAGATGATTTTTTTCAGCAGTTCCCCCTCGTTTCTGTTTAACATTTCCTGCCATTTTCCATAAAGCTGCTGCAAGATCTCTGGTGAAACCATCCCCATAACACGACGAAGGGTATCATGGGAAGGCGGGCCATTCCTTAGTTCAATATAATTTCTTAGATAATCCTGGTAATCATCTGCAAACAGAGCCATTTCCACCCAGTCATCCGCATTAGCCAGGGTAGCAAACAATACGATTACTAAAATATCTTTCAGGGTATGCCTGACTTTACTCTGCTGACGCACGTCTTCTATATACTCCATCCACTGTAATAATTCTCCCATAGATCAACGCCCCTTTTCTTTTATTCTATCAGAAAAGAGGTGAGTTCACAATTTATTTACTCATGCGTTTGTCTTGAGCAAACTTTCTGTGAATTTGTCGAAGGGGTAGATGGCGAAGCCAGAGCAGGGGAAGCATAGCGCCCCCTGGATGGAAATGGAGGCTTGCCGGAATGGACATCAAGCCCTCCGCAGGAGCCTTCAGAGAACGCAACGCACCGATTTATCGGTGTATAGTTGCGCCCTCACCCGGAGGCGAGGGTTTCAGTAAGTCTCCCGTCCAGCCGTTTCCCTCCGGCGCTCTATCAGCATCCCCAGCTTTTTCTGCGCCGTCTCGCCGTGGAAAAGGAAGGTCAGCAGTTCCATCACATCATTGTCGGTCAGCAGGGACGGTTCCCGGATAAAGGCCTCCAGCATACCACCACGGGTGCAGAGGCGATGCGTCCGTTCTGCCCTTGTCAGCCTCGCCATTTCGTAGGCAAGGGCCTTTTCGTCATTGGTGGCCTTACGAAGATGTCGCTCTGCCTTGTCACGCTCCTGTCGGAGTTTGTCCAGTTTATCGCTCATGGATCAGTCCTCCTCTTTGATTTTTGGCAGAAGAAAAGCGCCCAACTTTTTACGGTTGAGCGCCTTGTTCCTGCTATCACTTTTCATCTCCATACGGGACAGTTTCTTCGGCGACCATTCCGGGCGGAGTATTGTCCACCATGTCTTGATAATTCACAGCTTTGTGTTCAAAGACAGGTTCTGTCGGACTGACCAGCCCGAAATATTTTTCAAAAAACGCTTTTAGCTTATCAATCACGGTCAGCTTTTTCTTATCACGGGAACCACCGCCGCCGAAACGGGAAACAGGCGGCAGCAGGCGGTCAACATCTGTACCGGTTGTTTTGAGTACGCCATCCCGGAAAGCGTTCTCAACAAACTTTCGGGTTTCTTCCGGCTTCAATCTTTCCTCCTGGATCAAAGCCTGCATATCGGCCTCTCTCTGCTCTCTGATAAATCGCTGCCAGTCTGCGTTGACATCGGTGCTTGTATTGATTGTTGCAATGAAGTTCTCAATCAATTCCTTTTTGAACCTGAGCTGCAAACTGGACTTGATCGCCTTATCAATCGCGACCAGGATTTCTTTATCCTTGCAATTCCCATCGTGGTACTTTGCGACCAGCATCAGGATATAGTCGATGTTGACTTCCACCTGTTTCACGAGTTCCATTTCAAACACAACATCGTCCATGATGCTGTCCTTGTCGCCCGGTTTCGGCTTGATTTCATTATACACATCATGGTATGTGCCTGTGTAATCCTGAAAATCAATCGGGGTCAGGATTTCATTTCCGGCAAAACGGTCAAAGGCGGAGAGAATATTTCTCAGGCGGAGAATGTTGCCAAAGAGAACGATAAAATCCTTTTTGCTCTGCTCTCCGATGATAGGCTGTCCCAACGGGAATTGAGCGAGCAATTGGGCAACTCGTTCCTCGTAGCCTTTCTGCCCACGGCCTTTATCATCCACGCAGCCATAGTAATAATCCTCATAGGATTTTAGAAGAACGATGCCGACCGCTTCCTTATCTCCGAACAAGGCAATCGCGTCATTGGTCGCTTCTTCAAGATCCCGGAAACAAACGATATTGCCAAAAGTCTTTACAGAGTTCAGGATACGGTTTGTTCTGGAAAATGCCTGTATCAGGCCATGCATTTTCAGGTTTTTATCGACCCAAAGCGTATTGAGCGTTGTTGCGTCAAAGCCCGTCAGAAACATATTGACCACAATCAACAGATCAACCTCGCGCTTTTTTACCTTGTCGGAAAGGTCTTTGTAGTAGTCCTGAAATCCCTTGCTGGATGTATCGAAGTTCGTTTTGAAAGTCCTGTTGTATTCATCAATCGCCATTTCCAGAAAATCACAGGAACTCTGGTCAAGATCCTCGGTGTCAAAACTTTCATCATCCAGAATGCCATCTGCGGCATCCGGTTCGTTTGGTGCAAACGAGAAAATCGTGGCAATGGTCAGGTCACTATGCTGTTCTGCTATCTGTTTCTTCAACTCCAGATAATACTTTTTGCAGACGGGAATAGAACTGACCGCGAATATGGAGTTAAAGCCGTTCACATGCTGACCTTTCAGACTGTAATAGGAGTTCCGCATAGTCTTTTGGTTGAAGTGTTCCAGGATATACTTCACGACCTCAGAGATGCGCTCCTGGGAAGCCAACGCTTCCTCGGTGTCTATGGCGGGAACCTTCTTGTCCTTGCTGTTGTTCTTCTGCTTAACGGTATTGATGTAGTCGATGCGGAACGGCAGAACATTTCCGTCATTGATCGCGTCTACGATGGTGTAGGTGTGGAGTTTTGCTCCAAATGCCTGTTCCGTGGTTCTCAGGTTCGGATTGCCGCCGGTTCCGGCATTTGCCCCGATAATCGGTGTCCCGGTAAAGCCGAAGATATGGTACTGGCGGAAATACTGCGAAACCTTAACCGCCTTTTCGCCCTTTTTTATTACGCCGCCCACAATACGGGTGTGCATATCTCCAAACTGGCTGCGGTGGCATTCGTCAAAAATCAAAACAATATGCTTGTCTCTGATTGGGTGATTCGGGTTCTTGGCAATAAAAATATCCAGCTTTTGAATGGTCGTGACGATAATCTGATACTGCTTCGGATTTCCCTTACTGTCCTTATCCTCCAGCTGCCTTTGCAGGACGGCGGTATTCTTGTTGCCGTTGGCGGCACCCTCTTCAAAGCGGTCGTATTCCTTAATGGTCTGGTAATCCAAATCCTTGCGGTCAACAACAAACAGCACCTTGTCGATATAGGACAGACCCGCCGCAAGCTGCGCCGTTTTGAAAGAAGTCAAAGTCTTTCCGCTTCCTGTGGTGTGCCAGATATATCCTCCGGCCTCAATCGTGCCTGCTTTCTTGTAGTTTGCGGATACCTCAATTCGGTTCAAAATACGCTCGGTCGCCACAATCTGATAGGGCCGCATGACAAGCAGCAAGTCCTCAGATGTGAACACGCAGTATTTTGTCAGGATATTCAGAATGGTATGCTTCGCGAAAAATGTCTTTGTAAAGTCCACAAGGTCGGCAATGACCTTGTTGTTCCCGTCCGCCCAATAGGAGGTAAATTCAAAGCTGTTGGAGGTTTTCTTTCCGCGCTTTCTGCCTGCGCCCTCATTCTCCTTGATATGGCTTGCTCTGGTGGTGTTGGAATAATATTTTGTGGATGTGCCGTTGGAGATCACAAAAAGCTGCACATACTCATATAGCCCGCAGCCCGCCCAAAAGCTGTCGCGCTGATAGCGGTCGATCTGGTTGAACGCCTCCTTGATTGCGACACCGCGCCGTTTCAGTTCCACATGGACGAGGGGCAGACCGTTCACCAGAATCGTCACATCATATCGGGTATCGTGGTTCCCGGAGGTCTCTACATACTGGTTGATGACCTGCAAGTGGTTGTTATGGATGTTCTTCTTGTCAATCAGGGTAATATTCAGGGTCGTACCGTCCTCACGGGTCAGGTTCTGCACATAGTCCTCCTGAATTTTCTGGGTCTTTTCCACGATACCCTCATTGGCATTGGCGATTTTACTCTTGAAAAAGC
Source organism: bacterium 1XD21-70 (assembly GCA_003669055.1). Lineage (GTDB taxonomy): Bacteria > Bacillota > Clostridia > Lachnospirales > Lachnospiraceae > Brotaphodocola. The sequence goes on from RAYB01000003.1 coordinate 201,814, forward strand.
TGTCCCATTCCTTATCTGTAAACCGGCAGTTGTTCAGCAGTTCCAGCTGTCGATGGAGATTGGCGATGAGCGCGTCAGCGTTATGGATGGTCACATACTCATAGCCCTGTTCGCAGAGCATTTTGATAAACGCCGCTTCCAGAGCCGCTTCACTTTGATAAGCGTCGCTTCGCTGGGTCTGCGGCGCGTATTCGGTCACGACCGTACTTTCGTTGGTGGAAAGCACGATATTGTAAATACTCATGGGAACCTCCTCTCCCGTGTTCAGTCTGCCGGGGAGAAGGCCAGCAGTTTATCACGATAATATTCATATTGTTTCTTCCTCGCTGTAAGTTCCGCTATAAGTTCCGCTATAAGTTCCGTTGTAAGTTCCGTGAAATTGTCCAGTATACGGACAATTTCCCTCTGCACTGGCAGAGGGGGAACAGGGATTTGATAATTCAGTATAGCCTCTTTACTGCCACGCGGCATCTTTGCACCTTTAGAGTTCTGAATGTCGTAAAGGAAGAAATCTTCCGATGACAAAACATAATACAGAAACTTTGGCATCAAAGTACCTTTGTCCTCAATTTGAACAGCCAAAACATCTCCGTTTGTTCCGCCATCACAGTCAGCTAACCATATTTTTCGGAGATACGGTCTGATGTTTCCAATAAGAATATCTCCTGCTTCAAACGCAATGACCGCACCATTTGTCGGGACAGAAGATGCTACAGTTTTCCCTTGTTTGTTCTGTAAGAGATTTTCAACCCCCACATACGACTGCTCGCTCACTTGTGATACATTAATTCTCTTTTTCGCATAATGTGCTACTTGCCCAAGCGGATAAAATTCCACCCCATCCGGGCAAAGTTCCTGTATCAATTCCTCCCGCCTGCTCATTCTTCGTCACCGCCTTCCTCAAATGCCACTACATCCAGCAGCTTGGGAGCCTCCTCAATGATTGGCGCCAAAACCTGGTATTGCCCCGGCAGTTCGTCCGCCGTTCGGTAGGTTGCAACACCCAGCGGCTTGGTATAGTCCCGGATGGCCAGTTCCACAACGCTCTTGTTGGCCTCCCGGCACAGCAGAATGCCAATAGACGGGTTCTCACCGTTTTTCCGCTCCTGCTCGTCCAAAGCGGACAGATAAAAGTTGAGCTGTCCCAGATATGCAGGCTTGAATTTGCCCTTTTTCAGTTCGATCACGACCAATGCTTTCAAATCCCGCTGGAAGAACAACAAGTCAGCGAAGAACTCCTCGCCGTCCACCTCGATCCGATGCTGATTACCTACAAAGCAGAAGCCGGAACCGAGGCACTGGATAAAATTGCGAATATGGCTAATAATCTCATGCTCCAACACGCGTTCGTCCATGTCCTGAGGGTCAGTTAAATCCAACTCCTCTGTATTGATGAAATCCAGAAAATACTCATCTTTGAACATATGGATAGCCTGCATATACTGTTTATCATCCGGAATCGTCGCCGCAAAATTATTGGGCAAGGCTCCCTGATGGTGATACAAGTCCTGCTTTAATCTTTCCCGGAGCGTGTATTTGCTCCAATGGCAGCGGGCGCTTGCCTGAATGTAAAATAATCTCTCTGAAACGCCCTTTACTGTATGCAAAATTTCCATGTGGTGTGTGAAACTGATACCAGTAAAATCCTCCATCCTGAAATCGGTCGCCACTGGCGGCCGATTTTCCGAAAGGATAAGCACAGCCTCCGCCGTCAACGCCAAATCGATCGCCGCAGCGGACGTTTTTTCACGCAGTTCCAAAGGCTGGGAAAGCTGCAAATAGGGCTGCCATGCCTCATAAAACTGACGCATGGACTTGATATTTCTGCTTGAAAAGCCCCTCAGTCCCGGCAGTTCTTCCCGGAGCCTGGCGCTGATTTCGTCAATCGCACCGGTTCCCCATGTTCCTTCTCTTGAGTTGCCGGAAACATATCCGCCAATGGAGTAGTATAGCAAAAGAGATTCCCGGTTCGTATTTTGCACAGTCCGGCTCTGACTTTTCAAAATAGCCGCTTTAATCGTTTCGACTGCCGCCAGATACTTTTCATTCATATCCCCACCTCGATTTCTGCGATGATCTTATCAATTTCATCCCGCAGCACCTGTTCCCGCGCCACAATCTCCCGAATCTCCGCATTGAGTTTCACGATGTCAATGACTTCTCTGGTGTCCTCGGCCTCTACATAGGAGGAAACGGACAGATTATAGTCGTTTCCGGCAATCTCATCATAAGGAACACAGCGGGCAAAGTAATCCACATCTGCGCGGGAAACGAACTCCTCAACAATTTTCGCAATGTTCTCCTCTGTCAGCTTGTTGTTATTCGTGACCTTTACGCACTCGCCGGATGCGTCAATGAACAGAGTGCGGTTATCGGATTTGCCGCGCTTCAAGACCATGATACAGGTCGCGATGGACGTTCCAAAGAACAGGTTGCTGGGAAGCTGGATAATGCAGTCGATGAAGTTGTTGTCAATCAGGTATTGGCGGATTTTCTTCTCAGCCCCGCCGCGGTACATAATGCCGGGGAAACAGACGATTGCCGCAGTCCCGCTTGTAGCAAGCCATGCCAGAGAGTGCATGATAAAGGCAAGGTCAGCCTTGGACTTCGGAGCCAGCACCCCGGCAGGAGAAAAGCGGGGGTCATTGATTAGAACCGGGTTATCATCTCCCTCCCACTTTATGGAATACGGAGGATTGGAAACAATCACTTCAAACGGTTCGTCATCCCAATGCTGCGGAGACACCAGCGTATCTTCGTGGGCAATGTCAAACTTGTCAAAGTCAATATCATGCAGGAACATATTGATGCGGCAAAGGTTGTATGTAGTCAGGTTGACTTCTTGGCCGTAAAAGCCCTGACGGACATTCTCTTTGCCGAGAATTTTAGCGGCCTTCAGAAGCAGAGAGCCAGAACCGCAGGCCGGGTCATATACCTTGTTGACCTCTGTTTTTCCAGCAACCGCAATTCTGGTCAGCAGTTCCGAAACCTCCTGCGGCGTAAAAAACTCGCCGCCGCTTTTCCCGGCGTTGGATGCATACATACTCATGAGGTACTCGTAGGCATCGCCAAAGGCATCAATGGAGTTTTTCTTGTAATTTCCTAATCTCATGGCCGCAACGCCTTCAATTAGCTTTACAAGATTCGCATTGCGTTTGGCAACAGTAGCCCCCAGTTTATTGCTGTTTACATCAATATCATCGAATAACCCAGCAAAGTTATCTTCGCTTTCGCTGCCTTTTGCAGATTCTTCAATATGATTAAAGGCCGCCTCCAAAGTCATATTCAGGTTTTCATCGCTTGCCGCCCTCTTTCTGACATTACAAAAAAGCTCAGACGGAAGAATGAAAAAGCCTTTTGTTTTTACCAAATCCTCACGAGCCTGCTCGGCGTCCTCATCAGATAGCAGGGCATAATCAAAGCCCTCATTTCCGGCTTCAATCTCGCCCTCGTTGATATAATTGGTCAGGTTTTCGGAAATATAGCGGTAGAACATCATGCCCAACACATAGGATTTGAAATCCCAGCCGTCCACGCTGCCACGCAGTTCATCAGCAATCGCCCATATTGCCCGGTGGAGTTCGTCGCGCTCCTTCTCTTTTCGTATATCAGACATTTTCATCCTCCTTTTCAACTGGCATAAAGTCCAGAATATCATCCACCTTACACTTCAGGGTAAGACATATTTTTTCGATGCTATCCAGAGATACATACTGGTCGCGCTTTAACCGGGTTAAAATATTGGCGCTGAAGCCTGCCTTTTCTGTCAGTTCGGCGGGCTGAAGACCACGGTCTATCAGCAAGTGAAATAGCTTTTTATATGTTACTGCCATATTGCCCTCCTCCTTACCCCATAGTCGCATCTATAGTGTATCATGGAAAAGTGAATTTTCCAACCTTTCGTTAGTATCTGGGGGTGAGGAACTATGCTTCAATTCACCTATGTAGAGCCTTAAAAGCCCCGTAGCAGGCTTTTAAGGCTCGGCGTGTCTCTTTACTTCTGCCGGATTACCGGATCCACCGTCACCTTCTCCGCCATCAGCAGGCGGCGAACGGTGTTCATGGCATTCTCGTTGCCGAAGGCGGAGAAGATCAGGTGCTTGGCGCAGGGCTTCCAGGGGCGGGAGGTCTCCATGTCGCCGCTCACGCACTGGTAGTCCAGCATCAGGCGGGTCATGGCCTGCTCCTTGCGGTACTTCACCGTGTAGAACAGCGTCTGGTACTCGGTGTCGCTCATGGGAAAGCGGTACAACCGGCCGGCCAGTTCCGTCAGAACCTTCACCGCCTCCGGCTTGACCGCCGCCCCGCAATCATGAGATTGGCAACCGTGGCGTCCTGATCGGCCTGCCCAAAGGTGCAGAGGGTGTTGCGCTGCTCCTGGGTGAGTTCGTTCAGCTTCATAGTCTTGTCCTCCTGTTTGGATGAATTATAGGAACCGTTCAGGCTCCTATGTACGGCAAAACGCCACCTTGCATGATGCAGGGCAGCGTCTTGTCAGATTATGCGGTTGTCAATGCGGGGAAACTGGATAGTCAGGCATAAATCATTTCGGCCTTGACGATTTCCTCGGCGCGGTTGGCGATGCTGTTCATGGCTCGTACCCACTCCATCTGCGACTGCCGCTTCATGCCCTCGGCCTCCATCATCTGCCGGACGATGCGCCGGTAGTGGTTCTGCGCCTGCTCGTTCAGGTCGGCGAGGTAGGAGAAGATGCGCCCGGTCAGAATGAGGTGATTGAGCAAGAGGGGGTTGGTGTCCTCCAGATATGTCCGGTGCATACGCCCCCACTTCTCGATGGGGCGTTCCTCCTCCGGCAGCTTCACGGCAGGGATGTAATAATCGCCCACAAGCACATAGTCGATGCCGTTCTCATGGATGCTCTGTTCCAGTGCCGCCTGTTCGCTGTCGTACTGGTTCATAAGCCGGGCGTATGCCTCCAGGTACTGTTTTTGATTGGTTATGGAGTTACTCTCGGTTTGGGATTCATCTTCGCGTGACAGGCGTTCGTATAGAGCGGTGATTTTCTCTGCGGGGCTTGTTCTTGCCATTTCAAACTTTCCTTTCTCTTTTGATTATGTAGTTTCGGGTGTTTCCTTTGTCTGTCCTTCTATATCTTAACCCTTTGGCGTCTTCCACAATCACGTCATCCACAAAGGTGCTGTAGGTATCCACATATTCCCGCAGGATATCCCCTAAGACCGGCACCAGCACCAGAACCACAAACCGTACCCCGCCCCGGCCTTCTGCCCTCTTTCCTTCCCTCATTTCTCTTTCCGCCCTGTTTCTGCCCATCCTCTCTCCCTCCCTACTGCCCTTCCCTTGGACACACTTGACTTAAGATTACCTTAATATTATAATATTTTCAACACCGCAGTACCCTTTTCCCCAAACCTTATGCCACCTGTGAACCATCTTCTCCAGCAAGGAATTAAGATCCGAAAGGAACCCTACTATGGCCGACAAAATATTGATTGTAGACGACGACCCGGCAATCCGCAAGCTATTAGAAAAGGTCATGCACAGCAACGAAATGGAGACCACCGCCGCTGACAGCGGGGCTTCTGCGCTGCGCCTGCTCTCCGAGAACTCTTACGACCTGATCCTCATGGACATCACGCTCGGCGACATGGAAGGTTTTGAAGTCATCAAACAGATGCGCGGCCAGGGCATCAAGACCCCGGTCATAACCGTCCGCGGGCTGGGATACCGCTTTACGCCCTAATCCCCGTGCCCGCCGAATACAAACACATGCCGCCCGGCACCGGCGAACCGGTATCTGAATAGCTACCCTACCAAAATCATCATGGAGGAACCAATCATGTTTTTTATCATGGGAATCAGCCAGGGAAAAAAGAAATTAGGCTTTGACCAGACAGTCGTCTGCCCACATTGCGGAAAATACGGCCATCTGGAAGTATATATGCTCTACTCCTGCCTCAGCCTTTTTTTCATCCCCATCCTCAAGTGGGGGCGCAGCTATATCGTACACACCACCTGCTGTGGCCAAACTGTCCCCATAGATCCTGAACTAGGCCGTAAAATCGAAAAAGGCCAGTTCTCCTCCCTCCCCGAGGATATCATCCCCGCCGCCTGCCAGCCCTTCCCCGCCGGCAAACGCTGCAGCCACTGCGGCTTTGAGACCGGCGAAGACTTCCGGTTCTGCCCCAAATGCGGAAAAGAGTTTTTATAAAGCTGCCAGCCCCACCCCAGCAGGCGGCGGGACGCCAAGGGGGTGTCAAGGAAGCATAGGGATTAGTTGACAATTCATACCCCCGGTGCTAAACTTATCTCATCGAAAAAGGAGACCATACAACTATGTTAGACGGAAAAAAAGTATTATTCAGCGGAATGCAGGCAACCGGGAACCTGACCCTTGGCAACTACTTAGGCGCACTCAAAAACTGGGTCAGCATCGCAGACGAATATGAGACCTTTTACGGGGTTGTGGACATGCACTCCATCACCGTCCGCCAGGATCCTGCCGAACTCCGCAGCCGGGCGCGCACCTTGCTGACGCTCTACATTGCAGCCGGACTAGACCCCGAGAAGAACTGTATCTATTACCAGTCCCACGTCACCGGCCATGCAGAACTTGCCTGGATCCTCAACTGCTTCACCTATATGGGCGAGTTAAACCGCATGACCCAGTTTAAGGACAAGGCCGCCAAACACGCCGACAATATCAATGCCGGCCTGTTCACCTACCCTGTCCTGATGGCGGCAGACATTCTGCTTTATCAGTCCGATGTTGTCCCTGTGGGTATTGACCAGATGCAGCACTTAGAGATCACCCGCGATATTGCCCAGCGCTTCAATGCCATCTACGGCGATGTATTTACGATCCCGGAGGCCTATATCGGCAAGGTGGGCGCCAAGATCATGAGCCTGCAAGATCCCGCCAAAAAGATGTCTAAGTCCGATGAGAACCCCAACGCCAGCATCTACCTGATGGACGACCCGGACACGATCATGCGCAAATTCAAACGGGCGGTCACGGACTCCGAGGCCTGTGTACGCTACTGCGACGAACAGCCCGGCATCCACAACCTGATCGACATCTACTGTGCCTGCACCGGCAAGACCCCGGCCGAGACGGAGAAGGAATTTGACGGCAAAGGCTATGGTGATTTCAAAACTGCAGTAGGCGAATCCGTGGTAGATGTATTAAAGCCCCTGCAAGACCGTTTCGCCGACCTAAGCAAGAACAAAGACTATTTAAACGGCATTATCAAAAACAATGCCGAGAAAGCCCAATATTTCTCCAACAAGACCCTGCGCAAAGTGCAAAAGAAGATCGGCTTCCCCGAGCGGGTTCGCTGATTTAGCTGTTTTTTCTTTATTAAAACACTTAACAAAACATTTCGCAAAAGCCATCCCGGAAGTTTTCTTTTCCGCAGGATGGTTTTTGTAAAATATATCCCTTCCCCGCATGGCAGCCCCCCGCCCTTCATATCCTTAATACAAAGACATTCCAGCACACCCTGCGGGCATCTCCTCTGCACATGCCCTGTAGGGCGGGAGACTGTATATGAGCGATTGGTACCAAACCCCAAAAGAACTCATCCTCAAGCAAATGCAAGTGCCGGAAGGAGGGCTCAGCAGCCATGCAGCAGAGACCATCCGGGCACAGGTCGGTGAGAATACCCTCACGGAGCAGGCCAGGAAAAAAGCCTGGCAGGTTTTCCTGGCACAATTCCAGGATCTGTTGGTAGTGATCCTGATTATTGCCGCTATCATTTCTATGGTTTCCGGCAATGCCGAAAGCACGGTGGTTATTTTTGCCGTGATTATCCTCAATGCCATCCTCGGCACAGCCCAGCACCAGAAAGCCCAGAAATCTTTAGACAGCTTAAAAGCACTATCCGCGCCCTGCGCAAAAATTCTCCGGGACGGGCGGATCACCGAGATCCCCTCCTCCCAGGTAGTGCCGGGAGATATCATGCTTTTAGAGGCCGGTGACCTGGCCGTGGCTGACGGGCGCCTGTTGGAATGCCACAGCCTGATGGTAAATGAAAGTTCCCTCACCGGAGAATCCGACCATGTAGAAAAACAGACGTCAGCCCTGTCCGGGAGCCAGCTTCCCCCGGCAGACCAGACCAATATGGTTTTTTCCGGCTCACTGATCACCGGAGGGCGCGGAAAAGCCGTGGTGACTGCCACCGGCATGCAGACAGAAATCGGGAAGATCGCCGCTATCATGAATGCAACGGAGGAGAAAAAGACACCCCTGCAAATCAGCTTAGACAAATTCAGCAGCCACCTTGCTGCCGGCATTATGCTGATCTGCGCCTTGGTATTTGTCCTGGGGCTGCTTCGGGGAACCCCGATCCTGGAATCGCTGATGTTCGCCGTTGCCCTGGCCGTAGCTGCCATCCCGGAAGCACTCGGTTCCATCGTTACCATCGTGCAGGCCATGGGCACCCAGCGCATGGCCAGGGAGCATGCCATCATCAAAGACCTGAAGGCAGTGGAAAGCCTGGGATGCGTCTCCGTTATCTGCTCGGACAAAACCGGCACCCTGACCCAGAACCGGATGAGTGTTCAGGAAATCTATACCGACAACCGGCTGATCCCGCCCTTCCAGCTCAACCCCTGCCACCCGGTACACCGCTATCTGCTCTATGCCGCCGTCCTCACCAACGATGCCGCCATAGAGGAAGCCCGCACCCCAAAAACGGATGCCGCCTCCCCCCGCCGCTGGCTTGGCGATCCCACAGAAGCCGCCCTCCTGGAAATGGGAGAACGGGCACACGTTGACATCCCTTGGCTGCGCCGGGAATTCCCCCGCTTAGGAGAACTTCCCTTTGATTCCGGCAGGAAGATGATGAGCACCCTGCACAGGATCCATGATAAAAGGATCCTGTTTACCAAAGGCGCCCTGGATGTCCTGCTCGAACGGTCTGAAAGCATACTCACCACTGCCGGTGTACGCCCCTTAACCGGCGCATGGCGGCAGCAGATCATAAGCCAAAACCAGGACTGGTCTTCCCATGGGCTGCGCGTCCTTGCCATGGCCTACCGGGAAATACCGGAAACACAAGAACTCAGCCCTGAGACAGAGCAAAACTATATCTTCCTCGGCATGTCTGCAATGATGGATCCCCCTCGGATGGAATCCCGGACTGCCGTTTTGAGCGCACGCCGCGCAGGAATCCGCCCGGTCATGATCACCGGGGACCACAAAATCACCGCCTCCGCCATAGCACGCCGGATCGGCCTGTTCCAGGAAGGCGACCTTGCCGTCACCGGCGTCGAACTAGATGCCATGGAGGAAGAGGAACTGCAGCAAAGCTTAAAAAGGATCTCCGTCTATGCCCGGGTCTCGCCGGAGCACAAGATCCGCATTGTGAACGCCTGGCAATCCCGGGGCAATATCGTAGCCATGACCGGTGACGGTGTCAACGATGCCCCTGCCCTAAAAAAAGCCGATATCGGCATCGCCATGGGAATCACCGGCACGGAAGTCTCCAAGGATGCTGCCTCCATGATCCTTACGGATGATAATTTTGCCACCATCATCCGCGCCGTAGCCAACGGGCGGAACGTATACCGCAACATCCGCCATGCCATCCAGTTTCTGCTGTCCGGCAATATGGCAGGGATTTTCAGCGTGCTTTATACCTCCCTGCTGGCCTTGCCCATGCCCTTTGCCCCGGTTCACCTGCTGTTTATCAATCTTCTGACCGACTCCCTGCCTGCGATTGCCATCGGCATGGAACCCCAGGAGGAAGGGCTTCTGGACCAGCCTCCGAGAGCCCCAGGGGAAGGAATCCTTACCCGGCAGTTCCTCGCCAGCATATTGCTGCAAGGCGGGCTGATCGCTATCGGCACCATGGCCGCGTTCCATGTGGGGATGGAAACAGGGGGCGCCGGAACCGCGAGCACCATGGCCTTTGCTACCCTGACCTTGGCACGTCTGTTCCACGGCTTTAATTGCCGCAGCGAGCATTCCATCCTCCGCCTCGGCCTCTCCGGCAACCTTTGGAGTGTCATGGCTTTTGAGGCCGGAGCCGTCCTGCTGGCTGCCGTGCTGTTCTTCCCGGGGCTTCAGGTTCTGTTTGCCGTCGCTGACTTAAGCCTGCGCCAGCTGATGACCATCGTCATCTTTGCCCTGCTCCCTACCGCCTTCATCCAGGCATCCAAAACCTTAAAAGAGGCACTCCGCTAGCCCCGGCAAAACTCAGCCCTCCCATATGCTATACTCAAACATCTCATAGCGCAGCTTCGTCCCCTCCGCGATATCCTCCGGCAGCAGGGCACGAGCCACCAGCTTTAACTCCCCCTCTGCCCCATCAATTCTGCGAAGCTGCGCGTAATCCCCGTCAATCTGCTCCACCACATAGTCGTACGGCCCCATTACAGCAGTCCCTCCCACTCCTTTTCCTTAAACCCTACCAGCACCTTATCCTCCATAACCACCAGCGGGCGCTTCACCAACATCCCGTCACTGGCAAGAAGGGCAATCTTTTCATCCTCCGTCATCTCCGGAAGCTTGTCCTTTAAACCCAGTTCTTTATACTTCATCCCGCTGGTATTAAAAAACCGTTTCATCTCCAGGCCGGAACGCCCGATCCATTCCTTCAACTCTCCTGCCGTGGGGTTCTCCTCCACGATATGGCGTTCCTTATAATCAATCCCATGGTCATCCAGCCACTTTTTTGCCTTCTGGCAAGTACTGCATTTGGGGTATTCAATAAATATCATTTTCGTTCTCCTCCTTGTTTTTCCATTGGTTTCCTCTATATCTTACCCTATTCCACCATAAAACACAACGGGATTTCCTGCCGTTTCCCTCCGTCTTCCTTTTTCTCCTGTCCTTTCGCGCCCCGTAAGGCGAAAACGCCCGGATCAGCCACAAAATCCCTAATAAAATCAGCCCTCCAAAGAAAAGCGCCGCCCCGATGGCAATCGTTACCAACAAAACATGTGTAATCTTTTCCCACAAAGTTGTCTCCCTGGCCATGGCAGATGCCGCTGCTTCGGCCTCCCTGATTTGCACGGTTTCCGCTTCCTGCCCCTGCCCGTCCTCCTCCCTAACATCCTCAGCCGTTTCCTGTATTCCATAAACTGCTGCTGTCCTCCATGCTTCGTAAGGAGGCAGGTCTGCCACCCCACGGTACACCAGCCGGTAATCCCTCACCAGTTTCTGTCCGGCGGCAACGGCACCACGGCAAACCTCTCCCGTATCATCCTCATACGGCTCCCCCTCCCACCAAACATCTGTAATCCGGTATTCTTCCGGTGAAACCCCGATTTCCTGCAGCAGCAATTCCTCATGCCCGTCCAGCCATGGCTCCTCTCCTCCCCCGGTGATCAATTGATCCCCCAGCCAATAAGAATCGGCGTAATACCCATGGAAGGTCACCGGAAAGCAGAACCCATCCTGCCACGCCTCCCTGGCCACTGTCTTTTCCGACAGCCTGCATGCCACCTCGTATTGCTTCCCTCCTTCTTCCACGGGAACCGCCAAATCCTCCGGAACTTGCAAAGCCCCTTCCTGTTGATAAAGAAATACCTCCTGCTCTACGGGATAACGCCTGGCACGAACCATGGTTTTCTCCGCTTCCCAGGAAAGAAGGCGGTAAAAAGCCCCGTCCTCTGCCGTATATTCCTCCTCGGGCACCGGACAATCCCCTTCATTCCCATAATAGCCGGAATAAACGGTAATCTCCTTTTCCAGCCCTTTTGTACTTTCTTCCCCCTCCCGGCCAGCCTGGTTCTGTGAGCCGGCCTCTTCCTCCGCCTGCCTTCCCATCGCATGCACGTCCATCTTCCCCAGCACTGCCATCTGAACCAAGATCACACCGCACCATAAAAACATCTGCATGGTACGGTTTTTCTGTCCCACATTTTCTCTCCTGCTCCTTCTTTTTCCCAAATAAAGAAACCTCCTCTTCTTTTTTATATGTTCTGGTATTGGGATAACCGGCCAAGAACTGGCCCGTTCCGCAGAATCCTGCCAAGACCTGACAGGATATTTCTATTGTACAAAAAGGAGCTTGAAATTTCAAGCCCCGAAAACAAATTGATACAACTCTTTATACTCCTGGTATTCCGGATATTGCTCCAGTTCCTGCAGCCCGTCCAAAATCCCTTTGGCATACCATTTATGGCTCTCACGCCGTTTTTCATTGAATCTGCTCCACAGTTCATCACCCAGGAACAGGTAATCCCGTGCCGTGGCCCGGATATTGCTCAGCTTGTCCGCCAGGGTCAGGATCTTCACCTCATAAGGCGCCTCTCCCAGATGCCGGATCGTATGCACCTTCCGTTCTTCCCAGGTCAGGGACTTATCTTCTGTCTCTGCCTGCACTAACTCCAGAACCCGCCTGCCAAAAGCCTGTTCCAATTCCTCCTCTGTCACCGAAGTATCCTCCAACACATCATGGAGGTATCCGGCAGCAATCACTTCCTCATCCTTCGTCATCCGTGAAACCAGAAAGGCTACTTCCAGCGGATGATAGATATATGGCATCTTGCCGCCTTTGCGCAGCATGCCTTCATGTGCCTTTGTAGCAAACCTTGCCGCTTCCTGTATCATAAGCGTTCCCCTTTACCATTCCCTGCGTCTACCCGTGCCAACTGCTATTAATCCAACCTATCCGCTTATCTCGCACCCCTGGTATAACTAAACAGCCACCAGATGGATGCAATTCGCCACAATGCGTCAATGACGCATTGTGGCGGATACTCCGTAACCCGGCGCAGGTACCATCCCTGCTTCTACTCTTCAAAACCTTCCTCATCCAGGCCCTCTCCTGGCATATCCGGTTCTGCTTCGTCCTCTAAATCGTCCATGTCCATGATGTCCTCCGGTTCCTCGCTGTCATCAATGTCAAACACCTCCGGAACCTCCTCCATCATCTCATCGTCCTCGTCCGTCTGGAATACCTCTTCGTCCTCTCCCAGCATGATCTCATCATCCATAGCGAAATCCGTATCCAGCTTCACCGAACGATAACGTTTCATCCCTGTACCCGCAGGAATCAGCTTACCGATCAGCACATTCTCCTTCAGCCCGATCAGATGGTCAACCTTCCCGTTGATCGCCGCCTCTGTCAAAACCTTTGTAGTCTCCTGGAATGACGCCGCCGACAGGAAGGAATCCGTAGCCAAGGAAGCTTTCGTGATGCCCAGCATTACCTGTTTGCCCTCTGCCGGAATCTTGCCGTCTGCAATCAGCGCCTCGTTCATCTCATTGAAATCCAAGACATCCATGGAAGTGCCCGGCAGCACATCACTGTCGCCGCTCTCCTCAATCTTGATCTTCTTTAACATCTGATGAACGATCATCTCCACGTGCTTGTCATTAATCTCCACACCTTGGAGACGGTACACTCTCTGCACCTCACGGATCATATAATCCTGCACAGCGCGGACACCTTTGATCTTTAAGATATCATGCGGATTGACACTGCCTTCGGTCAGTACATCACCAGCCTCGATCGTCTGCTTATCCTGAACCTTCATCCGTGACCCGTAAGGGATCAGATATGCCTTGGAATTGCCGGTCTCTGTATCTGTCACTATGATCTCACGCTTTTTCTTGGTATCCTTGATGGTCACCACGCCGCCAAACTCTGAGATAATCGCCAGACCCTTTGGCTTTCTGGCTTCAAACAGTTCCTCGACACGGGGAAGACCCTGTGTGATATCACCGCCGGCCACTCCTCCGGTATGGAAGGTACGCATGGTCAGCTGCGTCCCCGGCTCACCGATCGACTGAGCGGCAATGATACCTACAGCCTCTCCCACCTGTACCGGCTGTCCGGTAGCCATATTAGCCCCATAGCACTTGGCACAGACGCCTACATGGGACTTGCAGGTAAGAACCGTACGGATCTTTACGGAATCCCTCCCTTGCTTCTCCAGAACCTTCATCACATCTGCAGCACGCCTGGGCGTACACATATGGTTCGCCTTCACCACCACCTCGCCGGTATCCGGATCCGTGATGGTCTCAGCAATAAAACGGCCGGTGATCCTCTCTTGCAGGCTCTCGATGGTCTCCTTACCGTCCACAAAGGCCTTGATCTCCATAAACGGAATATCCTTCCCGGCACAGCAATCCACCTCCCGGACAATCATATCCTGGGACACATCCACCAGGCGTCGGGTCAGATAACCGGAGTCCGCGGTACGAAGGGCAGTGTCCGAAAGCCCCTTCCTCGCACCATGGGCAGAAATGAAATACTCCAGTACGTCCAGCCCTTCACGGAAATTCGACTTAATCGGCAGTTCGATGGTATGGCCGGTGGTATCTGCCATCAGTCCGCGCATCCCGGCCAGCTGCTTGATCTGCTTATCCGAGCCACGGGCTCCCGAGTCTGCCATCATATAAATGTTATTATATTTATCCAATCCGCTGAGCAGATCATGCGTCAGCTGCTCATCCGTCATCTTCCAGGTCTCGATAACCTCTTTGTAGCGCCCCTCCTCCGTGGTCAGGCCGCGCCGGTAGTTCTTGGCAATCTGATCCACGGTTGCCTGCGCCTCCGCAATCAGCCTCGGCTTGGATTCCGGCACTGTCATGTCGGAAATCGATACGGTCATAGCTGCCCTGGTGGAATACTTATATCCGATGGCCTTAATATCATCCAGTGTTATGGCGGCCTGCGTGGCTCCATGCACGTTAAACACCTTTTCCAGAATCTGCTTTAACTGCTTCTTCCCTACGTGGAAATCCACCTCCAGCTTCAGCATATTCTCTTCCTGGCTCCGGTCCACAAAACCTAAATCCTGCGGGATGATCTCATTGAAAATAAAACGCCCCGTAGTGGATTCCACCATCCCGCGCTTCACGGTACCGTCTTCCATCGTCCTCTCCATCCTCGCCTTAATGCGTGAATGGAGGGTCACCACCCCATTCTCATAGGCCAAAATTGCCTCGTTGACGCTCTTAAACACCTTTCCTTCGCCCTTGCTCCCCGGACGTTCCTGGGTCAGATAATAGATCCCCAGCACCATATCCTGGGACGGGACTGCCACCAGCCCTCCATCCGAAGGCTTCAGCAGGTTGTTCGGAGAAAGCAGCAGGAAACGGCACTCCGCCTGTGCCTCCACGGAAAGCGGCAGATGCACTGCCATCTGGTCACCGTCAAAGTCCGCGTTGAAGGCCGTACATACCAGGGGATGCAGCTTGATCGCCTTACCCTCCACCAGGATCGGCTCAAAAGCCTGGATCCCCAGGCGGTGCAGGGTAGGTGCACGGTTCAGCATCACCGGATGCTCCTTGATGACCTCCTCCAGGACATCCCACACCTCTGACTGCAGGCGCTCTACCATCTTCTTTGCGCTCTTGATGTTATGGGCGGTTCCGTTCTGCACCAGTTCCTTCATCACAAACGGCTTGAACAGTTCAATCGCCATCTCCTTGGGCAGGCCGCACTGGTAAATCTTCAGTTCCGGCCCCACAACGATAACCGACCGTCCGGAATAGTCCACACGTTTCCCCAAAAGGTTCTGGCGGAAACGCCCCTGCTTCCCTTTCAGCATATCCGAAATCGACTTCAATGCACGGTTGCCGGGCCCCGTCACCGGGCGCCCCCTCCGGCCGTTATCAATCAAGGCATCCACCGCTTCCTGCAGCATCCTCTTTTCGTTGCGGACAATGATATCCGGCGCCCCCAATTCCAGAAGCCTTGCCAGACGGTTATTGCGGTTAATGATCCTCCTGTACAAATCATTCAGGTCCGAAGTGGCGAAGCGGCCTCCGTCCAGCTGCACCATCGGACGGATATCCGGCGGGATCACCGGGATCACGGTCATGATCATCCACTCCGGCTTGTTGCCGGAATTGCGGAACGCCTCCACAACCTCCAGCCTCTTGATAATACGGGCACGCTTCTGCCCGCTGGAATCCCGCAGTTCTTTGCGCAGCACCCCGGACTCCTTCTCCAGGTCAATCGCCCGGAGCAGTTCCAGCACCGCCTCAGCGCCCATCCCTACCCGGAATGCACCGTAGCCCCACTTCTCCAGTTCCTCCCGGTATTCCTTCTCCGAGAGGACCTGCTTATACTGCAGGCTGGTCTGCCCTTTGTCTAAAACAATATAGGACGCGAAATAAAGCACCTTCTCCAGCACCCGCGGAGAAATATCCAGAATCAGCCCCATCCGGCTGGGAATCCCCTTAAAATACCAGATATGGGACACGGGAGCCGCCAGGTCAATATGGCCGATACGTTCTCTGCGGACACTGGCCTTTGTCACCTCCACGCCGCAGCGGTCACAGATCACGCCTTTATAGCGGATCTTCTTGTACTTCCCACAGTGGCACTCCCAGTCCTTGCTGGGTCCGAAAATCCTCTCACAGAACAAACCATCGCGCTCCGGCTTCAAGGTCCGGTAGTTGATCGTCTCCGGCTTTTTCACTTCACCGTGGGACCACTCCAGGATCTTCTCCGGAGAAGCAAGGCCAATCTTAATGGCGTCGAACGTCAACGGCTGATACGTTTCATTTGTCTCTGGCATGAGCAATACTCCTCTCTCTCTATTCTATTCCTCATCCGAAGGATCATCAAATTCAGGGTCATCTATATAATCATCATAATCACTGTCATCACCCTCCGGATCGTCGGAGGAGTCCACATTCACCAGTTCCCCGTCAGAGATTTCCTGCTGCTGATAACCGTAATCCTCATAGGATTCTTCTTGGCGGACGCCCCTGTCTCCCTCAATGATGGAACGCAGGTCAGTATCACTGTAATCAATATTCTCGCCGATCTCTACTTCTGTGTTGTCGTCACGCAGCACCCGCACATCCAAGCAGAGTGACTGCAACTCCTTCAACAGCACCTTGAACGACTCGGGAATCCCTGATTCCGGAATATTCTCACCCTTAATGATGGCCTCATAGGTCTTCACACGCCCAACCACATCGTCCGACTTGACTGTCAGGATCTCCTGCAGCGTGTAGGAAGCGCCATAGGCCTCCAGGGCCCACACCTCCATCTCACCGAAACGCTGCCCGCCGAACTGAGCCTTCCCGCCCAGCGGCTGCTGCGTCACCAGCGAATATGGGCCGGTGGAACGGGCATGGATTTTATCGTCTACCAGATGATGGAGTTTCAGGTAATGCATGTGCCCGATCGTAACCGGGCTGTCAAAATATTCACCCGTACGCCCGTCACGCAGATGCACCTTGCCGTCACGGTTGATCTGCACACCTTTCCACAGTTCCCGGTGCTCCAGATGGTCACCCAGGTATTCCATCACCTCCGGCCTGATCGTATCTTTATATTTCTCCGTAAACTCCTCCCAGGAAGTGTTCACATAATCATTGGCCACATCCAGGGTATCCATAATGTCAATCTCATCCGCACCGTCAAATACCGGGGTGGCAATATTAAAGCCCAGCGCCTTGGCGGCAAGGCTTAAATGGATCTCCAAAACCTGCCCGATATTCATACGCGACGGCACGCCCAACGGGTTCAGCACAATATCCAGCGGGCGCCCGTTCGGAAGGAACGGCATATCTTCCACCGGAAGAACCCGGGAAACCACACCCTTGTTGCCGTGGCGCCCTGCCATCTTATCGCCCACGGAAATCTTACGCTTCTGGGCAATATAAATGCGGACCGTCTCATTGACACCCGGGGACAATTCATCACCGTTCTCCCTGGTAAACACCTTAGCATCCACAATAATGCCGTAAGCGCCATGGGGCACCTTCAGAGACGTATCGCGGACTTCCCTTGCCTTCTCGCCGAAAATCGCCCGCAAAAGGCGCTCCTCCGCCGTCAGTTCGGTCTCTCCCTTCGGGGTCACTTTACCGACCAGGATATCCCCGGCACGGACCTCTGCACCGATGCGGATAATGCCTCTCTCATCCAGGTCTTTCAAGGCATCGTCTCCGACGCCCGGCACGTCGCGGGTGATCTCCTCCGGCCCCAGCTTCGTATCACGTGCCTCTGCCTCATATTCCTCGATATGCACCGAGGTATAGACATCCTCCTGCACCAGACGTTCAGACAGCAGAACCGCGTCCTCATAGTTGTAGCCTTCCCAGGTCATAAACCCGATCAGCGGATTCTTTCCCAGGGCAATCTCACCGTTCTGGGTACTCGGGCCGTCCGCAATCACATCTCCGGCCTCCACATGGTCGCCCTTGTAGACGATCGGCTTCTGGTTATAGCAGTTAGACTGGTTGCTTCTCTTAAATTTCGTCAGATGGTAAATCTCACGGTTCCCGTTGTCATCCCTGCGGATAACAATCTCATTGCTGGCCGAACGCTCCACCACGCCGGCATGGTTGGCCAGCACACAGACACCTGAGTCCACCGCTGCCTTCGCCTCGATGCCAGTGCCCACCACCGGAGCCTCTGTCTTTAAAAGAGGCACCGCCTGGCGCTGCATGTTGGATCCCATCAGGGCACGGTTCGCGTCATCGTTCTCCAAAAACGGGATCATGGATGTCGCCACCGAGAATACCATCTTCGGGGAAACGTCCATCAGGTCAATCGAACTTCTCTGGAAGGAAGAGGTCTCCTCCCGGAAACGCCCGGATACATTGTTCCGGACAAAATGCCCCTCTGCATCCAGCTGCTCGTTCGCCTGCGCCACAATGAAGTTGTCCTCCTCATCCGCTGTCAGGTAAACCACCTCGTCGGTAACCACGGGATTCATCCGGTCAGACTTA
Source organism: bacterium 1XD21-70 (assembly GCA_003669055.1). Taxonomy (GTDB): domain Bacteria; phylum Bacillota; class Clostridia; order Lachnospirales; family Lachnospiraceae; genus Brotaphodocola. The sequence goes on from RAYB01000003.1 coordinate 220,451, forward strand.
TCCACCACACGGTACGGAGCCTCAATAAACCCATACGGGTTCACTCTGGCATAGGTAGCCAGGGAGTTGATCAATCCGATATTCGGGCCCTCAGGGGTCTCGATGGGGCACATCCTCCCATAATGGGTGTAATGCACGTCACGAACCTCGAACCCGGCACGCTCCCTCGACAAACCGCCCGGCCCGAGCGCCGAGAGACGCCTCTTGTGGGTCAGTTCTGCCAAGGGGTTATTCTGATCCATGAACTGGGACAGCTGGGAACTCCCGAAGAATTCCTTCACCGCTGCCGTCACCGGCTTGATATTGATCAGGGACTGAGGGGTAATGCCGTCCATATCCTGGGTGGTCATCCGCTCCCTCACTACACGTTCCATGCGGGAAAGACCGATTCTGTACTGGTTCTGCAGCAACTCTCCCACGGCACGGATCCTCCGGTTTCCCAGATGGTCGATATCATCAGAAGTGCCGATGCCGCCTTCCAGATGCATATTATAGTTAATGGAAGCAATGATGTCTTCCTTGGTGATATGTTTCGGGATCAGTTCCCCGGCATTCCGGCGCACCAAATCCTTCAGTGCTTCGGCATCCCCGCCAGCTTCTTCCAGAATAGTTTTTAAGACCGGGTAATATACTAACTCCGTAATCCCGGCCTCTTCGGGGTCAAATTCAACATAACTCGCCAGATCCACCATCATATTGGACAGAACCTTGTAATTGCGGCCCGGCCCCTGGATATAGACATACGGGATGCCTGCGTTCTGGATTGCAGCCGCCTGCTCCTGGTCTAACACTGCCCCGGCCTGGGCCAGCACCTCACCCGTGTCGGTGTCCACCACATCTTCCGCCAGGGTCTGCCCCTTTAAGCGGTTCTTAAAATTAAGCTTCTTGTTGAACTTATATCTGCCGACCTTCGCCAGGTCATACCGCCTCGGGTCAAAAAACATGCTGTTAAGCAGGCTTTCTGCACTGTCCACAGAAAGCGGTTCACCGGGCCGGATCTTTTTGTATAACTCCAAAAGGCCGTCCTGGTAATTATCCGAAGTGTCCTTGCTTAAGCTGGCCAAAAGCTTCGGCTCCTCGCCGAACAGTTCCATAATCTCCGCATTGGTGCCATAGCCCAACGCACGGATCAGCACGGTCACCGGAACCTTACGGGTGCGGTCTACGCGGACGTAAAATATATCATTGGAATCCGTCTCATATTCCAGCCATGCACCTCGGTTAGGAATTACGGTACAGGTATAAAGTTCCTTTCCCACCTTGTCATGGCCAATACCATAGTAAATACCAGGGGAACGTACCAGCTGGCTGACGATAACCCGCTCTGCCCCGTTGATAACGAAGGAACCGGTATCGGTCATAAGCGGAAGGTCACCCATGAAGATCACATGCTCATTGATCTCTTCTTTATCCTTGTTGTAAAGCCTCACTTTCACCTCTAGCGGTGCTGCGTAAGTGGCGTCGCGTTCTTTACATTCCTCGATTGAGTATTTCACTTTGTCCCGGCACAGGGTAAAGTCCATAAATTCCAGACTCAGATGCCCGGCAAAATCAGAGATTGGGGAGATATCTTCAAACACTTCCTTCAAGCCCTCTTCGAGGAACCACTGATAGGAGACTTTCTGAATCTCAATCAGGTTCGGCATCTCAAGAACTTCCTTTTGTCTTGAGAAGCTCATTCTAACGCTTTTCCCGGCCGATACCGGGCGCATTCTGCTTTTCTCCATTGACGTTTCACCCCTGTTTTTCTATCGATTTTGCGGCGGTTTCAGGGCGCAAAAAGCCCATAATGCCACAATAGAGCACATTTCATAATAGCATAATGTTGTCAAGGTGTCAAGTTTTCTCCTTGCAAAATTCCAAAAAAAATGGTATACTGTTTGCGCAGGTTTTTACCTGATACTTAAAGAGCATAGCGGAGGTATTTCCCCATGGCGACAACTATTTTACATGTATTAACCGTAATCCTGGTCATCGCAGTGATTGTCCTGGCCGTCTTATATTTCCTGGGAAGGAAATTGGAAAAGCGCCAGGTCGAACAGCAGGCACTGCTGGAAGCAGCCAAGCAGACCGTATCCATGCTGGTCATTGATAAAAAGAAGATGAAGATCCGGGATGCCGGGCTTCCCAAGATGGTCTATGAGCAGACCCCCAAGTACATGCGCTGGGCCAAGGTGCCTGTCGTCAAGGCCAAGGTCGGCCCCAGGGTAATGACCCTGATGGCAGACGAGCGGGTGTTCGCACAGCTGCCGGTGAAGGCAGAAGCCAAGGTCGTAATCAGCGGAATCTACATAACGGACATCAAGAGCGTGCGCGGCGGTTCCGTCACCCCGCTCCCCAAAAAGAAAGGCCTCCTAGGGCGGTTCAAAAAGGATAAAAACGAAAAGAAGGAAGATGCCCCAAAGGGCAAGAACAGCAAAAGCAAGAAATAATGCCGCACAAAGGCCCGCCAAGAAGAACCAGCAAGGTTTTTTGGCGGGCCTTTTATACACCCCACGGCAACAGCCACGCCTCCGGTGCCCCGGCGGTGTGGCTGTGCGTTTTCCTTATTCCTTGTCTTCTTTACGTCTCCTTAATCCTGCTGCCGAGAGGATCATCCCAATCCCTGCCATCCCGAACATCATCAGCAGCATCCCGCTATGGCGGCTGTCGCCGGTCTTTGGCAGTGCCGCAAGCGGCACATCCTCCTCCTCAATCAGTTCCGTCACCGGCTCGGCAGGGAGGTCTGCCAACGGGACTTCCGGCGTATCAATTGTGGTGGTAGTACGCGGAGTACGTCCTCCCCCGCCACCGCCCCCTCCGCCATTACCGCCGCCACCCGGAGGGGTTGTAGGCGGGGTTTCCGGATCGTCAGGGTCTTTGGGCTCCTCCGGTGGTTTGGGAACCTCTTTTAACCGGAAACCGACTTCGATTCCCCATGCGGTATTTTGGTAGAAATCATTCGTTTCCCCGTTAATGAAAAGGCTCATGCCCGCCAAGCTGCCAGCCGCCCCAGGCTCTAAACTTCCCCAGGCCGCTTTTGCATTCCCGTCATAGGAAACATCACCTTTCATATAATTCCCAACCGCATAAACCCCGTCACCATCCTTCAGGCCTTCCTCATTTCCGGGCGCCACGCTCATCAGCCGGGTATACATATAGCTATACCCTACGCCCGCCACTTCCGGATTGGTCTCTTTCAGGCCTGATTCCGAGGACTGGCCGCCAAAAATCCCTTCATCCCGCTGAACCAAAAGCCCATACGGAACCTCATATAAATTGCTCCATGTTGTTTTATATTTTTCCCCAAAGAAATTATTGTAGTAATCCAGGTAATACTGATGGAGATCTGCCACGCCTCCTTCATATCCTTTTTCTTTCAATTTCCCACCGAGCACATCATCCTGCAAGTCTTCAGACCTTGGGTCTGTTTCCATATTGTACAAATACCTCAGCGCACCATTGCCCACGCGTGACGGGACAGATGCTTCCGGAGGGATTACCCCATCAAAAGTACGGATGTCGCCAATATATGGGGCTTCACCATCATGGCCGGGGCTTTGGAGGATAAAGCTGCCTTCTGCATAAGAAAACTTTTTCCCTGAACTGTTGGCAATTTTAATGTAGACAGGGCCGAGTGTGTCGCCGGGCTGTGTCCCATTATACCCAAAACGGGTGTCCTCAATGGTATTGTATGCCTCCATCACGTCCTTTGTCGCATCCACATCAACCGTATTGCCTTCATAATTTTCCGGGATCGTATAAGTGATCACGCAAGTCCTGCCGTCATTCTGGTATTCAAGTTTTTTAGTAATGCCGGCTGAAGTTTGGGGGAGCCCTTCTCTTAATTCCGGCCTTGCTTCGGAATGCGCCGCTTCATATACAACCTTATTGACTTCAAAATCATCCGTTACCACTTCGCGGACAGCTTCCAGGTAGATGGCCTTATACCCTTTCGCAGAATAGTAATTCCCCCAGCTGCCTTTTTTATCCTTAAACATCCCCGGGACTTCTTCGTAAGAAACCTCATCCCCTGGTTTGTAAATATTGGATTCCTCATCATCCATATTGCGGTATCCGGCCACCTGGGTCATTACCACATTGCCGCTCTCATCTTTTTCGGATTTGACCTTTCCCATCAAGGCTTCATTGATAATCACAGGAAAGGTTCCATGATACAGGCGTTGCCCGTTGCTGCCCTCCTCATAAATGCTGCCGTCTTTTTCTGCAACAATCCGTGCACACAGCTTAATTTCATAGCCATGGCCGCTAGGCGTAGCCCCATCTTCATAAGTATAAACCTGATAGGCCGTTGCCCCGCATGCAGAACAGACGCCATTCCCGTTTTTCCCATCAAAGGTATGCTTTCCCGGCAGGGTTTCCGCAACCTTCTCCTGGCATATCTCACAGGCATACCTGATTTCACCGTCTTTACAAGTAGCCGGTGTTACCTCAATCTTGGTTTCATCTTGCGGCTTCTTATGCCCGCCTTTCATTACTGTCTCAACGTCACCGCAAAATACACATGTTTGAATTTTCAAACCGTCATTTGTACACGTTGCCTCTTTTATAATAACAGGGGCATTTTTGCCAAAATCATGGGCATCCGGATCCGCTTTTGAAACGGGGTCAAATTTCCATAGCCATTTTGCACCACAGCCCATGCATTCCACCGCTTCTGCCGCAGTCGCCGGATACTGGCAGCTGGCCGGAATAAGATCCGGGCTCCCACCGCCTGGTAACCATCCTTCCCACATGCCCCCATTGTGTTTGCAACCGGCATCCTTCCCCGGAACCACTGCCTGCTTGCCCTTACACACAAATTCTTCCGGACAGCCAGGGTCGTACGTATAAGGATCCAGTTCTTCTTCCGTTGCATGGCTGCAGGCCGGGCAGTCCTGATTGATATTGATGTACTTGCCCCAAAACCAGGTACACAAGTACTCACAGGTGCACTCCCCTTCCGTCTCTAGAGTCTGCACCCCAAGCCCCAGGAGTTCCTGCAATTCCTTCACAGCCTCAGCCAGTTCATCCGGGTAGGGTTTTCCGTCCCCCCATTCCTCAAGCATCGCTGTGACGGCCTCAATGGCAGCTTCCAGTTCTTCATCCGTCTTATAAGCGCCATCCTTATAATGATCGATGAACGCCCGGATGGCGCCGAGGATCTCCCTGGCCTCCTCACCCATGGCGTCTCCACCAGCCGTGCGGATGTCCTCCAGGGATACCTGCAAAGCTTTCGCATTCACATGGTTACGGATGGTTACCGTTTCATATGCTTTTGCTCTCAGTACCCCCAGTTCCCCTACAGAATCGTCCTCCAGCAGCTGGCCGTCCTCTTCCCCAGAATCCTGGCTGTTGCCATTGCTCACATCATTGCCTGACCCTACCCCGCCGGAAATGCTTTCGTCCGGCTTATCTGCATTATTTTCCTCTGCATTCTCCGGGTCAGCCGCCTCCGCCGGGTTCTTCTGCCCCAGTGCCTTCCGCCTCAGTTCCTTCTGCCTCAATATCTTCGGTTTCATTTCCTTCTGGCGCACTTTCCTCTGCTAAGGTGCCATCCGGCACGGTTTCATCCGTTTCCGGTTCACTATATTCCGGTTCTGCCGGTTCGGATTCTTCCGGTTCCTGCCTATCTTCCGATCCATTTTCCGGCTCATCCGGCACCGCTTCCTCACTGATCCCCTCATTTCCGGTTTCCAGGCTGCTTGCAGGCATTGCCACAACGGCAGCTTCATGGCGGGACAACCCGACCAGTCCTGCCCCGGCATTCTCGTCCTCACCTGCCTCTGCTTCCTTTGGCTCAGGTATTTCCGCTTCGGTTTCCGGCTCCTGCTCCGCCTCTGCCTCCGGTTCTTGCTCCGCCTCTGGTTCCTGTACGGCCTCCGGCTCTTGCCCATCCTCCGGTTCCTGTACGGCCTCCGGTTCCTGTACAGCCTCCGGCTCTTGCCCGGCCTCCGGTTCCTGTATAGCCTCCGGCTCTTGCTCCGCCTCTAGTTCCTCCCCGGCTCCTTCCGGCACTTCCTGCTGCCCGCCCTCGGTTCCTGGCAGCAAAACCTCTTCCGCTTCTGAGGCTGGTTCCTCTTCCATATCCTCCACGGAGGTTTCCCCTTCCGAAGGGTCTTTCGTGCCTACAACCTCGGCTTTTACCTCTTTTTTCACATCATCGACCATATCCCCGTCTTCATAGTTCTCCGTATAAGACGCGTTCGGCTCATCCTCTTCCAGGTTTTCCCCGTTCGGCTTTACCACCACAGGTTCCGTCTCGTAGCCGCCAACCCGCACACGGAAGGTCACCACCAGGTCACTCTCGTTGATACACAAAAACACCACATCATCTGTCCCGGAATTATAAAACACTTCAACAAAGGTATATTCCGGTGCATGGCGCCTGTCAACATCCACATCCAGCTGATATACTTTCCCTTCCTTGGTTCCCAGCAATTTCTCATACCGGTTCTTCACGCTTACTGCCCGCGCTTTCAGTTCCAGGGAGGAAAACCGGAACACTTCCCCTGCCTCCTTTGCATCACGGACTGCCGCCTGGATCTCCGCTCCATCAACCAGGAATAAAGCTTCCTCCGTCTCGCCCGCTGCAAACACAGTGCCTAGGTTTCCGCCGGCATTGGTAAGAACCATCACCATAGCCATCATAAATGCCACCAGGCGCCTGTAGCTTTTGCGAAATTCTTTCCACATACTATACTCTCCTTTTTTGTTCTGTTGCCATCCAATTCCCTTAACAACATGGCTGCCTTTTAAGGCATCCTTTATCTATTTTTAACGCCCGCCGGTATGGCCTGCCATGAAACCAGGCCGCGCCAAGCCCCGCGCATTACTTTTGCTGCTTCCCCCGCAATCCCTTAAAAATGCCTGCAATTCCAGTGCACTGCAAAAGTATACATGCCTTCCGCCAGTCACCCGCCCACGAATCCTGCCCTGTAAGCTTCCATGCTGCCTTGCAAACAATTCCAAAACCATAACTTCCTGTATCTTTCTCCCATGCAGCCCCGGCCGCCCCTCCGGGAAACGGCATCTTGCCTTTTTCTGTAATGCCTCCAGGGAACAGGCCATCCGGCCGATACCCAGGCACAATCCTGCCAGGCTCTTAAACGGCTCCGTGCCTTTGCATTCCGGATGGGCGATTACCCCAAACGGCTCCCCTCTCCTCCACCCCTGTATGCAAACCAGCATGCTCCTGCCGGAAAATCCATCCCCGGGCAGGAATCTTTTGCTTTCTGTGCCGGTTTTGCCGATCTTCTGTTCCACAGATATTTAGCCACCCCCCACTTTCTTCCATGGCACCGTATGAAGCCGGGTAAATTTGGTATAATATGGGCATTTCACCTCAATGGACAAGGCGCTTTGGACATTTTATATGCCATGAACCGGATGACCGGATAGGCGTATGATTTCCGATAATATGGATTAT
>RAYB01000049.1 GCA_003669055.1 bacterium 1XD21-70
TGTCTATTTGCTCACCTGCTGCGTTGGATTTTCTAGCCGTAGCCACCGCTGCGCCGTCGAAAATCCGCCTTGCAGATAAACAAATATCCTGCGGAGTTTCGCCAGATATAATGTGGTCAAGACACTAGCAACCAATATGCCCGAATATAGACGGCTAAGAACGCCACAAGCGTTGCATAAAAACGCCGGAAGACATTGATTTCACTCAACCTCCCCGGCGTTACGTTTTTTCAGCTCCCCTGCCTGGCTTTTTCTATGTTTATTCTGTTTGAACCAACTCTGTCCCTCAGCCAAACATGCTGATAATCTTCACCGGGGCGCGGTAATTCCAATTAGAAATCTTGATCCCGGTACTATAAGTGGAAGCATGTACAATCTGGCCGTTGCCGATATACATTGCCACATGGTTAATACGGGAGCCGTTGCCATAAAAGATCAAGTCCCCTGGCTGCATCTGGTTTGCACTGATTGCCTTCCCCTGCGTTGCCTGGGTTACCGAAGAACGGTTCATGCCAATGCCCGCCCCGTTCTGCATCACATATTTCACGAACCCGGAACAGTCAACACCGGTGCGGGGGTCATTCCCCCCTGCCCGGTACGGGCCTCCCACAAACTGCAATGCATAATTTACCACATTCTTCCTGGACTCCGCAGCCTGTGCTGCCGCATCCCGGGCTGCCTGAGCCTCTGCCTCCGCCTGCGCCTGTGCCCTTGCCCGCGCCTGCACTTCCAGATCCGGGCCGGAATCCGCCAAATCGCCGGCCTCCGAAGATGCTTCCATCACCGGGGAATTATCTGCCCCCCCATTGTCCGTTGTATCCTCTATCTCTTCTTCTGTAATTTCGTTTGCCTCCACCACGATTGGCTCCGCATAGGAAAGAATCGGCGTTCTCCACATCATCACTCCAGCAGTCATCATCATCGCAGTCAGATATAATCCGGCTTTTCTCATTCCTTTTCTCCAATCCTCGACATCTGTTTTTTAATAATCGATTTCCAAATGTTACGCAAATGTTAAATTTGTTACACTTGCATTATACAATTAAAACATTTCCTCGTCAACCCAATTGAAGAAAAATTTACAATTTCTTAAAATTTTCTATCAAAAAATCAGGGCTGCAGCAATGCTACCGCCCTGATCCACCTCGTATCAGCCACATAACCAACACCACTACCCCAATCACCGGCAGCAGCGGAATCACTATGCTCAAAATGCCTCCGATTACCATCAGCACCAAGGTGACTGCCATAATGGCAACCACCAGCCCCAAAAGCTTCCAGTACCATTTATTTAAGTCATAATAATGAATGCCGCCCGGCCGGTAGCTCCCGCCCGTCCTGCTCCTACTGTTTCCGGAAAAAGCATCCGGGGACACATTCCCCTGTTCGGAATAGCCGCCAAAACGGCCGTCCCCATATGCCTCCTCCCCGGCACCCGGCGTCGTGTCAATGATCGTGCGGGCAATCAGGCGGGGGCTTCCCAGTTCCTCCATAATATCATTCTCCGAACGGCCTTTTTCCATCTCTGTGCGGATATACTCTTCATAATACCTTAAGTTTTCCCGCATAGCATCCGGCGGCACCTTGCCGGCAAGGGCTTTCGTAAGCCCTTGCAGAAATTCCTCTTTATTCATCCTTATCTCCTCAAGTCCCCAATCTTTGTTCCTTTATATCTCCCCTGCGGTAGGCAGCCACCAATTCCTTCAGATCCTCGATCCGGCTCCTCAGTTCCACCCCCCGGTCGGTGTCTGCCACCATGACGCGGTTTTTCATCTTCTCTACAATCGACACTTTGGGCGTGCTCTCCTTTTTCGGGTCAAAAGGCTTGTGCTCTGCCAGCGCCAGATGATGCGAATTGTAAATCAAGGTGTAGCCTGCAATCCCGGTATGCCTCTGGTATGCCTTGGAAAGGCCGCCGTCTATGATAAACAGCCTCCCCCCCGCCTTTACCGGCGTCTCGCCGTCTTTAATCTTCACCGGCACATGCCCGTTAATAATGTGGGTTCCTTCCCCGGAAAGCCCAAATTCGGCCAGGATGCGCTCACAGACCTCCGCCTTCTGGCTCAGCTGGTAATAAGGGTTCATCCGTTCCCGGTGGGTTGACTTATCCTCCACAAAATAATGCTCGAACGTCGTCATTTTCTCCTTGCCAAACACAGGCGACTTGGCCCCGCACCACAGATACCACATCAAATCTACGGCATCCCGTTTCTCCGGGTCCCCCTCCTTCAAGAAGTACGCCTTGTGCACCTCCTCCGCGATGTAATCCATCAAAGCTTTTCCGCTTAAATATTCCCCGTCGCAGTTCATCGCCTCAAAGCTTCCGTCTATCTTCATCGGAATGCACCCATGGTACAAGAGGTTCCCATTATAACATTTGTAGAGTGCGCCGTTGGAATACAGGAAACGGATATGTTTATGCAAAAGCCCGCTGTGCTTAAAGGAAAGAACCAGCGTGTGCAAAAGTTCCTGTTCCTCCCTTGTCAGTTTCAGCGGATCCGCCGGGTCAACCGTCGGGAATTCCATATCCAGCATCGGGTACTCCTTCCCTGCCACCATCACCGTTTTGTTTTTAAAATCCACGTTCTCCAACAGCAGCCTGTCTTCCATCTCGTATTCCGGATGACGCTTGATGATCTGCCCCTCCACCTTGAACTGGATCACCGCAATCGCCTTGTGCATCTTTGCCACCAGGCCCGGATCCACCACATCATAGATATTCTCATCAAGGATCTTGGGCGTGAAACGGGTGCAGGGGTCGTCCTTGTAAACCCGGGCCGCATACATTGAAAGCGGCCTCAGGTTAATCCCATAGCCATCCTCCAGCACATCAAAACTGTTATAGCTGATAGCAATCCTCAGCACATTGCAGACACAGGCCTCGTTGCCGGTAGCCGCCCCCATCCAGGATACATCATGGTTCCCCCATTGGATATCCACGTCATGGAAATCCATCAGTTCTTCCATTATAATGTCCGCCCGCGGCCCCCGGTCAAAAATATCCCCGATAATGTGCAGGCTGTCGATAGTCAGGTTCTGGATCAGGTTGCACAATGCCACAATAAACTCCTCTGCCACCTGTGTATCAATCACACTGCGGATAATCTCATTGTAATACACCCGCTTGTTGTCATCATTATAGTCCACATGGAGAAGTTCATCTATAATATAGGCAAATTCCTTCGGCATCTTTTTACGCACCTTGGAGCGGGTATATTTGGAGGAAACCTCTTTACATATCTGTACCAGGCGGTATATCGTGATCCGCTGCCAATCCTCCGTAGCCTTCCCCGCCTGCTTAAACTTGGCTAAGTTCCTCTTTGGGTAGTAAATCAGGTTGGCCAATTCCACCTCTTCCTCATCCTGGATAATATACCCGAAGGTATCCCGGATCTTCTCCCGGATAATCCCGGACGCGCTGCGGAGAAGATGGATAAATGCCTCATGCTCCCCATGCAGGTCACTGAAAAAATACTCCGTCCCTTTTGGCAGGCCGCAGATCGCCACTAAGTTGATAATCTCACTGGAAGCTGCTTTCACGCTAGGATAATCCCTGCCCAACAACTGCAAATATGCCAAATCCCTCATCTTATCCTCCCATACATTCTGCCGGCCTTCTCCTGCCGACGACAATTCTTTCCTGAACCTAGAACTATAGTACCACACTTTCCCATGATTTCACACTAAAATTTTTAAACTTTATCTGCAAAAAACTGCTTGCCAAATACCTCCTTTTCGCTTATAATAATGGCCATGGAGATATAGCTCAGCTGGGAGAGCATCTGCTTGACGTGTAGAGGGTCGTAGGTTCGAGTCCTATTGTCTCCATCCATCCGGTAAAATGTGCTTTTATTATGTACATTTTATCGGATTTTTAAATATTACCAGGAGGTTACCTGCTTATGGAACAGCTATATGTATTCGGAACCGGCAATGCCGCCGTCACCCACTGCTACAACACCTGTTTTGCCATCCGTGACAGCTCCGGCAATTTTTTTATGGTAGATGCCGGAGGGGGCAACGGCATCCTGCGGATCCTTGAGGACATGCAGGTGCCTTTTGAGAAGATCCACCACATCTTTGTCACCCATGAGCACACAGACCATCTCCTTGGCATCATTTGGATGGTCCGCTTTATTGCCACGCGCATCCGTTCCGGTTCTTATCAGGGGGACTTATCTATCTACTGCCATGAGCAGCTTATCCCCACCATAGATACCTTCTGCCGCCTGACGCTCCAAGGCAAATTATATCAGACAATCGGCGACCGCATCCATTTAGTTGCCGTCCATGACGGGGAGAGCCGCCGCATCCTGGATTATGACGTGGTTTTTTTTGATATCCGCTCCACCAAAGCACGGCAGTACGGCTTTACCACTGTACTGTCCAACGGCCGCCGCTTAACCTGTGCCGGGGACGAACCCTATAACCCCATCTGCCGCCCCTATGTAGAACATAGCAGCTGGCTGCTCCACGAGGCATTTTGCCTGTACAGCGAACGTGAACGCTTTAAACCATATGAAAAGCACCACAGCACCGTAAAAGATGCCTGTGAACTGGCCGCACAGCTTTCCATCCCCAACCTGGTCCTATGGCATACGGAAGACAAATCCATTCTGCGCCGCAAAGAACTTTACCTGGCAGAAGGCCGCCGGTTTTATGGCGGGAACCTGTTCGTCCCGGATGATAAGGAGGTCATCGAGTTATAAAATTATAAAAAGCATGGTTTCAATTTCCGGGAAATGCCATGGAGAAACCCATATGAATTATGATAAACAGGCTGTGGGCTCCTGATTGGGAGCCCACATTTTTGGACATGCACTACCGGATCCCGATCTCCTTATCGCTCTCCGTCAGCCTGCTATGCCCCTTGATATAATCCATCACCTCATCCGCCCTGGTAAACGCCAGCCCGACATAGCTGTCCGCCGCCCCATAATAAATGGCAATCCGTCCGTCCGCCGGGTCACATACAGCAGCACAGGGGAAGCACACATTAGGCACAAAGCCCCGCTCCTCATACCATTCCTCGGGTGTCAGAAGGAAATTCTCACAGCGGTATTTCACGACAGACGGATTATCTATATCCAGAACCGCCCCTCCAATGCTGTACACATAACCGTTGCAGGTTCCCGTCACCCCGTGGTAGAACAGAAGCCAGCCCTCATCCGTCTCAATCGGCGCCGCGCCGCCGCCGATCTTTAGCACCTGCCACCATTCCTCGCCCTTGCCCATCACATGGCGGTGTTTCCCCCAGTACACCATATCCGGGCTCTCGCTGAGGAAAATGTCTCCAAACGGGGTATGGCCGCTGTCACTGGGCCGGGACAGCATCATAAAATTCCCATGGATCTTCCTGGGAAACAGCACCGCATTCCGATTAAAAGGAAGGAACGGATTTTCCAGCCGCTCAAACACCTTAAAATCCTTTGTCTTTGCCATTCCGATGGCCGCCCCATAGAAATCCTGGCACCAGATCACATAATAGGTATCCTCCACCTTCACCAGCCGCGGGTCATAGGCATACTTCGGCATAAATTCCTTTCCGTCCCCATCTACAAAACGAATCTTTTCCTCATCAAAATCCCAGTGGATCCCGTCCCCGCTCCTTCCCAGATATATGGAAGGAACCCCGTTGACCTGCTCCCCCCGGAACACCCCGATAAACCCGTCCTCATAAGAAACCACTGCCGAATTGAAAATCCTGGCAACCCCCTTTACCGGATTCCTCCCGATCACCGGATTCTCCCGGTACCGCCACACCGGCGCGTCCTTTGGCATTGCCTCCGGCTCCTGCCACGGCATATTTTTGATTGCTGGCGCAATAATCTTCATCCTGAAATCCTCCCACTCATTCTTTTTCCCATGCTTATTTTGTCTCTTGCTTCCTTTGTCTCTTGCTTCCTTTTCTTTTGCTCCCTTTGCCTTATTTCTTTTGCTCTTACTTCCTTTCCGCTTGCTCCCTTTGTCTTACTTCTTTTGTCCCTTGCTTCCTTTGCCCCTTGCTTCCTTTGCCCCTTACTTCCTTTGCCCCTTGCTTCCTTTGCTCCTTGCTTCCTTTGCCTCTTACTTCCTTTGCCCTTGCTTCCTCCTGCCCCCTTGCCTCAAACCTTCCCTGCTCCTGGCATCCGCCTTTTTCACACCCGCACAAAACGAATCATAATACTCCTGAAATCCCCCTCCATCCGGGGAAGCAGCAGTCCCCCATACATCAGGAACGCCCCCTTATGAACCTGTCCTGCCATGGCCTTCCCTGCCATTTCCTGACATGTCCCCACTTCCTCCAGCCGGTACTCCGCCTCCGGATCCAGCCCCTTCAGCCGGAGCCTCCGGCTGTGCCAGTTCGGCTCCGCCAGTACCTGCACATATGTCATCAACGCCTCGCCCTTATCCTTGGCGACCACCTGCCAGCAGTCATACCGATGGTTCTCCCTCCAGGAGGCAATCCGGTAATAATCCCCTTCCCGCACAAGAGGCTGGAATCGGTGGTACATTTTTACCTGCTCCTCAATCTGTAATTTCTCCTCCTCCGACAGCTTGGTAATATCCAGTTCATAGCCAAAGGTTCCCGCCATAGCCACATGCCCCCGGGTTTGAAACGGCGTCACCCTGCCCACAATATGGTTCGGGCAGGCACTCACATGGGCACCCATGGTACTCAAAGGATACAAAAGCGCAGTCCCCTCCTGGATCGCCAGCCGCTCCACAGCATCCGTATCATCCGAGCACCAGATCTGAGGGCTGTAATACAGCATCCCCGGATCAAACCGGGCGCCGCCACTGGCACAATTCTCCAATAACAGTTCCGGGAACTCCTTCATCAGCCGCTCCTGGAGTTCATACACCCCCAGCACATACCGATGGAACAGCTCCCCCTGGTGTTCCCGCCCCAGAAAGGCACTCCCCACATCCGTCATCTGCCGGTTCATATCCCATTTCACATAAGAAATCGGTGCACTCCGCAGAATCCTGGCCACTGACTCATACACATAATCCACTACCTCCGGCCGGGACAAATCCAACACATACTGCGCACGGCTCTGCACCGGCTCCCTCCCCGGAATATGGATTGCCCAGTCCGGCCGGGTCCGGTACAGCTTGGAATCCGGGGAAACCATCTCCGGCTCAAACCAGATGCCAAAATCCAGTCCCAGAGCCTTCACCTGCTCCACCAGATGCAAAAGCCCGCCCGGCAGCTTCTTCTCATTCACCTCCCAGTCCCCCAGGGAACCCTCGTCAATATTCCGGTCTCCAAACCAGCCGTCATCCATGACCAGCATCTCAATGCCCCGCTTCTTCGCCTCCCTGGCAATCTCCAAAAGCTTCTCCGTATCAAAATCAAAATAGGTAGCTTCCCAGTTGTTGATCAGAATCGGCCGTTTCCTGTGAAGGTACGGGCTGCGGATCAGATGCCCCCGGTACAGGTCATGGAAAATCCGGCTCATTTTCCCCAGCCCCTCATCCGAATACACACACACCACCTCCGGCATGACAAAAACCTCCCCCGGCTTCAGCACCCACTCAAACCCCTCCGGATTGATCCCCATGAGAAGCCTCACACTGCCAAACTGGCTCACCTGGGCCTCTGCCACAAAATTCCCCGAATAGACAAAATGCATGGCCCAGACCTCTCCCTGATCCTGCCCTGCCCCCCGTTCCATCACTGCCAGGAACGGATGGTCCTGATGCCCCGACTCCCCCCGGAAAGAAGACACCATCTGCTTTCCAAAGGCCAGAGGCCGCCGCACCATATGGCGCTCCCTCGCCCAGGATCCAGCCAGGGTCAGCAGGTCCCCCTCCTCCATGTCCATATCCATACAGGCTGACAATGCCCGCTCCAGATACAAAGGCTTATCCCCCTCATTGACCAGCCTGGCACTGCGAACCACCGCCTCACTGTCTGCAAACACACTATAGCGCAAAACCACCTTCAGTCCCAGCACCTTGTCTCTGCAATCCAGTTCCAGGGTCATCCCGGCTCCAGCCTCACCCTCCCCGCAGAAGACAGACGGCAGCCCCGGAAGTTTAGGCTTCCCCTCAAGGATCCGATACCCTTCATAATGAAGTTCACAGCCCCGGAAACCCTCCTCGCTTCTCACATTCAGGCAGCTGTCCCGGTAATCCCCCACCCCCCAGGAAGAATACTCCGCCGGAAACATATCTGCAAAAGAACACTTCTCCCGCAGATTCTTCGACGGCACAAAAGGCGCCTCCTCTGTCCTCATCAGGCAGCCGCACCGGTTATCCCCCATCCTCTTCCCAAAATACACATGTCCCACATACTTCCCGTCTGCAATGCCGATCACATACTCCACATTCCCTGCTGCCAACCGGAACAGGCCTTCCCTTTCCAGATACTCAATTCCCATGCTATCTATCCTCCTGACTTTAAATAGGCTATTTATGGTTTAACCCTCTGTCCCATCACTTACAAACCACTTTAATTAAGCTTTAAATTAAATTAAATATTTTAACAATATCAATCCATTATTTTCCCCTATTCCCTCTTCATACTCCTGCCTTATCCACCGTTTTTGCTGCCGCTCTCCCTCCTCATCCCCATAAAACGCTGCCGATTCTTTCAGGCAACCATTTTTACTTAAGTTTAGTTTAATTATAATATTAATTTACATTAATTACAATATAAAAATAAAGCTTTTTCCCATTTTTGTTAATTTGCACTATTTCTATGGCTATTTCTCGTTGTTATCACCAAATCCGGCGTCCACTTCCCCCATCCCCCTGCCTTCCCCATATACCCAAAACAAAAAACAGCAAAACAAGGGTTTTACCCCCTGTCCTGCTGTCCGCCCAGAAAACACTCCTCATACGTCCTTTTCATTGTCCCATATTCAAACCGCTTCCGAGCCAAATCCATTTTCTCTCCCAGAAGATCTGCCTGCCGTTCAAAATACGATGCCGCCTCTAGGCAAGTCCACTCTCTGCCTGCGCCCTCTGCCTCCCCACCGTTTCTCTGGCATTCCCGGCCTCTCTGCTCCTCCCCTTCTCCCCGGCTCGCAAAAACCTCCGTCTTCCCGGGCTCCCCATCTTCCCGCTCATCCCCCAGGCTCAGCCGCACTGCCTTTGTCCCCTGCCTCTCAAGCATCCGGAAATAGCAGTACCAGCACAGAGACCAATACAGGCTGTCCAGCGGAGTCTCCTTCCCCTCTCTTCTGTCCCGGTCATTCTTCTCAGCCAGGCGCAGCCGTTCCTCCATCCGCGACCAGTCCCCGGCAAGAGAATGGAACAGCACCTTTTTCGCGTCCTTACCCTCACCAGCCTCCGGTTCTTCAAACACTTGCCTCCACCCTTTCCACAACCGGGCAAACATCCGGCTGTGCCCCGTATTCAGACAATCCTGGAGCACCAGGGACTTCAGTTCTTCCTCATTCGCCTGTGAGCATTTGTCAAAACACCAATGGTATTTTACTGGGAGCGATCTTTCACAGATTTTCGCGGCCATTTCCAGGATCCCTTCCTCATCCTCATGCAGCACGTAATATTGCAGCATTGGCTTCCCATAAAAGCACACGTAGCAGTTAAACCTGCCGTTCACCTTTTTAACCTCTTCCTTCGCCTCTCCTGCCAGTTCCTTATCCCTGTTCAGAAACGCCAGCCTCATCACCTGGGCATAATTCGCATAATTTCTGCCGCCCTTCCATTCCCGCAGATTCCGGAAAATCCCCAGCATAATCTCAATCTTTTCATCGTCAATCTGGGGATACTCCCGATAAAAATCCAGAATCTGCGCTGCCATAT
Organism: bacterium 1XD21-70; assembly: GCA_003669055.1. GTDB lineage: Bacteria > Bacillota > Clostridia > Lachnospirales > Lachnospiraceae > Brotaphodocola. Next base: position 9,760 of record RAYB01000049.1, read on the forward strand.
CCACCCGTCTGAACCCGGAACCGTCATCCTTTTTTTCCAAGCCCAAAGCATAGTCCCGGTGAAAAAGTTCTGCCAGCTTAAACGCCCTGGGAATATCGCTCACCCTCTCCCGGCGAACCATCCAAAAAAGCTGCGCCATATCACAAAAATAGACCTCCCATTCCTCCTTCTCCCGTGCGTACAGCAGAACCTTCTCCATCAGCGGCGCCAATGCCCCTATATTGTCATCCCAGCTTTCATAGCTGCTCCCCGCAGTCAGCTTATTGACCCGGTCAATCATTTCCCACAGCCTGCCGTCTTTCACCCGCTCTCTTTTCAGTTCTCTCAGAATCATACATTCCCTCCCAGTCCATACTCCATCAGCCGGATCAGTCCCGTATTCAAAACCTCCTTCTCCTTCTCTCCCAGGGTATAATGCCCTGCCAGCATGGCGTGGACATACAAAACCTGCACCATATTTGCCGCCAGTTCCTCATCCTCCGCAGCCGCCAGCCGCCGAATCAGGGGATTTCTGCCGTTTATATACAGCTTCGTCCCATACCCCGGTTCAAAACTCCCCATCATCCCGATCTCCCCAAGGTCAAAACCCTCCAAAAATCCGGAAAAACCTCCCTCCCCCAGGGCATGGTCCAGAAATCCCTCCCCGCCCGGCACATATAAGGCAGGCACCTCTGCCGGTTCAAACTGCTTTAACACCGCCCCGCAATGAAACGTTCCCAGGGCACGCCCCGCCTTTGCCATAAGCGGCTCCATTTCCCTCTTTATAGCAGGTGTGGGCTCCTCCAGAAGTTCCCCGTAAGAAGCTTCGCCAAACACCTCCACCCGGATTCCCCGCTGATAACGCTTCAGAAGCTGCAAAAGCTTAGTATCGTAAATATATCCCGCATTAATCAATACCCCATCCCCGTTTCCCACCAGCGGGCAGGCCCGCCGGTAATCATCCAGCTCTGTACAGTAATACACCGGCATCCTCTTCGCCGCCTCCACCACCTGGAACCCCGTCAGATTGCCCTTGCTCGTCATAAAAGTCAAAAAGGGGAAAAACAGCTGATAGATCTGTTCATTTTCCACTGCCAGGGACTTGATGGCCACATTATGTGTCATGGTAAGCTGCTTTAACTTATTCACATCATACTGGGAAAGAGCCACAAAATAGTCAAAGATGCACTTCTCAATCTCGTTCCTGGCTCTGGCCAGCCGGTTGTCCGATACAAAGCCCTCCCGTGACGCTATGGGCGTCAGGTTCTTTGCATTGAGGATACATCTGGTAAAAAACGCCCACCGGGGAATCAGTTCCCTCCCGTCCTCCGTAATCAGCATATCCTTCAAAAAGATCTTATGCCTTCCCTCCGCCGCCGCACTGGTCTGTCTCCCCGAAATAAACGCATACCCCTTCATCTCCTCTCCGGAAATGGGAACCACGCCGAAAAATTCCTCCCCAAACATCTGCTCCCCAAACCGCAGGATCTCCTCATTGCTGCAAAAGGACTGCCGCCAGGGGATAAATCCGTCGTTCACCCTCCGTACTCCGCCATCCCCCTCAAACTCCACCGGAACCTGAATCAGAAAGCCGTAGTCCTTCAAAAGGCTGATCACCTTCTCCTCACTGTACCTAGACGCCATCCGCCCCTTCAGCACCAGCGTCACCTCGGTGCCCGGTTCCTGATTCCCTGGCGCCTCCGTCACCTGATACGTCCCGTCACTGCGCCCCAGCCACCGGTAAACCTTTGCTTCCCGAACCGAACGGCTCCTCACCAGAATCTCATCCGCCACCAGAAAGCAGGAGAGCAGCCCAATGCCGAACTGCCCGATAAAACTCCCTCTTCCCACCTCTCCCCGCTTGGAAGACTGGCCGATCACTGACAAAAACGTATGGAGTTCCTCCCGCGTAAGCCCGATCCCATTATCTGCAAACACCAGCCTGGCCTGGCGGCCGTCCTCCTGATGGTAAACAATCCGGATTCTGCCTCCAGTAAATCCCGGCTCCTCCCCCCGCCTGGCTTCAATAGCATCCACTGCATTCTGCAAAAGTTCCCGCAAAAACACATCCCCGCTGGAATACAAATTCTCGCTGAGCAAGCGTATGATCCCTTTTAGATCCACCTGGAAGCTGTATCCTCCATCATTGCTGCCCTTTGGTGTTCCCTCATTTTCCCCTCTCATATCCATACTCCCTTACGTATTTGTCACCACTTCATCCCATTCTGTGATTCCGTCTGCCCCGACAAGCCAATTAAGGGCATAATGCCATTCATAGATGATATCCCCATTCAGGCCCATCAGTTCCTTGCGGTGAATCCTGGCATCCACACATGCCCAGTGATAGCGAAAAACCAAGTCCTGCATGTCCAGGATTTCCTCCTTGCTTCTCAAAACAGATTTCTCCATCAGGCTTTCAAAGGTATGGTTCCACATGACCTCCCCAAGTTCTGCGGCATCACAGATCTCTGTAGGCTCCTTCATTTCAACCATGGACAGCGCCCAGAGAAAAACGGCACAGCACTCATATCTCCAGCCGAATTTATTGTGGCTGGCGGCCTCTGGGCTTCCCTGCCCCATATATTCTTTTTCCTCCGGTGACAGGTACCCAAAAACCTGATACCGTTCTTCCAGTTCGGCAAGCTGGCCTGCTGCCTCTTTCCCGCACTCCTTAGACTGCCCGCAGGTATAAACCTCCGCCTTGACACAGGCGGCAAAGACACAGGCAAGGCGCCGGATAATCTCTGCTTTATCCGGCACGCAGCATTCCTCCTCAAAAACCGCACAATTTAAATGCTCGATATAAGGAATGTTCTTTTCCTTTAAAACGGCAACCGAACGGCGTTTTCTCTCCCGGTCAGCCTCCTGCTCCTTTGCCTCCCGCCCAAGCAATGTACTGCTTGCCTCAGGATAATACTCACTAAAATCACTCTTTCCGTCAATCGATATCAAAAGCCTCCCGTCAGAATGGAACAGGTACATGTTGGGGTAAAGGACAAACGCGCTGAGCCTTTTTGCTATTTCGTAAATCCCTCCCACAATAAAACGGGTTCTCTTTTCATTTTCATCTACCGCAAAGCTAATACCGATAATACAGTTAAACAGACGGATCTGGCAGAGCGCCGCCTCTTTCACCTTATCATCCTCCAAAGGGGCTCGGGCAAAGAATTGCGCCATTCCCTGTGCCTGGATCTGTGTTTCTTCCGGGTCAGCCACCATATGGAACCGGATGCCGGTTCCATCCTTAAGCCAAATGGCAAACTCATCCTCATCCGGAAAGAAAGCCCTTTCCATTTCCTCCGAAAATACTTCCTTCGCCTCCTTTGGCACGATATCCACACCTTTTCTGCAGGCATACAACGTCAGAACGGCCTCCTGCATCTGTGCCTTTTGCTCCCCTCCCTGATTTTGCAGCTTTTGGTTTTTTGCTTCCCGGGCATCCCCCCGTTCTCCCTTATCCCTATTCTTTCTTCCAAATATTCTCATTTTCCTCTCCCTGCCTTGCCAGGCTTACCATAAAAGCATCCTCCCTTTTCGGGAGTGTGTCCCCAATGCACAAATTCTTCCATTCCATTATTTATTTTTCATAAAAACTGCCCTCTGGAATCTGCCCATTCTGCTTTTTATTGTACCAAACCACCTATTCCCTTGCAACCCTGATTCTTTCTGATTCTCCCTTCCTCTGAAACTATCGCTTTTTCTGTGTGCCCATCGAACAGAACCTTTAAAAATGCACAAAAAAAGAAGTCTTTTTTAACCAAAGACCTCTCTTTTTATCCCTGTTATTCTCATGGCAAATCGCATTCAGCCGATCTGCTGCACACTTTCCTTCACTACAACCGCCCCCGACACCAACCGCATATCCGCCGGTGCGTTCCCGTGCTCCGCAAGGGCTGCCACAATCTTGATCGCACACCGCACCATCTCCTTGATATCCACCTCATAGCTGGTAATGCTGATATCGCACAGCCCTTCATAAAGATAATTATCAAACCCCACAATCGAGATGTCCTCCGGGATCCGGTACCCCCTGCTTTCCAAAAGGTTTACCAGTTCACTGGCCGTCAGGTCACAATTGCAGGCAAAAGCCGTCGGCATCCGTTCCGGCAGGCGGATATTCCCGATCTGCCCTTCCATGGTGCGGTCATCCACCACCCAGTCCGGATTCACCTCCAGCCCATTCTCCAAGAGTGCCTTCCTGTACCCGAAATACCGGTCTGTAATGCTGTTGCTGGCCAGCAGCGTCCCCACATAGGCAATTTCTTTATGCCCCTGCCCTATCAGGTAATTTACCATCTTATACATGCCGTAATAATTATCCGCCATCACCGAGGGGCAATGCAGCCCCTGCATCATAAAATCAACCATCACGACAGGGAAATCCGGCTGCCCGTCCAAAAACTCCATATATTCCCTGCTGACCTCCCCGATCACGATCAGCCCCTGGATCTGCTGCTCTATTGCAAACAGCGGCAGTTCCAGCGCCGCCTCGCGCTCATGCCGCAGCACCTCAAACAAGATCACGCAGCTATGCAGACCGGCAATCAGCGACAATTCCTGATATACCTTCCAATAATACGAGGGATACGGTCCTAGGTACTTCTCCCCGATGATCACCCCCACATTGAGGATCCTTTTGTTGCTGGCCGCGGATGCCCCCCTGGCCTGGTAGCCCATCTCTGCCGCTGCCTGCTTGATCCGTAGCCGCAGTTCCTCACTGACCCCCTTCTGACCCGCCAGCGCATTGGACACCGTCACCGTGCTTACCTGTAGCTTCTCTGCAATATCTGATAACCGCACTGACTTTTTCATCTTAACCGCCCACCTGTTTTTAACATATTTTAATCTTATTATATTAATTTTAAGTAAATATGTCAATACATGGAATCACGGCATATCTGATTTTTAAGAAGGGACGCCAATCCGGTTCATCCGTTCCCGCACCCCTACACAAGCCTCATAAAAAATCCCCGTATCCACGGAATAGGACAAATACTGGACTCCGGCATCGCTCCATCTTTTTAAGGTTTCCTGGCTGTCCGTAAACGTCCCCACAAGAATATGCTTCTTTTTTGCCCTCACCACAATCTCCTGCATCTGTTCCACCACGGCAGGATGGGTTGTCTGCCCGGGAAGCCCCAAACTCTGGGATAGGTCATACGGCCCGATAAACAGTATATCCACTCCCGGAACCTCCATAATCTCGTCCAGGTTTTCCAGCGCCTGCTGCCCCTCTAGCTGTATGATCACCAAGGCATGGTTTGCCATCCGGAAATATTCGTTTTTTTCCAGGGCCGAATATCTGGCTGCCCGTACAAACCGGCAGACCCCGCGCTCCCCCTGCGGATAGAATTTTGCTTCCCTCACTACCTCCTCCGCCTCCCTGGCATTAGACACCTGCGGCACCTGCACCCCCGCCGCGCCGATATCCAGCACCCGCGAAATATCCTTATATCTGCCCACCCGGACAACCGGAAGGACACCGGCCACCTGCGCCGCCCGGATATGGTTCTGCAGGCTTTCCACGCTGACAGGGCCATGTTCCATATCCAATATGACAAAATCCATCCCCGCATAGCCTGCCGCTTCCACAAATGCGGGGTCACAGGTCTTCATAAAAGGGCCGATCACATGCCCGTCCCTGATCTTTCGGCAAAACTCTTCAACCATTGCCATCCCCATTCTCTCCCCTCCTCTTTATCCGCAGCCATTCGGGCAGCCCGAACGGCTGCGTCTGCCGTTTGGCCTGGTTACAGTTCAAAAATGTATTCAATCTCCACAGGGATGTCCCCCGGAAGTTCACTTGCGCCGATCGCCGATCTGGCCCCCACTCCGCAATCCTCCCCGAAAATATCCATCAGGAACCGGGATGCCCCGTCCGCAACCTTCGGCTGCTGATGGAAGCCCGGAGCGCTTGCCACAAATACAAGGATTTTTACCACGCTTTTAATTTTATTTAAGTCCCCCAGGTATTCGTCCAGTACACTCAGGGCATTCAAGGTACAGATCACTGCCGCCTCCTGCCCCTTTTCAACCGTGCACTCTTCCCCCAGCCTCCCGGTAATAACCGGCTGACCGTTCCTGGTTGCACCCTGCCCAGAAAGATACAGCATGTTCCCCACCTGCCTTACCGGTTTATAAATCCCCCCCTTCGGCGGCGCCGGAGGAAGCTCATATCCCAACTCTTTGATTCTCTCATAAATATTCATAATCTGTTTTCCTTTTCTTTCCTATTCATATTTTTCCAAAAACATCAGTTCAGACCGTGATTTTCCGGTTACGGGCCTTTACCTCCCATTTTTCCGTGACAACACCGTTTTCCACAACAGGAATCCACGGATACAAGGCACTGGTCGGACAGATGTGGGTCGGAATCACATAAACCACGCTCCCGATCTCAGGCAATGGCGCTTCCCGCCCTTCCTTTAGGCAAAACACCCAATGCTCCTCATTCTGAAACTTTGCCTCATACTCCTCCCCTCCCACAATATAGCCTCTCTCCGAAACCGGGTCCGCAGCAATGCCTTTATACCCCAGGTCCAGGGTGAAGCTGCGTTTTGAGGGATGGCTGACCACCCTGCTTAAAACCACTGCGGCCGGTATGAAATCCATATCCGGCAGCCTCTTATAATACCCCGCATCCTGCAAAAATGCCGTGCCGGGAGATAAGAATACATCCGGATATTCGGCATGGCAGGGAAACGAAGGAGTCCCTCCCATCACAAAGACAGGACATTCCAGGTTCTTTTCTTTCAGCCTGTTTCGGATCTCTTTTAATAACGCTGCCTTTTTTGCCACTGCTTCCTTCCTGGCTTCCAGATCCGAATCATTATGGTTTCCGTCATAGCAATGGAACCCCATCATGGCAATGCCCTCCAGGCGGGTGCAGTCCTCATAAAGCTTCTCCGCCGATTCTATCGCCACGCCTGTACGGTCCATCCCCATATTCACATCCAAAAGAACCCTTGTGGTAATCCCGCCCTTCAAAGACTCTTCCGACAAAAGGCCTAATTGCCCGTAATCTTCCCCAATCGCCCAGAAACGCTGCTGCGGATATTTCTTTTCCAGGCTTACAAACCTCCGGATATTAGGCCCCACCAGAGGATAGGCCAGCAAAATATCCTCTACCCCGCAGTCGGCCACCATTTCCGCCTCCGCAATCGTAGCACATTTAAACCGCCTGATCCCCCTTTCCATCTGCAGCTTTACCATCTCTGCTGTTTTATGGGATTTCACATGCGGCCACAGGCGCTCGGCTGAGCCGGCAACGCGGATCGCCTTTTCAATATTTCCAATTATGATATCCTTATAATAAACCAGCTGCGGGGTAATGATTTCCGATGTGTCTTTTATATCATACCTAAAGCCCATAAGCCCTCCCTCATCAAACAATTTTTCTTCTCACATTGATAAGATATAACTCTCATAAAAATCCACTGCATCCTCCAGTTGCTGCCTCTCAATATATTCATCCGCAACATGGGCCTGCGCAAGGCTTCCCGGGCCACATAGGATCGCATCAAACCCTTCGGCCAAAAAACATGACATATCACAGCAGGCAGAAAAATACGTAACCTCCGTTTCCGGCCACCCCAGCCTCCGGTATGCCTGCTGCGCAATTTTCACGCTCCCTGCCTTCGGGTCCGTCATTCCCGGAGCCACATCAATATACTTTTCAATTGTCCAGGAAACATTTTCCGTTTCAAAAATCCGTTTCAGCAGCATTTCCGTTTCTTCCGCCAGTTTTTCTGCGGTATCCCCCGGTACGGTCCTAAAATCAAGAACCGCCTCCGCATATCCCGGGATCACATTGTCCTTGACCCCTCCCGCCGCTGTTGTCGCTGCAACCGTAGGAGGCGGGAGGATTGGCTGGATCAGTTTTTGCTTCCTCTGATTCCAGCCTTCCACCTCCACTAAGAACCTTCCCAGGAGGGTAAGCGCGTTGACCCCTTCACAAGGGCGCCCTGAATGGCACTGCTTTCCATAGATCCCTACCCTCAGGCGCACCACCCCTCTGTGCGCCACATGGATCTCATTTTGTGTCGGCTCTCCGATTACCACAATATTCTGCCGCCTTTTTTTGAAATGCTTCACAAAATACTTTGTCCCTGTCCCGTCAATTTCCTCGTCAGCCACGAAAGCCAGAACCAGGTTTTTATTCCCCAGGGTGTTTTCCCGTTTTACTTTAATCGCAGCAGCCATCATTGCAGCTAAGCCGCCCTTCATATCGCAGGTTCCCCTTCCATAAAAACGCCCTTCTTTTTCCGTCACCCTAAAAGGTTCTTCCTTCCACCCGCTGCCTGGCGGAACCACATCCAAATGCCCGGTTAAAATCAGGCTGCGGTCCGATGCCCCCATGGAAGCAACCACGTTTGCGCGGTTCTCTGCCACTTCCTGAACCTCAACGGAAAACCCTTCTTTTTGCAAAATATCTGCGATATATTCCGCCAGGGGCCTCTCGTTCCCCGGCGCATTAGAGGTATCAAACTTTACCAGCCCCTCCATCAGCTGTACTGCCATCCGGCCATACTCCTTCATAGTCCCTCTCCCCTACATCATATTCCCCAGGAACATGGTCAGCGGCGGGCAATATGCCACCAGCAAGATCACAATTCCCCCTACGATGAAAAAGGGAATCAGGTCCTTCACGCACTCCTCAATAGAGATCCCCGCTATATTACAGGATATAAACAGCGTAGTCCCAACCGGAGGGGTAAACAGCCCCATTGCCAGGGAACAAAGCACCACAATAGACATGTGGATCGGATCCATTCCCATCCCTATGGCAATCGGCATAAAAATCGGCAGGAAAATATACAAATTAGGAACATTGTCCATAACCATCCCTGCACAGAAGAGGATTAAGATCATCACCAGAAGCATCAAGGCATACGGCAGGTTTAACCCCAGCAGGAAATCCGCAATCATCGTCGGGATATTATTGCTTACCAGGATCCACTGCATGATCGTCGCTGTACAGACCACCATCATAACCACGGTTGTCCCAATTGCGGAGTCCTTCAAAGCACGGAGGATCTTCTTCATATTAAGGGAACGGTATACAAACAGCCCTAAAAGCAGGGAATACACCACACAGATAGAAGCAGACTCCGTAGGAGTTGCTATCCCCAGGATAATGCTCCCCAGCATAAACACCGGGAACAGCATCGCCCAGGCTGCATCCACAGACGCTGCAATAACCTCACTTTTTGAGGCACGCTCCTCCCGGGGATAGTTATTCTTCAGCGCCATCCACACCGTCACCGCCAAATAAGCAAACCCGATCAGAATACCCGGAATCGCCCCCGCAAGAAACATTTTTGCCACGGAAAGCCCTGTAATATAAGAAATCACAATCATCGTACTGCTCGGGGGAATGATAATGCCCACCACCGAACTGGTAGCATTGATTGCCGCCGAAAAAGATTTCGGATAGCCCTGGTCATTCATTTCCGGAATCAGGATTGCCCCTACGGAAGAGGCATCTGCCACCGAAGATCCGGAAATCCCTGCCATAATCATGCTTGTCACCACAGATACGCAGCCCAGCCCTCCCGGAAGCTGGCGAACCAGGACACTGGCAAAATTGATCAGCTTTTTGGCAATCCCCGACTCTACCATCAAATTCCCCGCCAGGATAAAGAACGGAACAGCCAAAAAGGAAAATGACTGCGTATTGGAAAAGAACTTCTGCGCCGCAACTGCCAGGGAAATATCATTCGCCTGCATAAACAAAAGAGATGCACTCCCCATGGCAAACGCAATGGGCACCCCTATTACCATCAAGATGGCAAACGACAAAAACATGACAAAAATCATTCTCCTTCACCCCCCATCTTTACAATGTCAAACATAATGTACTTAAATAAATTATATCCCACAACAATGGTAATCCCCACAAACCCAACGAACATGGAACCGTATACCAGCGCTTTGCTGATGCCGGTAAGGACCATAATCTCCTTGCTCAGGGAACTTGACAGCTTAAAGGAGGCAACCGCCATAAAGACTGAAAAATAAAGCATCACCATGTGCACTGCGATCTCGGCAATATGGCGGAAAATCCCCTTAAATTTCTCTTTAATAAAAACCAAGGCTGTATTCCCATTATCCTTCGCAATACTGATTGCGCTCAATGATACAATCCACGGAAAAAGGATATTGGTCATCTCCGTGGTGATAACAATCGGAGACTTAAATATATAACGGCAAAGCACCTCTGCGAATACAAAACCCGTCAGGAGAGCCATCATGATTCCTGCAATAATCCCCAAAGCATTCGTAAAGACATAAATCCCTTTATCAATTTTTTTGAAAACATCCATCCCTGACCTCCTCATCCCTGGAATCTCCCGGCTCCTTTACCGCCCGATTGCCTTTAAGACCTTTTCGTTTGCCTTCCCCGCAAACATGTCATATACCGGCTTAACCGCCTCTGCAAATTCGCCCGTATCCGGAGTGGTGATCTCCTTAAAGCCGCCCTCCTCCTTAATCATGTCAAGATACCTGGTATCCGCATCCTTTGCATATTCCCTGGAAACCACCTGCGCCTCGGCCGCTGCCTCTAAGATCAGCTTCTGTGTGTTTTCATCCAGAGAGGCAAACTTGCTGTCACTCATTACAAAGTTAATCCCATAATAGAAAATATTGCAGAGCGCCAAATAATCCTGCACCTCATAGAATTTCTGCTGATAAATCGCGTCAATCGGGTTAAACTGCCCATCTACTACCCCCTGGCTCATTCCCAGATACAGTTCCGAAAATGCCAATGTTGACACGGAGCAGCCCAGGCTTTCAAAGGTTTTGATGGATGCCTCTTCATTCGGGGATCTCATCTTCAGGCCTGCCATATCAGCCACACCGTTGATGGCCTTCTTGTTATTGGTAATCTGAGCCATGCCCAGGTCTCCCCAGCCCAGGATTTTATATCCGTAACTTTGTGCCAGTTCTTTTAATGCCTCTCCCAACTCACCGTCCTGAAGCTTATGTGCCTCCTCAAAGTCCTTGACCAAAAAAGGAAGGGACACTGCGGAAAAAGAGGGATCTACGTTCGACATATTCGAGCAGCCCGGAAGGGTGAAATCCAGGGTTCCGATTTTAACCATCTCCGTCATCTCCTGCTCCGAACCCAAGGTTCCTGCCGGGAACAATTCGACCGTGATCTTCCCTCCGCTCTGTGTCTCCAGATACTCTTTAAAAGCCTTGGCCATCTCCCCTCTTACGGAATCCTCCACGGTATTGTAGCCTAATTGGAATTTCTGTTCCTTGTATTCCGTGCCGTTTGCCTCTTTTTCTGCTGCTTCTGCCACGGTTTCTTCCCCTGCCTCCTGCTGCGCCGCTGCCTCTGTCGTCTCCGGGGTTTTGGAATTACCGCACCCCGCCAGGGCTGCAGAAACCATCAATACCGCTGCCGTCATTGCCGCCATTCCTCTTGCCTTCATCACTTTTCTCATAATACTTCTTCTCCTTAATCATAATTTTTATCTCATTTGCATCACTGCAACTTCGATCTGAGCCTATTCTATATAAAATTTTTATATTTTTCTTATCGCAATTATACATGAAATAATAATTTTTTTCAAGTATTAATTCGATTATTTATACTTTTTTCTAATTCAATCCTACGGTTTACTTTTTCGTCCTGTTTAAAAGGTGCAAAACTTGATTTTTAATAGCAAAAATTCATCCGAATTGCATTTATTCATCTAAATCTATTAACCCCGCCCTCCTTTTATTATACTTTTTTTCTGAAAATGTCTGTTCCCCTTCGTTATATGATAAAATATTTTTTCAATTTGAACTTATTTTCCCATTTGAACTTGTTTTTTTATTTTATCAATGTTAAAATATTATTTATATTATATTTAAACTTTATTCTAAAGGGGAACAGACCATTGAGCGGCTTATATGAAAACAAAGACACCTTTTTACGCCTTATAAAAATGCTTGCCATCCAATACGGTTCCAAATCAGAAATCATCCTCCATGATCTGACCAGTACCTATGAGAGCACCATCATAGGCATTGAAAACAATCATCTTACCGGCAGGAAGGTGGGCGATTGCGGAAGTAATTTAGGCCTGGAAATACTGCGCCAGGACAGCAGGCAGAAGAACCATGACTCCTTCGGATATATTACCCACTTAAAGGATGGGCGTATTTTCCGCTCCTCCACCCTGTACATCTATAATGATGAAGGCTCCGTGGAGGGCTGCCTCTGCATCAACACGGATATCACAGAGATGAAAGAACTCGCCTCCCTTTTTTCCGAACTGTACAGATCCCAATCCTCCCAGGATAACGAGAAGGAAGTTTTTGCAAAAAATGTAGGGGAACTGGTTGATTATTATATCGAAATGCACCAGGAACTTTTAGGAAAGAACCCTTCCGAAATGAGCAAGCAGGAAAAGCTTGACGCCATCCGTTACTTTGATGAAAAAGGTGTTTTTCTTATCTCAAAATCCGGAAACAAGATTTGCAGATACCTCGGGATCTCCAAAGGAACCCTGTATTCCTATCTGGAAAATGTGCGGGACCCGGAATCCAAATAGGCTACCGGAAAGTTCGTCCATGCCGCTAAAAAAAGAGCCGGCCGCCGCCGACTCCTTTTTTTACCTATTTTCTGCACCCACCGGTATCTTGCATACCTCCTACACCTCAAAAATCAAATCCCCGTAACTCGGGAAAGGCCACAGATCTTTATCCACAATCATCTCCAGCCTGTCTGCCGGTGCCCGCAGGGCGGCCATCGCCGGTACTACCTCGTCATGGTAGGCATGTGCCTGCGCCTTGCCCTCCGCCACCTTTGCACATTTTTCCGTAATGTCGGCAAGTGCGGCCAGAGCCACTTTCATATCCGACAGCAGCGCCGAAGTCTCTGTCAGCAGTTCCACCTGCACGCTGCTGTCCGCTTCCGGGCAGGCAGCCTTCACCGCATTCAGGGAACCGGCCAGTTCCGTGGCATACTTAATCGCTGCCGGGATAATCTGCTTGCTTGCCATATCAATCATCGTCCTGGCTTCAATATTGATCACCTTGGAATAGGCCTCGTACTCCACCTCTGCACGGGATTGCAGTTCTTCCCTGGTAAATACCCCAAACTCCTCATACAGCTTCACCGCTTTTTCCGTGGTCAGCGCCGGGATCGCCTCTACCATCGAGCGGATATTCGGCAGCCCGCGCTTCTCGGCCTCCTCAACCCATGCATCGGAATATCCGTTGCCGTTGAAAATGATCCTCCTGTGTTCCTTTAAAAGCCTCTTGATCAGGTCGTGGACAGCCGTATCGAAATCTGCCGCCTGCTCCAGTTCATCCGCGGCTTCCTTAAATGCCTCGGCGGCAATGGTGTTTAATACCACATTGGGCGGCGCAACCGAATCCGAAGAACCCACCATGCGGAACTCAAACTTATTGCCGGTAAAGGCAAACGGTGAGGTGCGGTTGCGGTCGGCGGTATCCTGGTCCAGGTCCGGCAGGGTTGCCACCCCTGTCTTCAAAGTCCCTCCCCTCTTGGAATGTGTCGCCTCGCCGGTGCTGCAAAGCTGGTCAATCACATCCTCTAGCTGCTCCCCTAAAAATACCGAGATAATGGCCGGCGGCGCCTCATTGGCGCCCAGACGGTGGTCATTGCCCACATCCGCCGCAGACTCGCGCAGCAGGTCCGCATGGATATCCACAGCCTTCAGGATGCATCCCAGCACCAGCAAAAACTGTACATTCTCATGGGGGGTCTCGCCCGGGCTGAGCAGGTTCACTCCGTCATCCGAGGTAAGGGACCAGTTATTGTGCTTGCCGGAACCGTTGACCCCCGCAAACGGCTTCTCATGCAGCAGGCAGGTCAGGCCATGGCGCCCCGCCACCTTCTTTAAAGTCTCCATCACCATCTGGTTATGGTCCACCGCCAGGTTCGCCTGGTCATAGATCGGAGCCAATTCATGCTGCGCCGGCGCCACCTCGTTATGCTGTGTCTTCGCGGTCACGCCCAGCTTCCACAGTTCCTCGTTCACTTCCTTCATATAGGAACCAATGCGCTCACGGATCGCGCCAAAATAATGGTCCTCCAGTTCCTGGCCCTTCGGCGGCATCGCACCAAACAAAGTCCTCCCCGCATAGATCAGGTCCTTCCTCTGCAGATATTTCGCCCGATCCACCAGGAAATACTCCTGCTCCGGCCCGACCGAGGGGCATACCCGCTTCGCCGTGGTATTGCCAAACAAACGCATAATCCGCAGCGCCTGCACATCAATGGCCTGCATCGAACGCAGCAGCGGCGTCTTCTGGTCCAGCGCCTCGCCCTTATAGGAACAAAACGCCGTCGGGATGCAGAGAGTCACCCCAATCGCATCTTCCCGCAGAAAAGCCGGTGAGGTACAGTCCCAGGCCGTGTAGCCGCGCGCCTCAAAAGTGGCCCTTAAGCCGCCGGACGGGAACGAGGACGCATCCGGCTCGCCCTTGATCAGTTCCTTGCCGGAAAACTCCATGATCACCCGCCCTTCTGTATCCGGCGCAGAGATAAAGGAGTCATGCTTTTCCGCCGTCACACCGGTCAGAGGCTGGAACCAATGCGTATAATGCGTTGCCCCCCGCTCAATCGCCCATTCCTTCATCGCATGTGCCACCACATCCGCAATCGACGGATCCAGTTCTGCACCGTCCTCAATCGTCTTCTTCATCTTCTTAAAGACACTTTTGGGCAGGCGCTCCTTCATCACCACCTCATTAAATACATTTTTGCCAAATATCTCCGTAATCTTTACAATCTCGCTCATATATTTCCCTTCCTCCCCCAAGAGTTTTAAAATCCCTGCCCCTGTGGGGATCATGCCCGTCCACGACAGCAGAAAAGGCGCCCTTCCTTGCCAAAAGGAAGAACACCCTTGTTCCCTACTAAAAATAAACCATCTTCCGCTAAAATGCAAGCACTTTTTTCTCTTTTTGCCTGATTTGGTTGGTTCCCCTCCCATGCAGCCGAAAGGGGCATCCCCCTGCCGGAAAATACCCCTTTTTGCATATTCCTATTACAAATCAGCCGTTCACGCCTTGCCGACAGATCCGAACAGTTCCATCTTCTCTTTCACGGTCTCCTTGATCGCCGCTGCACCGGGAGCCAGAAGCTTACGCGGGTCAAACCCTTTGCCCTGCTGATCCTTGCCTGCCTCGATATACTCACGGGTAGCCGCCGCAAAGGACAGCTGGCACTCTGTATTCACATTGATCTTTGCCACGCCCAGGTCTATCGCTTTCTTGATCATGTCTGCCGGGATGCCGGTACCGCCATGCAGCACCAACGGCATCTCGCCGGTCTTCTCCTGGATTGCTGCCAGGGTCTCAAAACTCAGCCCTTTCCAGTTCTCCGGGTATTTGCCATGGATATTGCCGATGCCTGCTGCCAAAAAATCAATCCCCAGGTCTGCAATCATCTTGCACTCATCGGGATCCGCACACTCACCGGCACCCACAACGCCGTCTTCCTCGCCGCCGATGGAGCCAACTTCTGCCTCAATAGACAGACCCATGGCATGGGCAATGCTCACCAGTTCTTTGGTCTTGGCAACATTCTCCTCAATGGGGTAATGGGAGCCGTCAAACATAATGGAGGAAAACCCTGCCTTGATGCACTTGTAGCAGCCCTCGTAAGTACCATGGTCCAAATGCAGCGCAACCGGAACCGTAATGTTCATCTCCTCGATCATCGCCTTCACCATCTCTGTCACGGTCTTAAAACCGGTCATGTACTTACCTGCGCCCTCGGACACACCCAGGATCACCGGGGAATTCAATTCCTGGGCAGTAGCCAGGATAGACTTTGTCCACTCCAGATTGTTGATGTTGAACTGGCCTACTGCATAATGCCCCGCTTTTGCTTTTTTCAGCATTTCTGTTGCAGATACTAACATTTCATAATCCTCCATTTCGTCATTTATACTCACCTCGGCAGCCCCCATGGGAGACAGGGGCTGCAGCTTGTACTATTATAACGCACTTTCCTTTCTTTGGATAGTGGTACTTTTCACAATCTTTTTCCGGATTCTTGTACAGGGCAAAATTTCGTGCCTCTATTCTGCCAGCCCCAGGATCTTTGCCACCATGCCTTCCATCGCCTCTGCGTCGCATTCCCGCTTATGCCGGACCGTGGCATTGCGTATCTCCTCCACTGCCCGCGGAACCGCCACGCCGGTCACCTTACACAGTTCGTCAATGATCTCAAATTCATCCTTGCCGCCAAGATCCCCGTACACTGCCTCCATGACACTGTGGGAGAACTTGTATGGGCTTGCCGTGGATGCGATCACCGTCGGCGTTGTATCCCCTGTCTCGGAGGCATACTTTTGGTATACGCACGAAGCTACCCCTGTATGGGTATCTACCATATATCCGGCGGCATCAAACAGCCGCTTGATTTCTGCCGCATTCTCCGCCTCTGTCGCATATCCGCCGATAAAATCCCCCATCTTTTCCTGCATCTCTTTTGTAACCGTATAGGCACCGTCCCTGCCAAGCATTTCCATCAAACCGGCATTCGCGCCGGCATCACAGCCCGTGCTCACATAGATCAGCCGCTCTAAATTGCTGGAAATCAGAATATCCATAGAAGGGGAACTGGTCAGGATAAATTCCCGTTTCTTATCATAGGTTCCTGTCCGGAAGAAATCATATAATACCTTGTTGTCATTGGAGGCACAGATCAGTTTTCCTACCGGCAGCCCCATCTGCTTTGCAAAATAAGCCGCCAGGATGTTGCCGAAATTGCCTGTCGGCACGGTAATGTTGATCTTTTCCCCGCTCCGGATTTTTCCCTGGCGAAGAAGGCTTGCATAGGCATAAACATAATACACTACCTGCGGCACCAGCCTTCCGACATTGATGGAATTTGCCGAGGAAAGCTGGAACCCATGCTCCGCCAAACGCTTCCCGAATGCCTGGTCGCCAAAGATCTTTTTCACCCCGGTCTGCGCGTCATCAAAATTGCCGTGAATCGCCACAACCGCCGTATTATCCCCTTTCTGGGTCACCATCTGCAATTCCTGTACCTTGCTGACGCCCCCCTTGGGATAAAATACGATGATCCGCGTCCCTGGCACGTCTGCAAAACCTGCCATGGCAGCCTTGCCCGTATCCCCGGAAGTAGCCGTCAAAATCACGATCTCATTCTCCACATGGTTTTTCTTCGCCGCTGTCGTCATCAGATAGGGGAGGATTGACAATGCCATGTCTTTAAACGCAATCGTGCTCCCATGGAACAGTTCCAGGTAATATGCCCCGTCCGCCTCCCGCAGAGGTGCAATCTCTTCGGTGTCAAATTTGCTGTCATATGCAGAATTAATGCAGTATTTCAGTTCTTCCTCTGTATAGTCCGTCAGAAACAGCCTCATCACCTCATAAGCCGTTTCCTGGTAACTCATCCCCGCAAGCTTCTCCATCGGAACCTCCAGCTTCGGGATCCATGAAGGCATATATAACCCCCCATCCTCTGCCAGCCCATTCAAAATTGCGCGGGAAGCCGTCAGCCCGCTCTCCCCGCCCCTGGTACTCTGATAAGATAATTTCTCCATACTCGTCTGTTCCTCTCTGTCCTAAATAATCCTGCCCTTTTGCTTTTGCCGCCAAAGGCAGCCCTATAATAACCCTATGGTTTCTTGCTTTTCCCGTAAATTGTAGCATACTTTGCTATCTCGTGCAAGCGCGGAAAACCCCGGAAAAAAATATGCTTGCCTCCTTCCCGGCCCTATCGTATAATAACGAAAAAAGGAACCGAATGAAGATGAAAACAATTACCCACCATTATGTGAGAATGGAACAAATGAACCACCACGGCTCTTTGTACTCCGGGGTTTTGACCGATTGGATGACAGAGGCCGCCTTCTTTGGGGCAGTGCAGGTACTGGGACGCCGGGACAACATGGTTATGTGTGCAGTCCAGGACTTCCGCTTCATCGCCCCGGCAGAATTAGGAAGCGTCATCTGCTTCCAATATGAACTGGTTAAGACCGGGCGCACCAGCCTGACTATCGCGGTTAACGCCCATAACATGTTAAACCCGGAAGTGCCTTACGCTGCCTGCGAGGTCGTATTTGTCAATACGGATGAAAACGGAAAAAGCGCCCCCCACGGGATTAGCATGTGACATTTCCCGAAAGCCGAATATCCCTGCGGGCATGCACACCCGGCCTCTGCCCGCCAATAAAACAACAGCCGCAGGATCATCCCGTCCTGCGGCTGCCGTCTTTTACAACAGTTTATTCACAACTTCCATCAATGCCTCTCCCAATGCCGCGGATTTCGCATCGGCATCTTCCAGGGAATTGCCCTTCACACCATAGTAGAACTTAATCTTCGGCTCCGTGCCGGAAGGACGGATGCACAGCCATGCATTGTCATTCATATCATAATACAGCACATTGGAGGACGGCAATCCGGTCGGCCTTATCTCTCCGGTTGCCATATCCTTGATGGTGTCCTGCTTATAGTCGCGTGCAGAAAGCACCTGATAACTGCCAAACCCGGCCGGGGTCTCGCTGCGGAAAGTCTCCATAATCGACTGGATCTTTGCCAGGCCCTCGATCCCGGAAAGGCCGATAGACTTCACTGCGTCCTTGTAATAGCCATATTTTTCATACATGGCAACCATCGCATCCCACAGGGTCATATCCTTGGTCTTATAGTAGGCCGCTGCTTCACACAAAGCAACACTGGCAGACACGGCGTCCTTATCCCTCGCATAGGTGCCGATCAGGCAGCCATAACTCTCCTCCATGCCGAACATATAGTGGCCTGCGCCTGTATTTTCTTCTTTCAGGATCTGCTGCCCGATCCACTTAAAGCCGGTCAGGCACTCCACCAGCTTACAGTTGTAAGAGGCCGCCACTGCGTCGATCAAATTGGTGCTGACGATAGACTTCACCACCTCGCCGTCAGCCGGGATAGCGTTCTTCGCCGCCTTCTGGCTCAGCACATACTCACACAGCAGGGAACCGGACATATTGCCTGTCAGGGAAATATATTCACCGGACTTCTTATCCTTCACATATACGCCCAGCCGGTCTGCATCCGGGTCGGTAGCCAGCACCAGGTCTGCATCGATCTCTTTTGCCATCTTAAGCCCCAAAGCAAAAGCCTCTGCCGCCTCCGGGTTCGGGTAGCTGACAGTCGGGAACTCGCCATCCGGCAGTTCCTGCTCCGGAACCACATAGACATGGGTAAAACCAATTTCCTTCAGCACACGGCGCACCGGGATATTGCCTGTGCCGTGAAGAGGGGTATATACGATCTTAATCTGATCCTGCATCTGGCCGATGGCATCCTGGTTCACCACCTGCGCCTTTACATTGGCAATATATTTATTATCAATCTCCGCACCAATCACATCATATAGCCCCGCAGCCTTGGCATCGGAAGCACTCATGGTCTTCACCGTGGAGAGATCCTCGATCGCCAGGACCTCCTCTGTCACTCCCTTGTCATGCGGCGGTGTGAACTGTGCGCCGTCTTCCCAATATACCTTATAGCCGTTATATTCCGGCGGGTTATGGCTTGCCGTCACATTGATCCCGGCGATGCACCCCAGTTCCCGCACCGCAAACGACAGCTCCGGCGTCGGGCGGAGGGACTCAAACTTGTATGCCTTAATCCCGTTAGCCGCCAGCGTGCGCGCCGCCTCATCCGCAAACTCCGGGGACATCCGGCGGGAATCATAAGCAATGGCAACCCCTTTAAAAGCCCCGCCCTGCTTGATAATATAATTGGCAAGGCCCTGTGTCGCCCGGCGGACCACATAGATATTCATCCGGTTAATCCCGGCTCCGATAATCCCCCTCAGGCCAGCCGTGCCGAACTCCAGATCCATGTAGAACCTTTCCTTGATCTCGTTCTCGTCGCCCGCAATCGCCCTCAGTTCCGCTTTTGTCCCTTCATCAAAATACGGATTTGCCAGCCACTCCTCATAAATCTTCATGTAATCCTTCATAAATCAAATACTCCCTCCTGTATACTCCCCGCCAGGCTCCCTCCTGGCAGAGTTGCTGATCCGTCCAGGCGCACCACCACGCCTTTTGCGGATACCTGTTCATGAAAGTGCTTACGCTACTCCCAATTGTTTTTATTATATAATAAGATGATTCTTGCGTCAAAAGGTTTCTGACACAAAAACCATCTAAATTATTGCTCATGCATGGAGCCTTTCCAAAAACCGTACCCGTGCCCCCTGCTGCTCTTTTAGGCTGCGCAGCTTTTCCACGTTCCTGACCGGTGTCCAGGCTTTGTTGGCGTTGTAATAATAATTCAGCTGCTTCCAGTATTTCTCAGGATATAAAAACAGATAGTACAGGCACTTCCGGTCCTCTTCATCCATCGGCAGAACCTTATCATACCCCTCGGTCATGGCCAGGCCAAGCCGTTCATCCCACCCGTGCTTTTCCATTACCTTCCTCATAAAATGGTACAAGTCTGCCATCTGTTTTCCCCGGTGCATCTGGTTGAACTCTATCACCGCCACATCCCCGGCTCCCATCAGGAGATGGTGCTGGTTTAAGTCGCCATGGCAAAGGAACAACCGGCTTTGGTCCTGCCTGCCTTCCAACAATTCCAGCCCGTTCTGTGCATCCAGCGCCTGCCCATAAAACTCCGAGAAATGCTCCATCACACACAGTTCAAATTCACTCTTTTTGCGTTTCCCGCTGACGAATGTCCGCACCCGTTTCATTTCCCTGGTATGCCGCTTCATCTCCACGCTCAGCCGCGGCGGCACAATGGAACCCAAATCCCATCCCTCCTGCCAGGGGATCTGCCGGAATGCCTGGTGAAGCCGGGCAATCCAGGTGACTGCCGCCAGGATTTCCCGGCTGTCCTTCAGATTGCATTCCCGGTTCACAAACCAATCCTTCAAGATGTATTTTGTCCCATCCTCAGCAGCAGTGACCAGTTCCCCGGAACGGTTTCTTACATATTGATCCACAGAACCGATCCCCCTGGCTTTCAATTCCCCCAGAACGGTTTCCTCAAATTCCAGCCTTTTTATGCTGCCGCGATATTCCTTCAGGAGTTTGACCCCGTCAGAACGTTCAAAAATCCATGCTCCGCGCCCACGGCGCACCTCCAGGGTCTCTCCTTCATACTGTTCCATTACATCCAAATAATTGTCATTCAAGCCTACCCCTCCACTCATTTGCCTAACTGGCTACTTCCAAAGTATGAGTGGAAGCGATAAAATATGCTCTTATGGACGAAACTTATAATAAGACTTGCCGGGCGTCATCCCGCCCCGGTACGAAGCCAGTTCACTCACTGTCACCAGCTGATACCCCCGTTTAACCAACTCCGGAATCAGCACTTCACTGGCGTCTGCTGTCGCATCATATAAATCATGCATCAAAATAATATCCCCGTCTTTCACATGGTCAAGCACCGCCGAAATTGTCGCCGACGCATCTTTAGTCTTCCAATCCAGCGTATCAATCGACCATAAAATCGCCGGCATGGAAATGGCTCCTGCCACCCCCATCCCCACATCATTGGTAGCCCCTCCGCAAGGGCGCATCAATACCGGGGTAACTCCCCCTGTATCCGCCACTGCCTGGTTGGTCAGTTCCAGCTGCCTTTCCAACTCTTCCGGTTTCACCTTTGTCATCAATGTATGGTCATATGTGTGGTTTGCCACCTCACATCCCTGCTCTACCATCTGCCGGATGACGTCACCATGTTTCCCTACCCGGTTCCCCACCATAAAAAAAGTCGCCCGCCCGCCGCTGGCCTTTAATGCGGCCAAAATCCGCGGTGTTGCATTTTTGGATGGGCCGTCGTCATAAGTCAAGGCAACCATCGGCCTCGAAGGGTCAATCTCTCCGGCATAGCAATCCCCATCTTTTTGTTTTCTTGCCACGGAAACACGGATTCCGTCCACACGCAGCCCCACACCCGGCTTCCCGGCCTCTTCTCCGTTCTTCATCCAGTCAGTCCAGGCGTTCGCCTGCAAGACACTGTAAAACACGTCATAATGTTCTGCCAGTTCCCCGGTGAGGCGCATGCAGACGGCCTCTAAGGGCATCTCCCCCAAAGCCCCGCCGGCCTCATTGGCATTCGTTTCCCAGTCCAGCCAGCCGCTTCCGCTTAAATTCACCTGATACTCAATGGTTCCCGACATCCCCACCGGCTGGTTATGTAATGTGGCACGGATCGCCGTAATATATCCGCCAACCGGCGCCATCCCATAAGCATTGTCTGCGAAATAGTTGCTCCATCCTTTTCCCTGCACATGGATCCCAAAAAGCGCCCCCATCTCCGGGACATCCACCCAAGGCCGCTTCACCTCCGCGGTCTGCCGTTCCTCTCCGTCCGGCACCCGCATAGCTGCACTGACTGCCCCTGCCTTATGGGATTCCCTTCCGGCAGTCCCCCCCGTGCCCTTCCCGCTGATCATCTCCGCGGCCAGCACCACTGTACCCACACAAAGCACGACTGCGCCGATACACAGCATCCTCTGCAAAGTCCTTACCTTCTGGGATTGCCTTTGAGCCTTCCTCTTTCGCCGCTCCCTCTGTTTTTGCAGTTCAAAATCCTCTTCTTCCGGTACCTCAACATTCTCATTGTCTTTTATCATAAATGAATCTCCGATATTTTCTTTTCTCTATTGTAATCCATGCAAATTTATAAAGTCAATAGGAATCTGGATCCTTTTCCCTAAATCCTTTTCCCTAAACATTCTTCTCCAAGGCAAAACCGCCATGTCTTCCTGCCATGGCGGTTCTGCGGATGCTATTCTTTTTCCTCTTCCCGTCCCGTACACCCCCTGCACCCTGCACAGCCAAAGCTGCCGCAGCCGCAGCCGCTCTTCCCTTCCCGTATATCATTTATCTTTTTCCACACAACAGCAGCCACCGCTCCCGCAATTCCGACAAAAATCACCACATCAGCCATTCCTTGCTACCTCTCTTCTATCTTTCCTTGGACATCGCCTTCTGCTTCTGCCAATCCTTTGTTTTTCCATTATAGCACAGCCTGCCTGCTCCGTCAATGATTTTGATACTTATTATCATTTATAGCATCTCCGTTTTGCCACTCCTGGGCGTACCCCTACTGGAATATCACCGGATTCTCCAAATACTCTGTCTGAACCACAATATAGGGATACGATTTCTCCACCCCCACGGTCTCTCCCTTCTGAGGGCCTTTTAATTCGGTATCGATCACAATAGAATTTTCTGTCAGGTAAAGTTCATTGACTGAGATGCTGTATCCTCCGGTAGCCTGCTCGCCATACCCGACCGCTATGTAAAGCCCCTGGTCATTGCTATAGGTCAGCTTAAACGGCGCCGCCTTTTTTTCTTCCACCAGGTCTTTCAATTCCCCGGGCAGGTCTGCCTCCCCCACCACGGTGCTCTCTAAATCACGCACCTTATCCTGGTTTTCCTTTTCCACACTGCATCCCGTCAGGAAACGTACCATTAATACCCAGAACAGCAAAAAGACCACCCATACCATCTTTCCATTCAGCCTTCTGCCCATAACTACCTCCCATAAGATTTGACTACTACCAGTGTATTCCGGCAAAGGCGAGGTTATGATAACTATGCGGAGGATTTTTGATGGATATATTCTTGTTAAATGCCGGGAGATGTCATAAAATGATGGTAACTCATGCGGCTTTTTGGTAATGGGGAGCCCATGATAGCGTTTCGGAAAGGACAAGCCCGCTATGCTGACCGCAAGACACCCCCTTTTTATCCGGTTCCGGCATTGATGGATACAAAGGAATTAGAGCAGTTTTATTACAAGGTATCATCCTTTTCACTTGGGAGGGAATCATGACAGAGCAAGAAATCCGACAATTGGTAAACAAACAGCGTACCTGGTTTTTCACCGGCGCCACCTTAAGCGTCAGCTACCGGATCCAGGCACTTAACAAATTAAAGGCCTGCATCTTACGGCATGAAAAGGAGATCCGGGAAGCACTTTCCAGGGATCTGGGAAAAAGTGCCTTCGAGGGTTACATGTGTGAAACCGGCCTTGTTTTAAGCGAGATCACCTATATGCTGAAACACATCCGCCGGTTTGCCCGGGAAATGGTTGTCCCCACACCACTCGCACAGTTTCATTCGCGGAGTTACCAAAAGCCGTCCCCCTATGGGGTCGTGCTGGTTATGAGCCCCTGGAATTATCCATTCCTTTTGGCCATGGAGCCGCTGGTGGATGCCATGGCGGCAGGCAACACCGTGATCGTAAAACCCAGTGCCTACTCTCCCTGCACCAGCGAAATCATCCTCACCCTCATAAAGGAATGCTTTGAGGAGAAGGAAGCCGCTGTGGTTACCGGAGGGCGGGCAGAAAACACCTGCCTGCTCCGCCAGCATTTTGACTATATCTTTTTTACCGGGAGCCAGGCTGTCGGCCGGGAAGCCATGCGCCAGGCTGCCGCCCATCTCACCCCGGTCACCCTGGAATTGGGCGGGAAAAGCCCCTGCGTTGTGGAACGGACTGCCAACCTGCGCTTGGCTGCAAGGCGCATTGTATTCGGCAAGTTTCTAAACTGCGGGCAAACCTGCGTGGCACCGGATTACATTTATTGTGACGAATCGGTCAAGGACGAACTGATCCGGGAACTGAAAAAGCAAATCCGGAAGCAGTTTGGCAAACACCCCCTGAAAAACAAAAATTACGGGAAAATCATCAATGAAAAGCATTTTGACCGTTTAAATGCCTTGATTGACCCTTCTAAGGTGGTGTCTGGCGGCGCTTCTGACAGGCAAACCCTGCAGATTGAGCCTACCATCATGGACGGAGTGGCATTTTCCGATGCCGTCATGCAGGAGGAAATCTTCGGGCCGCTCCTGCCGGTGCTGGCCTATGAGTCCTTTGATGCGGCGATCCGCAAGATCAACTCCCTGCCCCATCCGCTGGCACTCTATGTGTTTACCTCTGACAGGCACGCTGCCAAAAAAATTACCGCCCGTTGCAGCTTTGGCGGCGGATGCATCAACGATACCATCATCCATCTGGCTACCAGCGAGATGGGGTTTGGGGGCTTTGGCGAAAGCGGGATGGGGGCTTATCACGGAAAAGCGGGGTTTGAAACCTTTTCGCACAAAAAGAGCATCGTAGATAAAAAAACCTGGCTGGATCTGCCCATGCGCTATCAGCCTTACCGAAAGCTTTATGGAGGCCTGGTCCGTTTCTTTTTAAGATAGCCGCGGCAGCCAAACCGCCATGTCCCGTCAAGGACATGGCGGTGCCCGAAGCCCATACAGGAAGGCATCCCATGGATGCCTTCCCCAGACTGTCAAAGAACCCCTGTTATGCAGCAGCACAGCAGAGGTTCTTTTTTAAAGCAGCAATACTCATCGCGA
>RAYB01000050.1 GCA_003669055.1 bacterium 1XD21-70
AAATGCAGGCACCCCTCATTGTCCCCCGCCCCTGCCTCCTCTCCCCCCCTATGCGCTCGCCCTGCCGTGCCTCCCCCTGGGCTGCTTTAATTTCTGCCGTTGCTGTTTAGTGTACACCATATACGTCAAGTGGCATCTATATTGGCAAACGCCAAAAGATGTCACTTGGGTCTAGACACTAGCTTTGCCAACTAAGAATCACGCAGCAGAAGGAAAGGGAGATAAGGAAAATAAAAGAACGTAATGGCAGCCAGTACAGCAGCGTTTGTGGGAGGGGGATGGGCGGGGTGCATTTGCAGGGATTTTAGGAGTTCTTAAGCTTACAGATTTTGCGTTAAAAAGAAAATGCATACTGTCTGAGCGCAGCGAGTTTATGCATTTTCTTTTTGCATTTAGCACAATCTGCAAGCTTTAGAAATCCTTCAATCCCGAAACAGCGCCCCGCCCATCCCCCTCCCACAAAAGCGTCCCTTTATACGGGAATGGGTTGAAATAGAAGCGTATTCTGTGGTATTATTGACATGATTTTGCTTTTTATGGTGCAATATCGGGAGAAGAGAAAATGAAGGCGTGGGCAAAAGGACGGATAGGGAGAGAAGCATGACGATTAGCGATATTTCAAATGGTTTTGGTTTTTTGGGCGGCTTGGGCATGTTTTTGTATGGCATGAGCATTATGGCAGATGGGATGCAGAAGACGGCGGGAAGCCGGATGAGCAGCTTTTTAGGGATGCTGACGAACAACCGTTTCCTGGCGGTTGTGCTGGGAGCGCTGATAACGGCGATCATCCAGAGCAGCGGCGCCACTACGGTGATGGTGGTGGGGTTCGTCAGCGCCGGGGTTTTAAATTTGTCCCAGGCCGTGGGGGTGATCATGGGCGCCAATATCGGAACCACGATCACGGCATGGATCGTATCCATGAGCCAGTTAGGGGATGCCTTTGAGATTATGAAGCCCAGCTTTTATGCACCGCTGATTATCGGGGTGGGGGCGCTTTTGCTGGTTTTTGCCAAGGGGCAGAGAAAGAAGACGGTCGGGGAGATCATGATCGGGCTGGGGCTTTTGTTCACCGGCCTGGATTTTATGTCCGGCTCTATCAGCCCTTATACGGAAGCACCCATTTTTGCGGATGCTTTTGCGCTGCTGGGAGGGAATCCGCTGCTGGGGATGGCCATCGGGGCGGTGGTGACGGCTCTTTTGCAGAGTTCCTCGGCATCGGTAGGTATTTTACAGACCCTTGCCATGAACGGGGTAGTGACCACGAATGCGGCAATCTATATCACCCTGGGGCAGAACATCGGCTCTTGTGTCACGGCGATGCTCTCGAGCGCAGGCGCTTCCCGGACAGCGAGGAGGGCGGCCGTGATGCACCTGGCTTTTAATATGATTGGCGCGGTGGTATTTGGCGTGCTTGGCTTTGTGGTGTTTGCCGTGCTGCCTGCTTATGCCTCTTCCCATATCAGCGCCGTGCAGATATCCATGTTCCACACGGTGTTTAACCTGACGATGACGGCTCTTTTGTTCCCCTTTGGGGACTGGCTGGTAAAGCTTTCCGGCATAGTGGTGAAGGGGGCGGAAAAGATGCCGGAAGGCGATAAGGAGACGGCAGCGACGATCAGGCATTTGGATGAACGTATTTTTGAATCCCCGGCTTTTGCGGTGGAGACGGCGGCGCTGGAGGTTGTCCATATGGGCCAGATCACCATGAAGAACGTAAAACGTTCGCTGGATGCCGTTTTTACCGGCAACCTGGAGCAGATAAAGGATGTGTATAAAACAGAAAAAACAATAGATAATATGGAAAAGATGCTGACAGAATACCTGATTAAGGTAGATAACCTGTCCCTGACAGAACGCCAGAAACGGGTGGTCAACAATCTGTTTTACAGTGTCAGCGACATTGAGAGGATCGGCGACCATGCGGAGAACATGGCAGAACAGGCAGAATACCTGACAGAGCATGGCCTGGATTTTACCGAGACAGGGATGCAGGACTTAAAAGATATCAGCAGCAGTGTGATCAAATCTTTCCAATATGCCATCGATGCGCGCCAGAACGGCAGCATGGATGCCGTGCGCAAGGTCAGCCAGTATGAAGATGACGTGGATAGCCAGGAGGAAGAACTGCGGGAGAAACATATCGAACGCCTGTCCGCCGGTAAATGCGAGCCGTCCGCCGGTGTGGTGTTTTTAGATATTTTAAGCAGCCTGGAGCGGATCTCAGACCATGCCTATAACCTGGCCGGATACGTCAAGGATGAGTTATAAAGAAACGGGAGCCGGAGAGCCGATTCTTTAAAAAAGATTCATAAAGACAGGTGAAATGGCAAAAAAACTCTTGCTATTTTGTCCATAATTGGGTAAAATAGGAAGCAAGGTTGATTATAATTTAACAATCAATAATTTTTTAACAATCTAGGAGGAATTGATTATGGCAGTAAAAGTAGCAATCAATGGTTTTGGACGTATCGGCCGTCTGGCATTCAGGCAGATGTTCGGGGCAGAGGGGTATGAGGTTGTAGCCATCAACGATCTGACCGATCCGAAGATGCTGGCTCATTTGCTGAAGTATGATACTGCCCAGGGCGGATATGCAGGCCATATCGGCGAGGGCAAGCATACTGTTGAGGCCGGGGAAGATTCCATTACCGTAGATGGAAAGACCATCCGGATTTACGCGGAGAAGGACGCTGCGAATCTTCCGTGGGGAGAGATCGGCGTTGACGTAGTTCTGGAGTGTACCGGCTTCTACACCTCCAAGGCGAAATCCCAGGCTCACATTGATGCCGGCGCCAAGAAGGTTGTTATTTCCGCACCGGCTGGCAATGACCTGCCGACCATCGTATTCAGCGTAAATGAGGACACCCTGACCAAGGATGACACCATCATCTCCGCCGCTTCCTGCACCACCAACTGCCTGGCTCCGATGGCGAAGGCACTGAATGACTATGCTCCGATCCAGTCCGGTATCATGAGCACCATCCATGCTTACACCGGTGACCAGATGATCCTGGACGGCCCGCACAGAAAAGGTGATTTGAGAAGGGCAAGAGCAGGTGCTGCCAATATCGTTCCGAACTCCACCGGCGCTGCTAAGGCAATCGGCTTGGTTATCCCGGAATTGAACGGCAAGCTGATCGGCTCCGCACAGCGTGTTCCGGTTCCGACCGGCTCCACCACTATCCTGACTGCAGTTGTCAAGGGTGCCGATGTGACCAAGGAAGGCATCAATGCTGCTATGAAGGCTGCTGCTTCCGCATCTTACGGCTACAATGAGGATCCGATCGTTTCTTCCGACGTTATCGGGATGAAGTACGGTTCCCTGTTCGATGCAACCCAGACCATGGTTGCCAAGATTGCAGACGACCTGTACGAGGTTCAGGTAGTTTCATGGTACGACAATGAGAATTCCTACACCAGCCAGATGGTAAGAACCATTAAGTACTTCGCTGAACTGTAATTTAGGGCAGAGTAAGGCTCAGGCGGGGTCCGGTCTTGACAAGGACCGGACCCTTTTCACTTGTTTTGGCGGGAATCCGGCTTGCGGGTGCCCTGCCAGGCATGCCGGCAGGGCATTTGGCCGGATTGATCATAAGAAAGGGGTATTTACAGATATGCTGAATAAAAAGACCGTAGATGATTTGAAGAATTTAGAGGGGAAGAAGGTGCTGGTGCGCTGCGACTTCAATGTACCGCTGAAAAACGGCGTGATCTCCGACGAGACCCGTATAGTGGCGGCACTGCCCACCATCCAGAAGCTGATTGGCAAAGGCGCGAAGGTGATCCTCTGCTCCCACTTAGGAAAAGTAAAGAACGGCCCGAATGAGGGGGAATCCCTGGCTCCGGTTGCCAAGAGGCTGTCAGAGAAGCTTGGCAAGGATGTGGTATTCGTATCCGATTACAATGTGACCGGCGAGGCCGCTACCCAGGCAGTTGCGGGGATGGGGGACGGCGATGTGGTGCTGCTGCAGAATACCCGTTTCCGCGGCAAAGAAGAGACCAAGAACGGCGAGGAGTTCAGCAAGGAACTGGCTGACCTGGCTGACGACTATGTATGCGATGCTTTTGGCTCTTCCCACCGTGCACATGCCTCCGTGGAAGGCGTTACCAAGTTTATCACGGCTAAGGGCGGCACCAATGCAGTGGGTTATCTGATGCAGAAAGAGATTGACTTTTTGGGCAATGCCGTTGAGAACCCGGTAAGGCCTTTCGTGGCTATCTTAGGTGGCGCTAAAGTGGCGGATAAGCTGAACGTAATCTCCAACCTGCTGGAGAAATGCGACACCCTGATCATCGGCGGCGGCATGGCATTTACCTTTTTGAAGGCTCAGGGCAAGGGAGTGGGCGATTCCCTGGTAGATGACAGCAAGATTGATTACTGCAAAGAGATGATGGAGAAGGCCGAGAAGCTGGGCAAGAAGCTTCTGCTGCCGGTTGACACTACGATTGCGGCTGCTTTCCCGGATCCGATCGATGGGCCGGTAGAGGTAGAGGTGGTCGCTTCCGATGCGATCCCGGCTGACAAGCAGGGCCTGGACATCGGGCCGAAGACGGCAGAACTGTATGCAGAGGCAGTGAAGACGGCCAAGACGGTTGTCTGGAACGGGCCGATGGGCGTATTTGAGAATCCGGTTCTGGCGAAAGGGACGATTGCGGTTGCCAAGGCGCTTGCAGAGACGGAAGCGACCACGATCATTGGCGGCGGCGATTCCGCAGCGGCGATGAACCAGCTGGGGTTTGCCGATAAGGTAAGCCACATTTCGACCGGCGGCGGCGCTTCCCTGGAATTCTTGGAGGGTAAGGTGCTTCCTGGTGTGGCGGCAGCCGATGACAAGGATTGAAGAACCATAAAGTAATCGATAAAGGAAGGATAAGAAGATGTCCAGAAAGAAAATTGTTGCAGGCAACTGGAAGATGAACATGACCCCTACGGAGGCCGTTGCCCTGGTGAACGAGTTAAAGCCGTTAGTAGCCAATGACGAGGTAGATGTAGTATTCTGTGTACCGGCGATCGACATTATCCCTGCCATGGAGGCAGCCAAAGGAACCAACATCAATATCGGTGCCGAGAATATGTACTATGAGGAGAAGGGAGCCTATACGGGTGAGATTTCTCCTGCCATGCTGACGGATGCCGGTGTAAAATATGTGATTATCGGCCACTCTGAGAGAAGGGAATATTTTGCAGAGACGGATGTGACGGTCAATAAGAAGGTTTTAAAGGCATTTGAGCACGGCATTACCCCGATTATCTGCTGCGGCGAATCCCTGACGCAGAGGGAGCAGGGGATTACCATTGACTGGATCCGCCAGCAGATCAAGATTGCATTCCTGAATGTGGCTGCTGACCAGGCAAAGAAGGCTGTGATTGCTTATGAGCCGATCTGGGCGATCGGCACCGGCAAGGTGGCAACCACCGAGCAGGCCCAGGAGGTCTGTGCAGCGATCCGTGTGTGCATTGGGGAACTCTATGACGAGGCTACGGCAGAGGCGATCCGGATTCAGTACGGCGGTTCCGTATCAGGCAGCAGTGCCCCGGAACTGTTTGCACAGCCGGATATCGACGGCGGCCTGGTAGGCGGCGCCTCCCTGAAGCCAGATTTTGGAAAGATTGTCAATTACAACAAATAAGAATATTTTCCGGGGCGGGGGGCGCGGCGCTTCCCGCCCTGTTTGCCGGATTTAAAAATATGCACATGAGAGAACCGATGGATAAAAAAATATTGCTGATGAATTTTCTGACAACGGTCGGCATTTTTGTCATTGCGACTCTGCTGGCAGTCGCATTTTTTCATTATAGCCGCAATTCCACAAGCGTGGCCATTATTTATGTCCTTGCCGTTATGCTGGTTGCCAGGTATACCAGCGGATATGTGCCGGGGGTTGTGGCCTCGTTTTTGGGCGTTGCCTGTGTGAACTATGTGTTTACGTATCCTTTTATGCATCTGAATTTCAGCATTGACGGGTACCCGGTGACCTTTGTCGCCATGGCGGTCATATCAGGCCTGACAAGCATGCTGACCACCCAGTCTAAGAAGCAGAACCAGATCCTGAATGAGCAGGAAAAATTCCTGATGGAGGCAGAGAAGGAGACCATGCGTGCCAACCTGCTGCGTGCAGTGTCCCATGACTTGAGGACGCCCCTGACAGGGATCATAGGGATGGCAGATGCGTACCTGGCAGACAGTGGGCGCTTGACAGAAGACGAAAAATCGTATATGGTAAGAAGCATCAGCGAGGATGCTAACTGGCTTCTCAATATGGTAGAGAACCTTTTATCCGTCACCAGGATCCGCGTGGGGGGAACCCGGGTCAATACCAGCCCGGAACCGCTGGAGGAAGTGGTCTCGGAAGCAGTACAGCGCCTGAGGAAACGTCTGCCGCAGGCAAAGGTACAGGTTCAGGTGCCGGAAGAATTTTTGATGGTTCCTATGGATGCAATGCTGATTGAGCAGGTGATCATCAATCTGCTGGAGAATGCGGTGTACCATTCCGGGACAGAAAAGATTGACCTGTATGTGGTCAGGGAGGAGGAGTGTGTGTCATTCCATATCCGTGACTATGGCAGGGGGATTGCCCCGGAACGCCTGGAAGTAATCTTTGACGGCGGGGGGACGGAAGGGAACGAGAGCGGGGATTCGCACCGGGGGATGGGGATCGGGCTGAGCATCTGCAAGACGATCATCCACGCCCATGAGGGAAGCATCCATGTGAATAACTGGGAGCAGGGCGCTGAATTTATTTTTACATTACCATTGAGAGAGGATAAAGGCAATGGCAAACAGACAAACCATTTTGGTTATTGAGGATGAGAAAACCATTGGGAATTATATCGAGACCATTCTGCTGTCCAACGAATACAAGGTGCTGCGCGCGATGAACGGGACGACAGGGCTTTCTTTGTGCACCTCGCACCACCCGGAGGTGGTTCTTTTGGATCTGGGGCTTCCGGACATCGACGGGATGGAGGTTTTGCAGCGAATCCGCGGATTTTCCGGCATCCCTATTATCGTGATCTCGGCGCGCAGCCAGGAGAAGGAGAAGGTGGAAGCCCTCGACAGCGGGGCAGATGACTACATCACCAAACCATTTGGGGCGGAGGAACTCTTAGCAAGGATCCGCACTGCGCTGCGCCACCAGCTGCACGTGGGGAAGGGGCAGATGCAGCCGCCGGTGTACTCCAGGGACGGACTGGTGATTGATTTTGAACGGCGCCTGGTCACGCTTGGGGGGAATGCGATCCATCTGACGCAGATTGAGTATAAGCTGGTCTCTTTGCTGGCACAAAATGCCGGCAAGGTCCTGACCTATGATTTTATCCTGAAAGATATCTGGGGGCCGTATGCAGACACGGATAACCAGATCCTGCGGGTAAACATGGCAAATATCCGCAGGAAGCTGGAAGCAAACCCTGCGGAACCGCATTATATTTTTACGGAGATCGGTGTAGGTTACCGGATGCTGGAATAACCATGTCTTACAACGGCCTTAATGGCCGCTGTTGATGACTTTCCAGCTGTCGGATTTGGAACGGCGGGCAATGCTGATGGAACGCATAGGGCTGCCTTCTGTTTTGTCCTTGCCGGTGAGGACCATATAGATAATGATATTCCCTGGGTCGTACTCTGCCTCAATGCCGGTATTCTGGTAGAGGGGGCTGCTATCGTCTGCGGGTTGGATCTTTTCCACGCCGTCAAAGCCTATAGAACCCTCCGTGAAATAAAAACGGGCCAATTCCTCTGTCTCTGACTGTTCTGCCTCGGTCAGGGAAGCCAAGTAGGGGGGAGCCTTTAAGGTGCCGGTCTCCTCCGTCACGGCAGTGCCGGGAGCAGCGAATTCATTGGGGACAAAGGAGAGCGCATCACGTTCATCTTCCGGCAGGGACTGATACCACTCCAGCCATTTTAAAGTGTCTTCGGAAAGTTCACTTTTTATTTTGGTGATGCCGTTGAATTCTACCAGCAAATCTTCTTTGGCCGCAGCAGCCAGGACATCGGCGGATTCGATGCTGCATGGGAGGGCGGCAGAAGAGCCGGGCTTGGCAGCTGTGCCGCAGCCGGTAAGAAGCATGGCGGCAACCGTAATCAGCAGTATTTTGGGATGCATGGAATCCCCTCCTTGTGCATATATTCCGTGTCCCCATTATACCAATGATACAGCAGAAAAAAATGAAGAGTTCCTTAAATTTTGAGGAATTTACGTAAAAAGGCGCTTGCCGGCCATGGCGGATGGCCGGCGGAAAAGGAAACAGAGCCGGAAACGGCGGCAGAAGGGTGTGTGGAAGATGAAAGAAATAGGAATTATTACGGACAGCCACAGTGGCATTACGCAGAACGAGGCCAAAAAACTGGGGATCCTGGTGCTTCCGATGCCGTTTTATGTGGGGGAGGAGTGCTGCTACGAAGGGGTATCCATGGCGAGGGAGGAGTTCCTCAAGAAGCTGCGCCAAGGGGCAGAGGTCAGGACGTCACAGCCTTCCCCGGCAGAGGTGGCACAGATCTGGGACCGGGCGCTTGTGGAATATGAGAAGGTGTTATATATCCCTATCAGCAGCGGGCTTAGCGGCTCTTATGCCACGGCGTGTATGCTGGCGCAGGAAGAGCCCTATGCAGGCCGGGTATTGGTGGTGGACAGCGGACGGGTATCCGCCCTTTTGCACCGCATGGTGCTGGATGCACGGGAGTTGGCCGGGGAAGGCTACCAGGCAGAAGAGGTCCGGGA
Source organism: bacterium 1XD21-70 (assembly GCA_003669055.1). Lineage (GTDB taxonomy): Bacteria > Bacillota > Clostridia > Lachnospirales > Lachnospiraceae > Brotaphodocola. The sequence continues at coordinate 8,722 of RAYB01000050.1, forward strand.
GATCCTGGAGGCGTCGAGGGACAAGATGGTGATTTATATCGGGGTGCAGACCTTGGAGAATTTGCGGCGGGGAGGCCGGGTTTCCCCGGCAGCCGCTGCCCTGGGCACGATACTGAGCATCAAGCCGGTACTGCAGTTTGACGTAGGGACATTGGATGTCTTCAAAAAATGCCGGGGCTTTGCAAAGGCAAAAAGGACGATGCTTACGGCCATGCGGCATGACCTGGAAACCCGCTTCCGGGAATGGTATAGCCGGGGGGAGATAAGCCTTTTAGCTGCCTCAAGCGCACCGCCGGAGGAGACCGCAGAGTGGGTGGAAGAGATCCGGGAGGAATTTCCCGGGCTGGATGTGATGTGTGATGACCTCTCGATGGGGGTATCCTGCCACATTGGCTATGGGGGGCTGGGGATCGGCTGCTCCTGCAGGCCGCAGAGGCCGTAAAATACAGGCAAGGGCTACATTTTGACATATGGAAAGAGGGACTTTTCCCTTTACGGGCGCCGGTATCAATGATATCATAACCAGTAATATGTGGCATGGCCATCTGTAGAAAAGCCGGAGGGATGAGAGAAGATGAACAAGGGGAAGTTATTGGAGAAGCCTGTGAAGAAGCAGGGTGCCGACAGTGTGGATAAGACCTACCAGAGCCGCCTGGAACGCCATATGGATGAACTGAAGTGGCTCTACATGGAGTTATATGACAGCCAGGAATATTTTGGCAGCCTGCTGGAAAACCTGCAGAAGTTTTATGGCCAGCGCAAGCCGGACTTAAAGAAGCAGGATAAGGCGAGGGAGCAGGAACCGGGCTGGTACCGCAAGAACGGGATGCTGGGGATGATGCTATATGTGGACCAGTTTGCCGGCGACTTAAACGGGGTGAGGGAAAAGCTGGATTACATCAAGCGCTGCAATGTCAACTATGTGCACCTGATGCCGCTTCTGGACACGGTAGAAGGGCGTTCGGACGGCGGATATGCCGTGGCGGATTTTAGGAAGGTGCAAGAGAAATTAGGGACGATGGAGGATCTGGAGAAGCTGGCAGACGAATGCCGGAAAGAGGGGATCAGCCTGTGCCTTGACTTTGTCATGAACCATACCTCGGAGGACCATGAATGGGCGAAGCGTGCCAGGGCAGGGGAAAAGGAATACCAGGACAGGTATTTCTTCTTTGACAATTACTCTATGCCGGCTATGTATGAAAAGACAGTGCCCCAGGTATTTCCGACGACGGCACCGGGCAACTTCACATGGCTGCCCGAGCGGCAGGAATTCGTGATGACGACGTTCTATCCCTACCAGTGGGATTTGAATTACCGCAACCCGGTGGTTTTCAACGAGATGGTGTACAATTTCCTCTACTTGGCAAACCGGGGGATTGACGTGCTGAGGATCGATGCGGTGCCCTATATCTGGAAACAGATCGGAACGAATTGCCGCAACCTGCCCCAGGTGCATACCATCGTGCGCATGATGAGGATGATCGGGGAGATTGTGTGCCCGGGCATTGTATTGCTGGGCGAGGTGGTGATGGAACCAGATAAAGTAGCCCCTTATTTTGGTACAGTGGAAAAGCCGGAGTGCCATATGCTCTACAATGTGACGACCATGGCCACGACCTGGCATACGGTGGCTGCCCGGGATGTGAGGCTGCTAAAACGGCAGATGGAGATTATCAGCGGGCTGCCGTCGGATTATACCTTCCTCAATTACCTGCGCTGCCATGACGATATCGGGTGGGGGCTGGACTATCCGCTGCTGGAGGATTGGGGGATGTACCAAGTGCCCCACAAAAAATATTTAAACGATTATTTTACCGGCAAATGGGAGGGCAGCGTCAGCCGCGGCGAATTATACAATGAGGATTTTGTTACCGGCGATGCCCGTTTCTGTGCGACCACGGCTTCCATGTGCGGGGTGGAAAAGGCCGGGTTTGAGCAGGACGAGGCGGCGATGGGGGCGGCGGTCCAGATGGATGTGATGCTCCACGCCTATATGCTGTTTCTGTCGGGGATCCCGATGCTGTACAGCGGGGACGAGATCGGCCAGGTCAATGATTACACTTACAAGGAGGATCCCAACAAGGCAGCAGACTCCCGTTATCTCCACCGCGGCAAATTTATCTGGGAACTGGTGGAGAATATCGATAAGCCGGAGACGGTGCAGGGGAGGCTGTTTGCCCGCCTGGACAGACTGGAGAAGATCCGGGCAGGTGAGAAGGTATTCGATGCCTCTGCCGGTTTTTGGACGCTGGAGACCTGGGACGATGCCGTCCTGGGGCTGGTGAGGGAGAGCGGCGACGGGAAGCTGATCGGACTCTTTAATTTCAGCGAAGATCCCAGGATGGCGTGGATCAACGAGACGGACGGACTTTATGAGGATCTGTTAAGCGGGAACGAGATGGCGGCCGTTGGAGTCCGGATGGACGGGCATGGTTTCTATTGGCTGAAACGGAAGAAGGCATCCGAACCGGAAAAGTAAAATCATTCCTGAATATTTCAAAACCTGTTGGACAGAATATTCTGTGTACAAAGGAAGTACAAAACAGAAACGGGTGAGTCCATGGGTAAGCCAGATAAGAAACTGAAGAGAATTTTATGGATTGTGGGGATCACAGGGGCAGTATACGGGATATTTCGTTATTTGCTGCCGCTTGTGGTTCCCTTTTTGATGGCCTGGATACTGGCGCTTGTGCTGAGGCCATCGGCCTTATGGCTGGCGCGCCGCTGCCGGGCCAGGTTTTGGATCAGGGGCAGGCAGGTGGAGTTTGCCATTCCGGTGGGGGTCATCGGGGTGGCGGAACTTCTGATAGCGGCTTTTTTGGTATCTTTTTTGCTATATTATGGTGGATGCCGGTTATGCATGGAGGCAGGGCTTCTATTGGATCAGGTTCCTATTTGGGTGGAATCGCTGGATTTGTGGCTGACAGCCATGTGCCACCGCTTGGAGGAATGCCTTTGCCTGGATCCGGATTGCCTGGTACTTCTGATGCGGGAGATGCTGCGGGGGATGGCGGATAAGCTGAAATATGCGGCAATGCCCTATCTGATGGCAAATTCCGTATCTATCTTCCAGTGGGGGCTGAAAATGTCGGTGGTGTCCGTGATTTTGCTGGTATCCGTGGGGCTGGCCATCCAGGAGATGGAGACATGGAAACAGCGCTGCCAGGCATCCTTATACCGCAAGGAGTTCTCGATGGTCGGCCACCGGCTGGCAGTCATAGCCAATGCCTATTTAAAGACGCAAGGCATCATAATGTTTCTGACGACTTTGATCTGCATGGCGGGATTTTGGGTGATCCAAAACCCATATTACATTATCCTGGGGGCGGGGATCGGGATACTGGATGCCCTGCCGGTATTCGGGACAGGCACCGTGCTGGTACCCTGGGCTGTTATCTGCTTTTTCAGGAGGCAGTGGGGGAAGGGGCTGCTGCTTTTGGCACTCTATCTGGTCTGCTATATCCTGCGTGAAATCCTGGAAGCCAAGCTGATGGGGAACCAGGTCGGCCTTTCTGCATTAGAGACCCTGGTATCGATGTATGTAGGTTTGGAGTTATTTGGGATATACGGTTTGCTGCTTGGGCCAGTGGGGCTTTTGCTGGTGGAAGACCTGGTAGAATTATGGGATGGGCAGAGGGAACCTTAAAGGTTTTCTCTGCCCGTCCCTTTTCCGGCTAAAGAAGCTATTGCGGCAGCATGCTTGGGAAAACTAAGAAGAAGCGGTAATGAGGGTGCCGTCCGGTGTGAATTGGGTTTCCAGCTTTTGGAGCAGTTCCTGCGCATCCTTGGTGCGTTTCAGGATGATGTCGGTCTCGGGGATCTCGATATCATGGATCAGCACATTCCGCAGCTTGCGCAGGGAGATAATGGCTCCGATGCAGTCCTGGCTCAGCAGGTTCGTGCGTTTCAGGGAATTGATGTGGAAGGCGCCGCGCTGCTTGGGCGAGTTGCGGTAGGTAATGTGGTTGAGCAGGTTCTCCAAGGGCACCCAGCTGTCTAAGAAGCCGTGGATGGCATGGGAGGCAGCCTCGTCACAGGCGTGGTTGGCAGTGCGCAGTTCCTGGTAGGTTTGGTAATGCATGGCATTGCCGGTAATCACCTGGTCGATGATCTGCTGGGAGATATTGCGTTTGTCCTTCTCAAATTTGACTGATTTCATGACAGGCTCGATCGACTTGACGCTGTTCATCTCCAGGCGGCTGATTAGGCGGTACAGAAGTTCGATATCGCCCATGCGGAGTTCCACATCCTCCTTGCGGAAATTGCTGCTTAAATAGTTGTACAGATATGAGGCGAGGTCATACTGGCTGTCGAAGGAGGACTTCTTGCTTAGGATGCGCTTATCGCCGGCGCTCTGGAGGCGTTCCAGGGCAATCTCGCCGGAGAGGACCAGGCCGTTTAATTCGTCAATGATCGCGAGTTCTTCCTCGGAAAGCCGGCCCTGGAGCGGCTTATACACCAGGTCATGCTCCACTTCGGACCAGGCGTGCATCAATAGGGAGGCAACCTGGATCTCTAAGCGTGCGGAGGAAAAACGTTTCTGGGCGCCGGATAAGGTGTCTTGTTTTAACAGGACGCGGTAGTGGGTTGCCCAGTAGCCGGAAAAGCGCCGGTTGTAGGTAGGAGGGCTGGACTGCTCCGGGAAATGGCGGATGTCCTGGATATCAAACTGGTCGGAGATAAGGTCTCCGGTTTTGTTGCGGTCTCCGGGAAAGTACAAAGATACCCGCACGCCGCAGAGGTCGGCAATGTCATCGTAGATTTCCCTCATATTTTTGTAGGGGACAGGGCGCCGCAAGTTGCGCCGGGTGACCTTGGCCATCAGGCGGTCAGGGCTCTTGACACGGGAGGTGACCATGGCCCGGATACCGGCGGACTGGAGGACTGATTCCAGCTGGGAAGCAGCGACCCTGCCGGCAGCCTCATAAAACGGAATTTTCTTTTTATAATTTTCGACAAACTGGCTGACTAGATCCATGATAACCTCCTTTGAAAATGCATTGTCTTTAAGTATAACAAATCGGGGGAGGAAAACAAGTAGTTTCCGTGAAGATTTCATTAAAATATCGTCAGGAAATGACAATAGGCGACATACATTGACGGAAAAGAGGAAATATATTATGATATGGCAAGGCATAGGAAAGAAAAACATGGACGTCAGAGGATACGGCAGGAGGCATGGGTATGGACAAAAGGAAGGCGGCAGAAACCGGCCGGGCCGGGCTGGTGGAGTTTGAACTGGTGCGCAGTTCCCGCAGGACACTCGCGATTCAGGTATCTGCGGATGGGGCGGTGACGGTGCGTGCCCCTTGGCAGTGCAGCCGGGCCAGGGCCAAGGCATTTGTGGAGGAGAAGCAGGGCTGGATTTTAAGGAAGCAGGAGGAAATGCGCAGCCGGTCCAGGGAGAAGGAAAGAAAAAAGGGGCAGCTGCCGGAGTGGGGGGCGGAGGATTATAAACGCGGCCGGGTACAGGCGGCGCAGGTATTTGCACAGCGGACGGCTTATTTTGCCGGGCGGATGGGGGTAAGCTACGGCAGGATCACCATACGGGACCAGAAGACCCGCTGGGGGAGCTGCAGCGCGAAGGGCAACTTAAATTTTAATTGGCGCCTGGTCCTGGCGCCGCAGAAAGTGCTGGACTATGTGGTGGTCCATGAACTGGCGCATAGGAAGGAGATGAACCATTCCCCTCGTTTCTGGAAGCTGGTGGAGGAGGAAATGCCGGACTACCTGCAGCAGAAAAGGTGGCTGAAGGAGAATGGGGAATTGCTGATGGCACGGTGATTTTTAACACTTTTTCATTATTTTTTAATAGACATCCTCCTTTGTGGAAATTATAATAGAGTTCAGAAAAAGATTGGAGAAAATAAGAGATGACATTTACTTACCCGGCGGTGTTTACGCCGCATAAAGAAGGCCAGGGGTTCCATGTGGCATTTCCGGACCTGGAGTGCTGCGAGGCGGACGGCCCGGATCTGGAGGATGCCCTGGAGGAGGCTAAGGAGGCGGCTTACAACTGGCTTTTTGTGGAGCTGGAGGAAGGAGGGGATTTCCCGGCGCAGAGCCATGAGGAGGACCTGGAACTTTCGGAGGGGAGTTTTGTCCGGCAGATTATGGTGCGGATTAAGCTTTTGCCGGATAATGATTGAAAAGGACAAGCCTTGTGATTCCCTATAAAATATGCTATGATAAACGGATACTGGCGCAACATCAAAAATTGGTATGTCTGAGTGAAAAGGACGGAATCGGGAAGCGGGAGGGAGCTGGCATGACCAGGAGAGAGATGAGGGAGCATTGTTTTAAGATGCTGTTCGGGACAGGGTTTTACCCGGCAGAGGAGGCCGCAGAGCAGGCCCAAAGATACTTTGAGTCGCCGGAGGAGGAGGACACCGCGGAGGATGGCTCAACGGTGGTCATCCATCAGGTGGACATGAAGGAAAAGCAGCGGGAGTTTCTGGCAGCCCGGGTGAAGGATATGGCAGAGAAGATTCCGGAACTGGATGAACGCCTGAATGCGGTGGCTCAGGGATGGAAGACGCGGCGCATGGGCAAGGTGGAACTCACCATCCTGCGGCAGGCTTTATATGAGATGACCTATGACAGCGAGGTGCCGGAGAAAGTGGCGATCAATGAGGCGGTTGACTTGGCAAAGAAGTACGGCGGGAAAGATTCGTCGGCGTTTATCAACGGGATCTTAGCCAAACTGGTGACAGCAGAATAATATGGCGAGTATATATTCGGTGTCACAGGTGAATTCTTATATTAAGAATATGTTTGTCCAGGATTTTGCCCTCAGCCGGATCACGGTCCGGGGGGAAGTGTCCAATTGCAAGTACCACAGTTCCGGGCATATTTATTTTACGCTGAAAGACAAGGGCGGCACCTTGGCGGCAGTGATGTTTGCCGGGCAGCGCAGGACGGGGCTGCGTTTCCAGATGCAGGAAGGGCAGCAGGTAGTGGTGACAGGGGCTGTGGATGTCTATGAGCGGGACGGCAGGTATGAACTGTATGCAAAGAAGATAGAACCGGACGGGCAGGGAGGGCTGTTTGAACGGTTTGTCCGGCTGCGCGGCGAATTGGAAGAGATGGGGATGTTTTCACCGGAATATAAGCAGCCGATCCCCAAATACGCCATGCAGGTGGGGGTGGTGACAGCGCCGACCGGAGCCGCCATCCAGGATATCATAAATATCACATCGCGGAGGAACCCTTACGTGCAGCTGGTGCTTTATCCGGCGCTGGTACAGGGGGACGGGGCGGCAGAGAGCATCGTGGCGGGGATCCATGCGCTCGATGAACTGGGGCTGGACGTGATGATTGTCGGCCGCGGCGGCGGTTCGATCGAGGATCTGTGGGCATTTAATGAGGAAATTGTGGCGCGTGCGATCTTTGAATGCCATACGCCGGTGATCTCGGCAGTCGGGCATGAGACAGATGTGACGATTGCGGATTATGTGGCCGATCTGCGGGCGCCGACCCCGTCGGCCGCAGCAGAACTGGCGGTGTTTGATTACCGCCAGTTTGAAGAGCAGCGGATGCTGTACGAGAGGAACCTTGTCCGCGCAATGGGCAGGAGGATGGAGCGGCTGCGTTACCAGATGGAGCAATGCCGGCTGAGGCTGCGTTTCCATGACCCGGAGAGGCAGATCCGCGAGAAACGCCAGCTGCTTTTTAATATTGAGGAACGCCTGGGCCAGGTGATGGAACAGCGGATGCAGGCGGCAAAGCACAGGCTGGCATTGTCGGGCGGGCGGCTCCACGGCTTGTCCCCGTTAGCGAAGATCAGCGGCGGTTTTGGCTTTGTGACATATGGGCCGGGCAAGCGGCTGGAGAGTGTACGAAAGGTACAGGAAGGGGACGAGATTGAGGTGCGGGTCTCGGACGGAAAGCTGACGGCACAGGTGACCGGCACAGAGGAGGCGGGGATGCCGGGGGGATCGGAATAGCTTCCGTTTTAGGCATGGCCGGGACGTGGCGGTAAAATCCAGAGGAGGAGAGCCGGAGATGGAAAAATCGATAGAACAGACTTTTGCGCAGCTGGATCAGATCCTGGAGAAGCTGGAGGCAAAGGACACCTCGCTGGAGGAGTCTTTCGCCTGCTACGAAGAGGGGATGAAGCTGGTGCGCTTGTGCAGTGAGAAGATAGACAAGGTAGAAAAGCAGATGATTGTGATTCAGGGAGGTGGACAGGCAGATGGCGGCTGCTAAGGAGGCAGGGCTGAGGGAACTGCTTAGCCAGAGGACAAAAGAGGTGGAGGAAGTGGTGGGGCGCTACCTCCCGGAGGAGGCGGGCCATCAGCGGATCATTTTTGAGGCTATGAATTACAGCGTGCGTGCCGGGGGCAAACGCCTGCGGCCGATGCTGATGCAGGAGACATACCGTCTGTTTGGCGGCTGCGGGCAGGAGATTGAGCCGTTTATGGCGGCGGTCGAGATGATCCACACCTCCTCCCTGATCCATGACGATTTGCCCTGCATGGACAATGACGAACTGCGCCGGGGCAAGCCGACGACCTGGGTGAAATACGGCTATGACATGGCAGTGCTGGCCGGGGATGCCCTCCTGATCTATGCGGTGGAGACGGCAGCCAAGGCCTGCGCCATGGCAAGGGATGCGGCCGCAGCGGCAAAGGCTGTGGGGATCCTGGCACAAAAGACCGGTGTCTACGGCATGATCGGCGGCCAGGTGGTGGATGTCCAGCTGACGAACAAGCCGGTTCCGAGGGAAAAGCTGGATTTTATCTACCGCTTAAAGACAGGGGCGCTTTTGGAGGCTTCGATGATGATCGGGGCGCTGTTGGCGGGAGCCGGTGAAAAGGAAGTAAAGCAGGTGGAAGAACTGGCCTCCCTAGTCGGTGTCGCCTTCCAGATCCAGGATGATATCCTGGATGTGACGGCTACCACAGAGCAGCTTGGCAAGCCTGTGCTCAGCGACGAGAAGAACCAGAAGACTACTTACGTGACGTTAGAGGGGATCGAGAAGGCACGCAGGGATGCGGCGGAACTTTCGGACAGGGCGATTGCTTTGCTGAAAGGGCTTCCGGGGGAGAACCCGTTTTTGGAGGGGCTGATCCGGATGCTGATTACAAGAGAAAAATAAAGGGGCGATGGGGAATGCTGCTGGAACAGGTAAGAGGGCCGCAGGATATCAGGGACCTTAGTGCAGAACAATTAAAAGAACTGGCAGAGGAGATCCGTCATTTCCTGATTGACAAGATCAGTGTGACCGGGGGGCACCTGGCATCTAATCTTGGGGTGGTGGAACTGACGATTGCGCTTTATCTGGCATTTGACCTGCCTGGGGATAAGGTGATCTGGGATGTGGGGCATCAGTCCTATACCCACAAGATCCTAAGCGGGCGGCGGGAGATGTTTGACGAACTGCGCCAATATGGGGGGCTAAGCGGCTTCCCGAAGAGAAAGGAAAGCCCGTATGATGCCTTTGACACGGGCCATAGCTCGACTTCGATTTCTGCCGGGCTGGGGATGGCCCAGGGGAGGGATCTTCTGGGGGAGGATTATTCGGTGGTATCCGTGATCGGGGACGGTGCGCTGACCGGCGGCATGGCCTATGAGGCACTGAACAATGCGGCGCGGATGAAGAGGAATTTTATCATTGTGTTAAACGACAACAACATGTCCATCTCAGAGAATGTAGGCGGCATGTCAAAATACCTTAACGCGATCCGTTCCGGGGAGGGCTATAACCGCTTAAAGAAAGATGTGACGGCAGCGCTGATGCGGATTCCGGTGTTTGGGGAAAGCCTGGTGGACAAGATCAGCCGTACTAAGAACAGCATCAAGCAGCTGGTGATCCCGGGAATGCTGTTTGAAAATATGGGCATCACCTATTTAGGCCCTGTGGACGGGCATAATGTCCGGGCGATGGTCAAGGTCTTCCGGGAGGCCAAAAAGATGGATCATGCGGTGCTGATCCATGTGAATACGAAAAAAGGGAAGGGCTATATGCCTGCCGAGAAGAACCCGTCCCATTTCCATGGGGTGGAGGCTTTTGACCCGGGGACAGGAAAGCCCATAAAGGAGAAGGTCTATCCTGGCTACACGGATGTGTTCTCCAAGGAACTGTGCCGCTTGGCACAGAAGAACCCAAGAGTGGTGGCGATCACGGCGGCCATGCCGGACGGTACAGGGTTAAAGGCATTTGCCAAGCGGTACCCGGAGCGTTTCTTTGATGTCGGGATCGCGGAGCAGCATGCGGTGACCTCGGCGGCAGGGATGGCGGCGGCAGGGCTAAAGCCAGTGGTGGCTGTGTACTCTTCCTTTCTGCAAAGGGGGTTTGACCAGATTCTCCATGATGTCTGCATCCAGAACCTGCCGGTGGTGTTTGCCCTCGACAGGGCCGGGCTGGTAGGCAGCGACGGGGAGACCCACCAGGGGATTTTCGACTTGTCGTACCTCACATCCATACCGAATATGTGTGTGATGGCGCCGAAAAACCTATGGGAACTGCGCAGGGAAATGGAGTTTGCCATCGAGCGTTACGACGGGCCGGTTGCCATCCGCTATCCCCGGGGGCAGGCATACCGGGGGCTGAAGGAATTTGATTCACCGGTGGAGTACAAAAAGGGGGAGATCCTTTTTGAGGGCAGGGAGATTGCCCTGTTGGCCGTGGGCAGCATGGTCAGCACCGCGGAGCATGTGCGGGACAAGCTAAAAGAAGAGGGCGTGGAGTGCACACTGGCGAACGGGCGGTTTATCAAACCGGTGGACGAAGGTCTGGTAGGGTACCTGGCGCGGACACACGAACTGATCGTCACCCTGGAGGAAAATGTCTTGCAGGGTGGGTTTGGGCTGCAGGTGACGGCACTTGTCCATCAATGTGCGCCGCAGGTGAAGGTACTTAACATTGCGCTCCCGGATGCCTATGTGGAGCACGGGAACGTGTCTGTGCTGCGGGAGAGCCTGGGGATCGACAGTGATTCGGTCATAAAAGCCATGAGGGAGTTTTACCCGGAGAAGCTGGGAGGGCCGGTATGAAAGAACAGAAGGAACGCCTGGATATGCTTCTGGTGAACCAGAACCTGGCTCCGTCGCGGGAAAAGGCCAAGGCAATTATTATGTCAGGGATTGTCTATGTGAACGGGCAGAAAGAGGACAAGCCAGGGTCTGTCTTTGATGCGGCGGCAGTGGTGGAGGTGCGGGGAAGCACACTGAGATATGTGAGCCGCGGCGGCCTTAAGTTAGAGAAGGCCATGGAATCTTTTGACGTGTCCCTGGAGGGGAAGCGGTGCATGGACGTAGGGGCTTCCACCGGCGGGTTCACGGACTGCATGCTGCAAAACGGGGCAATAAAAGTCTATGCAGTGGACGTGGGGCACGGACAGCTGGACTGGAAGCTGCGCACGGATGAGCGGGTGGTCTGCATGGAGAGGACGAACATCCGCTATGTGACGCCGGAGGATATCCCGGATCCGGTTGCTTTTTCCTCGATTGATGTGTCTTTTATCTCGCTGACCAAGGTGTTAGGGCCGGTGCAGAGGCTTTTAGCCCCGGACGGGCAGGTTGTGGCGCTGATCAAGCCCCAGTTTGAAGCAGGCCGGGAGAAAGTAGGGAAAAAGGGGGTTGTGCGGGACAAGGGCACACACCTAGAGGTCATTGAGAAGGTGGCCAGCTTTGCACAGGGGCTGGGGTTTGCGGTCTTGGCACTCGATTATTCCCCCATCAAAGGGCCGGAAGGGAATATCGAATACCTGCTGCACCTGCAAAACGGTGCGAAGGCGCCGGGGCAGGGCGAAGGGATGCCGGAGCCGGCCGAAAAAAAGAGATCCGCAGGAGGCTGCGTGGATCCGGGACGGATCGTGGAAGAAGCGCACAGAAATCTATAGACGGGAGAGACCAATGAAACATTTTTATCTGATTGCAAACCCCTCAAAAAGCGGAGCGGTGCAGATGGCAGAGCAGATCACAGGCTATCTTCGTGCCAGGGGCGCGGCCTGTGAGGGAAGCGCCCAGGAGAAGAGACGGGAGGGGGCGGGCTATGGCTACACAGACCAGAGCCTGGTTCCCCGTGGGACGGAGTGCGTGATCACCTTAGGCGGTGACGGAACGCTGATCCAGGCAGCCAGGGATCTGGTGGATCTTCAGATCCCCATGATCGGGGTGAACATGGGCAATCTTGGCTACCTGACCCAGATCGCCCACGGGGAGGCGCTGCCGCCAATGCTGGATGCCCTGCTGGAGGGGGATTTCCGGCTGGAGAGGCGGATGATGCTGGAGGGGTGCGTCGAGGGGGCGGCAGGGATTGCCCTCAATGACATTGTCCTTACCCGTAAGGATGTGATGCAGGTGCTAAAGTTCCAGGTCTATGTCAACGGTGAACTTTTGACAGAATACACGGCGGACGGCATGATTGTGTCAACCCCTACCGGGTCCACTGCATACAACCTGTCGGCAGGCGGGCCGATTGTGACGCCCGGGGCAAAACTTTTGATGCTGACGCCGATCTGCCCGCATTCGATCCATTCACGCAGCATCATCCTTTCCCACCGGGATACGGTGGGCATCCGTGTGCTGGAAAATGCAGGGCAGAAGCAGATGGCAGTTTTTGACGGGGACCAGGTGATGGATCTTGGGGCAGGAGAGGTGCTTAAGATACGGGAATCGGACAGATATACCACCTTGATCCAGTTAAAGGATGTGCCGTTTTTGGAGAATATCCGTGAGAAGCTGACGCGGGTATAGGAGGAGTGCCGGATTAGGAGAGATGTGGGCTTTGGGAGGGAATCATGAAACTGGAACGACACAGTAAGATTGTGGAACTGATTGGAAAATATGATATTGAGACCCAGGAGGAACTGGCAGACCGCCTGCAGGAATCAGGGTTTCGGGTGACACAGGCGACGGTTTCGCGGGATATCCGGGAACTGAAGCTGACGAAGGTCCAGGGGGAGAACGGACGGCAGCGGTATGTGGTAATGCAGAACCAGGGCTCCTTTAGCGATAAGTATATCCGGATCCTGAGGGACGGCTATCTATCCATGGATATGGCACAGAATATCCTGGTAATCAAGACTGTGTCCGGCATGGCAATGGCAGTGGCGGCAGCGCTGGATGCAATCCATTTTTATGAGATTGTGGGCTGCATTGCCGGGGACGACACGATCATGTGCGCCGTGAGAAGCGTGGATGATACCATCGTGGTCATGGATAAGATCCGCAAGATGGTGGCAGAGCAAAAGTAAGCGGCAGAAGGAGTACATAGAAGCAGAATAGGAGGAGATATGCTATTAGAATTGCACGTGAAAAACCTGGCGCTGATTGAGCAGGCGGATGTGGAATTTGGTGACGGCCTCAATATCCTGACCGGGGAGACCGGCGCGGGAAAGTCTGTGATCATCGGCTCGGTGAGCCTGGCGTTGGGGCAGAAGGCGCCGAAGGATATTATCCGCAGCGGCGCGGAGTATGCCTATGTGGAACTGATTTTTTCTGTAGAAGAGGAGCGGAGGAAGGAATTTGAGGAACTGGAGGTATATCCTGACGGGGACGGGCTTTTGATCGTCACCCGCAAGATTATGCCCGCCCGCAGCGTCAGCAAGATTAATGATGAGACCGTGACGGCGGCACGCCTGCGGCAGGTGACAGGGCTTCTTATGGATATCCATGGCCAGCATGAGCATCAGTCTCTGCTGCATATATCCAAACATCTGGAGATTCTGGATATTTTCGCAAAATCCCGTACCGAATTACGAAAAGCTGAGATTGGGGAAGCATACCGGCAGTATAAGGCGCTGCAGGCGGCCTTGGAGGAGTCGGAGGGCAATGAGGAGAGCCGGAGGCGTGAGGCGGATTTTTTGCGGTTTGAAATCAAAGAGATCGAGGATGCAGGATTAAAAGAAGGCGAGGAGGAAGCGCTGACGGAGAGTTACCGGAAATATACAGGCAGCCAGAGGATCCTTGAAAATTTGTCCGCGGCATACCAGATGGTGGAAAGCGACCGGATCGGTCAGGCGATCCATCAGGTGAACGAGGTGTCCGCATATGACGGACAACTCAAAGGGATTTTGGATCAGCTTTATGATGCGGAAGCGATTTTAAGTGATGTGCACCATGAAATTGGCTCTTATCTGGACAATATAGTTTTTGATGAGGAAGAGATGGAACAGGCCAGGCAGCGCTTGGATCAGATCCATGGGCTGCAGGCCAAGTACGGCAACACATTGGAGCAGATTGAGGCAGCGCTGGAAGAGAAAAAAAGCCGTCTGGCCAAACTGGAGAATTTTGATGAATACCAAAAGAAAAACCAGGCAGAATATGAACAGCTGACAAAAAAACTGGAGAAGCTATGCGGGCAATTGTCAAAGGAACGGAAGGCGGCGGCCAAGGAACTGGCGGGGCAGATCAAAAAGAACCTTGTGGAACTCAATTTCCTGGATGTGGAATTTGCTATGGAGTTCCGGCGGCTTGGGCATTTTACGGCACAGGGCTATGATGAGGCGGAGTTTGTGATCTCCACCAATCCGGGGGAGCCGAAGCGTTCCCTGGGGATGGTTGCTTCCGGCGGTGAATTGTCACGGATTATGCTGGCGATTAAGACAGTGCTCGCAGAGAGCGACGAGATCCCGACCTTGATTTTTGATGAGATAGACACAGGCATCAGCGGCAGGACGGCGCAGAAGGTGTCGGAGCAGCTGGCAGTGATCTCTAGGAGCCACCAGGTAGTCTGTATCACGCACCTGCCGCAGATTGCGGCGATGGCAGACTGCCATTTTGAGATCGCGAAGTCTGCGGGCAAGGGGAAGACGACAACCAAGATCCGTAAGCTGGATGAAATGGAGATGGTGGAAGAACTTGCACGGCTTTTGGGAGGGGCACAGATTACCGATGCGGTACGGCAGAATGCCAGGGAGATGAAGGCATTGGCAGGGGAACGCAGAGGGGGATGGAATAAAAACAAAAAAATGACAGTGTGAAATCCGTATTTTCTCACATACTAGGAAGGAGCCAAGAGGCTCCTTTTTACGAACATTCCGGGGGATGTGGCAGTCCGCCTGAGAAGAGGAGGTATGTGAGATGGAAGGAAGGAAAAGGAAGAAAAGACCGTTTCGCCGGTGCCTGATAGGGACGTTCTGGCTTGCTTTGCTGTTTACAGCGGGATTTACGTGGTTTTATGTGGAGCGGAGGATCCCGGACCATTTGAGTGTGGTGGTGGATGAGAGGGAGGAGTTTGATTTTGCCTTGCCGTTCCAGGTAACACTACGAAGCGAGAGTGAGGAGGTGGTGCTAGGCAACCAGTCCGATATCCCTTCTGACGAGATCCGGCTAAAGGTAGACGAGCCGTTTTCTCTGTATGCCAAGAACCAGGGGAGTTACCGGCTAGGGCTGAATCTGTTTGGCAGGTTCCGGTTTAAGGAGATCCGGCTGGATGTGGTGGACACGCATTATGCGGTTCCCTGCGGGGTTCCGGTGGGCATTTACCTGCGCTCAAGCGGCATTATGGTGATCGGGACCGGGCGGATCCGCTGCCAGAGCGGCGAGGAGATGGAACCGGCCTACGGTGTTCTGCAGTCCGGTGATTATATAGAGGCGATCAACGGGGAGCCGTTGCGGGATAAGGAGGCGCTGATCAGCAACTTAAACCACAATGGAGGGCAGGAGGTGCTCCTTAAGGTGCGCAGGGACGGTGAGGAACTGGAAATCCGCATGAACCCGGTGCAGGCGATGGACGGCAATTATAAGCTGGGGGCATGGGTGCGGGACGATACCCAGGGGATCGGAACGCTGACCTATGTGGACACCAACGGGAATTTCGGAGCCCTGGGGCATGGGATCAGCGACAGTGACACCGGAGAGGTGGTGCAGATTGAGGAGGGGGCGCTGTATGAGACGGAGATCATGGGGATTGAGAAAGGGAGCGCCGGCAATCCCGGCGTGATGGCAGGGGTGATTTATTATGGCCCCGGGTCACGGCTGGGGGCGATCGAGGCGAACACCCAGGTGGGGATATTCGGGAAGGTCAATGAAAAGCTGCAGAAATCGCTTCCCGGGGAAGCGATGGAGATCGGCTACCGGCAAAACGTAAAGAAAGGCCAGGCGTGGATTCGCAGCAATGTGTCAGGGGAACTGCGAGACTACGAGATTGAAATCCAGAAGGTGGATTATAATCCCATCCAGGAGAATAAAAGCCTGGTGATCCGGGTGGTGGACGAAGAACTCCTGCGTCTGACCGGGGGGATTGTCCAGGGTATGAGCGGCAGCCCGATTATCCAGGACGGAAAGCTGGTGGGGGCAGTGACCCATGTGTTTGTACAGGATTCGACCAGGGGATATGGGATATTTATTGAGGATATGATCTGGCGCTGACCTCTTTTGTTTGTTAAATTTGCCAAAATAAGGTTTCTTTATGTCTCTGTTTATGGTATTCTTATGGTAATGTTGATACCGAGGAGGGAAACTATGAGATTTGGAGCATTAGAGGCAGGTGGGACAAAGATGGTCTGTGCAGTGGGGACCGAGGACGGGAAGATCTTAGAACAGATGTCAATCCCGACAGAGACCCCGGAGGTGACCATGCCAAAGCTTTTGGCGTATTTTAAGGACAAGGATATCGCCGCCCTGGGGATCGGCTGTTTCGGGCCGGTGGATCTTGACCGGGATTCAGAGACCTACGGCCATATCCTGATGACCCCCAAGCTGGCGTGGCGCGGGTATGATATCTGTGGGTATTTCCGGGACAATTTAAAGGTTCCGGTAGGGTTTGACACCGATGTCAACGGCTCCATGCTGGGGGAGAGCACCTGGGGCTGCGCAAAAGGCCTGGACACTGCCATCTATATCACGGTAGGGACAGGGGTCGGGGTTGGGGTGCTCGCCGGGGGGAAGCTGCTCCACGGGATGCAGCACCCGGAAGGGGGCCATATGCTGATCCCTGCCCGGAAGGATGACCCCTACAAGGGAAAATGCCCCAGCCACGGGCATTGCCTGGAGGGGCTGGCAGCAGGGCCGGCCATCGAGGAGCGCTGGGGAGCCAAAGGGACTGCCCTTGCAGGCAGGCCGGAGGTGTGGGAACTGGAAGCCTACTATCTGGCCTATGCCATCACCAACTATATCCTGGTTCTGTCCCCCAAAAAGATCATTTTGGGCGGCGGCGTCATGCACCAGCAGCAGCTGTTTCCGATGGTGCGGAAGAATGTGGGGGAACTGCTGGGCGGCTATCTTGTAACGAAAGAACTTAAGGATATGGATACATATATAGTGCCTCCGTCCCTGGAGGACAACCAGGGGATCTTGGGGGCGATGAAGCTGGGGATGGATGCCCTTTTGGAAACCAGATAAGGGAGGAAGCTGGAAATGAGGGAAATCATAAGGCTGGAGCCTGTTTTTAAAGAGATGGTATGGGGCGGAAACCGGATGAGGGAGTATTTTGGATATGAGATCCCGGGCGAGGACACAGGGGAGGCATGGGTGGTAAGCGCCCATCCCCAGGGGGACTGCCGGATATCAGGGGGGAGTTTTGCGGGAAAGAGCCTGTCCTGGCTGTGGAAAAACCACAGGGAACTTTTCGGGAATACGGAAGGGGAAGAATTCCCGCTGCTGGTCAAGTTCATCGATGCCAGGGAGGACCTAAGCATCCAGGTGCATCCCGACGATGCCTACGCCAAAACCCATGAAAACGGGGCGAGGGGCAAGACAGAGTGCTGGTATATCCTGGACTGTGAGCCAGGTGCGGACATTATCGTAGGCCACCGCGCAGGGACGAAGGAAGAGATGAGGCAGCTGATGGAGGAGAACCGCTGGCAGGATTTTTTGAAGGTACGCCCCATCCGCCCCGGGGATTTTTTCCAGATCCCGCCAGGGACCGTGCATGCGATCCGCCAGGGGACGCTGCTGATTGAGATCCAGCAGAATTCTGCGGTCACCTACCGGATGTACGATTACGGGCGCATGCCTGGAGGGAAGCCCCGTGAACTCCACCTGGCACAGGCTCTTGACGTGGTACGGTGCCCCCATGAGGACGGCGCAGGAGAGCGCACAACCTCCCATGGGGAAGGCTACGACAAGGAATTTTTGGTTTCCTGCCCCTTCTACACGGTGGAGAAATATGACATCCAGGGTTCCATGGAAATGGAACAGGACCAGCCGTTTCTGATTGCCAGTGTGATCGGAGGGGAGGGAAGCATAGACGGATGCCCGGTAAAAAAAGGGTGCTGCTTCATCCTCCCGGCCGGTTATGGGAGGTTCCGGATGGAGGGGGACCTTAGTGTTGTGACGGCGCATATTTGAGGGGTACGCCCTGTGGAAACAAGACGGCGCAGGCTGCCGGCGGCAGGGCACAGGCTTTGTCTGCTTTGCGGTTTCGTGATTTAAGGGTTTCTAAAGCTTGGGGATTTTGTGAAGAGCGAAACAAAAATGCATAAACTCGCTGTGCTCAGACAGTATGCATTTTTGTTTCATCACAAAATCCCCAAACTTAAGAATCCCTAAAATCTCTGCAAATGCAAAGCAGACAGAATCTGTGCCCTGCCGCCGGCAGCCTGCGCCGTCTTGTTTCCACAGGGCTGGATGCCTGCCTTTTTGTGCAAGGCGTAAACGTTCTTAAAAAATTTACAAAGAACTATTGGCAAAGGGGCATTGGTGCATATACTATTCATATCAAAAAAAATCGATGTGAGGTGGACGCATGAGGACTCACCAAGAAAGTGCAAGGATATTTAAGACTTTGTGCGACCCTAAACGCCTTGCAATTTTGGAGCAATTGCGCAGTGGCGAGAAATGCGCCTGTGTATTGCAAGAACCGATGGATTTGACACAGTCGGGCCTATCTTATCATATGAAAGTTCTATGTGATTCCGGGCTTGTGGTGAGCCGTCAAGAAGGCAAATGGACACATTACCGTTTGAGTAATACAGGCAGGGATGAAGCAGTAAAGCTACTACTGGCTCTTACTACACCGGATGCAGAATAAGTGTGTGAATGTACCTCATATGACAGATAAACGCCATCATAGCGAGATGGCGTTTCAGACTGTAGACAAAGTCCCGCATTTTTGTGCGGGATTTTTCTATGCCAAATGTCGTAAACTTCAGTGTTTATGCAGATTTTGGTGTACTTTTCTGGTATATATAGAAGCAACAAATCAAGGCAGGTATTTTTACTTATGATGACCCGGAATGCAGATAAAAAAAGAGGACAGGTGCAGTTTCTCTGCATGGATGACATGGCACCACAGGATCACCTTCTACGAACCATAGACAAGGCGATTGGCTGGAACTTTATTTATGGCCTTGTAGCCGAAAAATATTCGCCGGACAATGGCCGCCCCAGTATGGATTCCATGATGCTGATCAAGATTCCTTTTATTCAGTATCTCTACGGAATCAAAAGCATGCGGCAGACCTGTAAGGAAATAGAGGTGAATGTTGCCTACAGATGGTTTCTTGGCTTGGATATGATGGATAAGGTGCCGCATTTTTCTACATTCGGAAAAAATTATACCAGACGATTTAAGGATACAGATCTTTTTGAACAGATATTCTCCCATATCCTGATGGAGTGTTATAAATTTAAACTCGTTGATCCCAGTGAGGTTTTTGTGGATGCCACTCATGTAAAGGCAAGGGCCAACAACAAAAAGATGCACAAACAATAAAGTGCAGCACTACAGATCCTGAAAGCGGATGGTTCCGCAAAGGGTGATATATGCTCTAAATGACTTCTTAATCACGAGATTTTCTCATGGTTAGTGAAGAACCCATTTAGAGCATATTTCATGTAAGGAGGCAGACGCTATGACAAAAACCAAAATCACTCCATTATACGAGAGGTTGAGCCGTGACGATGAATTGAATGGGGAATCCAACTCCATCAGCAACCAAGAGTTAATATGTAGAGGGTGGTTTCTACCATCTAATACATATGACTGCGGCTCATTTGTGGTGAATTGAAAAGCAGTTGTAGGAAAGGAGCAGGAAAAACCTTATAACCGCTGAAATTCAACGCAGAAAGGAGCTGTTGTTTTATGAAATCTCTATTTGAGGAAATGGGCGGCACATATCGTCAAGAGGGTAATTATCTCATTCCCAACCTTGTTTTACTGGACACCGGCAATTATCAGATCGGCAAATACGGGCGTATGCGCCGCAGCTATTTGAAAGAACATCATCCAATCCTGTATAACAACTATCTGTTAGAGGGAAGACTGTTCAGGCATTTGTCCGAGATCGACCACGCCTGCAACGAGCGTATGGAAATCATTGTCACTGCTATGACGAAACAGGAGGGCGTGGCCGAAGCACTCAAAGCGACTGACCAAATGGAATGGGTGCGCCGCATGAACAGCATCCGCAACCGTGCGGAGGAAATTGTGCTGACCGAACTTGTATATGCTTAAACGAATGCCCGTTATCGGTTGTATTGGCTGATAACGGGCATAACTTTATTTCTGCGGCTCGATGAACTGATATTTTCCTTTTCCGTATCCGCTGACAGCCACAATCAATCCAGCATTTTTCAGCTTGGTAATGAGATTGCCGGCAGCGGTAACAGAATCATTTGTAATAGCAGCAATATCGGAACGACCGAAAATGCCGTCAATTCCCATGCTTGCATAGACGGCCATTGCCTTTTCAATCGTAGATTGGCTTGCGTTTAGTTTCCTAATCGCAACCTCAATCGCAACATGATCGGGGGCAATCGCAAGATTTTCATCCTGAATCGTAACCTTTGCTGCGTTTACTGCTGTACCGTAATTCAGATTATATAGCGTGACTTGGAAGAAGGTAACATCGGAATAGAACTTAGGCTCCAGTTCCGCACGGTAGTTATGGGCGGCAT
The DNA here is from genome assembly GCA_003669055.1 of bacterium 1XD21-70. Taxonomy (GTDB): domain Bacteria; phylum Bacillota; class Clostridia; order Lachnospirales; family Lachnospiraceae; genus Brotaphodocola. The sequence continues at coordinate 29,512 of RAYB01000050.1, forward strand.
AGTAGGCTTCCGTGATTTTCTTGAATCCGCTGCCTTGTCGCTCCATATATCCCAACCGGGCAAATACGTCTGCCAGAACCGGATTGCGCCGGGTGGAGGAAATATTGGATATATCTCTTTCCTGTATCCGAGTGCCGTCAGCCATACCGCCGGGAGAAGTAATTGTAAGACGGTCATCATAAATATCAATATGGACTTCGCTGCCCAAAATGAGATAATCCCGGTGGATCAGCGCATTGACAAGAGCTTCAAAAACGCTTCGTTCACAATAATCGGGCATTTCAATACGAGAGTTGGCGGTTTTCTTCCAGCGGGTTTTCATATTCCGCTTTACAAATCCTACGCCCTCATTGAGCAGAATAATCAAGCTGCCGGAATATTCTGCGCTGTCGAGAGCATCCACCATGCCGCCGCTTTTATCTAAGCCGTTCCATCGTGTGCAGAACAGACGAGAATATCTGTTCGGGGAATCGTCCGCAAGCAAAGCGCCTGTATTGGTCAGCTTGCCATAGTTGTCCCTTATGTCAAAGGAATCGAACAGCTTATCTTCCATGCTGTTGCCCGTCCAGACCTTGTACCGTTCCCGCAGCTTGGAAAAGGCGTAATCCTTGAAATCATATTCAGAGGTCAGCGCATCAAAGGTGCGGTTCATACCCTTTAGAATAAGCTGATTCAGCACATAGGCGGGAGCAATCACACTTTCATTGCCAATGCGGATGTAGGCTTCCATTACGCCATCGGCCTTGTAATAATAAGGCGTTGTGCGTCCAACGGAAACGGTCAGCACCAGAAGATCCTTTCCGTTTTCTCTTTCGGGGGCAAGGATGAAATTGGGGTACGGTGTGATGCGCTCTTTAATCAGGCGGCTGATTGCCTCCGCATCGGTTTGTGCATCGGCAAGGCCAATTACATTCCGGTCATTATCAATGCCGAAGAACAGAGTGCCACCAATTCCGTTTGCAAAGGCACTGACACTTTTAAGCCAGCTTTTCGGTTTCTTCACTTCCAAAGCAACCTTGAAATCGCATTCCGTTGCTTCTGCAATCCATCTGTCTATCATAAATTCGCTTCCTTTCCCATCATTCCTTCTTATCCTTTGCCCGGCTCTTATAAACATTGTACTTATTCTTACACTGGGGGCTACAAAATACAGCGCTCGGTCTGCTTGCGACAAATGCTTTGGTGCAATGCCTGCAAAGGCGGATCGGATTCTCGCTGTCGGTCAGCATGAAACTGAACATCATCTGTATACCAAGCAGCAGCGAATGAAAATCCCATACGATTGTCGGCTTGTCCAGCAGGGCGATGTGGTAGGTAGGCGCATTGCCGCCAAACGCTGCCATGCTCTCCTGCATGATCTGCCGGGTATCTTCATCCAGCGTGTCGTAGTCCTCGTAGTAGAGGAAACTGTTGACATAGGTAAATGCCCAATCAATAAACTGCTGCTTCATCCAGTCATAGCGTTCAGCATACTCCTGCTGAAAGCTCATATTGACCGCCATGGGCTTATCTGTCATGGTCATGGCTAGTGCCATCATAATGCGGTCATTCTGAATATTCCACATGGACTCTACGCCACGCTTGATAACATCCAGCTTATCAAAAGGAAAGAACAAATCCAGATAGTCCTCCGTGGACATGGTTTCCTCTTTGATGAAATGATTTTTCGGCAGATATACCGCTTCATAGTCCATAAAGCTTGGCGTGGTCGGCAGCGCAGTCATCAGACCAAACAGGCCGAACTTTACGGCAAACTGCTGGATCGCCTTTTGGATTTCCGCATCTGGCTTCTTGCCCATACCCATGCGTCCGATGTTGATGGCATCCAGGACGATCCGCTGATACTCCGCCAGCGGGTCATAGATGCTCGGCTGTGCTGTTTTTGCGGGCGTGAGATATAAGGTGCCGTCTTCCGCCGCTTTCCATTCGTATTCACTATATCGCACCCAACCCATGCTGGTGCGTTCAAACAGGTTTTTCATCGTCAAAACCCTCCGCTATGTATTGTAACCCAAATAACTCAAAATTATATTACCATTATACTATTTCGCTTTCCCGGAATCAACTGTTTTGCTGCTTTCCGATAAAAAAGCCTTTTCCAATAATGCCAATGGCTGCTGCTTTTCCGCCTTTTCTGTAATGGCGGCAAGCAGCTTTTTTCGTATCTTTTTTAGCATCGTGTTACGCACCTTGCGGATATTCCGGTCACTCTGCTGCCGTATGGCAGCAACCCGTGTGGAACTGAACAGTTTAACAGCACACAGGAACAGTAATTCCTTGTGATCCTCGCTCAATTCCAAGAGGGTTTTCGACAGATATTCCTCCGTCACAAGCTCATGTATATCGTAGGGACAATAGAAAATTGCGTCAATGAAATCTCCTTTGCGTATCTGCCTTTCCAAAACATCGTTCAGCGTATCCGGGAAAAAGAGTTCGTTGGCGGATGCACCGTAATCAAGAGGAACATCGTCACCGCTGCGGCTGAGTTCGTGATAACGTTCTCTGCGCTCCCGGTTGGCATCCAGCTTGTCCCACCAGACAACCACATTTTCAAAATCCTTTTGCGTTCTGGCGGCATCCTCCAGACGGGCAAGTGCTTCTGCCCGCAGCTCCCGTTTGAGCTTTTTTCGTTCCGGTTCTTCATCCCCGGCATCATCCTCAAAGGGATGTTCTTCGGCATCGGCTTCCAGTCTGTCTATGATATTCTGCTCCAGAGCGATCTGCCGCTGTGTCTGTTCCGCTACATCAGCTTCCGCTTCCTCCGGGCAGCTTTCAACGGCGCTGTCCTCGGATTCTTTTTTCTGTGGTTTCCGTTTTGGTTTGTCGGGAGGCTCGGCTATCTCTGTATCAGCGGTATCCTCGTCATCCCAAAGGGCGTTTTCATCTTCTTCATCATCTGTATACTCAAAATCGTCGGCTTCATCTTCATATCTGTAATCATCCTCAAACACCGCAGACCCCTTCCTTTAAAAATATTTTTGAAATTTTCTGCAATTCTCCGTAAAAACAGTTCCGCTAAACCCCCAATATTTCTCCTATTGGCGAGGGAGTAATATATTTTTCCTCTAATTAGATTACTTACGACACTAAAGAAAGGAGGAACTGCCTATGTCGAACAACCATCATGAACTGACAGGCCGGGAGAAGCAGCGGATTAAAAAGCTGATTATTTCTCTCTGCGCCAACTACGACAAGGAATACGGCTGCCTGCTGCTGGACTGCGAATGCCCTATTTTTGGTATCTGCTATACTAACAGCGCACTGTGCAGCTATTTCCGCAAGTCTGTCCTGCCGGAAGATGCGGAGCTGGAAGCTGTATTCACCCGCACACCAACCACTAACTGTAAGCAATGCGGCAAACCGTTTCCCGTGGATGGGAAGCGGGTGTACTGCTCGGAACGCTGTGCCGAAGAAGCACGCCGCCAGCAAACCGCAGCACGGGTGCGTAAGCACAGAGAAAAGCAGAAGCAAGATACTATGTAACCATTTTGCCCTCGAAAAGCCTTGCGCCGCAAGGTTTATTTGAGGGCATTTTTGCGCAGGTAAGGTATTTATACTGTTTGCCAACTTTTAACCGCACAAATGGTTACACAGCATCGGAACCAAAACTATTATACGAGAATGATATGTATTTTTCAACACACGGAGGTATTCTGCCTATGGCAAAAAACGAAAACGGAAATTTTTCCTATATGACTCGCCGTATCGGCGGCACAACCTACAAGGTGAAAATGGTATTTAATGATACCGGACACGAAACGATGGAAGATATAATTTTGCGCATTGTTCGCAATGAAGCGCTGGATAATGACGGAAAATGTGATATAATGGGTGTACCACAAATGAGCCGTCAGTCTGAAAGGAGCGCCTAACTATGGCAGCAAAACAGACTGAAGGAAAAATTACAGCCTTGTACGAAAGGCTGTCCCGTGATGATGATATGACAAATAGACGTAAAGCCAAGTTATTTTTTTCGGCATCCATAGGGGATGCCGTTTTTGCATTATTGGATAGCCCCGACAAATTTGTAGTAGCCTGCAAATAAAAAGTCAAGCTAAATTTTAAAGAACATCGAAAATTTTATACAGGTTGAAAAATGGGTATTACAA
>RAYB01000051.1 GCA_003669055.1 bacterium 1XD21-70
ATAAAGAAAAAATAGGCTCAGGGAAACCATTTTCATTACGTTTTGTGCCTGAGCGAAGCGAAAGGAATGGATATAAACATGAATTATTTATCGAGGCAGCGCTTTGATGAAATAAGCAAGTTGAGATTTGATGGCAATCTATCTGTAGCAATTGAACGCTGTCGTGATGCCATATCTGCATATCCAGAAGATAACTTTTTCTACAAAGTATTGGGTGATTTGTACTTTCAAGAAAAAAACTACATAGCTGCTCCCCAAGCATACTTAGAGCATTTAAAACGTCTATCAAAGAAGCCTGAACATTTCAAAGCATTTGCTCGTTTTTACAAGCAATTTACCTCTGAAGCTCCCGGAGATTTATGCGTACATTTTCGCGAGAAAATTATCAAAGCAATCGAAGATGGAGAAATAGCACCTGGCATTCATCAACTATTGATGGAAACATTTGGCGATGCATTTGTTATTGATGACCATTTGAAAACCATACTGTGCAAGAGTGATAGCGATCGCCATCTTGTAGAGATAAAACGCTTTATTGAGACGGCTTCCGCCGATGAAGTGCGTTCCGTTATTTTTTATCAAATACACCAAGGGAATTGTTGTGCAAATACAAAAACAAGAGAATACCTTATTTCGGTAGCAGAAAAGAGAACTTTATATTCAGAAGCACAGCAACTTGTGGGGGAAATAATTGCGAAACAGAAGCCGCCCAATCCAACTCTGATCCGCACGCTTTTACGAATGAGCCGTAAGCAACGGGATTATCATTTTGCAGAACAACTTCTTACGATTGATGAAAGGCTTATCGAAAAAAGTGATTTCAATATTCAGTATGAACTCGTATATTACTTTGACAGCACTGGTAATAGCGAATTATTGGGCAAAACTCTTAAGCAAATGCGCAATAGTGCAGAGAGAAGCATTCCTATTGCAAGAACTCTTTATAACTTTTATCTCACATTTGACCGTTTTGAGGATGCGCAACTTCTATCTGAGCATATACAAAAACTCATTGACCGAAAACATACAGAGAAAAAAAGGGATCAGCAGCAAGACCGCAGCGAAGAACAACTTGAGTCCGAGCAGATTGTGTGGCAGCGGGTAAAAGACCTTGTATCCGAAAAAGAACATAACCGGCAGATGCTGGCTCTAAAAGACTTGCTCAAAGGTTTTTCCCATGAATTAGGTCAGCCAATCACGAATATTCGTTACAAGATACAGCTACAGCAGTTACGTATAGAACGCGGAATAGGAACTATGGATGAGGTACAGGATTTGTTTGATACCATCTTAGTTCAAACTGAACGCATTGGCATCATGCTTGACCGATTCAGGCCAATTGTATCAGGCAAAAGTATACAAGAGTCTTTCTGCGTCAATGATTGTATTAAGCAGGTATTTGCTGACTTATCCGACCGACTAAGTCAATATGGGATTACGTATAGCTTCAGGGAGACCTCCCAAATCAGCTTATTTGGCGACAGAATTCAGTTTTCTCAGGTTTTTTATAATTTGGTACTCAATTCCATGCAGGCAATTTTTAGCAATGGAAAATTTGGCAATGGAAAAATTACTGCCAGCATTTCAACCGTTAGGAATTCTATACAAATATTATTTTCAGATAATGGTCCCGGAATATCAGAAGAAAACAGGAAAAAGATATTTGAACCTTTTTTTTCCACAAAAGATCCTACTTCTGGAAATGGTGGTGAGGGTCTTGGGCTGTTTGTCGTATGGAATATTTTAAAAATGTATAAAGGTACAATACAGTTAAATCATAAGTTCAAAAATGGTGCCCAATTTATAATCAGAATACCTATCAAGGAGGAAAATCATGAACCGAGTTCTAATAATTGAAGATGAAATTGTTACAGCAGAAACGGTGAAAGAAGCATTGGCTTTAGATAATATTTCAGCGGATATTGCGTCCGATGGCAAGTCTGGATTGGAAAAATTTATTTCCAATAACTATGACTTAATTCTCCTTGATTTAAAAATGCCGGGACTTTCTGGAGATGAAGTGCTTAGTGAAATCCGAAAGCGAGATCCCTTTATTGATGTAATTATCTATACTAATTACAGAGATTTTGCTGATATAAAGAAATTGACGAATATTGGAATAGAAGGCTACATCAATAAAGGGCCAAAAGCTGATTTGTCGGAATTAATCAGCGTAATTAAAGAAAAGTTGGCACCACTTGATGATGAGACAATCTCTGCATTATTAAAGGACATCCCTAATGCAGAGGAATAAGCTATACAAAGGAGGCAGAGGTAAACTATGAATCAAGAATTTTTGCTGGACACAAATGCCTTTTATAATTTGCTGAAAGCTATAAATCCGGAGGCATGTGAACAAGGCTCATTCGTCGATTCGATTGCTACCCTAAAGCATGCGAAGCTGCTTGTTTCTTCTATTACAGAAGTTGAAATCATATCAGTATTAGGAAAGTATGCCAGAGGATCTCAGGAAAGTATTTCTAAGTGTAATTGCCAAATTTCCCCAGAAGGGCATATTTGTCAGAACAATCGTTACACAGCACCTCGAAAAAAATGGAATAAAAAGCGTATTAAGGCATGGCTTCAACTTATTAATGATATTTTTGAAGGAAAATCAGAACTTCTAACCGTGGACATTGAACCATTTGACTCAGAAACAGTTGCAGAGGCAAAAAATGTGATAACACATGCATTGATACATAATTTTGCATCTATGGATGCCATGATAGCTGCAACTGCAAAGCTGGCACGTGACAATTATCGTGATGTAACAGTTGTAACTTCGGATAAAGGCCTAAAGGCGTGCCTTTCAAAAATAGCTATTCCCTTCAACGATGTTTTTGCTACTAATTAAAAAGCAGAACTCTAGTGTCTTGACCACATTATATCTGGCGAAACTCCGCAGGATATTTGTTCATCTGCAAGGCGGATTTTCGACGGCGTAGCGGTGGCTACGGCTAGAAAATCCAACGCAGCAGGTGAGCAAATAGACAAGGAGATTTGACTGAATATAATGCGGTCATGACACTAGTATCAACTTTGTCTACAGTCTGACAGCGTGACCGAAGTCACGCCGCCCCTTTTGAGGGCAGTCTTTTTTGGTAGGTATTATCAGGCAAAAGTCGGCAGCCTCCGTGATAATAAGCGGAGATTATGGTATTTTGAGGAGGCCGGGAATGGGAAAAGGATGGAGAAAAGGTGCGCTGGTTTTGGCGGCTTTTATTGTTCTGGCAGCATGCAATGGCGGGCAGGAGGAAGAGGTGACGGGGATTGTGCCGGAATTTGTGCTTACCTATGCGGAAAACCAGGCGGAGGATTATCCGACTACCAGGGGCGCTTATAAGTTTGCGGAGTTGGTGAAAGAGCGCACCGGGGGGAGGATTGAGATCCTGGTCCATGCAGGCGGGGTACTTGGGGACGAACAGGCTGTAGTGGAGCAGCTGCAGTATGGGGGGATCGATTTTGTGCGGGCATCCCTTTCTTCGTTTTCGGAGTTTGTGCCGGAACTGAATGTGCTGCAGATGCCTTACCTGTATAAGAATTCCGAACATATGTGGAAGGTTCTGGAGGGGAAGATCGGGGACGAATTTATGGAGGTTTTGGATGGCTCCGGATTGGTTGGGCTGTCCTGGTATGATGCAGGTGCAAGGAGTTTTTATTGCACCAAAAAGCCGATTCAGAGGCTGGAGGATGTAAAAGGGATGCGGATCCGGGTCCAGGAGTCGGAGATGATGGCATCTATGGTAGAGGCGTTGGGCGGGACGGCGATTCCCCTGACCTATGACAAGGTGTATTCGGCGCTGGAGACCGGGGGGATCGACGGGGCAGAGAATAACTGGCCGTCCTATGAATCTGTCCGCCATTATGAGGTGGCGCCTTATTATACGGTGGACGAACATACCCGGGTGCCGGAGATGCAGCTGATGTCCCAGTATACCTGGGACAAGCTGACGGCGGAGGATCAAAGGATCATCGTAGAATGTGCCAGGGAATCTGCCTTGTATGAGCGGAAGCTGTGGACACAGAGATCGGAATCCTCGATGCGGCGGGTGAAAAATGCAGGATGTACAATCGTGGAATTACCGGAAGAGGAAAAAGAGCGGTTCCGGGAAGTGATGACGCCGGTGTACCAGAAATATTGCGCAGATTATATGGATGTGATTGAGCGTATCGCAGCAGTGGGGGAGGAATGAATGACCGGGAATCCGGGCATTGCGGGCAAGGCAAAAAGGAGGCCAAACCAAGACAACAAGGTAGCCTCGGCTATCGGGGGCTTTCACCCAAAAAGTGAAAGCCCCCGATAGCCGAGGCTGTCAGATTATTATTTTTCCGGCAGAACCTCTGAAACATCAACAGTAATATAGCGGAAGGAAGATTTGATTTCATCTGCAGAACCACAAGTGAAACCATCGTACATGATAAACATACCGCTCGCAGATACTGCATGATTTTCGCCAACAGTGAAGATTACGGCAACAGGAACGGCATTTTCGTAGACATAAAGATAAATCACATTCTCTGTGGCGTTCTCATTTACAAAAGTCTTTCCAACACTACAAACGCTGGATACAGCGAGATTCGTTGTACCGCTCATGGCATTGATCTGCGTTATCAATACAGGGAAAGTTCTCTGCATGATGTAGTTTTTTAATTCTTCAGAAGCATTGTCCAAGTTACCCAATTCTGCCATAGCAGCAAGGTCATCATCAGCGATGGAAATAGCATACACAGCTTTAGGCGAAGAAAAATCGCCGCTGCCGATATTCTGGATAACCGTCCTGATCTCGCTGATTCCAGTGTAAATTCCCGCATATTCCTCGGTTTGCGCCATTTCCGACATAAGCTTGACAACCTCCAAGCCCTGTGCATACAAGGATTTTGTTTCTGCATGGCTTTCCTTACTGCAGGCCGATAAATTGAAAATCATTATCAATACAATCATGGCTGCCAGGCCGCTTAATATATTTCTGATCAGTTTCTTCATGGTGTTTTCTCCTTCCAGAATGTACTTTTGGCACGGCTCCGTCAGCGGGCAAAAAAAACGGCACGCAGGATCAGAATTTCCGCCAGGTATCCCGCATAAACAGCAAAAGGAGCGGGAAAATCTCCAGCCTTCCGGCCAGCATGTCAAAGATCAGCACCAGCTTGGCCGGATTAGAAAACAAGCCGAAATTTGCTGACGGGCCTACCAGTTCCAGCCCGGGGCCGATGTTGTTGAAGGTAGCCGCCACGGCGGTGAAATTGGTAATCAGGTCAGTGCCGTCTAGGGACAGCACCAGAAGTGAAAAGGCAAAAATCAAGAGGTAAATGATCAAAAACACATTGATGTTGCGGACCACCTCATGTTCGATGGATTTGCCGTCCATGCGGATCCTCTTGATCTGGCGGGGATGGAGGTACTGGCTTAATTCCTTGCCCGTGTATTTGATCAGGATGATAAAGCGGGAAACTTTGATCCCGCCGCCCGTACTCCCGGCACAGGCGCCAACAAACATCAGCATAACCAGGATTGTCCGGGAAAGTTCCGGCCATTGGTTAAAGTCACAGGTGGCAAAGCCGGTGGTTGTGATGATGGAACCGACCTGGAAGGCGGATTCGCGGAGGGAAACACCGGCTGTGCCGTAAATCCCATGGATATCCCAGCCGATCAGGAAAACGGCGGCAAGGATGATGATAAAGTACCAGCAGACTTCTTCATTGGAAAAGGCCTGTTTCCATTTGCGCAGCAATAAGAGAAAATAAAAATTAAAGTTGACGCCAAATAGGATCATGAAAACCGTGATTTCGACTTGGATCAACGGGGAGTAGCCGGCAATGCTGTCATTTTTGATGCCAAAGCCTCCTGTCCCTGCAGTGCCGAAGGAGGTCGTCAGGGCATCAAAGACAGGCATGCCGCTGACAAGCAATACGACAAATTCCAGCAGGGTCATGATAATATAGATCCCATAGAGGATCTTGGCAGTGGAATGGACCTTGGGCATCAGCTTGCTCACGGAGGGTCCCGGGCTTTCTGCTTTCATCAGGTTCATATGTGACCCGCCGGCCAATTTCAGCAGAGAGAGCAAAAACACCAATACACCCATGCCGCCGATCCAGTGGGTAAAGCTGCGCCAGAGCAGCACGCACTTGGGCAGATCCTCCACGGCCGGAAGAATGCTGGCGCCGGTGGTGGTAAAGCCGGAAACCGTTTCAAACAGGGCATCAACAGGGCTTTGGATTGAGCCGCTGAGCAAAAACGGCAGTGACCCCATAATACTAAGGACAATCCAGCTTAAGGCGACCGTCACATAACCTTCCCTGACATAGAAATATTGGCGTTTTGGTTTGCGCACGGTCAGTATAAGGCCCAGAAAAAGGCAGGCCGCCCCGCTGATGACAAATGACCAGAGTGCGGATTCCTGGTATATGGCTCCCGCCAGTACGGGCAATAGCATAAAAGCGGCTTCAATATTCAGGACCCAGCCGATTATGTATAAAATAATTCGATAGTTCATCGTTGATTCCCCTATTTTTTCAGTATATCCTGGATGTCGTCCAGCCCTTTTTGGGTAGTGACTACGATTACCGTGTCGCCGACATTGATAGTGTCATTGCCCCGCGGGATAATAACTTTCCCTTTCCGGTGGATGCAGCCGAGGAGCAGGTTGCTTTTTAGCTGCAGGTCTTTTAAGGGGATGCCTACGACAGGGGAATTCTCCAGGATGCAGAATTCCAATGCCTCTGCCTTGCCGTCTAAAATGTGGCACAAGGTCTCCACATTGCTGCCGATGGAATTCTGCATGGCACGGATGTAGCGGAGGATATAGTCCGCGGTGATGTATTTGGGATAAATAATGCTTCCTAGGTCAAGCTGGTCAAGGATATTGTCAAAAGACATCCGGTTTACCTTTGTGATCAGCTTGGCCTTGGAATGTTCACGCGCGAACAAAGAAAGCATAATGTTTTCCTCATCCATATTGGTCAGCGCCACGAAGGCTTCCGCGCCTTCTAAGTTTTCTTCCATCAGAAGCTTCCGGTTGGTGCCGTCCCCATGGATAATCACGGCATCCGCAAGATGCTCGCTCAGTTCCTGGCAGCGCTGTAAGTTCTTGTCGATGATGGCAACCCGGATTTTCATATCCAGAAGCAGCCTGGCTAAGTAGATGGCGATGGTGCCGCCCCCTATGATCATACAGTTTTTCACCTGGTTCGTGGCAAGGCCTATGTTGCGGAAAAAGGCGGCCGCATTTTTGGGGGAAGCAATAATGGAGAGCAGATCCCCGTTCTGTAAGACAAAAGTACCGTTGGGGATATGGGCATTATCCCCACGTTCGATACCGGCTACCAGGATATCACATTTGGCACGGCGGGGGAGTTCCGCGATGGACACCTGGTCTAGGTTAAACTCCGGCCTGATGCGGAATTTTAAAAGTTCCACCCGCCCTTTGGCAAAGGTGTCGATCTTGATGGCGGACGGGAACCTAAGCAGCCTTGCAATCTCTGCCGAGGCGGCCAGTTCCGGGTTGATAATCATGGAGATGCCCAGGCTTTCTTTGATCAGGTCAATCTCCTTATTGTAAATCGGGTTGCGCACGCGGGCAATCGTGTGGCAGTCCCATTGCTTCTTGGCGATCAGGCAGCATAACAGGTTCAGTTCATCGGAACCGGTCACGGCGATCAGAAGGTCGGTATCGGCGATACCGGCTTCCATAAGGGTTTTGATGCTGGAACCATTGCCGACAATCTGCATGGCATCCAGTTCCTCCGTAACCCCCTGCAGCCGTTCGGCAGAAGAATCGATGATTGTGACATCATGATTTTCATCTGTTAAGCCCTCTGCCAGGGCGTATCCGACTTTGCCGCAGCCTATAATAATAATTTTCATGAGGTTCTCCAATCGTATTTTTGGTAAAAGGCAACCTATTTGCAAAACGTTCATTGCCTACGTGAACATTTTACCACAAATTAAAGAATTGTCACTATGAAATTGTGGAATTTGGGCTTTTAATTTGGGCTGAAATGTAGTATAATTTGGAAATTACAGAGGAAAGCATTCGATAATTTAGGAGGAGACCATGTTAGACATAAGATTTGTACGGGAAAATCCGGAGGCTGTGAAGAAAAATATTGAGAATAAATTTCAGTTTGACAAGCTGCCCCTGGTAGACCAGGTGATCGAACTGGACGCGAAGAACCGGGCAGCCAAGGCAGAGGCGGATAATTTGCGGGCAATGCGCAATAAGCTTTCCAAGCAGATCGGGCAGCTGATGGGCCAGGGCAAGAAGGAAGAGGCAGAGGCTGTGAAGGCACAGGTGGCAGCGAATGCCAGCCGCCTTGCAGAATTGGAGGCGCAGGAGGGTGAGTTGGAGGCACAGGTACAGAAGATCATGATGACGATCCCCAATATCATTGACCCGAGTGTGCCGATCGGTAAGGATGACAGTGAGAACGTGGAGATAGAGAAGTTTGGTGAGCCGGTGGTGCCGGATTTTGAGATTCCGTACCACACGGACATTATGAAGCGCTTTGACGGCATCGACTTAGATGCGGCAGGCAAGGTGGCGGGCAATGGCTTTTATTACCTGATGGGGGATATTGCCAGGCTGCATTCGGCAGTGATTGCCTATGCAAGAGATTTTATGATTGGCCGCGGCTTTACGTACTGTGTGCCGCCGTTTATGATCCGCAGCAACGTGGTCACCGGGGTGATGTCGTTTGCAGAGATGGATGCCATGATGTATAAGATTGAAGGCGAAGACCTTTACCTGATCGGGACCAGCGAGCATTCCATGATCGGCAAGTTTATCGATACCATCACCCCGGAGGGGCAGCTTCCCAAGACGCTGACCAGCTATTCCCCCTGTTTTAGGAAAGAGAAAGGGGCACATGGGATCGAGGAGCGCGGCGTGTACCGGATCCATCAGTTTGAGAAGCAGGAGATGATCGTGGTCTGCAAGCCGCAAGAGTCTCCCATGTGGTATGAGCGGCTGTGGCAGAACACGGTAGACCTGTTTCGTTCCCTGGATATCCCGGTACGGACACTGGAGTGCTGCTCCGGAGACTTAGCGGACTTAAAGGTGAAGTCCTGTGACGTGGAGGCATGGTCGCCGCGCCAGAAGAAGTACTTTGAGGTCGGTTCGTGTTCCAACCTCGGGGATGCCCAGGCACGCCGCCTGAAAATCCGGGTCGAGGGAGAAAACGGGAAATATTTTGCCCATACGCTGAATAATACAGTAGTGGCACCGCCGCGGATGCTGATTGCCTTTTTGGAGAATAACCTGCAGGCAGACGGCAGCGTGAGGATCCCCAAGGTGCTGCAGATGTATATGGGCGGCATGGAAGTGATGGTACCGAAAGACGGTAACAAAGATCAATAAAAAAACACAAAAATTCCCAAAATGGAATAGACAAAACCATAGTCCGGGAGTAAAATATATATGCCGGTCCGCCGGAGGCGGGCCGGCTTAAGTGCAGGATACTTTGGTTAAGAAGGGAGAAACTGGGATGAAACCATGGAAGGTAGTGGTGGACGGAAAGCAGTATGAAGTAAAGGCCAAGGGATATAAGCTGGTTGTCAATGGGAGAAACACAAGCTGAAAAACCTGATGTCGAAGAAAGACGGCATGTGGAGGGTTTATGAACTGCCATTGGGGCCCAAAAAGGCGGAATACTATGTGAACAGCTGGGTCGGAGGGGCCAAACTCGTGATGGACGGCGTGGATTGTGCTACCGGCAAACCATTTACGGCAAAGAACCCGCCAAAATGGGCGTATATATTTTTGGTAATCCATCTGCTGTACATATTTTTCCTGATAGGCGGAGCCCTTGGTGTGCTGATGGCTTTCTTCGGGATCATGGCAACGATCTCTGTTTCAAGCAACGACAACCTGCCGGTAGCGGTAAGGATATTGCTGAACATTGGGATCCTGATCGCTTTTGCGGCTGCAGATTTGGGGATTTTGTATCTGTTCAGAGGCCTGATAGGTGCATAACAGGTTGGGAAAGGGATAAAAAAGATGAATGTGTTTTCCGAGATGGTGCATTCCATCTATGATTGTAAAAGCTATGCTATTTTCTTAAAGGACAGAAAACGTAAGACTTTTTTGTTTGGCTTTTTGCTGGCAGCATTTTATTTTTTGCTTACCATCATGGTGCCGTTTGTGCGCTTCCAGATGTCCACCGGCGGGATTATGAAAATAGTAGATGAGGTGATCCCTGATTTTTCGATCGAAGACGGGCAGCTGGATGTGGAGGATCAGTTTGAGTTCGAGGAAGGCGATACCTATGTCTATATAGACACCAAGCATGGCGGGATGACACAGGAGAAGATCACGGACAGACTGTACCGGTATGGTTCTGTAATTATTGCAGATTCCGATACCCTGGTCATCAAAAACAGCGGGCAGGTCCAGACCCTTTCTTTTTCGGATCTGGACCTGGAGATCACAAAGTCGGAAATGATAGCGGCATTCAGCCCTTTTGTGACAATAATGGTGGCAGCCGGGATGGTGGTTATATTCCTGTTCATGGAGGCAGCGTTCTTTTTCGGCGTGATTTTCGTGGGTTTGTTTGGGATGATTGTGGCTTCCTGCATGCAGGCGAAGCTGACCTTTGGCGAACTGTATAAGCTGGGGATTTATGCCCGGACTACCCCGCTGCTAATCAAGGCGGTGCTTTCGTTCCTGCCGTTTGGGATCCCGTTTTTCTGGGTCATCAGCCTGGGGATTTCGCTGGGCTATCTGGCGGGGGCAATCCGGAATATGAATACGCCGGACTTAGGAGGCCAGCCGCTGGAATTTTACTCAGAAGGATCTGCCTTGGAGGATCGTTTCCGGCGCCCGGAGGAGGATTATAGCCAGTGGAACCAGGCAGGTGAGGATACAAACCAGTGGAACCCTCCCGGGAATCCATAGGGTGAAAGGCAAAAGGCCGGAGAACGTTTCTATTCTCCGGCCTTTTTGTTATATTTCTTTCAGGGTGAGGGCAGGCGAAGCCACCAGGGAATAGTTGGTGTGGTAAATGACGAAACCGGGGGCACCCCCTGCCGCTTTTTTGACATGCTTGCGCTGGATGTAGTCGATTTCCACCTTTTCATTGCCGCGCCCCTTGGAATACCAGGCGGCAACCGCGCCGGCTTCCTCGAAAACCCGGTCCGGCAGTTCTTTCCCCTCTGTTTTTACCACCACATGGGAACCTGGGATGCCCTTGGCATGGAACCACCAATCACCGCCGCCGGCTATCCGGAAGGTAACCTCCTCGTTCTGGTAATTGTTCTTCCCCACATAGATATGGAAACCGTCAGAAGACAGGTAGTGGTAGGGGCGGCTGGTAATCTTTGCCTTTTTCCCTCCTGTGTTCCGTTTTTTGATAAACCCGAATTCTGCCAGTTCTTCCCTGATCGGAACCAGGTCTTCTTCCTTAACGGCAATGTCTAGGGCAGCGCTGATGGATTCTAAATGGTCGATCTCCCGGCGGGTTTCCGCAAGCATCTCCGTCATGGCTTCATAGGTACGCTTTAGCTTATTGTATTTGCCAAAATATTTCTGGGAATTCTCCTGGGCGGTAAGCTGGGGGTCAAGCGGTATCCTGACCTCTTCATCCGTGTAGTAGTTTTTACATGTTAACTCTTTCTCGCCCCCGGCAAGTTCGTAGCCGTAGGCGGTCAGAAGTTCTCCGTAGATTTTATATTTTTCCCTCTTTTGCGTGTCTTTTAACTGCTTGGACTGTAAGTCGTATTTTTTATAATTCCGTTCCAGTGCGGTCTGGATGATCCGGCGCAGGTCAGAGGATTTTTGGCGGATCCTGGTCAGGATGCTTTTCTGTGCATAATAGGCGTCTAAAAGGCTGCTGATTGTGGGGAAATCCTTGGCCTTATAGCCATTCCCCTTAAAGCAGGACAGGGGCACGGAAGAAAAATCCACAGGTTCGTTTCCCTGGTAAATGATATTGGGGCAAAAACGGCCGCTTTTCACGTCTTCCATCAAAAGAGACAGCATATGGTAAAGATGGCACAGTTCGGCTTCTGAGAGTTCATTGGCAGAGCGGTCTCCGTCAATCGAGGCAAGATGGCATAATTCCGTCCCGATGATAGGGCTGATCCCTGTCAGCTTCTGGTAGAGGGCTTTCTGCACCGGGGCGGGGGTGTTTTGGATCAGGCCGGTAAATGTTTTTTCCGTGATGCTAAGCGGATCTGCTTTTTCCACGGTCTGCGGGATGAAATAAGGGCGCCCCGGCAGGACCTCACGGACAGAACTGACCTGGGAGGAGATATGCTTGATGCTGTCGAGGATAGTGCCGTCTTCCTTGCAGAAAATGATATTGCTGTGCTTGCCCATCAGTTCCACAATCAGGCGTTTCCGGCACAGATCCCCCATTTCATCCAAATGCTCGATTGTGAACTCAAGGATCCGTTCTAAGCCAGGCTGGGCTACTTTTACAATTTTCCCCGAACCGATATGCTTGCGCAAAAGCATGCAAAAATTAGGCGCCGTCAGGGGGCTTGGCTTATTGTTTTCCGTAAAATAGGCCAAAGGAAGGCTTGCACTGGCTGAAATGGACAGGCGCAAGGTCTCCCGGTTATTTTTAACCGTGAACAAAAGTTCGTCTTTTTCCGGCTGGGCTATTTTGTTGATTTTTCCGCCTTCCAGCTTGCGGCGGATATCATGGGC
The DNA here is from genome assembly GCA_003669055.1 of bacterium 1XD21-70. Taxonomy (GTDB): domain Bacteria; phylum Bacillota; class Clostridia; order Lachnospirales; family Lachnospiraceae; genus Brotaphodocola. The sequence goes on from RAYB01000051.1 coordinate 12,648, forward strand.
AAGGTTTGCAATGACGATTCCATCGAATGCCATGGTACGTACTCCTTTTTGAATTTCGGCCCGTTCCGGGGCAGAAGGCCGTCCGGCAGCGCTTTGTTTGGCAGCTTTCGGTTAGGCGGAACCTGGCCGTGGTGTTCTGCTATCTGTTACAGTGGGATTATACAGGAGATTTCCCGGATTGGCAAGGCCTGGGAAAACAGGCGTCATTTAGGAAGGAGCCCTAGCTGCCGGAACGTAGCAAAGATATAAGGTGCGCCAAAGACGTTAAGGGATTTGGGGCCGGTGATGGTTTGTCCATTATCTGCCAGGATTTTCTCATAAGCTTTTTCAAAAGTAGCCCTGGTGATGGATTTCTTTTTCCGGTCAGTGAAATATTCCCCGCCCTTGACCGTATAGGTAAAGGGGAGGCCTTTGGCAGTATAAAAGGTTTCTCCCTGATGGGCAGTGATGACATCCCACAGTGTATCTGTCTTTATCATAAATAAATGCCTTTCTGGATGTTGGTATGGGATTTTTACTCATTATAATAGAATTTTTTATATTTTACAACATATATGAGTGAAAATGGTAAAAAATCCAGGTACACCCAAAAGAGTCTATGAAAAACATTACGAAAAATATTAAAAGTATTGAATTCTTGTAACAAAAGTATTAATATAAAAAGAAAGGCGGACGGATCATGCATCCAAAAGATCCTGGCCAAATACAGGGGAGGACTTTATGTTTACATCTAAAAAGAAAACAGAAACCGTTAACACAGGGATGATCAGTACAATCATCGGTAATAATTCCAGGATCGAAGGTGTATTATCAGCTTCCGACCCGACGAGGATAGATGGTTACTTGAAAGGGGAGGTTCAGTCCGAGAGTTCCGTTATTGTTGGTGAACACGGGGTGGTGAAGGGTGACATCCGTGCAAACGAGATCCTGGTGGCAGGGACAGTTTACGGCAACCTGCGGGCAGAAAGCAGGATTGAACTGACGGAGACCGGCTGCGTGTTAGGAGACATGGTCACCAAGAGGCTGGTGATAGATGAAGGGGCTTCCTTCAAAGGAAACTGTACCATGGAGATTCTAGGGAGAGAAGAAGAGGAAGAGAACCCGCCGGCCAAGAACCACGAAAAAACACAGAACAATGGCAAACAGGCAGACAAGCAGAACAGTGAAAAAGAAGGCCGTGAAGAAAAGTAGGTGTGGATGAACTGGAAAAAGTTTAAGAAAGAACGGCTTTTCCTCTCTTACACGGTAATGCTGCTTCCCCATTCCCAAAAGAAACCAGTTAACTTTAAGCTCCCGGTCTGGGTGTTCGGCGCCCTGTTTTTAGGGCTTATCGTCCTTACGGGGACGTGCCTGTTTTTTGCAGGTTCCCGGTACCAGCTAGAGCAGGTCCGCAAGGAAAAGGCGCAGCTTGAACAGGAGTGGGAAGAACTGGCAGTACAGAAGCAGCTGGCAGACCAGGAGAATGAGGCTCTTAGGCAGGAACAAGAGATCCAGGAGCAGGAACTTAAAGAACTGGAGGCACGTACCAGGGATGCACGCAAGGAACTGGAAGAACTGGCAAAACGGGAAAACGTGATCCGGCAGGAATTAGGCCTGGAGCAGGAAGACCTGGAAGAAGAGGCTGCAAAAGAGGAAACGCCAGACCAGGCCTCTGCCGCCGAAGGACGGATGGTGGGGCTCTCCCCGACGGGGCTGCCGGTTCTTTTGGCGGAGAATACCATGGGTTCACGGATGGTATGGGCGGAACTGGATGTGCTGCAAAGCAGCCTGGCAGAAAAAAACGGCCGGTATGAGGGATATTTAAACCGTATTGAAGAGCAGGAAGCGGCGGCGGCAGCAGAAAAAGCAAGGAAGGAAGCCTTAAGGGCAACGATCGTAAAGAGCGCAGCCCACTATATCGGCAATGCCTATGTCTACGGAGGGAATAATCCTAACACAGGCGTGGATTGTTCCGGCTTTACAAAATACATCCTGGGGAATGTAGCCGGGGTCTATCTAAACCGGACGGCGGCGGAACAGTCACACCAGGGAAGGGCAGTGCCCATAGAGGAGGCCCGGCCGGGCGACCTGGTATTTTACAGCAACGGGAGCAATATTAACCATGTTGCTATCTATGCCGGTGACGGCCAGGTGATCCATGCTTCCAATGAACGGGTTGGTATCACCCGCTCGAACATGTACTACCGGACACCTGTAAAGGTGATTAATGTATTAGGGGATTAAAGCAGGGGTTTGAAACACCAAAACGCCAAAAAGCCCTCGGAAAGGAAAATGGTTTCCAGGGCTTTTTGGTGTTTTTTTGTGGGAAAAGATTTACATCAGAAGATAATTTTACTATAATGGTAAAAGATGTCGGTAGCACAGGAGGATGGGCATGGCAAAAGCACAGATTAAAAAGGCTCCGATCCAGGCAGAACAGACCGTGTTTGCCCTGGATATAGGGACAAGGAGCATTATCGGGATGGTTGGGATCGTGGAAGAGGGGAAGGTAAAGATCCTGGCCATCGAGCGGGAAGAACATACAGAGCGGGCGATGGTTGACGGGCAGATTGAAAATATTGAGAAGGTGTCGCTGCTGGCAGATAAAGTGAAGAAACGCCTGGAGGCCAGGCTGGATATCCAGCTAAAAAGGGTTTGCGTTGCTGCGGCCGGCCGGGCTTTGAGAACCCGGCGGTCGGATTTTGAGATGGAGCTTCCCGGGACACAGCTGATTGATGAGGAAGTAATCAGCCGCCTGGAGGCAGGGGCAATCAGCCGTGCGGAGGAAGTCTTTAACTCGGAAAATGAGGCACAGGGGGAATCCCGGCGGTTTTATCTGGCAGGGTATACGGTATGCCAATATTACCTTGACCAATATGCGATGTCAAGCCTGATGGACCATAGGGGCCGCCAGCTAAAGGTAGAACTGATCGCAACCTTCCTGCCCAGTGAGGTGGTGGAAAGCTTATACACTACCATGAATAAGATCGGGCTGGAAGTGGCCAGCATCACATTAGAGCCGATTGCGGCAATCAACGCTGCCATTCCGGAGAATCTGCGTCTGTTAAACCTGGTTTTGGTGGACATCGGTGCAGGGACTTCCGATATCGCTGCCTGTACCGGGGGCAGCGTGACAGGGTATACGATGGCGACAGTAGCAGGCGATGAGGTTACTGAAGCTCTTATGAGGGAATACCTGGTAGATTTTGGGACGGCTGAAAAGATAAAGGCGCAGGCAGACCAGGACAAGGAGATTATCTTTACCGACATCCTGGGAATGGAGCAGAAGATTGGGCAGGAGGAGATCTACCGCTGCATCCAGGGGATTTCTGCTGTGCTGTGCAAAGAGATTGCAGAAAAAATTGTGGAAGTAAACGGCGGGGCGCCCTCCGCTTTGTTCCTGGCAGGAGGCGGCAGCAAACTGATGTGCCTGAAAGACAGCCTGGCCTCCGCCCTGGGGATGGATGCAAAGCGGGTGGCAATTGCCGGGAATTATTTTCAGGCAAGTGCTTTTTCGGATGAATATGACCTCAATAACCCGGAATACGCCACACCTTTAGGGATCGCGATTTCCGCAGGACTGAATATGATAAATGATAGCTTCCGTGTGACCTTGAACGGGAAACCGGCCAAGCTGTTCCGCAGCGGTAGCTTTACTGCACTGAATCTGCTGATGATGAACGGTTATAGTTTCCGGGATATCATGGGGCGCCCGGGCACGAATGTAGCAGTGACAGTAAACGGGCAGCGTAAGGTCTTCTATGGGATCCCGTCCGAACCGGCCTCTCTTTTTGTCAATGGCCGGGAAGGGAAGCTTTCCCAGATCATCCATCCGGGCGACAGTATTGAATTTGCGGCAGCAAAACCGGGAATGCCAGCAACCCCGTGCCTGGGGGACATTGAAGGGGCAGCTGACTGCCAGGAGATTTTGCTGAACGGGGAATATGCCTTCTTAGAAACCCCTTTAAAAAATGGGGATGCGGTACAGATCCGCCGCCAGGGACAGGAGGAGGAAGGGGGGCAAAGCCCGGAGGAAGAAACAAAAACTGCGGTGGCCGTCCAAGAAGGTGCCTCAAGGCTGCCTGTTTCTGAACAGGCGGAAGAAGGAGCCGAAAAGGAAACCGCCAGGGTGCAGGCGGAGAAGAAACCGCTAAAGGAGGCTGCTAAGAAGCAGGCCGAGGAAGAGGCGTTAAAGGAAGCCGCTAAGAAGCAGGCCGAGGAAGAAGCAAAAAAGGAAGCCGCTAAGAAGCAAGCCGAGGAAGAAGCGTTAAAAGAGGCCGCTAAGATACAGGCTGAGGAAGAAGCAAAGAAAGAAGCTGCCAGAAAACAGGCCGAGGAAGAAGCAAGAAAGGAAGCTGCCAGAAAACAGGCTGAGGAAGAGGCAAGAAAAGAAGCCGCCAGAAAACAGGCTGAGGAAGAGGCAAGAAAAGAAGCCGCCAGGAAGCAAGCCGAGGAAGAGGCGTTAAAGGAAGCTGCCAGGAAGCTGGCGGAAGAAGAAGCAAAAAAGGAAGCCGCCAGGATACAGGCGGAAGAGGAAGCTAAAAGAGAAGCTGCCAGAAGGCAACAGGAGGAAGCACTGAGGGTGGCCAGGGAGCGGGCAGCGATGGTTCGTTTCCAGCTGAACGGCTCCCCGATCCGCCTGCCGCGCAAAAAGGATGGCTCCCCTTATTATCTGATGGATATGATCCAATATTCCGGGCTGGACCTGAAAAATCCCCAGGGGAGAGTAAGCCTGACCGTGAATGGGATGCCAGGAAGTTTCCAGCAAGAGTTAAAAGAAAACGACGTGATTGCTATTGAGGTGGAAAAGCGCTAGCACATCGGCTGCCAGAAAGCCGTTGACTTGTTTTTCCAGATGAATTATAATGAGGCATGTGGTATTTATTTCAATTTAAAAGGAGCATACGATTCAGATGATAAAAAGTATGACCGGTTTTGGCCGTTTTGAGGCAGTCACGCAGGAGCATAAGATAACGGCGGAGATGAAGGCTGTAAACCATCGGTACCTGGACTTAAGCATCAAGATGCCCAAGAAGTTTAATTATTTTGAGGCCGGGATCCGTAGCCTTTTGAAGGATTACATCCAGCGTGGTAAGGTCGATGTATTTATCAGCTATGAAGATTATACAGAGGAAAAATTGTGTTTGAAGTACAATGGGGCACTGGCCTCGGAGTACATGGAATATTTTGTGAAAATGCAGCGGCAGTTTGGGATTGACAATGACGTGAAGGTATCTTTGCTTGCCCGGATGCCGGAAGTGCTGACCATGGAGCAGGTGCCGGAAGACGAAGGGCAGATATGGAAGCTTCTGTCAGAGGCCGTTGAGGAGGCCGCCAAAAAGTTTGTCGCATCCCGGATCCAGGAGGGGGAGCGGCTGAAAGAGGACTTGCTTGGCAAGCTGGATTATATGGAAAGCCTCGTGGATTTCATCGAGGAACGCTTCCCGGCAGTACTTGCCGAATACCGGGCAAAGTTGGAAGATAAGGTGCGGGAACTGTTGGAAAACCGCCTGATCGATGAGAACCGGATTGCGGCGGAGGTGACGATCTATGCGGATAAGATCTGCATCGATGAAGAGACCGTGCGGCTGCGCAGCCATATTGAAGCTACCCGTAAGGAACTGAGTGCAGGGGGAAGCGTGGGGCGGAAGCTGGATTTCATTGCCCAGGAAATGAACCGGGAAGCCAACACAATCTTGAGTAAGTCCGGAGATTTGGAGATTTCCGACAAAGCGATCGACCTTAAGACAGAGATTGAGAAGGTACGCGAACAGATTCAAAATATTGAATAGCCAACAGGAGCAGACAAATGAAAAAAGGGATATTGGCAGTAGTATCCGGTTTTTCCGGGGCAGGAAAAGGGTCATTGATGAGGGAACTTTTGCAAAAACACGGGGAACGGTATGCGCTATCCATCTCAGCCACTACCAGGCCTTCGCGGGAAGGCGAGGAACATGGCAGGGAGTATTTCTTTGTGTCAAAAGAAGAGTTTGAACGGATGATAGAGGACGATGCCCTGATTGAGCATGCCTGCTATGTGGGCAATTATTATGGAACCCCAAAGTCATATGTATTAGAGCAGATGGAGGCAGGCAAGGATGTGATCCTAGAGATTGAGATCCAGGGTGCCCTAAAGGTGAAGGAGAAGTTCCCGGATGCTTTGCTTCTGTTTGTAACCCCGCCGTCAGCGGCAGAATTGGAAAAGCGTTTGCGGGGAAGAGGGACCGAGACGGATGAGGTGATCCGCTGCCGCCTGAAACGTGCCGTGGAGGAGGCAGAATTTATGGAAGACTACGATTATATCCTGGTGAATGACGATCTGGGTCTTTGCGCCTCCAAGATGCACGAATTGATCCAGTCGCAGCATTTGCGGACTGGCAGCAGCCAGGAATGGATTGCCAAGATTAAGGAAGAACTGTGCCGTTTATAAAAACAGGGGACGGCATAGCAAGACAAAACAACGGGTTCGGAAAGGAGTTTTTATGTTACATCCATCCTATGCAGATTTGATCAATGTTGTAAACAGCGGGGTAGAACCAGGCGAACAGCCAGTGGTACAGAGCCGCTATTCCATCGTCCTTGCGTCTGCCAAACGGGCACGCCAGCTGATAGAGGAGACGGATCCCATGTCCGGTGATGCAGGGAAGAAACCGCTGTCAGAAGCGATCCAGGAGATTTATGACGGGAGAGTGAAGATTATCGGGGATTCAGACGAGAGTGAGGCACAGGGCTTTACAGATGCTGCCGAGCAGAAAGAATCCAATCCGGAAGCAGCCGGTGTGGAAGATTCTGACCCGGAGGGGGAGGATCTTACGGGAGCAGTAACCGGAGAAAACAAGGAAGAAGAATAGAAGGAAGGGGGCCGTCTCAGTTGAATGCATTGGAGATGGCTTTTTCTTCATTTCCGCAGGCATTGGCTAACAGGCCGTGGCTGCTTAAGGAGTTCATATGAAGATATTAATGATATCACTAGGATGTGATAAAAATCTGGTGGATACTGAAAATATGCTGGGGCTATTGAGCCAGGACGGGCATACCTTCACGGATGAGGAGCAGGAAGCTGAGGCGGTGGTCATCAATACCTGCTGCTTTATTGGAGATGCCAAAGAAGAAAGCATCAACACCATCCTCGAGATGGCACAGCTAAAGGAGAACGGAAAGTGCCGGGTGCTGATTGTCACAGGCTGCCTGGCACAGCGCTACCAGAACGAAATTTTAAAAGAGATCCCGGAGGTGGACGGCATTGTGGGTACTGCCTCCTACGATGCCGTCAGCCATGTCCTGGAAATGGCAATGGGCGGTACGGACAAGCCGACCTGTTTAAAAGACATAAACCGGCTTCCGGAGAAGAAAGCCAGCCGGATGCTCACTACCGGCGGGCATTATGCCTTTTTAAAGATCGCAGAGGGCTGTGATAAGCACTGCACCTACTGCATTATCCCCAGCCTGCGGGGCAGTTACCGCAGCGTGCCGATGGAGCAGCTGGTAACAGAGGCCAGGGAACTGGCAGAAAAGGGGGTACGGGAACTGATCCTGGTGGCTCAGGAGACCACCCTGTACGGAATGGACCTATACGGCAGGAAGGCGCTGCCCGAACTGCTTCACGAATTGGCCCAGGTCGCGGGTATTTACTGGATCCGGATCCAGTATTGTTATCCGGAAGAAATCACGGATGAATTGATTGAAGCGGTCAAGAGTGAAGAAAAGGTATGCCATTACCTCGATATCCCGATTCAGCATGCCAGTGACGGGATCCTTCGCCGGATGGGGCGAAAGACCAACCAGGAAGGGATCCGCCGGATTGTGGAAAAGCTAAGGAGGGAGATCCCGGATATTGCCCTAAGGACCACCATGATTTCCGGCTTTCCGGGAGAGACCGGCAAAGACCATGAAGAACTGCTGGCCTTTGTGGATGAGATGGAATTTGAACGGCTGGGGGTGTTTGCCTATTCTGCCGAGGAGGACACACCGGCGGCCGGCTTTGCAGACCAGGTTCCGGAGGAACTTAAGGAAAAACGGCGAGATGAGGTGATGGAACTGCAGCAGGAGATTGCCTTTGAAAAGTCGAATGCCATGGTTGGCCGGGTGCTGGATGTCATGATTGAAGGCAAGGTAGCAGATGAACCGGCCTATGTGGCCAGGACGTACATGGATGCGCCCGGTGTGGACGGATACCTGTTTGTAAATAGCGGAGAACTTTTTATGTCCGGTGACTTTGTGCGGGTGCGGGTAACCGGCGCTGCGGAATATGATCTGATTGGGGAGGTATATGATGAATTTGCCGAATAAACTTACGGTTCTGAGGGTGATCCTGATCCCGTTTTTTGTGCTGGCTCTGCTGGTTTTTGAAGGCGAGGTACGGCTGTGCCGCTACCTGGCGGCAGCAATTTTTATTGTAGCCAGCCTGACTGACATGCTGGATGGCAAGATCGCCAGGAAGTATAACCTGGTAACGAATTTTGGGAAGTTTATGGATCCTCTGGCGGATAAGCTGCTGGTATGCGCAGCTCTGATCTGCCTGGTGGAACTGGAACAGCTTCCGGCATGGATGGTAATCGTGATTGTCAGCCGGGAGTTTATCATCAGCGGAGTCCGCCTTGTGGCAGCGGAGCAAGGGATCGTCATTGCTGCCAGCTATTGGGGGAAATTTAAGACCACTTTCCAGATGGTCGCGGTGATCCTCCTGATCGTGGACCTGCCGGTACTGTGGCTGCTGACCGAGGCCTGCACCTGGATTGCGCTGGCACTGACGATTGTTTCACTGGCAGATTATGTGATGAAGAATAAAGGTGTTTTTTCATAAGTCATTTACGGAAGGGCGGATAGGAAATGGTTGTAGAACTGGTTTCAGTGGGAACAGAACTGCTTTTGGGCAATATTGTCAATACCAACACACAATACCTGGCAGAACAGTGCGCGCTTTTGGGGCTGTCCATGTACCATCAGGTGACAGTAGGGGACAATAAGGAGCGGTTGGCAGAGGCCGTTAGAATCGCTTTGGGGCGTTCGGATGTGGTGATACTGACCGGCGGCCTAGGGCCGACGGAGGATGACCTGACGAAGGAGGTCTGTGCGGAGGTGATGGGAATGCCGTTAAGGGAGGATGCCCATACCCGCAAGCGGATCGAAGATTACTTTAAAAACGGCATCTTTAAAGTAATCCCGGACAATAACTGGAAACAGGCGCAGGTTCCCCAAGGGGCTATCGTGCTGGATAACCATAATGGCACGGCGCCGGGGCTGATCTTAGAAAAAGAGGGGAAGGCCGCCATCCTGCTGCCGGGGCCTCCGTCAGAACTGATCCCGCTGTTTAAGGGTGAGGTATTTGAGTACCTGAAAAAAAAGCAGCCGGAAGTACTGCGTTCCCAGATGGTGAAGATCTGCGGTGTGGGGGAAAGCCAGGTGGAGGCGGAACTTTTGGATCTGATAGACAAGCAGACCAACCCCACGATAGCAACCTATGCAAAGACAGGGGAGGTCCATCTGCGGGTGACGGCCCGTGCAAAGAACGAAGAGGAGGCAAAACGCCTGGCCAAGCCGTTGGTCAAGGAGATCAGACACCGTTTCGGGGACAGTGTGTACTCGGTGCATGAGGAGGAGACGCTGGAGATGGCAGTGGTGAAGCTTCTTGGGAAACATGGGCTTACCGTTACCACGGCGGAGTCCTGTACAGGCGGGCTTCTGGCCGGGCGCCTGGTCAATGTGCCCGGGGCTTCGGAGGTATTCCGGGCAGGATTCATCACCTATGCAAACAAGGCAAAACGGAAATACCTGGATGTCAGTAAGAGCACACTGAAAAAATACGGGGCAGTCAGCCCGGAAACAGCACGGGAGATGGCAATCGGCGGGGCGTTTGCGGCAGATTGTGATGCCTGTGTGGCAGTGACCGGTATCGCCGGGCCGGACGGAGGCACACAGGACAAGCCGGTGGGGCTGGTGTATATTGCCACCTATATGAAAGAGAAGGTTACCGTGAAAAAGTTCCAGTTTAAGGGGAACCGGGAAAAGATACGGGAGATGGCGGTGGTGCGTGCCCTGGATTTGCTGCGCCGGTCGATCCTGGAAAATTACTGATAGGGGGTGCAGGATGGTGCACAACGTAAAAAAGATTGCCTCTGCGGCTTATGGCTGTGCCATGGCACGGCTGGCATTAAACATGTTTCTGTATTTTGAAGAGTATCCCCCAAACCGAGAGTGGGAAGCCGGCAGCCAGGAAGAATTGAACCGCCGCTGTATGGAGTTGTTAGGATGGTACCTGGATGGGGGGCAGGCCAAGGTTTTGGAGGCCATTGAGGATTTCCGCGGGCAGGTTAAGCAGGAGATGGAGACAGTCGTTGCATATTCGGACGCTTTCCAGATTTACGAATACGTACTGAACCGGATGGAACGGAGGTTTGATGACGGGCTGGAGGCAGTGGAGGTGGAAGAAGGGGAACTGACAGAAAACCTGATGTGCTACCTGGCTTCAGCCGGGGACACCACAACCCAGAACCAGCGGATCCATGAGATACTCCGGCAGCTCCCGGTTCGTTTTACAAGGCAGAAATATTTCAGCATGGTACATGACGCGATGACGGTCTATATTGGTTCCGGCTATGCAGGGCTCCATGAGATATTGTATCTGCTCAGGAGCGGCAGCCTGATTGAGTATTCCCAAAGGCGCAGCGACGGCTATGGGAAGCTGAATATCCTTATGGATCAGTTGAAAGCCCTGTCCTTTAAAGCCCTGTCCAAGGACGCTTACCAAAAGGCCAGGGAACAGGTGGAAGAAGCAAGCGAAATACTGCTTGCCCTTTCCGAATATTGTACCTGCCTCGAACAGTTGGTGAACGATCTTTATATCTTATGCCTTGCCGGTCCGGAGGCTGTGCGGGATGCTAAGGAGGAACAGGCCGCCATTGCCATTTTAAACGGCCTGATAGGCCGATACGGGAAAGGCAGCCAAAAGACCCTGGAAGAATTGTCCGGATATCTGCCGGACTTAGAGGGGGTACAGGAAGAATATTACGAGAAATATCAGCGCCTTTCTGCGCGCAAGGAGGAACAGGCGGACCAGGAAAGCCAGGCGGCAGCAAAAATAGGCATACTGATGTCTACCAGCCCCTTTGCCGAACTTGAGCCCAATGCCAGGCCGGGATGTGTCACACGGGAAGAACTGGAACGGGAAGTAGCGGCGCTATTCACAGAACTGGAATCTGTCTTTGCCTCCTGCCAAAAGCCTGTCATGCGGGCGGTTATGGCCACTACCCTGTCTTACCTGCCGGTATATTTTCATTCACCGGAGGAACTCCAAAACCACATCAGCAACAGCATCAGCTGTTGTACTGACCCGGCAGAAAAGGCAACGTGCATGGAATTGCTGCTTCAAATGATGGAGACGGACGGTTATGAACTGGTATGATCATCTGTACATGGGAGAAAAGGCAAAGAAAAAGCGGTATGTGATCCTTCAGGGATTGCGGGAGGAAAGATGGCAGCCGGAAGTTTATGTGATTATGCCGCCGGAGAGTGGGAATAATATCCTTGAGATTATTCCGTCTGTTATGCTGCTTACACCCCCATACCAAAAGCGGGAAGTTTTGATTGTAGGGGTGGCGGTTACATATTGGGAGGCATTGGAGGTGGCAAGGAGAATCGTGGATGATTTGTACCGGAAAACGGGTGGGTTTTGCCTGGCGGATCTGACAGGGAGGATGGCATACGGCCATACAGAACCGGTACCAGACCCTAATGGCCAGAAAAAACACGCGGTAAGGGGTGGGTTATGCTGACTGCCGTATGGACGGTATTAGGAATACTCAAGATAATCGGGCTTGTCTTGTTGGGGATCGCCGGGTTTTTGCTCGCGGTGCTTTTCCTGGTTCTGCTGGTACCTATCCGTTACCAGGCACAGATAAAATATGACGGCAGGGCAGACGCTCTGGCCGGGGTCAGCTGGCTTTGCCACCTGCTTGCTGTGAAGGCCGTATACAAGGAAAAGCTGGCCGTCCGTGTGCGGATCCTGGGGATTTGTGTGTTCCGGACGGAAAAGGCATTCAAAAAAGGCAAGGCGGAGGGAGCCCGGCCGGACGGGGAGACGGCAGCAGAAGATACAGGTACCGGCGCCTGGGAACCCGGCAGCGTGAAAACGGCAGGGAACATATCCGAGGAAGGGGCCGGCAAAGAGGCGCCTGCGGAGGTTTCCCGGGGGAAAGCAGGAGAAGAAGCACCTTCGGAAGAAGCCCGCGGGGAGCCTGCCGGAGAGGCGCCCGTGGAGACAGCAGGAAAAAAGCCCTCCCCGGCAAACAAGGAACCCAGGAGGAAAAAGAAAAAACAACCGCAAAACAGGGGATTTTCTTTCCCCAAGATTTGTGATAAACTGAAAGAAAAGCTGCGCCGTATCAAGGAAGCCCTCATGGGGATAAAAGAGAAAAAGGAGAAGCTGGAGGCTTTTGTAAAAGACCCGGCTAACCGCCGCACCTACCATCTGCTGAAAAGACAGCTGCGGAAGCTTTTCAGGCATGTGCTTCCTGTAAAGGCGTCAGGAAGGGTGCGTTTCGGGCTTGGCGACCCCTATAAGACAGGGCAGGTGCTGACGTATCTCAGCCCGTTTTACGGCCTATATGCCCAAAAGCTGCAGATTATCCCGGTGTTTGAGGAAGCTGTTCTGGAGGGTGAGGGGAGGATAAAAGGCAGGATCCGTATCGGGACAGTGCTGGTGCTTGCGGCCCGGATGCTGTTTGACAAAAATTTCAGGGCTTTGCTGAAAAAGATCCTGAAAGCATAATGAGGATGTCCAAAAATCATGGACGGAAAAGGAGATCATATGTCAGAGAATCATTTTAGTGCAACGGTGGAAGCCCTGTTCAGGGGGATGGACCAGTTCGTGACAACAAAGACCGTGGTGGGGGAAGCAGTAAAAATTGATGATGCCATAATCCTTCCGCTGGTGGATGTGACCTGCGGCATGGCGGCAGGGTCTTTCGCAGACAATGCCAAACACAACGGGGGCGGTGGTCTGAGTGCCAAGATGAGCCCCAGCGCGGTTTTAGTCATCCAGAACGGCGTGACGCGGCTGGTCAACGTCAAACAGCAGGATGCCGTAACCAAGGTGCTTGACATGGTGCCGGACATTGTAAGCAAATTTACCGACGGAAAGAAGAAAGGGATCTCCCCGGATGCCATGAAAGCTGCAGAGGAGATGGCAGCAGAGGGCACGGCACGCATGGAATAAGGGGCTGCTGCATATACTGGAAGCAGAAGGATATAGCCGGAGGTTCTTATGAAGCGGGTCTTTGGATTGATGCTGTTCTGCTTTGGGATCGGAATGACGCTTCTTTTGTTTATTCCGGAAACCCTTTCAACCCTGATTTTTATCATTGGCTGCCTGGTATTGGGCTACCATTTGTTCTGCTGCTGATGTGCCAATCTGCACACCTACAGACCGGCCAATTTGTACATCGGCCGGTCTGTATATCTGCCGGCCGTCCGATCTGCCGATGCGGCAGGGCAGGCTTCGGCACTGGCATAAGGCAAAAGAACCCTATAAAAAGAGTACAAGACATAAAAAAAGAGGACTGCCCGTTCGGCGGATGCCAATAAGGAAGTAAATAGAATTTCCGGAAAAACCGGTGTGGCAAAGATCACGCCGGTTTTTCCGTATCTGTTAGTAGCTCCGGTTTGCCAAGCGGAATCCGGATTTTACCCACATAGGTAAAGTAGACTTCAATCGTGACATGCTTCTTACCGCCGATTTTCTCCGGGCTGTGGATCACGATTTTTTCAATCAGCTCATTTACCGTAGCTGCGTCCAGCTCCTGCAAATCAGAATACCGGTCAGCAAGCTGGAGGAAACGCCCCACATCGGCAATTTGTCCGGCTTCATTTTCAATTTCCCGTTCCAGTGAAACAGCAAGCCGCTGAATCTCCGCCTGCTCCGTCTCATACTGTGCCGAGAGCTTTTGAAAGCGAAAGTCACTTAATTTCCCAAGCACGGAATCTTCATAAAGCCTTTGGATGATCCTGTCCAAATCCTCCATACGTTTCTGCGCCCCGGAAAGGGCTTTCCTCTTCTGCGTCAGCTCCGCTTTCCGGCTGGCCTCGTCCTGTGCCAGCATTTCCTGTGTGAAATCATCCCGGAACAGACGCACATAGGTCAGTGTTCCCTGAATACATTCCAACACCCGCCTATAAAGCGTAACCTCCCGGATATAGTGGATTTGGCAGGAACCTGTATTGCTCTTGTAGTTGGAGCAGACGAAATGGTCCTGAGACTCATCCTTGTAAGTATTACAGGTACAGTAATAGAGTTTTGCTCCGCAATCGGCACAATAGACAAGACCGGAGAAAATGCTGGTTTTCCCTGTCTTTGTCGGCCTGCGTTTGTTGGCTCTTAACGTCTGTACCCGTTCCCATTGTCCCCGCTCAATGATCGCCGGCTGCGTATCTTCAAATACCCTCCGGTTTTCTTTCGGGTTTTCCATCCGCTTCTTGAATTTGAGGGATTTGGTATAGGTCTTGAAGTTGACGGTACAGCCGGTATATTCCGGCCGCTCCAGTATTCCAGCGACAGACTTCGCACACCACTGGTACAGGTTATCCGGCATGGACCATCCTTTCTGTCTGGCGTTATACGCAGTAACCGTCAGTACCCTGTCAGCGGTCAGGACTTTTGCAATCTGCATGGGGCCTTTGCCCGCAATGCACAGGTCAAAGATACGCCGCACTACCTTTGCGGATTCCTCGTCTACAATCCATTTCTTTTTATTCTGTGGGTCTTTCACATATCCGTAGGGCGGATTGCTGGCGATGTGTTCCCCGGCTTCTCCGCGCATTTTTACGACAGCCCGGATTTTTTTGCTTGTGTCTTTGGCGTAATAATCGTTAAATACATTTTTGAACACGGCGAAGTCGTTTTCGCCCTTTGCACTGTCCACATCATCGTTGATGGCGATAAACCTGACATCGTAGGCGGGGAAGATGAAATCCTGCAGCCGCCCCATATAGGAATACTCCCGGCCCAGACGTGACAGGTCTTTGACAATCAGTGTGGAAACCGAATAATCTTCCACATATTTCATCATTTCCTGAAAGCCGGGTCTTTGGAAATTTGTTCCTGAGAATCCGTCGTCCACGAAAAACATGGGATTGCGGAATCCGTGTTCTGTTGCGTATTTGGATAATAGCGACTTTTGGTTGGTAATGGAATTGCTCTCCCCATCGAGAGCGTCGTCCTGGCTCAAACGGCAATATAACGCTGTGATCTTATCTGGCTGCTGGTTCATAGTAGCTCCTTTCCTCCCGTGTATCGGGATAACAGCCAGGTAAACGGTTGCCTATATTATAACGCGCCGTTCCTCTTTTTTCAGCAACTTTCATTCTGTTGCCTCCAAATTTCCCGCCATGATACGGCGCAGCTTGTCCAGTACGCTTTCCGCCTCTCCCTCCGCATAATGGGGGATGACATGATAGACCGTATTCCCTTCAACGGCAATCATTTCTTCTGTGCTGAAATCAAACTCGAAAACGCCGTCTTTGAAATGCTCTGCCACACGCTCGGCAATTTCCGGTTTCAGATTTTTGGGAAGTTCACTGAAATCCACAGGCTTACGCAATCCCATCACGCTCCTTCCTTGCAGGTAAAATATTCAGCGTAATGACCGCCGGACGGCCAAGCCCCTGCTTTCTGCGGAGAATCAGGCCACAGCGTTGTAATTCCTGAAATGCCCTGGTCGCCACCTGCCTGCTCCTATGCAGCTTTCCTTTTGCTTCTTCCAGCGTAAAGTAGAGACGAATCCGCCCGTCCGGTTCTATGTATCCGTTTTCTCTGGAAATACCCGCCCGGTCTAAGAGCAGGGCATACAGTACCTTTGCGTCGTTGGATAAGTCCATCGGCACCAGAAAACGGGGAAATAGCAGATAGGGCGGTACGCCGCTGTCCTCTTTGTAAGGCGTCAAAAAATCATTTTGCATCATATACTCCTTTCCATCAATCCATCCCTGATTGATTGGATTGATATTGACTATCTTGTTATTAACTTCTTCTCTTTAATTTCCATCTAAATATGGGCTGTCAAGACTGTCTGGAAATCCATCGCCGGGAAGAGAGGAACAGGGCTGTCCGGAGCGTCAGGTTTTCCAGTCTCTGAAAATCCAGTATTGGAGAATCCCATATAGGAGGAAATGGCAAAAGCGGTAAATTTGCAAAGTAGAAACCAACACCTATCTGGGAAAATCCCGTTTAGGTTAAAATCGTCCTGCGGACAGTTAAAAACAGGTTTTAGAGGGGAGCAGGGGATTTATCCCTCATACCCGTTGACCGCAGCCTGAAACGCCAATAATCTCAAGGCTTTTTTGCTTCTAATTGTCCGCATAGGAGCCGCCTTTTCCTGTCGCTGGCTGTTTTCTGCCTGCGGTGGACTTTCTTTGCACAGAACTTACAGTATTTCGCCCGGTTGGAACCGGGGAGGAATGATTGGCCGCAGACCACGCAGCGTTTTAATTCCTCCCGAAACAGCAGTGCCGTTTCCAATGGCTTGTCCAGCGGCAGGACAGCGCAGCGGAACCATTTGCAGAGAAGCGAATAGGAAATACTCTGGACGCAGACACATTCCTCCTCGTCGTCCAGAAGAATACAGTTGCCGCCGTCGTAGTTGCAGCACTCATGTACCAGTTTACGCATTCGGCGGTACTGCGGATAATTCATCACCGGAATCTGATTGTGGATAAAAACGCCTCCTTCCTACCGTAAAAAATATCCCTCTACTATACATTTCATTTTTGAGGGGAAATAGGGCGGTCAATTTTGCACAAAAAATATCTTTCTATTATTCAATTCATTTTTGAGACGAAATTACGGGGGCATTTCGCAAATTTCACAAAAAATTCATAATTGCCGTGTACAGGTAAGCGGTTATAAAATAATCCCCTCATATATCCGTACATTTTTAAGGGGAAAGTTGCCGTCTGCATAAAAATTTGTCAAAAAAATCCGCCGCAGATGTTCCGCGGCGGCAAGCTCTTTTATTTCTCTGTATGCGGTATATCAAATTTATATCCAACACCCCGCACACTGATAACATATTCAGGCGCTTCAGGTGCAATTTGAAGTTTCTGACGAAGGCGGCTCAACAGATTATGAATTGTTTTCGGTGTAACGTCAATATATTCTTCACCCCAAACATGGTAAGCTATGGTTTCAAAAGTTAAAACCCGTTTCCTGTTGACAATCAGTAAGTGGAGGGCATCGAATTCTTTAGCTGTTAATTCTATCTCCTGACCGCTGACACACACCGTTCTTTCCTCCAGGCAAAAATACAGATCACCTTCCCAAATTTCTGTTAATGGTTTCGCATAATCACTTTGTAGGTCAGAGGTATTAAGCGCAGAAAGAGGATTATCTGTATAGGAGCTATTTTGTTTATTCCTGGCAAGAACATAATGGATCAATTCTTTTTGCTGCTCTGCGTCAAGAAGAACAAACAGCTTTTCTCCAATCTGTCTGCCGGATTCTGATAAATCAAGTACAGCTAATTTCCCATGCCATCACCTCCCCGTATTTTTGTTAGATAAATGGCGATAGGTATTTTTACCAACATTGCCTACGGCTAATATTGCGGCTGAAGTCAAAAACAATATAGCCGGAAGATGATTTATAAACTTTTCATATAGAAAACCATAGAGCAAAATGCCTATGGGCAGGACAACGCTTACGATTGCTGAATAAAAGGACATGATACGGCCTAACATATTATCAGCTACATTCTGTTGAATGGCCGACATAATAAAAATCCCTGCTATGCTTGCACTTATGAAAACAACAATGCTAATCATTACAAATATGATATAGGTCAAGTTTGCGGAAAAATTGAATAAAAGGCTACAACCAAAAGCTGCTATTGATATTCCCATAATCCAAAACAGCCGATAGATTTTTTCTGTTTTGAATTTATTAGCAATCACTCCGGCGATTATTCCGCCTATCAGTCCGGCAGCTCCCATAAAAGCCTGTGACAGACCGTTCAAAACAGAACTTAAATTAAGTACAACTCGAATTATGAATGGTGCGCCTGTTGTAATTAAGGGCTGTATCAAAAAAACAAAAGTAGCATTTAGAAGAATTGCTTTGAATACGTATACCTGTTCTGATGTTAGGAAATGGAAACTTTCGCCCAAGTCTTTTTTTACTGCGTGTAATGGGCTGCTAATTTGGGGCAATATGATTTTCGGTATTTTTATAAACGCCTCAAGGATAGTAGCAGAGAAAAAACAAATGGCACATCCTAAAAAGATAATTCGTACGCCCTGCAAATCTGTCTTTCCGACCGCACTATAAAACATTCCTGCTAATAATGGCCCAATCAGATTAGCAAGCATATTTATTTGACTAACAATAGCATTAGACTGTATAAGGTGACTTTTTTCTTGAATGAGTGGTATGCTGGATTGTACGACAGGGGTTTCAAAAGAAGATACAGCCGCCAGTCCCACCACGATAATCGTTATCAAAATAAGCACATTGGAAAACGATAATGAAAGCACTAAGAGGACAGCCATAATACCATACAGGCCGTCTAAAGCAATCATAAGATTTCTTTTATTATTGCGGTCAGCTATAATACCGGCGATAGGAGATAAGAAAACAGGCGGCAGATAGCTGATGGCTGTAATCGTTCCAAACAAAACGGCGGAACTGGTCAGATCAAGAATTAGCAAAGAAACGGTAAATTTAAGTAAGACGGTTCCAAACATAGATAAAGCCTGTCCTATTATCAAAAATACAAAATTTCTGTTTAATGTTTTTGAGTTCATACCCTACCTCGATAAAGTTTTTTCTATGATTATAAAAACAAAAGCCTGACAACGGTTGTCAGGCTCAGACTGTCAAAAAAGGTCAGCAAAAGCTGGCTTTTTTTGATATAATAAAATCAGGGGGTAAGGACATGCTGATA
>RAYB01000052.1 GCA_003669055.1 bacterium 1XD21-70
TGCTCCGGCTGCTCCTGTTGCTCCCGTTGGGCCTGTTGCTCCGGCTGCTCCTGTTGCTCCCGTTGGGCCTTGGGGACCGGTCGGGCCTGTTGGGCCGGCCGCTGTCACCAAAGCAAAACTTGATGATCTTCCCGGAATACCAGTTGGGTTATCTCTTACTACCTGATATAAATTCCCTTCACTAACTACCATTTTCCCAGCAGCATAGAAATTTCCTGGAACAAAGGCGTCCACACTATCCAATCCTACTCCAGCAGGCCCTTGGGGACCGGTCGGACCGGTCGGGCCTGCTGCTCCCGCAAGACCCTGCGGACCCATCGGGCCTTCTGCCCCTGTCGCCCCGGTAGCTCCTACAGAACCAGTTGGGCCGGTAGGGCCGACTGCTCCCGTCACTCCTGTTGGGCCTGTTGGCCCCGTCGGACCCTGGGCTCCTGTCGCCCCTATGGATCCGGTAGGGCCGGTTGGGCCTATTGAACCCACTCCTCCCGCAGGACCCTGCGAACCCGTCGCTCCAGTAGGACCGGTAGGACCTGTCGAACCCTGGGCTCCTGTCGCTCCCGCAGGACCCTGCGGACCGGTTGGCCCCACTGCTCCCGCTGCTCCCACAGGACCTTGTGGGCCTTGTAAGCCAGTGGCTCCTGTAGGACCCTGTGAGCCTGCCGGCCCCTGGAGTCCCATAGGTCCTTGTGCCCCTCTAGGGCCCGGAGGGCCAGGATATCCCATGGGACCCTGAGAACCCTGAGGCCCCCGCGGTCCCCTGGGACCTTTGCAACAGCAAATTCCGCTGCACGGATCCTGGCACATCCCACAATCCTCTTCGGCCGGAAAGTTGAAACTTTCATCCAGTTCCAAATCATCCCTATCTCCGCAATCCCAATGATCCCTGCGATTACATCCATTTAATTCATACGGAAACATAATATCCTCCTTGCAGATAATAAAGCCGCCATACATTTCAGAATTCTTTCCTAATTTGCCATCAAGAGGCAAATATCTGAAAACTCTTCTTCAAATGCTTGACTTATTATATCTTATGTCCCATGATGGATTTGTTTCCTGCCCAAGAAGAACAGATTCCCGGCGGTTGGTCTGGAGGCAGCAGCAAATACAACCCCGTCTCTTCTCGTGCGGATTTTAGTTTAGCCACTTAAATTATACCGCAAAGAGACTGGGTTTGTATTTTGTTTTTCAAAAACTAAAAGTTGTAAAACTGGTATATATTAAATAAGAGTGCATTCTAAGTATTGTGTGATGGTAGTTTATTTCTGCGGCTCTTTACGGCCGCCGTTTTTTGTTGTCCTTCCCTTCGTCAGTCCTCCTTCTCTTTCTTTTCGCTTCCTTCATAAATAACAATCCCGTCACTGTCGGTGCAGTAGTATCTGTCATCCGCATCCTTGACATTTGTTTTTTTCTTCTGGATCTTGCCAGAGGTATTGACCAGGTAATCCTCGCCGTTATAGGTGATCTTCTCCAGCTTCGCATCCTTATCTGCCTTCATCAGCCTTCCCTTGACATAGAGTGCGCCGTCGTTGATCCCGTCATATCCGGCTCCCCGGTCGCTGCCGGACTTTTTAAATTCATACGTGTACTCCTCACCGTCCACCTCAATCCGCGTAACCCCGGTTTTCATCACGCCTTCCTTCGGTGTGTCCCCAAAGTAATATACCTGCCAGGCATCGCCCTCCTCGGGTAAATCCGCCTCGTTCTCAATCTTCTCGTAACTCTGGATTTCACGGTTATTTACCGACATTTTATAAAGCCCATGCAGCATCTTCCCAAACTCGTCGAAACCATAATACTGGCCATTGATCTTTTTGATCTCGCTCTTCACCAGCTCTCCTGTTTTCTGTGCATAATACCAGTACTCATCGCCGTCGTCATATCCTTCCGGGTCAATCGTCTCATCCGGCACTGACAAAAACCATCCCTGTGCCCGCCAGCACTGTTCCGGGCTGTTGTAATACATATCGCTGGCAGAGGCCGTGGGACTGCTCGCCGTTGTATGCCAGTTAAAGACCGCGTTCCCGTTCTCCGTAAACAGATATTTGCGTCCGTTGACCGTCTTGGTGGTATCCGAAACCTTCTTGCCATTGGTTCCGAACCAGAACCAGTAATATCCGTCGAATGCGTCATCCTCGTTCTCATCGTCATCCACTTCCATGCGTTCCCATTGGTTGGTACGCATCGCCCCGTCTCCATTGGCACCCAGGTAATATACCCCCGTCCTCCAGGCATCCTCATCTGTCACACGGCCAGACTCCTCATCGACCCAGCCATACAGCATCCGCCCTTCCTCATCAAAAGCATATTTCTTGCCGTTAACCGTTTTAAATGTCGTCTTTCCGGAGCCGGGTGCCTTATAAGCCTTTCCGTTCGGCCCCAGATAATACCAGCAGGTATCTGCCGCGTCATCACTGTCATCCGTGTTGCTCAATTCCCGCCACTCGTTCTTGACCATGGCGCCGCTCTCGTTGACATAGTAATAATCCTCGTCGTCCTCGATCAGGCTGTCCGTCACCATCTCCCCGTCCGAATCAAGCCAGAACCAGTGGTCTCCTGATTTCTTCCAGGCATCTGCCGCATATTCCCCATTGGTATTATAATACCGCCAGGCTCCGCCCTCCTCCTGCCAGCCAACTGCTGCCCATGACATCATAGAAGTCCCTATGGTAAGCGCTGCTGCCGCGCAGGGAATCAATAGCTGTTTTGTCTGTTTTTTCATATCATTTCTCCTTTCCGGTAACATCCGTCCAGCAGTGCTTTCTGCTGATGGCACCACTCTACACCCTGGAATGGTTCTAAGGTCAATAGATGGGAGGATTCTGTAAGAAAGCGTAAATTTGCCTTTAGATTTTTACCGAAAACGAAAGAATTGTAAGGGAATCTTTGTTTAAGGGAGATTGGGAGGAAGGGGCGGGGAGGCGGCAACCAGCTGCAATGGGAGGGAAAAGGCGGACGGCCTTGGGGCAACGCAGGGTCTGGCTGGTTTGCATTTGCAGGGGTGTTAGGAGTTCTTAAACTTTTGCATTTTTGTTTCGCACTCAGCAAAACCCAGAAGTTTTAGAAATCCTTACATCCCGAAACGCAAACCAGCCAGACCCTGTGAGCCCAAGGCCGTCCGCCTCTTCCCTCTCTTTAAAGCGTCCCCCTCAATACCTTAACAATCCCTTTACTCCTCAGAAAGTTTCCAAATATCCCTATTGTATTCCTCAATCGTCCGGTCGGAGGAGAAGAACCCTGCCTTGCTGATATTCACCAGCATCTTTTTCGCCCAGCCCAGGCGGTCTTCGTAGTCTTTGTAGGCCTGCTCACGCACCTGCGCATAATCCTCGTAATCCAGAAGGGTCATGAACCAGTCCTTGTTCATCAGTTCGTCGTAAAACCGCTGCAGGTTCTCTTTTTTGCCGATCTCCATCAACTCCTCACCGATGATAAAGTCCACGGCTTCCTTGATGTCTTCGCTCTTTTTGTAGTAATCCTTTGAGACGTAATCTGCCTTCTCATAGTGTTCGATGACAGTCTCGCTGGACTCCCCGAAGATATAGATATTTTCCTTGCCCACCAGCTGCGCGATCTCTACATTAGCCCCGTCCATGGTTCCTAAGGTCACTGCCCCGTTCAGCATGAACTTCATGTTTCCGGTGCCGCTGGCTTCCTTAGAAGCCAAGGAGATCTGCTCAGAGATATCGCAGGCCGGGATCAGCTTCTCTGCCTTTGTCACATTATAGTTCTCCACCATCACCACCTTTAAGTATGGGCTGACCTGCGGATCCTGGTTCACCAGCTTCTCCAGGCACAGGATCAGGTGGATAATGTCCTTGGCAATCACATAAGCCGGTGCTGCCTTCGCCCCGAAAATCACCGTAACCGGGGTAGTGGGAACCTTCCCTTTCTTAATCTCAAGATATTTATGGATCACGTAAAGCACATTCATCTGCTGCCGCTTATACTCATGGAGCCTCTTTACCTGAATATCAAAAATGGAATTCTCATCGACCTCGATCCCCTGGGTCTCCATAAGGTAATGCTTCAGCGCCACCTTGTTTTTGTGCTTGATCTCTAACAGTTCATTAAGCGATGCCTCGTCGTCAAAAGCGCCGATCTTTTCCAGTTCCTTTACATCCCGTTTATAGCCCGAACCGATCTTTTCCGTGATATAATCTGCCAGCGGGTGGTTGCAGTGCAGCAGCCAGCGGCGGAAGGTGATCCCGTTGGTCTTATTGTTAAACTTCTCCGGGTACAGTTCATAGAAATCTTTTAGCTCTGTGTTCTTTAAAATCTCTGTGTGCAGGTATGCCACGCCGTTGACGCTGAACCCATAGTGGATATCCATGTTCGCCATATGCACCCGGTCCTCCCGGTCGATAATTGCCACCTGCTCCCCGGCATATTTCCGGCGGATGCGGCCATCCAGGATCTCAATAATCGGCACCAGCTGCGGCACTACCTCTTTCAGGTAAGAAATCGGCCATTTCTCCAGGGCCTCTGCCAGGATCGTATGGTTTGTATAGGCACAGGTCTTTTTCACGATCTCTACTGCCTCGTCAAAATCAATCCCCCGCATGGCCAGCAGCCGGATCAGTTCCGGGATCACCATCGACGGATGTGTGTCATTGATCTGGACTACCGCATAGTCCGGCAGGTCATGCAAATTGCAGCCCCGCTTCACGCATTCGTCCAAGATCATCTGCGCACCGTTGCTTACCATAAAATATTGCTGGTAAATCCTCAGCTTGCGCCCCGCCTCGTCACTGTCATCCGGGTATAAAAACAGGGTCAGGTTCTTGGCAATATCTTCCTTGTCAAAGGAAATCCCTTTCCCTACAATCTGCTCATCCACGCTCTCCACATCAAACAGATGCAGCCAGTTCGTGCGGTTTTTGTATCCTGTCACAGCGATATCGTACAGCCGGGAATGTACGGTTAAGCTGCCGAATTCTACCGGGTAGGAAACCTCACGCCGGATCAGCCAGCTGTTCTCTTCGATCCAGGGGTTCGGCATCTCCTTTTGCAGTTCCTCCTCAAACTCCTGCTTAAACAAGCCCAGATGGTAATTCAAACCGATCCCGTCCCCAAAAAGCCCCAGCCCGGCCATGGAATCCAAAAAGCAGGCCGCCAGCCTTCCCAGGCCGCCATTGCCCAGCGACGGCTCCGGCTCTGCCTCTTCCACCTCACAAAGATCCTTGCCGTTTGCCGCCAGCAGATCTCTCACTTCATTATACCAGCCAAGGTTAATCAGGTTATTGCTCAGCAGCTTCCCGATCAAAAACTCTGCTGATATATAATAAATTTTCTTCTTGCCTTCCTTGCTCTCCCGGCCAGCAGCTTCCTTCTGCACCAGAGCCAGCAGCGCCTCATACAATTCATGGTTATTGCACTGGGAGATTTCCTTCCCACATTGTTTCTTTAATTCTTCCGCGATCTTTTTCATATCGGATACTTCCTCCTTACTTTCCGAGAACACATTCTATGCACTTTGGGCATCTAGTGTACTGACACTAGCCTTATTATATGCCCTTCTTTCGTATTTTTCTTGCATTATTCCAGGAAATTATGATACAATCCTATCATTGCAATTGCAAATCTCTGCGAAAAAGGACGATTTTATGGACATTATCGAGTACGAAAGCTATCAGGAAAAGCCCAACCACCACAACAGCCCTTTTCCCTACCTGACCTATCCCTGCTCCATCCCTTATGATTTTAGCCAGGTCCCGATCCATTGGCATGACGAGATGGAGTTTATCTACATCAAAAAAGGCCGCGGCACCGTATCGGTGGATTTTCGTTCCCTGGAAGTGGCAGCCGGGGATATCGTATTTATCTGCCCCGGGCAGCTCCACTCCATCCACCAGCTGGGGCGGTGCTCCATGGAATACGAAAATATTATTTTTCCGCTGTCACTGCTGAATTCCCGCCTGGCCGACCCTGCCTGGGAAACCTACTTAGCACCCATAGACCTCCGCCGCTGCCGCCTCCTCCCCTGCCTCCGCCCGGATATGCCCCCCTATCCCCCTATCGCCGCGTGCATCGACCAGATCGACGAGGTGCGGCGTACCTTTCCGGGCGCTTATGAACTGCTTATCAAGGGAAAGCTGTTTGAATTGTTTTTCCTGCTCTACCGCCACGGGCTTGTGGCTGCCATAGGCGCCGCAGACCCCGGCTGCCGTTTTCAGGAAAAAGCCTTGGAAAAATCCCGTCAGATTTTAAAATATATCGAACAGCACTACCAGGAACCCCTCTCCATCAAAAAACTGGCTGCCGCCGTCGGCTTCAGCCAGTCCCATTTCATGAAATTCTTCAAAAATACGTTTGGTACATCCTTTACTGCCTACCTAAACGATTACCGCCTGACGATGGCTTCCCGCCTGCTGCCCGCTTCCGAGGACTCCATCCTCACCGTGGCGGCAGAGTCCGGTTTTGAAAACCTGTCCTATTTTAACCGGAGGTTCAAGGAACGCTTCGGCGTAACCCCCCGCGAATTCCGCCGGCAATCCCTGTCCCTCCCTGACGGTCATCCCCGGTAAAAATCACATCCGCAGCGCCCGTGCTCCTTCACCAAGTAGAGGGCGCTGTCCGTGTTCCGGTACAAATCGTCCGTAAAACCTTCCGCCGAGAACGCCACGCCAACGCTTAGGGAAACCTCCGGCAGCCCATCCTCGGGATTTTTGAGGACACTGTTGATATAGTTCACCTTGTTCCGGATCCGCACCTCCTGCTCCGGCGTTGCCTCCACCATCAGCACTGCAAACTCGTCGCCTCCAAGGCGTGCCACATAGTCATTGGAACGGAAACTTTCCCGCAAAAGCTTGGCGACCTTTTTCAGCACCAGATCCCCAGTCTCATGGCCATAGCCGTCATTCACCTGCTTAAATTTATCCACGTCGATCAGCAGCAACGCCAGGGGGATCTTCTGTGCCTTTAAAATCTGGCTCAGCTGGTCAAAGCCTCCCCGGTTGATCACGCCGGTAAGCGGGTCGTGTTCCGCCTTATGCCGCAGCATCGCCTCGTTCGCCGCATTGACCTCATAGATGTCGTTGTAGGTCAGCGCCAGATATTTAAATTCATATGCCCCCGCAATCTCCAGCATCTTATCCTCCTTGATGCAGCGGATATAGATCTGCAGCGGCTTCACAATCAGCATAATCACCATCACAAAGGTGACGATATTCAGTACGAAGAGGATGCTGATATAGACCCTCTGCCTTACCATGCTTTTTTCCAGTATAAGGGCGCTCTGAACCTGGTCTAAGCGTGTCGTCTCCACCGCGTTGGTAAAGAAATAAGCAATATTGCTGCCGATCAATGCCTTGGCATCCTGGTAGGCAGTGCCGAATACCATCTCGCGTGCTTTTTCCTGCATTTCTTCCGGGCTCAGCTGCAGGTCTTTGGCAGACAAGGTTACATCCCTTACCTCCTGGGGCAGTTCCTCCCCGCCCTGCCCGGCAGCTTCTGCCACCAGCCTCATGGCATAGAATTCCCGCTGCATCAGTTCATTTGACTTCTCCAGCGCCAGTTCCAGGTAGCGGTGCGCTTCCGGGTTATCCTGGTGATGCTCCAGTTCTTCCACCGCCTTGTCCCGGCGTTTGGTCACGTGCAATTCCTCAAAATAATCTTTTACCTGCTGCAGGTCCTCCGTCTCAACGTACAGACGAACCTTCATAGTCAGGTAATCCGACCCTTCCGTTACCTGGTCGGCAGCCTTCATGCACTCAATATAATGATCCATGGCATCGCTTAGGTTCTGGTATCCCACCGATATATGGATCGTCACGAAAATGACCATCACATACAGAATACAGGCGGCCAGGATCATCCCGTAATTCATGGTGCGGATCCGTATTCCCTTTATGTTTTTCTTTTCCTTTTTATCCATCCTCTTCCCCCTTATCTGCTCCAGTCATGTAAGTTTTCCCTCACATCCTCAATCATTTGCCCCATGTCCTTCACATACCGGCTATCCGGGTCAATCCGTTCCCACAGCCGGTAAGCCCTGGTAGCATGTACCCGGCCCTCGCTCATCGCGTTCCCGGCACAATAGGCATAATAGAGTTCCCCGTACAAACCTACCATCTCATCCTTCAAATCCTCAGGGACAGCCTTCAGCGTTTTGCGTGCCTGGTTTCCCACAATCCCCTTCACATACTCGGCTCCGTACTCTTTAAACCCCAGAAGGCGCGCGTCCTCACTCCCCAGCCGGCGGGCATAGCCCTCCACATCCGCCTGTTTTGTCTCAAACCGCATGCCGCCCCCGGCCTGCCATTCCAGCCTGCCGTACTGGCAGGGCGGGATGCTGTATGGCGGCAGCACAATCTCCTGGATCCCATAGGCATCCTCCGGCGTCCCCGGCTCCGGCTTGTGTTTTTTTATCCGTTGGGCATGCAGGTGCCCGCTGACATACAGGGGAAGGCCATATTCCTCAAACAGGCTGATCACGTCGGTGTGGTTCTCCATCGTACATTCCGTAGTATACAGGCGGCTTTCCGAGAGCAGGTTATGATGCCCTGCCGGCAGTACCGTAACCCCCTGTTCTTGTGCCTGTGCCAGGACGCCTTCCAGCCACTCCATCGTCTCCGGCTTCAGCCTTCCGCTTACATGGTTATAATCCTCGTACTGGCAGGTATCCAGCATCAGCATCCAATGGGTGTCATCCAGGGCATAGGAATAACTAAGGGAGGATTCATCCCGGCTAAAAGCCTGGTCATAGCCAAATTCATGGTAGATGCCATAAAAATCCTGTGCCGACTCCAAATATTCTGCCGCTTCCTTCCCCTCCCCAAAATAAGCGGCGGCATTGTGGTTCTTGATGTCATGGTTGCCGGGAACCACCAAAACCGCAATCCCCTCCTCCAGCACCCGGCGCAGCTTCCCCGCCAGCCTCTGATGGTTCTCCTTCTCCCCGTTTAAAGTAATATCCCCGGTCAGCACCAAGGCAGAAGGTTTTTGGGTGACCGCTTCCTCCACCAATATGTCGATCAGTTCATCGCTGAATTCGCTGATTTTCCCGTCATCCTGCGCCACCATCTCCCGGAATGCCGCCCCGCCGTCATGGGTAGCCCTGCTGATATAATGGAGATCCGATACCAGCATCACCACCGGCGGTCGGTAAGGCTCTTCCTCAGGAACCATTTCTTCCTCCTGCCATCCGTCCCGCCGCCAATAATGCTCCGGTTCCTGCTCCGGCCGGCTGTCTGTTTCCTCCTCCTTTGGCAGGGTCGGATCCCCCGGCTTTGGCGGATTCTCCGGCTCCGGCTGCCTTCCCGGCTTTTCCGGCTCCGGCACAATGGCGTCAGGAGAAGGCGCTGTCTCCCCTTTTTGTACCCCGGCCAGCCTCCCCGCCAACATTACAACCGCAATGCAGCCCAAAAGCAGGAGCAGGTAAAACAGAAACGGTATGTATTTTTTGAATCTCATAATCTAGCCCTTCTTTTCTGTATGCGTGACATCATATCATATTTTCCCGCAAAAAGAAAGACTGAAAAAAGAAAAGGGAGAGACAGGGAAGTGCCTCCAGGCATCCCCCGTCCCTCCGCTTCTCCCCTTTTATATGATATCGTTCACACAGACTGCGCCGTAAGGGCGGATGCTCATCCGGTAAGCACTCCCTTCCCCTAACGCCGCCTCGATATAGGCTATGTACTCTTCAACCAGGTCATTGGGCAGCATCGCCATGATAACGCCTGCAAAACCACCGCCATGGACCCGGCAGGCACCCCTGCCTTTGTCTGCAATGAACAATTCCGTCAATGCCAAGGCCACCGTAATCCCCTGTTCCTGGTAATTGGTGTTTGTATAGCAGTTCTGCAGCCATTTCCACGAAGAATTGCCGGATGCCGTAATGCCAGACAAAAAGTCTTCAAACCGCCCTTCCTTTAAAGCAGCTACCTCGGCTTCCACCCGCTTGTTCTCCTCAAAGAAATGCAGCGCACGCATCACGGAGCGGTCACCGGCAAACTCCCGCACGCCCTTTAGCTGCCGGAGCACTTGCTCTTTGGTAATCTCCGCACACACTTCCTTGCCGAAATATTCTGCCACCTTCTTCATCTCATTCGGCACGGAAGAATAATCGGCACTTAAATCCGCATGCCCCTTTCCGGTCTGTACGATAATCAGGCTATGGTCCCTGGAGGCAAAATCAAACTCCACCTTTTCCACAACTGGGGAAGCCGGATCCAAAAAATCTATGGTAATCAGGCCGCCCACGGCACAGGCCATCTGGTCTAAAAGGCCGGAAGCCTTGTCCCAATAGACATTCTCTGCATATTTTCCTACATGGGCATAAGCCACGGTGTCCATCCGCCCGCCGTTAAAAAAGGTGTTGATCATCGAGCACAGCAGCATCTCAAAGGCAGCAGAAGAACTCACTCCGGCAGAACTGATCACATTGCTGGTAATATAGGCATCAAAGCCGCCGATCTCATAGCCAAATTCCTGGAACCCCTGCAAAAGCCCCCTCACTAAGTCTTCCGTCCCTGCCTTCCTCTCGCTCGGGGACAGATCCTCTAAATCGACTGTAAACTCCTGGTTAAAGGTCTCGCTTACTATATTTACCCGGGAAGTGCCGTTCTTCGCCGCAACCCCCACACAGTCCAGGTTAATGCTGCCTGCCAGTACTTTACCATGGTTATGGTCTGTATGGTTGCCGCTGATTTCCGTCCTGCCAGGAGACGTAAACATCAGGATATCCCGGTCCCCATATTTCTTATTAAACTTTTCTACCATATCGCGATAGCGGCCGGCATTCTCTTCTGCCTGATCCCTGCCATAAAGCTTTACCATCAGTTCCTTGGCCGGTCCGCCCTCCAATAACCGCAATGTCTCTTCTGCTTTCATTTTTCTCCTTTCTGCGTTTTGCACGCCCCGCCGGCATGCGAAAACTGCCGCAGCATACCTGCTACACTCGTGAAAATTATATCACAGCCTAAGGGGGTTAGACAATAGGAATAGGCAACACAAAACATGAAAAGTCACTCACCATGAAACCTTTACGAAAAACTCCCGGATCCCCTCATAAAACCCTACTGTCATGACAGTCCGCTCCTCCGGCCCGCCTGGCACCACATACTTTTTGAAATAGGGCGTTGCCTCTGCCAGTGGATTTACCTCCCCGCACTCTGACGGGTTTTCAAGCCCCAGGTAGGCACACCATGCGCGGGCGATTGCGTCGGGGTCAATCTCCTCCCACTCCCATTCTGTCCGGGCATAAAACTCATAGATCTTCCCGTCATCCGCATCCATGTAGACTTCCATCAGCCGGTTTTCCTTGCGCACTCCCCGGATACGGTCCGAAAGGCTCAGTTTCCAGACCGCCACATAGCTGCGCGGCTCCCGCACGTCAATGGCGGAATACAGCACTGCGTCATAGAATGCCGGGTCTGCCTCCTGTACGGATTCCGGCAAAAGGCCGGCTTCCTTTAATTCCCGGAGGCTGCGGCTGCACATTGCATACGCCGCCTCGCCGGAAACATTTTCCCCGGAAGGGTTCTTTTGGTTGGTAATAAAGGCATAATCCCCTCCTGCCTCCCCGTAAGGCTCCCCGGCAAATACAAGGCTTCCCGCCGCCCCGCCCTCTGTGTGGGACACGCTCCCTAGTGCCTGGGACAGCACATATACTTTTTCAGCCGCGCTCAGTTCATAACGGTAGCCCTCCCCGGATGCTTCCGTCTCCTGCCGGTGGATCTTCCCTAACAGGGAACGGTCCTGATATCCGGACAAGGCCTCCGGCCCCCAGACCGAAAGCGCCACGGCAAGCGCTACCGGTACCACAAAAATAATATTGGTTCCCCTACCCATTCCTGCTGCCATCCCCTTCCAAACGGTTTCCTTGCAGTATAAAACTCATGCACGTCCCCTTGCCTATCTCACTGTCTATCCGCAGCCTGCTGCCATGCAGAGCCAGGATCTCCGCACAGAGAGCCAGTCCCAGCCCGGCTCCGTTACGGCTCCGCGAACGGGATTTATCCACCATATAAAATGCCTGCGTAACCTTCTCCTGCTCCTCCTTAGGGATCCCCTCACCGTAATCGCGTACCGAGAAACGGTATTTCTTTTTCTTTAAGCACCCGCGGACCTCAATCACGCCCCCTGGCTCCGACGCCTTACAGGCATTGTCAATCAGGTTAACCATCACGGATTTTAGCAGGTTCGGCTCCGCCTGCACCATGGCACTGTCATATCGGAACAAAAGCCTCATCGTCCGGTTATTCGCATACATGCCGCTAAGGTATTGAAACAGCGCCTCTGCCGGAACTGCCTGCAGCTTGATATCCCCATGCCGGGTAACCATAATCTCAAGGAGCCGGAAAGACATGGCCTCCAGCCGTTTCCCCTCCGTGTAGATATAATTTGCCGACAGGAAACGCTTCTCCTCGTCCAGCCGGTGGGAACGCAGCATGTCCGCATAGCCGATGATTGCCGTCAGCGGCGTCTTCAGTTCATGGGCAAAGGCAGCCACAAAATCCTCCCTGGCCTGGATTTCCTTTTGCAGCATGGCGATATTGTCCTCTAAGGCATTGGCCATCCGGTTAAAATCCAGCGTCAGCTGCCCCAGTTCGTCATCGCTGACCTTTTTTGCCCGGTAACCGTATTCCCCCTCTGCCATCCGCTTCGTTGCCCGGGTCAAAAGCCGGATCGGCCGGGTCAGCCACGAGGAAATACCATGCATGATAAACGTACCAAGAACCAGCATCAGCACCGTCACCCGCCGGTACACCAAAAACCCCAGCGCACGTTCCTTAAACACCTCCGTCACATCCCGCATGGTCTCCAGATACAAGATCCTGTCCAAAGCCCTTGTGGCCATGCAGGTCTGCACAAAATACTGCTCTCCCAGGCGGATGACCTGCCAGGTATTCTCCTCCTGGCCTGTCTGCGCCAGCAGCACACCGTCCCCTCCGAAATCGCTGCTCCCATAGATCGTCTGCCGGTTCTCGCCGGAGATCCTAAGCCTCCGGCTGCTGCCCCCGTTTTCCAGGTTACGGGCAATCTCCTCAATGGTGCGGTCTGCCAGCACATCATATTTGGCCGGGGCATTCAGCGCCGCCGTCTCAAATGCAAAGCGCAGGATCCTGCTCTCCTCCATCGCCTGCCCTGTCTCCCGTTCCATAGAAGTCTCAAACACGGAATTGACAAAATAAAACCCGCTGAACCCCAGGGCCAGCGCCAGCACGATAACCGTCCACAGCAGCAGCTTTAACGAGAATTTCATTGCGGCACCTCTAACCGGTATCCGACCTTATACACTGTCACCAGGCAATTTTCCCAGCCCAGCTTTTTGCGCAGCCTCTGCACATGCAGGTCCACTGTACGGCTGTCGCCGGAATACTCCCCCTCCCAGACCTTCTCATACAAGGTCTCCCGGAACAATGCCACGTTTTTATTGCGTATGAACAAAACCAGCAGCCCGAATTCCTTGTTCGTCAGTTCGACCAGCCTGCCGCCCCGCAGCA
This sequence comes from bacterium 1XD21-70, assembly GCA_003669055.1. Taxonomy (GTDB): domain Bacteria; phylum Bacillota; class Clostridia; order Lachnospirales; family Lachnospiraceae; genus Brotaphodocola. The sequence goes on from RAYB01000052.1 coordinate 13,449, forward strand.
CCTGGTGCGCCTCCACATCCACCACCACATCCCTGGCTGACAGCACATGGCCTGACTTATGGTAGCGGCGCAGCACGGCCTCCACCCGCGCCACCAGCTCCACCACATCAAAGGGCTTCACCAGGTAATCATCCGCCCCCAGCTTAAGCCCTCTCACCCGGTCCTTCACCTCATAGCGCGCAGTGATAAAAATCACCGGAACCTGCAAAGGCCGGATATATTCCATAATGTCATACCCGTCCACGCCCGGCAGCATCACATCCAACAGGATCAGGTCATATTTCCCCTCCTCGATCATACGGATCGCAGCTGCCCCGTCCTGCACGGACGTACAGTGGTAGCCTGCCGCCGAAAGGTTCAAATCAATCAGGTCGCAAATCGGTTTCTCGTCATCAACAATCAGGATTTTAATCATTTTCCTCCCCCCATCCCCAGTATGAACGTGCCAGCACCACCAACTCTTCCATGGTAGTCTCCTCCCCGCACTGATAGACGCTTTTCAGTTCCGTATCCTCCACAAAGCCCCCTGTCCTCTGGTAATAAATCGTGTACCCTTTTTCTGTCACCATCTCCCCGGACGGCGTGTCATAGCTGTAACGTGCCAGGGCCACGACATCCTTAAGCCCGTCCCCGTCAATGTCCCGGCAGGCAATACCCAGTATTTCATACAGGTTCTCATATTCCCCCATCGGCTGGAAATTCCAGGCGATCCTGCCCTCCTTATTTACCAGGTAAACCATAAAAATATGGTACTCGGCCAGCTTGTAATAGCCCGGCACAACCAGAAGTTCCCCCAGCTTTTCAAACTCCGCACGGGATGCATATCCCGGCTCCTCCACAAAGCCGTATTGTTCCAGTTCTTTTCTCGTAGCCGCCGTATACAACGCCTCCACCGGCTCCCCTCCCGCCGCAAAAAACAGGATCTGCCGCACGCTTTTGTTCATGCCGAAGCGGTTGATACGGCCTGACAGGCGCCAATCCCGGTAGAAGCCGTCCTGCCCCTGGAAAAGCACATCCCCCACCTTATAGGATGCGCCTGCCCCGTCCTCCAAGGCATTGCACACCGTAATCAGCACCACGTCCTGCCGTCCGTCCCCGTCAATGTCGGGGAACGATACCGCCGCCACATCCCGGCATCCCTGCTTTAGCTTGCCCGGGGCCTGGCTGTTTGCCTCCAGTTGTTCTGTCCAAAAAATAATCTCCCCGGCATCCCCCGCCTCCGCGAAAAAAAGCACCATCCGCCGGTATTTCGGATCCAGCGCAGGAATCAGGAGAACCTCTCCCCTTCCGGCAGCCTCCAGCAAAAAAATCTGGTCTTCCACCACAAAAAGCCCGGCATCCCCGATCTCTTCCCTGCTGCGGATTCCTCCCACCCGTCCAAGAAAAGCCTCATATTCCCGGATCTCCTCTAGTTTTTCTTCCTCCATGGCCTGTCCGCCTGCCGCGCTGCCATATGCCTCCTTACGAAGTCCCTCCTCCGCCTCCTGCCTTCCTGCCGCCCTCTGCCTTTCCGTTTCCGTCTGGCTCTTTCCAAGGCCAAGCCACAGGCCAAGGAGTGTTCCCGCCGCCGCAAGCACCCCGGCAGCCAAAAGACTGAGGGGCCTTCCCGCCGGGCGCCGCCTGCTCCTCCCTTTTTTGCCCCTGACAAAGCCCAGGCCGCTCATTCCCCCATACCCTCCTTTCCCGCTGGAGCCACTGTCCCGTCTGCCCCAAAAACCACCCCGTCCGAAATGCTCTCCATATAGCGGAAAAATTCCTGCCGCCCCGCTTCATCCGTCAGCATCCTGGTATACCCTGCCCCGGAACTCCCCGGAACCAGGCGCAAAAGAGGCTCACTGCCCTCCCCCAAGGCCACCTGCAGTAATGCTGTGCGCGGAATCGAACTTCCAAACACAAAATTCCCCAGGCTGTAGACGATTGCCTTGCCTTTATAATACTCTATTCCCTGAAGCACATGCGGATGCGCCCCGACCACCAAATCTGCCCCGGCATCCACCATCTGCCTCGCCATTGTCCTCTGGTAATCACGTGGCCGCTCCTCCTTCTCGGCTCCCCAATGGATGTAAACAACCACAAAATCATTCTCCTGCCTCTGTCTGCCTATTTCCTCCAGGAGCACTCCCATATCATAAGCAGCCAGCATCCCGGGAGACTGCCTCCCTGCCGCCCAGTCGGACACCGGAACCACCCTGGTGGCTCCGATCACTGCAACATGTTTTCCTTTTTGCCCGACAACCACCGGCTTTTTTGCCAGTTCCAGGCTTGCCCCCGCGCCGGTGTGTTGGATCCCCGCCCGGTCCAGCGTCTCACAGGAATCCAAAAGCGCCTCCCTCCCAAAATCCAGCGCATGGTTATTGGCCAATGTCACCCCGTCAATCCCCATCTCCAAAAACAGGGAAACCTTTTCCGGCGGCAGCCGGAAGGTAAACTGCTTGTCCGGAGCCATCTCCCCCCGGCTGCTGAATGGGAACTCCTGGTTGGCCATAAAAAAATCTGCTTCTGCGATCACGTCCCGGTATCCCTGGTCCAGCACCCCCTGGATCCCCCCTGCCTGCTCATAAGCATTCAGCACATGGTCTGACAGCAGCACATCCCCTGCAAACAAAAGCACCAGCGGATCTTCCTTTTCCTCTGCCTCCTTTGGGGCACCCTCCAAAACAATCTCCAAACTTTCCGTCTCCGAAATCACAATCTTGAGCGGCTGGCCTTCTCCCTGCCCCTGGATCTGCTGTTGCCCGGGCATCCGGATCTTTTCATACGGCTGCCCTTTGCAGCCAGACAGAAGGGCAAGCACGCCCCCTGCTGCAAGCAGCCACCTTCCTACTCTTTTTCTCATCATCTGTCCCACAGGCTTTCCTGTTTTTCAAAAGGGCATCTCCATCCATATGGAAACGCCCTGTCGATACCGGCTCTCATTCAGGGAGAAATCCAGATTCCTCCCTCTCCTACATAATATCCGTCCGGCGTCCTTGTATTTGCCATCAATGCTCCGTCCGGGCCGCAATAATACCAGTTTCCGTTGTGCCGTATCCAGCCGTAACGGATATAGCCTGCTTCGTTGAAACAGTACCATTTGTTATCAATGCTCAGCCAGCAGCCGCGCGGATAGCTGCCGTTTGCATACTGGTACCACCATCCGTATTGGTCCAGGCACCAGTGGTTCCCGGATCCGGTCACTACCCCCGGCCCGTTTGCAAAGCTGTTGCCGCCCCCGGCGCCCGGGCCGCTTTGGGCAGTGTTGCCATATCCGCCAGCCACCCCTGGCCCCCTGTTTGAATCATAGCTGCCTCCAGAAGAATCCCAGCCGCTTATGTCTTCTGCTTCACCCGCTGAGACATACCAGCTTTCGGAACTTACCCAAACCCCTTTCTGTGACCCGCTTGCCACTGCCCGCACTTCAAAATAGTAATTGCCCCGCCGGTTGATGCGGCTGCCAAAATCGTAATAGGATTCACTTGTCGTCCGGGTGGAGACCACGGAAGAACTCCCCCGGTACAAACGAACCTCATAACGCTTCGCAGAAGGGTTGTGGTCCCAGACGGCCGTCCCGTCAGATTCATCCCACCGGAGCCCCGTCACTGCCAGGCTGCCCTCTGATTCCAAGTCCTCTGCCGCCCACGCCGCCGGATAGCCTCCCGTACCGGCACCAGGGGAAGCAAACATGGCCCATGCCAGCAGCCATATGGCCGCCTTATAAAGTATATGCCTGTCCCTTGTCCGTAATCTGCCCATCTCTGACCCTTTCCTCACATCTGCCTCCATGGCTCTTTTTGTTCCCCTGCCTGTTTACCGGATCCACACGCCGTCCCCACCGACAAAATATCCGTCCGGTGTACGTGCATTCACCAGCATCGCGCCGTTCTCCCCGCAGTAATACCACTCTTTGCCGGATTCAATCCATCCGTGGCGGAGATAGCCTGCATCATCAAAGCAATACCAGCTTCCGTCAATCTTTGCCCAGGTTCCAAAAAGCCAGCTGCCATCTCCCAAACAAAACCACCAGCCCTTTTGATCCTCCATCCAGCGCTCGCTTGCATTGGATGTAAGTTCTCCCTCGCGGGTGGCAATGGCCTGCTTTTTGCTGCTGCTTGCAGTTTTCGTGCTTTTCCTCCCGGAACTCCTTCCCGAACCTCCATCCTCGTCATCGTACTCATTGTCCGGGTCAAATTCCTCGTCGCTGTAATATCCCGCCTGGGGCTTTGAGGAGGTAGAGGGGCTGACCATCTCCTTGCCGCCCTCATCCGAGGAACTGTCCGGCTCCTCGTCTGCCTCCGGGTTCCACCGTTTTGAGGCTTCCCACTCCCCGCGGGAAGAACCGCTGCCTATGGCACGCACTTCAAAATAATAATTCCCGCCCTGCTTCATCTGGCCGGAAAAACGGTAAAAAGTCTCCGAGGAAGAGCGGAGCGTCACAAAAGCCACCTCGTCGCTGCCTTTAAAAAGGCGCACCTCATATCCCCTGGCCTCCGGGTTCTCCTCCCATTCCGCCGCCATTTTCTGTTTGTCCCAGCGCACCCCGTCCACAGACAGGTTCTCCTCATCCAGTGCCCCCAGCCTTACCGTCAAATACAGTTCCGTCCCTTTCTCCCGCTTCCTTGCAGACACATACTCCACATCCTCGCCGGAAAACGAAAACAGATCCTCTCCCGTATCGTCAAAATAGTATCCGTCCTCAGCGTAAAGAAAGATCTCCAGTTTCGGGCGCACCCCTCCTGCCCAGTCACCGGAAGCATTCAGCACCTCCACACCCTCCACGCTGTACTCACTGTCCTCGGTCTCCACATCCACTTCGCTGTTGCTTCCTCCCGTCTCGATCTGGGATTCAAAGATGAGGGAAACCTCCTCTATGGGTTCCCCGTCCCTGGCCGCAAACGCCGTACCCGCCCATGCCGCTGCCAGGAACATAGCCGCGCCTACGCCCGCACCCATGCGTACCCAGGCAATATCCCTTTTTTCCCTATTGATTTTGATTCCCATATTTTGTCCCCCTCTCCCTTATTTTAAATTATAAAACCGCTATCATTATTATATTTCAAAATGTGGAATTTCACAATAGCAACCTGAACGGTTAAGCCCTTCACCCAAATATCCTGATATAATATTGCGGAAGAAACAGATTCCCCAGGCCGCCAAATTCCGGGATGTATTTCCCGATATCCAAAAATACCGGGCAGAACACCAAACTCCCTACCAAAAAAAACGGGATCAGGCAGCAGACCAGCGCCTCCCGGCGGCAAGCCAGCCTTATTATCCATGAATAACCGGTAACCAGGATGACATAGGACGCCAGCGCCGCCAGCTCAAGGTCCATGCGCCAGGCTACCCCTCCGCTCGACAGAGCCAGATAGCCGGATACGGCTGACAGAAACACCGGCGCCGCCATGGCCGCTATGCGGCACAGGCTGCGGCTGCCATAAGGGACGGCCAAAAACAGCCCCCTCCTCTCATCCGCCAGGCTCATGGCCGCACTGTAAAGCCCGATCACAAACAGATATACCGCCACGATCCCGCGTACCGGGAAAACCATCGCCTCCGGCGCCTCCTTTGTGGCCTCCCCCTGCCTGCCGACATACTCATACATGAAATGAAAGGTGCTGCCGTTGCTTTTCCATTTGTCATAGAGAATGTCTGCCATGCCATCCTTTGTACCGGCTGCATCCTGCAGCTTTCCTGCCACATACTGGCGAAACAGTTCCGGGTTATATAGTTCAACCATGGCGGCAAACACGGTCTCCGAGGACAGCTTTGCCGCCATGGTGGACGGTGCAGAATAGACGCGGATGCTCCTCTTAAAATCATGGCGGTCCAGCTTCTCCCTTAGCCCCTCTAAGATCACGTAGCCGCACTCTGCCCTGCGGGATGCCACCTCGTCTTTCACCTGCTTCTCATCCTCACAGAGGTAAAAGCGAAACAGCCCTTCCCCGGCTTGCCTTTGTGCCAGTGCCTCTGCCAGCTGCTGCTCCAATGACCCTTCTGTACCCTGCTCTGCGCACACTGCGATATCCAGTTCTGCTGCCTCCCCCTTCTGTGATCCCCGGATCAAAAATGTCCCGGCCGGCAGCAAAAGCAGGATCACCAAAAAAGATTTTCTGTGCAAATGCCTCTTACAGGATAGGAAAAACCACATCCAAACTCTGCCCATGCCATCTGACCTCCCTTAAAGTCCATCGGTACTCCCATCAGGCTTCCCGCCTTTCTAACAATATCGCCAAAAAAGAACAAACCGCCAGCAGCAGCAAAAGCTTCCCCGGCGGGGCAAACGACCGGCTCCCGCCTAAGATCATCTGCACCCCCTCCATCAGGATTGCCGACGGCATGGCCGGCACCAAGCACTGCAGCATGCGGGGCAAAAAGACGGCCGGCAAAAACCCGCCCGCCAAAAAATGCTGTGCCGTCACCGTCAAAAACAGCAGCATGACCCCTCCGAGAAGCGACCCGGCCGCCTGGTAAATGAACACCACCAATGAGGCTGCTGCCAGGCAGACCAGCAAAAGCACCGGCCCGGCCGCCGCTGGCCCAAGCATCCCCTCGGGTGCGGCACCCGCTGCCCCAATCTTTAACAGCCCGGACATCCCTTTTACCACCGGGATTGCCGCCAGGGACATCACGAAAAAAAGGCTCCCCAGGCTGAAAATCCGCCCCCATACCCTGCTCGCGCTCCCGGCGCCCAAAAGCGTCAGCTTGCGCCGCATCACCGGTGAAAACGGCAGCAGATATCCGGATGCCGGGATCGCCAGCAGCAGCAAAAACAGGACGTATGCACTGATCCCGTAGAACACCGGCACCTCCACATCCCCTGTTGCACTGACCTTCAGATAGCGGAAATAATCCTCCCGCGGCAGGCTGTAGGACAAAAAGACCTGATTCAGGTCCCGTTCCAGTTCCGGGACCGACGCCTCCATGCCAGCCATCCGGTAAAGTTCGTTGCCCGCGTAAATGCCTGCCTGGGATGCACCCAGGATCTTTGCCCCTGCCTCCGTAAGTTCCCTAAAAATCCGGCTTTCCAGCCAGTCATCCCCCGGCAGCAGGATCCTTACCGCCGGATTGCTCCCATCCATAATCCCCTGGATCAGGCCCTCTGGCATATCCATCACCGCACTTAACCGGCCTTCCCTCAAGGCCTTTATGCCTTCTTCCTCTTCCATATACCGGAAATCACACAAACTCTTCACGCTGTCAAGGGAACTGATCATAGATACCATCTGCCTTGCCAGGGCATCCTCCTTCGGCAGCACTACCCCGACCGAAACCCTTCCCACCGCCGCATCCCCATACAGGGCGCGTCCTGCCAAAAGGGCAATCGCGCCCGCCAGAAACAGCAGCGCGATTGCCCCCGCAAACATCTGTGGGAATCTCCGGTATGCTCTTTTCAGTTCCAGTTTCCAAAAAACCAGGCACATCGACATATCCTATTCCCCGATCCTTCTTTCAGACATCATTCCATCACCGACTGCAGCTGGCTTGCGATATCCATAATGCCCATGTATGCCTCCATCGCCACCCTCTGCCAGTCTGACTCCGTGGCAGCCAGCACATCCATCTTCTCGCCCTCCGGCACCTCAATCTCATCCTCCAGCGGGCGCAGGTCATACTCGCCGCTGAATGTCATATACATGTCTTCATAGACCATCGTCGCTCTGGATTCCGGCACGTCAAAACGGATTTCATCCAGATCCATATGCAGCACGCTGCCCTTCTCCAGTTCGCTGACTGCCCCCATCGCCGACATGGCAAACACTTTTTCGTCCTCTGCCCTCACCTCAGCCTCCAGGTTGAAATCACCGCCTTCCGAAGAATAAGTGCCGCTTAGCATCAGCCCATAGCTTTCCTCTTTGCCGTCATTATCCCCGTACAGTTCAATCTCTATGTCGCCTGTCAGGTTCTTGCCGTCATAAGTCCCCTGCTTCATAACCTCAACTGTTACGGTATCGCCGTCCTGGATCAGTTCCAGCTTCAGCTGTGCATTCTGGGTTAAGTAGCTTCCTCCCTGCAGGTTCATGCTGAATTCCACATCCGTGCTCTCATCCTCCGTATCCAGGGCAGTCGTCCCCTCCACAAAGGCCAGGCGCCCCTTGGGATCCACATACACCAGCATCTCGACATCATTCAGCACTGCGTCCAGTTCATCGATGGCGTCTTCCACCGACTCCTTCATGTCGTCGTAATTCTCTTCCAAAAACTCCTCTGCGGACAGGCCTCCAAGGGCTTCGGAGGCCTCGCCGTTCGTGATCTCGATCATCCGCAGGCTCATGCGCAGGTTCTCCAGGAAATTTTCCTTTAACTGTTCGTCCTGCAAAAAGAACTCTGCCGACGTATCCAGAAAATCAATCATGGAATCTTTGCTTACAAATACCTGGTACCCCTTGCAGGACACCTTTTTCCCATCCATCAAAAAGGTTTCCTTCCCTGCCTTCTCCACCGTCAGGGCAGCCTTGAAATCCTCCTGTGCCTTGCTCCCTTCCTTGTAACGCTTCCATACATCCTGGATCCCGTAGGGGTCGGAGGCTGTCCCGTCCTCTAACTTTTTGTTGATCCACTCCATGTATTCCTGGTAGAACTCCGCCATCGCCCCGACATCCATGCCCGAGGATGCAACCATCGGCCCTAATGTCGGTGAATTCTCAATACGTTCCACAAGGCCGTCGCTGATATCCAGGGTAAATACCTTCCCGCTCAGTTCCGGGATGGCGGCCATGATTGTCTCGTCCCCGTAATAAAAATTCATGCTGAGCAGATCCATCCGGTTGAACAAAATCCCCAGGTCCAAAGTACCTTCTTTCTGCTCCATGTCATACTTCACCTCAGTCCAAAAGCCGCCGCCTGCCAGCTGGTTTACCTGCTCGTCGGAGCAGCCGTCCAGCACAATCTCCGTCCTCACCTGCTGGCTGGCCTCCTGCGAAAATTCCGCAAAGCCGGACACCCCGAACAGTTCCTCCATCGGCTTGACCTGATCCTCCGTATAGATGTTCTCAAAGGCAGCAATCACCACCTCCTTCGGATCCTTCTCCGTCAGCTTTACCATGGCAAAAGCACCGATCCCGACCACGGCCGCCGCTGCCGCCGCAATGGCTGCTATCTTGCCGACGGGCTTCTTCTTTGGCGCCTCCGGCACCGCACTGCCGGATACGGCTCCTGCTTCTGCATAGGAACCGGCCGGGACGGATATCTGAGTGGCACCACTGCCGCCTGACGCTTCGCCCTGTTCTGCCGCCTTGCCGCAGAACGGGCATGCCAGATCCTGTTCGTTCAATTCATTTCCACAATAATTACACTTCATCTCGTTTCCTCCCGTTGCTTTCATTTTGCAGTACTGTACCTCTTTAGCAGCCATTATAGCAAATATTCCAAGAAAATCCTATGGGGTTATGAAAATCTTAATGTTTTTCCTGCCTATTTTTGAAATTCACGGATCAGTTCCCTTTCCCCCAGCCTGTTTTCGATCTGCCGCAGCCTCCCCTCTTTCAGCACATACATCACGGTACACAGCGACAATTCCGGCAATTCGTGGGAGGTAAGAAGGATGCTTCCTCCGTTTTCCCGGTATTTTTCCAGGTATCTGCGGATATCTGCCTTACATTCCAAGTCAAGCGCTGCCCCCGGCTCGTCCAGGATCAGCACAGAGGCATGGTTAGACAAGGCGCAGGCAATGCTAAGGCGTTTTTTCATCCCTCCGGACAATGTCGATACGCTCTTTTTCAGCATTTCCCGGATCCCCAGCATCGCGGCCGGCCCTGACTCCAGGTCCTCCTCCATCCGCGTCCTGCTCCCTTTGTACCACAGTGATAAGTTATCCCTCACAGAAAGTTCCTCTATCAGCGGGTTCTCCTGCGGGACATATGCCGCCTCCTCATAAAATACCTTCGCATGCCCCACAGCTTCCCGCCCGTGGAAGCGGATGCTGCCCTTATCTGCCCGGACTGCCCCCGCCAGGATCGACAAAAATGTTGTTTTCCCGCAGCCGTTGCTCCCTACGATCCCCACACAATCCCCAGGCGCCGCCGTCAGCGATACCTCTGACAGCACCTTGTGCGCTTTGTATGATTTGCACAGGCCTGTTACTTCCAGCATAAAAACTCCTTCCTATGATCTGCTGATGTCTACCAGTGTCAACTCTCCTGCCCGGTTCTCCAGGCTGGTTGCCAGGGCTCCCGCCGTGTCCAGGCTCGTCAGCACATGCACCCCTGTCTCGATGGCATTCCTGCGGATCACAAACCCGTCATGGCTCCTTAGCGCCCCCTGCTGCGGGATATCAATCACCAGGTCGATCTCATGCCCTAAAATAAGATCCAGGATATTCGGCGATTCCTGTTCGAGTTTGCGCACGGAAAACGCCTTCACGCCATGTGCATTTAACACCTTTGCAGTTCCCCTGGTGGCAAAAATCCTGTACCCCGCCTCCTGGAAGCGCCGGGCAATCCCTACCGCTGCCTCATGCTCCTGCTTTCTCACGGTAATTACCATATTCTTATGTTTCGGCAGCTTGACCCCTGCCCCCTCAAAGGCCTTGTAAAGCGCCTCGTTAAACGTTTTGGCAATGCCCAGGCACTCGCCGGTGGATTTCATCTCCGGCCCCAAGCTGATATCCGCCCCCCGGATCTTCTCAAAAGAAAACACCGGCATCTTGACCGCAACATATTCCGACTTTTTCTGCAGCCCCGGCGTGTATCCCAATTCCTTCAGCGTATGCCCGCAGATGACCTGCGTTGCCAATGGCACAATGGGTATGCCGGTCACCTTGCTGATGTAAGGCACCGTGCGCGACGAGCGGGGGTTCACCTCGATGATAAAGACCTCCTCCCCCGCCACGATAAACTGGATGTTGATCATCCCCTTCACATGCAGCGCCCGTGCCAGCTTCTCCGTATAGTCCACCAGCCGCGCCTCAATCTCTGGGGTAATGTTCGGCGCGGGGTATACCGATATGCTGTCGCCGGAATGGACGCCCGTCCGCTCGATATGCTCCATGATGCCGGGAATCAGGATGTCCTGCCCGTCACAGACGGCATCCACCTCAATCTCCTTGCCGACTATATACTTGTCCACCAAAATCGGATGGTCCTGTGCAATCTGGTTGATAATGCCGATAAATTCATCGATATCATGGTCATTGATGCAGATCTGCATCCCCTGTCCGCCCAGCACGTACGAAGGGCGCACCAGCACCGGATAGCCTAGTTCATCCGCTGCCGCCTTGGCCTCCTCGGCCGTAAATACCGTATGCCCCTTTGGCCTCGGGATCCGGCACTTTTCTAGGATCTGGTCAAAAAGTTCCCGGTCCTCCGCCGCGTCCACGTCCTTTGCCGAGGTTCCCAGGACCGGCACCCCCATCTTCATCAACGCCTCTGTCAGCTTGATGGCTGTCTGCCCGCCAAACTGCACCACCGCGCCGTCCGGCTTCTCCACATCCACCACCGATTCTACATCCTCCGGGGTCAGCGGCTCAAAATACAGCTTATCCGCAATGTCAAAATCCGTGCTCACTGTCTCCGGGTTGTTGTTGATGATGATCGTCTCATACCCTTCCCTGGCAAATGCCCAGGTGCTGTGGACGCAGCAGAAATCAAACTCGATCCCCTGGCCGATGCGGATCGGGCCGGATCCCAGCACCAGCACCTTCTTTTTGCGGCGGGCGCCCCCTGCTGTTTCTCCGCCTCCAAAGGCCCCGTCCTCCCGGCAGGCTTCTCCTGCCTCGCTCTCTCCGTCAAAGCAGGAATAGTAGTAGGGCGTCTTTGCCTCAAACTCCGCGGCACAGGTGTCCACCATCTTGTAAGCTGCCCGGATCCCTGCTTTGCGGCGCAGGCTTTTCACCTCCTGCACGGGCATGCCCGCCAGCCGGGCAATGACCGTATCCGGGTACTCCAGCCGCTTGGCCTCGCGCAGGAGTTCCTCCGTCAGCGGCTCTGTTTTCAGCGCCTGCTCCATCTCCACCAGCACGGCCAGCTTATCGATGAACCAGCGGTCAATGCGGGTGATTTCAAATATCTCATCATAGGAAATCCCCCGGCGCAATGCCTCGGCAACCACCCAGATCCTCCTGTCATCCACCTTTGCCATCTGGCTTTTCAGGGCGTCTGGATCCAGCCCGCTAAAGTCATAGGAGAGCAGGCAGTCCGCATGCTGCTCCAGCGAGCGGATGGCCTTCATCAGCGCCCCCTCAAAATTGGTGCAGATGCTCATCACCTCACCGGTCGCCTTCATCTGTGTCCCTAATGTCCGCTTGGCAGTGATAAACTTGTCAAAAGGCAGGCGCGGCATCTTCACCACGCAGTAATCCAGCATCGGCTCAAAGCAGGCGCAGGTCTTTTTTGTCACCGCGTTCTTAATCTCATCCAGGGTATAGCCCAGCGCAATCTTTGCCGCCACCTTGGCAATCGGGTAGCCGGTGGCCTTGGAGGCCAGAGCCGAGGAACGGCTGACCCTGGGGTTTACCTCAATCACGCAGTACTCAAAGCTGTCCGGGTTGAGCGCATACTGCACGTTGCAGCCGCCGGTAATACCCAGTTCTGTGATAATGTTCAGCGCCGAAGTCCGCAGCATCTGGTATTCCTTGTCCCCTAGCGTCTGCGAGGGCGCCACCACAATGCTGTCCCCCGTGTGCACGCCCACCGGGTCGATGTTTTCCATATTGCAGACCGTGATGACATTGCCCGCACCGTCCCGCATTACCTCATACTCGATCTCCTTCCAGCCGGCAATGCAGCGTTCCACCAGCACCTGGCCCACCCGCGAGAGGCGCAGCCCGTTTTCCAGGATTTCCCTGCACTGCCCGGGATTATGTGCAATGCCGCCTCCGCTGCCTCCTAAGGTATAGGCCGGGCGCAGCACTACCGGGTAGCCGATCTCTGCTGCAATCCGCAGACCGTCCTCCACATCCTCCACAATGTCCGAAGGCGCCACCGGCTCCTTGATCTTTTCCATTGTCTCCTTAAACATCTCCCGGTCTTCCGCCTTTTTGATCGTCAAGGCCGTAGTCCCGATCAGCCGCACCTGGTTTTTTTCCAGGAACCCGGACTCCTCCAGTTCCATTGCCAGGTTCAGCCCTGCCTGCCCGCCTAATGTCGGCAGTATGCTGTCCGGCCGTTCCTTGCGGATCAGCTGCTCCACCACCTCCGCCGTCAGCGGCTCGATATACACATGGTCTGCGATATCCTTGTCCGTCATAATGGTAGCCGGGTTGGAATTTAAGAGCACTACCTCGATGCCCTCTTCCCTGAGGGAACGGCAGGCCTGGGTTCCTGCATAGTCAAACTCCGCTGCCTGCCCAATCACGATCGGCCCTGAGCCCAGAACCAGCACCTTCTTAATCTCCGGATTTTTTGGCATTATTCCTTCCCTCCCATCATCTCGATAAAACGGTCAAACAGATAAGCAGAATCCTGGGGCCCGGGGCAGGCCTCCGGGTGGAACTGCACCGTAAATATATCCTTCCCCACATACCTCAGGCCCTCGTTGGTGTTGTCATTGACATTGGTAAACGCCGGCACTGCTACCTGCGGGCTTAAGCTTTCCGGATCCACCGCATAGCCGTGGTTCTGTGCGGAAATGTATACCCGCCCGGTGGCCAGGTCCTTCACCGGATGGTTGCCGCCCCGGTGGCCGTATTTCAGCTTGTAGGTATCTGCCCCGGCAGCCAGCGCCATCAGCTGGTGCCCCAGGCAGATGGCAAAGACCGGCACCCCGGATTCGTAAATCTTACGGATCTCGCGGATAATTTTCGTATTCTCCTTGGGATCCCCGGGGCCGTTTGACAGCATGATCCCATCCGGCTCTTCCGCCAGGATCTCCGCCGCCGGGGTATCACAGGGATACACCGTCACCTCACACCCCCGCTCGGTCAGTGCACGGGCAATATTTTTCTTGGCGCCCAAGTCAAGGAGAGCCACCCGCTTCCCTTCCCCGGCGCGCTTTTGCAGGCTTTCCGGCTTCCCTGCTGTGCGCACCGAGACCGCCTCCCTGCCAGGGTCTGACGGCTCTAAGGTATATTTTTCCTTACAGGAAACCGCCTTCACCACACCTGCCACCCGGTAATCCTTCATCCGTGCAACCGGCTCTGCATAGTCTTCATAGGCATGGGTCGTAATCATGCCGTTCATGGTGCCTTTTTCTCTTAAAATTTTGGTGAGGGCTCTTGTATCGATACCGCTGATACCAGGAATATCATATTTTTCCAAGAAATGCTGAAGTCTGCCCCCGCTTCGGAAATTGCTGGGGATTCTGGATAATTCACGGACAATAAAACCATCGGGCCATGGCCTGCCGGACTCCATATCTTCCGTGCAGATGCCGTAGTTGCCGATCAGGGGATATGTCATCACTACCGCCTGCCCTGCATAAGAGGGATCGGTAAGGACTTCCAGATAACCAGCCATAGATGTGTTAAATACGATTTCACTGATAACCTCTCTCTCAGAGCCGATGCTGCTGCCGCAGAATACGGTTCCGTCTTCCAGTATGAGAAATGCTTTCATAGGTAGGGAGCCATCCTTTCTTTTTCCATTGTCCTGAAAAGTAACTTTTGGGGGCTCGGATTTTTGCCCAAATTGGTAAAATTATACATGATTTTATTTTAGATTTCAAGCAGTTCTTCAAATTAATTTTTAAAAGGGGGGGGGCTGCAGAGGGAGGGGAAGGGACAGCCGGGAGGGCAAAGGGGAGCCAGGGCAGACAGGAGGGCGAGCCAGGGACGGCAAGGTATGGCTGGGGTGCGGTTTCGGGATTCAAGGAGTTCTAAAACTTCCTTCTTTTGCTAAAAGCGAAACAAAAATGCATAAACTCGCTGCGCTCAGACAGTATGCATTTTTGTTTCAACGCAAAATCCGGAAATTTAAGCACTCCTAAAATCCCTGCAAATGCACCCCAGCCATACCTTGCCGTCCCTGGCTCGCCCTCCTGTCTGCCCTGGCTCCCCTTTGCCCTCCCGGCTGTCCCTTCCCCTCCCTCCATGGCTGGTATCTTTATTGGTTGGGAAAGAAAAATCATATTGGTGACGGGAGGTGAATATATTTTCTAATAATCATTTCTATCGAGGTTCCTATGGGTAAAAATGTCTCGGCTGCGGCTGTTGATACGGCTTCACAGGGGTTTTTACAGGTGAATGTTGTTAATATCGAAAATAATTTTCCTATCAAAAATGCTACTGTTTCTATTTCTTATGCCGGTGAGCCTGGCTCTGCTGTCGAAAAGACCAGCACGAATAATTCAGGGCAGACAGAGCAGCTTTCCCTTCCCGCGCCTCCGCTTGATTACAGCCTCCAGCCAGGCGATGAACGGCCGTACTCGGAATATAACCTGGAAATCTCGGCGCCTGGCTTTAAGACGGCCTATATCTCCGGCACGGAAATCCTGCCTACGGTTACCGCCATCCAGCCAGTGCGCCTGGAACCGGAAGGCGACCCGGCCCCGGAGGAAAACCCGATTGTGATCCCTGACCATACCTTGTATGGGAACTATCCTCCTAAAATTGCGGAAGCGGAGATCCAGCCGGTGGGGGAGAGCGGGGAGATTGTGCTGAGCCGGGTAGTAGTACCGCAAACGGTAGTAGTGCATGACGGGGTTCCTACGGACTCCACTGCGAAAAATTATTATGTCCCTTACCGGGATTATATCAAAAATGTGGCTTCCAGCGAGATCTATGCCACCTGGCCCCAGTCTACGATCACCGCCAATGTCCTTGCTATCATGAGTTTTACCTTAAACCGGGTGTATACCGAGCACTACCGCAACCGCGGGTATGATTTTACGATCACCTCTTCTACCGCTTTTGACCATAAATGGATCTATGGAAGAAATATTTATGAGAGCATCTCCGTGATCGTAGACGAAATTTTTGACAATTACCTGTCAAGGCCGGAGGTGAAGCAGCCAATCCTCACCCAGTATTGTGACGGCAGGCAGGTACAGTGCCTGCACCGGGGGTGGATGACCCAGTGGGGCTCTTGTGACTTAGGCGAACAGGGCTATAGCCCGATTGAGATTATCCGGAATTTCTATGGGGACAGCATGTATATCAATACCGCGGAGGAAATCTCCGGGATCCCTGCCTCCTGGCCCGGCTATAACCTAAGTTCCGGTGCCTCCGGCCAGAAGGTGCGCCAGCTGCAAGAACAGCTTGACGCAATCGCCTCCGTCTATACGGCCATCCCCCGTGTCACCCCGGACGGCATCTACGGGCCTGCTACTGCCGCATCCGTAAAAACCTTCCAGTCTGTCTTTGGGCTGCCCCAAACCGGAGTGACCGACTTTGCCACCTGGTATAAAATCTCCCATATCTATGTGGCGGTGTCTGGGATCGGGGAATTGTATGGATGAATGCCAAGGGCTGCCGCATTTTGTTCATGCGGCAGCCCTTGGCCTGCGATTATATCTATCTCTTTTCTGATTTTGCTTCTACCGGTTTCTCCCCTTCCTGCGCCTGGCAGCTATCAGCAATATCATGCCGGCTGATGACCCCATAAACATGGCCATCCACAAAACTCTTACAATCTTGTCTCCGGTCTTTGGAAGGCTCTGCCATGCCAGTGGAACCTCCTCCTCCAGGATATAGATCCATTGCTCTGTTTCCGGATCCCATACCTTAAGATACGTCTTCGGTACGCCATCTTCCCATATGGTAACCCGTTCCGGGCTGTCAGGATCATTGGGGTCGGGAAGTTCTTCCGGGGAGGTCGGCTCTTCCACGGAAGGCTCTGTGGATGGCTCCGGGCTTGGATCCGTGGGAGGGGTGGAGGGCTTAGTTGGATCCGGGTCGTCTCCCCCTCCACCGCCTCCTCCACCTCCGCCTCCTGACGGGGTAGTTTCCGGTTCTGTCTCATTATCATCCACTTCCCGGTAATAACGGAGGATAATGATCTGTTCTCCGTTTTCTTTTGCAACCACATATTCCATGCCTTCCTGAGGCTCATAGTTTTGTAATCCCATGGCGCGGAGCCGACTGGCTTCCTCTAACTCTTCTTCCTCTGTTTCCTTGGTTTCTTCCTCCTCTTTTGTCTCTTTCGGCGTTAGGCTTCCCGATCCTGGTTTTTCCTCTTCCGTTTCCTCCGGCTTTGTCTCTTCCTCACTCGGAACTGTACTTCCTGTATCGCCGTTATCCGTTCCTCCGTCCCCCGGATCCGTGCTTCCGCTTCCGTCGCTGTCCGTCCCTTCGTTTCCCGGATCCGTGCTTCCGCTTCCGCCGCTGTC
>RAYB01000053.1 GCA_003669055.1 bacterium 1XD21-70
AGTGAGGAGTTGTTTTATTTTGTGACAAAGAGAATCCCGTATTTATGCGGGTTCTGGCGTTTCGCAAACGCCTATTAAAATGTATCAAAAGAAAGGAGGGGATTCTCCTTGCTAGAGAAGAAAACCAACATATACTGGCTGTTTATCCTGCCAGGCTGTTTGTTTCTGTCATTCTTTATGCTGATACCCTTGTTTTCCCTGTTGTTCAAATCATTTTTGGATGAGGGCGGCGCATTTTCGCTTACCAATTATATGGCTCTGATGGAAAGCACCTATTTCAAGCAAGTGTTTTTCAGGAGCATCCGCCTCAGCCTGCTCAGCACTGCCGCGTGCGCCGTCTTGGGGTTCCCCACGGCGTTTTATATCTCCAAATACTCCAAAAACAAGGGGGTATTGATGGCATTGGCCGTGTTTCCCATGTTCACCAGCCCGGTCATCCGCTCCTTTAGCTGGATGGTGCTGCTCGGGAAGAAAGGGATCGTCAACGATATTTTAGTAAGCCTGGGCCTTGTGGCAAAGCCA
This sequence comes from bacterium 1XD21-70, assembly GCA_003669055.1. Lineage (GTDB taxonomy): Bacteria > Bacillota > Clostridia > Lachnospirales > Lachnospiraceae > Brotaphodocola. The sequence continues at coordinate 523 of RAYB01000053.1, forward strand.
ATCAGCCTTCTGTATAATGAATTTTCAATGGTAGTAGGTTTTATCCAGCTGTTTCTGCCCCTGATGATTTTGTCCCTGATCGGAGTGATGGATAATATTTCCGAGGACCTGAACCTGGCAGCGGGGAGCCTGGGGGCATCCAGGACGGCAACCTTCCGCCATGTAGTCCTGCCGCTTAGCATTCCAGGCCTGGTGACGGGGAGCGTGCTGGTCTTTACCGGCTGCCTGACTGCATATACTACGCCGCAGCTTTTAGGCGGTACGGATACCCGTGTGCTGGCGACCATGATCTACCAGCAGGCAATGTCCTTAGGAGACTGGACACAGGCCTCGGTAGTGGCCGTGATCATGATTGTGGTGACGATTGCGGTGTCCACGGTGATTAATAAGGTCAGCCGGAAGCTGAATCCAACGATCTAAGGAGGGAAAGGGATATGGCTCTTTTGGAACTGCAGGACATTACTGCGGGATATGACAAGAATGTGATTCTTAAGGATCTGGATTTTCAGGTGGAGAAAGGGGAACTGGTCTCTCTTCTTGGTTCCAGCGGCTGCGGCAAGACGACCACCCTGCGGCTGATTGCAGGTTTCTCCTCCCCGATGGCGGGAAAGTTTATGTTTGGCGGAAAAGACTATACCCAGGTACCGCTCAATAAGCGGAACTTCGGCTTTGTGTTCCAAAGCTATGCACTTTTCCCCCATATGACGGTGTTCGATAATGTGGCGTTTGGCCTTAAGATGCGGAAAATGCCGGCTGCCCAGATCAAAAAAGAGGTTACGGAGATGCTTGAAACCGTAGACCTAGGCGGCTTTGAGAACCGCTTCCCCAAGGAGATGTCCGGAGGGCAGCGGCAGAGGGTGGCATTGGCCAGGGCCTTGGTCATCAAACCGGACCTGCTGTTGCTAGACGAGCCGCTGAGCAATCTCGATGCCAAGCTGCGGGTGAAGATGCGGGTGGAGATCCGCCGTTTGCAGCAGAAATTTGGTTTTACGGCGATCTATGTGACCCATGACCAGGAGGAGTGCTTTGCCATCTCAGATAAAGTGGCAATCATGAACCACGGTGTCATTGAACAGATGGACAGCCCCTCCGCAATCTATAACCACCCAAAAACCGAGTTTATCGCCCGCTTTGTAGGGTTTGAGAATTTCATGGATTTGAAGCCGGCCGAAAAGGATGGCTTTTATGTGCTGCCGGACGGCAATACGGTCCAGGCAGCAGGGGGCAGGAAGGATCCTTCCATCCGGGCATGTATCCGGCCGGAAGATATCCTGGTCGTGCCTGCCGGGCAGGAGGCGGTCAACCCATTAGCCGGTGAAGTTATGGTAAGCACCTTCCTGGGCAAACGCAACCAATACAATGTGCGCACTGCGATCGGTGAGTTTGAGGTCAGCACAGACCAGGAAAGTGTGTACAAAACCGGCGACCGGGTAACATTGTCCCTCACTCCCGGCAAGATAATTCTGCTTTAAGCTTTTTGCAAGAGTTTTACGGACGGCTCATGTGCCATAACCGGCAAATTACGGTGCAGGAAGGTTTTCAAGACCGCCTTGGGCGGCGAAACTTTCTCATAGAAAAGAAAAAGGAGACAAAGATTATGAAAAAGAAACTGTTAAGCGTTGCACTGGCGGCTGCTATGGCTGCATCACTGGCTGCCTGTGGCGGCTCCAGCCAGCCGGAGGATACAACTGCGGCGGCTCCGGCGGCTTCAGAAGCAAAAGGTGAGGCAAAGGAGGAGGCCGGCGGCGCAGCAGAAACCAAAGCCGCAGGGGAAGGCCTTCCGTCCTTTGAAGGGCAGCAGCTGCGGATTTCCACGTTTTCTTTTAATGCAGAACTGGTTCAGAAGAATATCTACGACCCCTTTATGGCGGCAACCGGCTGCGAACTGATTGTGGAAACCGGAAAGAATGCAGAGCGCGTGACCAAGATCAAGGAATCTCCGGAGAATTATGACATTGTGGTCATTGGCGATGCCTTTATCGCCGACCTGATCGATGCGGACCTGATCGACACGATCGATACGGACAGCCTGTCCAACCTGTCTGCCGTATACGACAATGCAAAGGCTCCTTTTGGCGAAGGCTATGGGCCGGCTTACAGCTTCAACCGCCTTGGGATCGTATATGACAAGTCTACCTGCCCGATTGAGATTACCTCCTGGGAGGATCTTTGGAACCCGGAACTGGAGGGCTCGATTGCCATCCCGGACATCACCACCACCTCCGGCCCGTTAATGTATTATTCGGTAGCCAAAATGGCCGGGCTTACCCCAGGCAGTGACGATGAGGCGATTTTGGCGAAGTTTGAGGAGTTAAAGCCCAATATCATGAAGACCTATACCAGCGCCAATGATACCATCACTATGTTAAACCAGGGTGAGATATCGGTTGCGGTTCTGTTGGATTACTCCTACACGGCAGCACAGTCTGCTTCCGATGACTATGTATGGGTGGATCCGGCCGAGGGAGTATATAGCGGTTTTAATGCCGTGAATATTATCAAGGGCTGCCAGAACAAAGAACTCGCCCAGGCATTTGTTGATTTTTATCTCTCCAAAGAAGTTCAGTTAGCGGAAGCTTTGGACGGAGTGGACGCCCCTGTAAGAACCGATGTGGAACTGACCCCGGAGCAGGCTGCTAATTTTACTTACGGAAAAGAAATGATTGACAACCTGCTGATTCCTGACTGGTCTGTAATCAATGCCAACAAGGCAGACTGGATTGCCAAATGGAATGAATTGTTCTCCGTCCAATAACTGATTGCCTGATGCAAAGGAGTTATCCATGAGAAAGAGCAAATCTTTGTTTTTTGTGACTTTGCTGGTATATGTGTTCCTGATTGGGCCGCTGTTGGTTATTATGGCTGCTTCCTTTAGCGACACCACATATCTGAAATTCCCGGGAGAGGGCTTTACCCTGCGCTGGTACCACCAGATTATGCAGGTAAAAAGTTTTGGCAGCGCAGCGAAAAACAGCATCATCGTCGCTTTTGCAGGCACATTTTTCGCACTGCTTTTAGGCCTTCCGGCCGCCTATGCGCTGAACCGCTACCGTTTCAGGGGCAAGGAACTAATCAAAAGCTTGTTCCTGTCGCCGGTGCTGATCCCGGTGATCGTGCTGGGCTTTGTCATGCTCCGGTACGTGGTGAACCGTTTTAAGCTGCCGGCAATGCCAAGCCTGCTGATCGGCCATACGATCTTGTCCATACCATATGTGATGCGGGTTGTGACATCCAGCTTGTCCAATTTTGATTTTTCCATGGAGGAGGCGGCCAGGATTTTGGGGGCAGGAAATATCTATACCTTTTTCCACATCCTGCTTCCCAATATTAAATCAGGCATTGTATCCGCCTGTATTATGGCAGTGATCAACTCTTTTAACAATGTATCGCTTTCTGCATTCCTCACCCAGGCAGGGGTATCCATGCTGCCTATTGAGATGATGGCTTATGTGGAATACCATTTTGACCCGACAATCGCTGCTTTGGCTACATTGCTGATGGTGATTACGCTGGGGGTAATGCTGGTGATCGAAAAAACTTTGGGGCTTAAGAGCGTGGTGTAATGCCATTGCCTTTGGAGTTACGGTAAAAGAACTGGCAAGAAAGAGCCAAAACCTTGAATGGTTCTGGCTCTTTTACTTTCCGGCATCTATAGATATCTGCAGAGAACTGCGGGAAGCTTCCCGGCAGGGAGGACAGCCCCCGGAACCTCTACCACAGCCGCGGAAACAAGGTTTGCACAGGAGACCGCCTCGTCAAGCGGATAACCCTTGGTCAGCAACGCCAGGATGGTGCCGATATGGGCATCGCCGGCTCCGATGGTGTCCGCTACATTCCCGGAGGGGACAGAAGGCGCAAAAAATGTCCCGCCTGTCCTTTCTTTACAATAACAGCCATGCTCTCCCAGGGTAATGATAACAGTATTCTGGGTTTTGGCGTGGAGGTTTTTTGCCGCCTCCTGGTAAGAGGGGCAGCCGCTTAAGGCCAGGGCTTCCCGTTCATTGACATGAAGAAGGGGACGAAGCCTAAACATCCTCTCTGTTTTCACCGGGTCAATCTTTATCCCCCTAGGGCCCGGGGCGTAGCAGACTTCCAGGCAGGGATGCTCTTCCAGATACTCAATCAAAAACTCCCCTGTAGGCTCTTCAATCTCCAGGCCGCAGACATAGGTCAGCTGATGGCAGTCTGCGGGGCAGGAATCCATCCAGGCTTTTTGGAACGTATATTCTGCACCGTGAAGAGACAGGAACGTGCGTTCCCCTCCGGATTCCACCAGGCAATAGCAGCAGCCGTTATCCATATCCGGCACGCGGACAAGGACAGGGATCTGCAGCTTGCTAAACTGCTCTGCGACATAATTGCCATAGATCCCGGTGCCGACCGGGGAGATAAAGGTATGGGGGGCATGGAAGAGGCGCATCATATGGGAAACATTATAGGCACATCCCCCCAGCGCCATCGCCTGGGACCGCGGGCGCAGGTTTTCCTCTGTTTTAGGGAGATGGTCAATGTTGATGATAATGTCCACGCAGGTGGAACCAATGATAAGGGCCGGTTTCATAAGGATGCCTCCTTTTATGGGATGCCGTTATTATACGACAGATTATGACGTTATTCAATCACATTCCGTCATTTCAAGCCGGCTTGCAATCTGCTTGCAGAAAAGGGGCAGATATGGTATGCTAAAAAAGTTACAAAAGTGACAGTTAAAGACGGCAGCAGATGAATCAGCACTTTTTTGCATGGAGACAGGCCAGGAAGGGCTGGACGGGCGCCGAGTCGGCACCCGGTACAGAAAATGCCAGGAAAGCCCACAGCCTGCCCTAAGGTACAGCCGCACCTTTCAGGTGCATCCCGCCGTTTGCACCGGCGTTTGGTACCTATGCGCAGTCTGCGGAATCCCTATATAAAGTGCTGCCGTTTTTATCTGCCCTATCAATATTTTCATCAGGGAAAATCTCTGCCGCACGGCAGAGGCTTTTCCTTACAGGAGAACCGTACGATGGATATTGGAGAAAGCGGGGGGCAGGGCAGTGCCTGGACGGTATCGAGGAAAGATTTGTGGCGTTATTGCACGGATGCACATTGCCAGGAAATGATACTTTCCTTCCGTCTGTTAGGGGAAAACGGCTGGCCAAGGGAGAAGGTGATGGCCTGCCTTTATGCGTTAAGCAACCATAGCGAACGGCATTATGAGCGGATTTCCATTCCCAAAAAAGACGGATCCCGCCGGATCCTGCTGGCTCCGGATCCCCTGCTAAAACATGTCCAGAAAAATCTCCTCCGCCACGTATTGGAGGGGCTTTCCATTGCAGGCTGTGCGACGGCATACCACAGGCAGGCAGGGATTATCTGCAATGCCTCCGGGCATGTGGGGAAGCCGCTGGTGATGAAGCTGGATATCAGGGATTTTTTCGGCAGCATTACGTTCCCGATGGTTCTCTGCCATGCATTTCCGGTGAAATATTTCCCTCCGCCGGTGGGCGTTCTGCTCACCTCTTTGTGCTGCTGCGGAGAGTACCTGCCACAGGGGGCGCCGACCTCACCCGCCGTTTCCAATCTGGTGATGAAGCCTTTTGATGAGTATATGGCAGGATGGTGCAGGGAACGTAAAATCTCCTATAGCCGCTATTGTGACGATATGGCCTTTTCCGGGGATTTCGATGCATGGGAAGTCCGGCAGAAGGCAGAGAATTTCCTGCGGGCAATGGGCTTTGAACTGAACCGGAAGAAGACGAAGGTCCTGCCGCAAAACATGCGGCAGACAGTGACCGGGCTGGTGGTCAACGAGCGGGTGCAGACATCTGCACAGTACCGCCGGAAGCTGCGGCAGGAACTGTATTACTGCCGGAAATTCGGCGTGGAGGGGCATCTAAGGCAAAGCGGGGAAGCAAAGCATTTCCTTTTGCCGGACGGATCCCTTGACAAACAGCGCTACCTGCAGGCATTGGCGGGAAAAGTGCGGCATGTCCTGCTGACCAGGCCGGAGGATGCGTGGTTTTTGGAGGCAAAGGGCTGGCTGCTTACAGAACGCAAGAGGCAGGAGGGACGTCAAAGCAGAAGAGAAATGGGGACGGAAAACGGAATATAGAGAACAAATCCTTGCTCTTTTTTTCCAAATATATTATGATAAATATAACCCTTTCGTGGGTGTGGGAACCATGTGCCCCATGGAAGGTACATACAGAATATATTGGCCATGGAGGATAGCAATTTATGAGACGGTTACTGGCAATCGGAGAAGCATTGATTGATTTTATCCCGGCAGAATCCGGGAAAGAGATGAAGAGAGTCTCGGCTTTTGCGCCTGCGGTTGGCGGGGCACCAGCAAATGTATGCGGAGCCTACGTAAAACTGGGCGGTGAGGCCTCGATGATCACCCAGCTGGGCGACGATCCATTTGGAGATAAGATTGCAGATGAGTTTGTTTCCTGCGGGATCAGCTGTGAGTATGTGAAGCGGACGAATGAGGCAAACACCTCCCTTGCCTTTGTGGCCTTGAAGGAGGACGGAAACCGGGAGTTTTCCTTTTACCGCAAGCCGGGGGCAGATATGCTGATGGAAGCAGGCGATATCCGCCAGGAATGGTTCCGGGATGTATTCGGGCTGCACTTCTGTTCTGTGTCCTTGGGAGACTTCCCCATGAAGGAGGCTCACCGCCAGGCCATCCTGTATGCTAAGGACGCAGGGGCTTTGGTAAGCTTTGACCCCAACCTGCGCTTCGCCTTGTGGGAGGATACGATGGCTCTTAAACAGGTAGTCCATGAGTTCGCGCCGATGGCTCATGTGCTGAAGATTTCTGATGAAGAACTGGAGTTCATTACCGGCTGCAAGGAGATTAAGGATGCCCTCCCCCAGCTGTTTATGGGCAATACCAGGCTGGTGATCTATACCAAGGGATCCGAAGGGGCAGAGTGCTATACAAACAAAGCATCCGCCTTTGCGCCGAGCCAAAAGGTAAAGGCCGTGGACACCACAGGGGCCGGCGATGGGTTTATTGGCTCCTTCTTGTATTGCCTTTCCGCGGATGGGGTGACGGCAGATACCTTAGACAGCCTGACTGCAGAGCAGATGGAACGTTACCTGGCTTTTGCCAACCGGTTCTGCGGCAAAAGCGTGATGGGGCGCGGGGCTATTGATTCTTATCCGACGATGGAGGAGATGGGGAGGAAATGAAAAAAACTGTGGTTTTCACAGCAACGGCTATGTGCATAGCAGGCCTGGGCTTAGCAATGGCAGCATCCCGCTACCCAGGCATCCGGGGGCATCATGGAATTTTGACACCGGCCAGTGATAAAGCAGATCCGGCAAACGGGGCAGGAACCTGGATTCCCGATGAAGAAGTCCCGCTGTCGCCGGGTCCAGGGGGCATGGCTGCACAACCCGGGATAGTTGCCGAGGCAGGCATGCCGGTGATCCAGGAAAGCCCCTATATCCGCCAGGTAGTTTCTTTAGTGAACGAGGAACGGACGAAAGCCGGGCTGGCCGCCCTCGAAAAATCCGATGGCATCACGCTGGCGGCTGCCGTGCGTGCAGAGGAGCTGACCTTTAGCTTTTCACATACAAGGCCGGACGGGAGCGCTTACCGCACCGTGCTGGAACAGAACGGGGTCAGCTACCGCAGCTGCGGGGAGAATGTGGCTTTCGGCTACCGTACCCCGGAGGCTGTGATGTCCGCCTGGATGACCAGCGAAGGCCATAAAGAGAATATCCTCAACGAGAAATATACCGATATCGGGGTCGGATATTTTAAAGACAGCAGCGGCCAGGGGTACTGGGCGCAGATATTTACCGTAGGAAAATGAGTTTTTGAGCAGAAAAAGCACTCAATGCCTTAATTGGCATCGGGTGCTTTCCCTATTTTGCTGCTTGGCATCTGGTATGTAACACATGGAACAGGACAAGGGCTTATTGCTTGCCGGACATAGGAATTTGCAAATAATCAATCAGGGCTGCTTCCAAAAGCCGGGAATAATTTACCTTTTGTTCTTCTGCAATCTTTTTCAGCCATGCCGGAAGGGTGATATTTGTCTTAATGCGTTCGTTGTCCTTTTTCATGCGAAATAAATCAGGTCGGATTGTAATGGGCATTATAATATTTCCCTCGGTATCTTCTTTGGACAGATTTACAGATGGAACGGGAATTTCCTCATTGTCACATTCCATGCTGTAAACATGGAGGCTTGCGGCTTCTTCTGCCATATGTGCTGCTTCTTCCAGATTGTCTCCAACACTGATACATCCGGGTAAATCAGGGAAGTAAATACTATATGAGCCGTCTGTTGATGGTTCAAAAACTGCAAGATAAGTTAACTTCTGCATAAAATTACGTTCCTTTCTATAAGAATTACGGGCAATATGGCTATTTAAGCCCCGCCTGTTTGTAAATACTGTTTAGGGTTCCCGGTTTTAAGTCCCCGCTGTGGTTCGGTAGTGTGACTTTTCCGGGCTTTGTTGGATGTTTTAGGCTTATGTGAGAGCCTTCCTGATTGAAGGTGTACCATCCATCTTTATGAAGCACCTTTATAATTTCCCGAACTGTCAATTTTATATCCTCCTTATATTATGTATAATGCTCTTTTTTTATGCGCATGTCAATAGTTTTACGTATAAATTATGCGTATTTGTTGGCATGTTTCTTATGTAGTTACATCTGATAGCCGCATAGTAGCTACAATACAGGACATCTTCACCAATAACTACAGCAATTCTGTGTCAAAGGCAAAATAATCGAACAACTGTTCGTAAAGAAAAAACACTTGACACCTCCCGTTTTTTCCTGTATGATAATGCAGGTGATGTTATGGATGGCATTATGAAACAAAGCCTTTTGTATGATTTTTATGGGGAATTGCTCACAGAGCACCAGCGTGCCGTATATGAGGATGCTGTGTTCCACGACATGTCCCTGGGGGAGATTGCCCAGGAACTTGGGATCAGCCGCCAGGGCGTCCACGACCTGGTCAAACGTTGTGAGCGGATTCTTGACAGCTATGAAGAGAAGCTTCATCTGGTCAGCAAGTTTCAGGAAACCAAGCAGATGGTGGGAGAGATCCAGCAGAAGCTCAAGGCTTTCCGCGAAACAGGGGACGAATCCCTGATTGCACAGATTGAAAAGGTATCCGCAGATATTATGGAACTCTAGGGCAGGAGGGTTTTTATGGCTTTTGAAAGCTTATCCGATAAATTGCAGAATGTATTTAAGAATCTGCGGGGCAAAGGGCGTCTGTCAGAGGCAGATGTGAAGGCCGCCCTTAAGGAAGTGAAGATGGCGCTGTTAGAAGCAGATGTCAGCTTTAAGGTTGTGAAGCAGTTTGTGAATTCCGTGCAGGAACGGGCTGTGGGAGAAGAGGTGTTAGGCTCCCTGCAGCCGGGGCAGATGGTGATCAAGATCGTTAACGAGGAACTGATCCGCCTGATGGGGTCTGACACCACAGAGATTGCTTTAAAGCCGGCAAATGAGATTACCATCCTTATGATGGCAGGCTTGCAGGGTGCAGGAAAGACCACCACCACAGCCAAGATTGCCGGCAAGCTGAAAGCCCGCGGGAAAAGGCCCCTGCTGGCTGCCTGCGATGTATACCGCCCGGCTGCGATCCAGCAGCTGCAGATCAACGGGGAGCGCCAGGGGGTTCCGGTATTCTCCATGGGAGAACATCAGGATCCGGTCAATATCGCGAAGGCCGCCGTGGAGCACGCCGCGAAAAACGGCCACAATGTAGTGATTTTAGACACCGCAGGGCGCCTGCATGTTGATGAGGGCATGATGGAAGAACTCGTGCGGATCCGGGATGCCGTATCAGTGGATCAGACCATCCTGGTGGTGGATGCCATGACCGGGCAGGATGCCGTGAACGTCGCATCCATGTTCCAGGAAAAAGTCGGGATTGACGGAGTGATCCTCACCAAGTTAGACGGCGATACCCGCGGCGGTGCCGCCCTTTCCATCCGTGCGGTTACCGGGAAACCGATCCTTTATATCGGTATGGGTGAGAAGCTTTCCGATTTGGAGCAGTTCTACCCTGACCGCATGGCTTCCCGTATCCTAGGCATGGGGGATGTCCTGACCCTGATTGAAAAAGCAGAACTGGAGATGGATGAGGCAAAAGCCCGGGAGATGACCCAGAAGCTGCGCAAGGCAGAGTTTGATTATAATGACTTCCTTGACCAGATGAACCAGATCAAAAAGATGGGCGGCTTAGGCGGCATTATGAGCATGCTGCCAGGCATGGGGCAGTTAAAAGGCGGCATGCCGGAGGTAGATGATTCTGCCATGAACCGGGTTGAGGCAATTATCCTCTCCATGACCAAGGAAGAGCGGGCGAACCCGTCCCTGATGAACCCGTCGCGCAAACAGCGGATCGCAAAGGGGGCCGGTGTGGATATCAGTGAGGTCAACCGCATTGTAAAGCAGTTTGACCAGATGAAAAAGATGATGAAACAATTGCCCGGCATGATGGGCGGCAGGAAAGGCAGAGGCGGTTTGGGCAGCCTAGGAGGGATGCTCGGCAAGATGAAGATGCCCTTTTAGGGCTGTTTGATTTCTGATAACAGTGCGGTTCATCCGTTCCGCATTTGTTGATATATGGCAGTTAGACCAATACAGGCTAAGGAGGTGAAAAACATGGCAGTTAAGATGAGATTGAGAAGAATGGGTGCTAAAAAGAAACCTTTCTATAGAATCGTTGTTGCAGATTCCAGATCCCCCAGAGATGGCAGGTTCATTGAGGAGGTTGGTACCTACGATCCGAATCTGGAGCCGAGCGCAATTAAGTTCGACGAAGAAGCAACGAAAAAGTGGCTGGCAACAGGCGCTCAGCCGACTGATCGCGTAGCGAAGCTTTTAAAAACTGCGGGCATCCAGTAATGATGAGGTGATTACTATGAAAGAACTGGTTGAAGTAATTGCAAGAGCATTAGTTGAGAACCCGGATGAAGTGACGGTAACCGAGACAGAAAAGGATGGCGAGACCGTGATTGAACTAAAGGTTGCGCCTTCCGACATGGGAAAGGTAATTGGCAAGCAAGGGCGTATTGCGAAGGCAATCCGTTCTGTTGTCAAAGCCGCCGCTTCCAAAGAAGACAGAAAGGTTGTTGTGGATATCCAATAACCAATATTGGCTGCCGCCTGATTTATCCAAGCGGCAGCCTTTTATTTCAGGGCATCCAAAAACCAGGGATATGCCGGATGGCGATCCGATAGGAAAGGGATATATTATGGAAGATATGCTGCGCGTGGGGGTTATTTCCTCCACCCATGGAATTCGGGGGGAGGTAAAGGTCTTCCCAACCACAGATGACGTAAACCGCTTTAAAAAACTGAAAACAGTGATCCTGAATATTGAGCCGGAGCCTGTTACCTTGCATATTGAGAACGTCAAATTTTTTAAGAAAATGGCTATCCTGAAATTCCAGGAGTTTAACGATATCAATGAAATTGAAAAATATAAGGGGAAAGACCTGCTGATCCGGCGGAACCAGGCCGTGAAGCTAGGCCCGGATGAAAATTTTATTGCCGATCTGATCGGGCTTCGTGTCGTGACAGACGAGGGGGAAAATTTTGGTGTTTTGAAGGATGTCCTACAGACAGGCGCCAATGATGTCTATGTGATCCAGGGAGAAAACGATAAAGAATATCTGTTTCCTGCCATCAAGCAATGTATCCTGGATGTAGACCTGGAATCACAGACCGTTACCGTCCACATTATGGACGGGCTTTTGGATCTTTAGGGGAGGCTTCGATGAATTACTATATTCTCACATTATTCCCGGACATGGTACGTGACGGGCTGAACACCAGCATTATCGGCAGGGCAGCAGAAAAAGGCCTCTTATCGATTGAGGCAATCAATATCCGGGAATACACCAGGGAAAAACATGGGCACGTCGATGATGCCCCCTATGGCGGCGGAGCCGGCATGGTGATGCAGGCAGCGCCCATCTGCGAGGCATATGAGGCGTTATGTTCCCGTTTGGGCAGGCGCCCCAGGGTTCTTTATATGACCCCGCAGGGAAAGGTATTTAACCAGTCTATTGCCCAGGAACTGGCCTCTGAAAAAGATTTGGTGTTCCTGTGCGGGCATTATGAGGGAATTGACGAGCGGGCGCTGGAAATGATTGCCACAGATTATCTTTCAGCCGGGGATTATGTGCTGACCGGAGGGGAGTTGCCGGCCATGATGATGGTAGACTGCATTTCAAGGCTTATTCCAGGAGTGCTAAATAATGATGTGTCCGCAGAGATCGAATCCTTTCATGATAATTTGCTGGAATATCCCCAGTATACCCGGCCGGAGGAATATTTGGGCCGCCGGGTTCCCGATGTCCTCCTGTCCGGCCACCACAAAAACATTGAGCAGTGGAGGCGTGAGCAGTCCATCCGCAGGACCTTTGAGAGGCGCCCGGACCTGCTTTTAAGCGCGCGCCTGACAGACAAGGAGAAAGCTTTCCTAAAAAGTCTAAAAGAGGAGACCATGGAATGACATTTTTTGCATCCATATGGTGAAAACCCCTTGCAATTATAAGGAAATTATGTTAATATCAAATGCGTTGTGACGAAAAAGAGATGGTCCTCTGTTGCCCAAAAAGCATTAAAGAACATCAAACATATGAAGGAGGTTCACACAACATGAATGACATTATCAAAAAGATTGAGGCAGAACAGCTGAAGGCATCCGTGCCGGTATTCCACGTAGGCGACACTGTACGTGTGCACAACAAGATCAAAGAGGGAAACCGCGAGAGGATCCAGGTGTTTGAGGGAACCGTGATCAAGAGGCAGAACGGCGGCGCCCGCGAGACATTTACCGTCAGGAAGAATTCCAACGGAATCGGTGTTGAGAAGACATGGCCGGTACATTCTCCGTTCGTGGACAATATTGAGGTTGTCCGGAGAGGTAAAGTCAGACGTGCAAAGCTGAATTACTTGAGAGACCGTGTTGGTAAAGCTGCAAAGGTCAAAGAACTGGTAAAATGATGAGGCAGACGAGGGGACAATGAAAATTGTCCCTTAGTTTTTTACACTTTCTGTTTCGGTAGATGAGGTAGAATGCGTGGATTTTTATAAAAGAGAAGAGACTAGTACCGTCCGGGTGATCATGGGCTGGGTGGTGGATGTCACGGTCGTGCTGGCATTCGCCTGGTTTTGCCTGCATTCCTTTGGCGTGCAGATTGTGATAGCCGGCCAGTCCATGACACCGCTCCTGAATTCAGAAGATGTGGTTTTGATGAATAAACTGGTTTATGATTTTAGGAAACCGGAACGGTTGGATGTTGTCGTTTTTGAGAGGGAAGATAAAAAAGCGAATGTAAAACGGGTGATTGGGCTCCCTGGTGAGGTAGTACAGATCCAGGGCGGCTATGTATATATCGACGGGGAACGCTTAGAAGCGGATGGACTTGACCACGTGTCCCTGGCCGGATTGGCAGAGAACCCGGTTGAACTGGCGGAGGATGAATATTTTCTCCTCGGGGATAACCGTGACAGCAGCGAGGACAGCCGGTTTGTGAATGTAGGAAATGTGAAGGAAGGGCAGATCCTGGGAAAAGTATGGTTCCGCATCCATCCGTTTATGAATATCGGCCCGGTTTTTTCCCATTAAGATAGCTAGAAAAGCAGGAGGGACTACTTTTGAATATACAATGGTATCCAGGACACATGACAAAAGCAAAACGTGCCATGAAAGAGGATATTAAGCTGATTGACCTGGTAATCGAACTAGTGGATGCACGCGCACCGCTTGCCAGCAGGAATCCGGATATCGACGAACTCGGCAAAGGAAAAGCCCGGCTGATCCTTCTGAACAAATCGGATATGGCAGGGGAGAGGGAAAATGCCTCCTGGAAGGAATGGTTCTGCGCCCAGGGCTGCTTTGTGGTGGAAGTGAATTCCCGAAGCGGGGCCGGGCTCAAAAAAATCAACGGCACCGTGCAGGAAGCCTGTAAGGAAAAGATTGAGAGGGACCGCAGGCGTGGGATACAAAACCGCCCGGTGCGTGCCATGGTGGTCGGGATACCCAATGTGGGAAAATCCACATTTATCAATTCCTATGCAGGCAAGGCATGCGCCAAGACCGGGAATAAGCCGGGGGTTACGAAGGGGAACCAATGGATACGGCTGAACAAATCTTTAGAATTGTTAGATACCCCGGGGATTTTGTGGCCCCGTTTTGAGGATCAGCAGGCCGGGCTTTTGCTTGCTATGTTAGGCTCGATTAATGATGAGATCTTAAACCGGGATGAATTGGCCGTTGAAATGATAAAACTCTTGCAGCAGCGCTATCCACAGGCGCTTGAAAAACGGTACGGCATCGAGGATGCAAAAGAGCAAGAGGCACACGCCATTCTGCAGCAAATCGCCCGGATCCGTGCCTGCCTGGTTAAGGGAGGGGAGTTGGACCTGGCCAAGGCCGCCGGTATCCTGATTGATGATTTCCGCAGCGGGAGGCTGGGAAGGCTTACCCTGGAGGTTCCCGCCAGCGAAACGAAATAACAGAAGAGGATTTTTTGATGGGACAGTTAACGGGAGAAAAATTAAAAAAGGAACTAGACCGGCTGGAGCAGATGAAAGAATATGAATACCAAAATGCTTCCTGCCAGGCGATTTGCGGGATTGATGAGGCCGGGCGGGGGCCATTGGCCGGGCCGGTTGTGGCAGGTGCGGTGATCCTGCCAAAAGACTGCGAAATCCTGTACTTAAATGATTCCAAAAAACTATCGGAAAAGCGGCGGGAAGAGTTGTTTCTGGAAATCAAGCAGAAAGCCGCCGCATGGAGCGTGGGGATCGTAGACGCGGCCGAGATAGACCGGGTCAATATCCTGCAGGCGACCTATGAGGCCATGAGAAAAGCCATAGCAGGGCTTTCCCTAATACCGGATCTGCTGCTCAATGATGCGGTGCTGATTCCAGAGGTAAAGACCCGGCAGGTAAAGATCATCAAAGGTGATGCCAAGAGCATATCGATTGCCGCTGCCAGCATCATGGCAAAGGTAACCAGGGACCATCTGATGCTCGAATATGATAAAACGTATCCGGAGTATGGGTTTGCCAAACATAAGGGATATGGCACGGCCGCCCATATTGCTGCCATCCGGGAACATGGGGCATGCCCGATCCACAGAAAGACATTTATCAGGAAGTTTACCGGCCCGCAGGAATGAAAAGCCGGATGGAGTGCACATGAAAGAGAGTCAAAACAAACGCAGCAAAGGAAATCGCTATGAGATGCTGGCCGCAGGTTATCTGGAAGGCAAGGGTGTCAAGATCCTGGAACAGAATTACCATAGCCGTACCGGGGAGATCGATTTGATTGGGCGTGACGGGGATTTTTTGGTTTTTATTGAAGTAAAATACCGGAAGGATGCCAGGCAGGGGGATCCTTTAGAGGCGGTAACTGCCATAAAACAAGACCATATACGAAGAACTGCACAATATTATCTGTATAGCCACCGGTATGGGGATATCCCATGCCGGTTTGATGTAGTAGGTATTTTGGGGAATGAAATTTGCTGGATCCAGGATGCCTTTTGATACAAGGAGCCAGGCCTGGAAGGCCAAAAAAAGCGGGAAGGGGAAGACGGGATATGGAATGGATACGGAAAACAGGAAGGGAAAAGCTGGAAAGCAAAGAAAAAAACGGTGTGGTCTGGCTGGAATTTCCGGCGCTGTCAGGAACAAATATGGTTCACCACGGCTTTTCGACGCGGCTGGGGGGCGTCAGCGAGGGAAAATTTGCCTCGATGAATTTTACCTTCACCAGGGGGGATAACCCAGGGCATGTGATGGAAAACTACCGCCGGATAGCGGATGCCCTGCAGGTGGATACCAGCCGTATGGTGCTGTCCTGGCAGACCCACACCACCAACATCCGTGCAGTGACAGAAAAAGATGCAGGAAAAGGGATCGTCCGTGAAAGGGATTATCAGGATATCGATGGGCTGATAACGAATGTGCCGGGGATTACCCTGGTGACTTTCTATGCAGACTGCGTGCCGCTTTATCTTCTGGACCCGGTCCATAACGCCATCGGGCTGTCCCATTCCGGATGGAGGGGAACCGTAAACCGGATGGGGGAAAAGACCTTAAATGCCATGGCAAAGGAATATGGGACAAGGGCAGGGGATGTGATCGCCTGCATCGGCCCTAGCATCTGCCAGGATTGTTTTGAGGTAGGCGGGGAGGTGGCAGATGCCTTTGCCGAAGCGTTCGGGGAATCTTGCCAGGCACAGCTTTATTACCGGAAGGATAACGGAAAATACCAGCTGGATCTCTGGCGGGCAAATGAGATGGTCTTTGAAGAAGCAGGGGTGCCTGCCGCCAACATCCACACCACGGACATCTGTACCCATTGCAATCCCGGGTTATTGTTTTCCCACCGGTCTGCCGGGACAGAGAGGGGGAACCTTGCAGCGTTTTTATGCCTGTCAGAGGAAGGCGGGGCAGAAAGATGAAAATTATGGTGATTGGCTATTGCGGCAGCGGAAAATCCACGTTGGCAAGATCCCTAGGAAAGAAATACCATCTCCCGGTTCTCCACCTGGACCACGTTTTCTGGCTTCCCGGATGGCAATCCCGTCCCCGGGAAGAAATGCAGAGGATCGTTGCCCGTTTTCTGGATTCCAACACCTCCTGGGTGATAGACGGGAATTATTTCAAAACAGAATATACCCGCCGCCTTACGGAGGCAGACCAGGTTATTTTTCTCAATTTCAACCGTTTTTCCTGCCTGGCCCGGGTATGGAAGCGTTATCGGAAATACAGGGGCAGGACAAGGGCGGATATGGGCAGGGGATGCACGGAAAAACTGGATTGGGAATTCGTCCGCTGGGTCTTTTTCGACGGGCGTACCAGAAAAAACAAGGCAGCATACCGGACAGCACAAAGGCTTTATGGGGATAAATTAACAGTTATCCCTAACCAAAAACAATTGGACCAATACCTTTCCCTTATGGAATTGTCTGAAAATACTCATAGCCGTCCGCCTGGTACCCCTGCACCAGCTTCTGGATCTTGGCCGTGGAGGAGAGGGCGGCGCCAATCGACACGTCATGGTTGAAAGAATTGATGATAGCCGCCAGATATTTACCCATATCCGCTTCCAGGTACCATTCCCGCTCCAGGAGAGCCTGTGGGCGGTAGTTTAAGTTGGTGGTAATCACATGGTCTATATATCCCTTGAGGTAGAATTCATCGAATTTCTCCAGCCCGTTGGTAAACAGCCCGAACGTACAGCAGATGATGACCTTCTTTGCCTTCCGCTCTTTTAATTCCCTGGCAGTATCGAGCATGCTTTCGCCGGAGGCAATCATATCGTCAATAATCAGCACCGTCTTATCCTCTACCGAGGCACCTAAAAACTCATGGGCTACGATGGGGTTGCGCCCGTCAATGACACGGGAATAATCCCGGCGTTTGTAGAACATCCCCATGTCCACGCTCAGGTTGTTTGCCAGGTAGACGGCCCGGTTCATAGCGCCCTCGTCAGGGCTGATAACCATCAGGTGGTCTTTATCAATCTTTAAGGAACGGTCATGATGGAACAGCGTTTTGATGAATTGGTAAGTGGGCATAAAATTGTCAAATCCGTTTAGGGGGATCGCATTCTGCACCCGCGGGTCGTGGGCGTCAAAGGTAATGATATTGGAGACCCCCATGGCGACCAGTTCTTCTAAAGCCATGGCACAGTCCAAAGATTCACGCTTGCTTCTCTTGTGCTGGCGCCCTTCATAAAGAAACGGCATGATGACATTGACCCGATGGGCCGTGGCGGCAGAAGCGCCGATGATGCGTTTTAAGTCCTGGTAATGGTCGTCCGGCGACATGTGGTTCGTATAGCCGCAGACCTTATAGGGAATGCTGTAGTTCGTGACATCGACCATGGCAAACAAATCAACCCCTCGCACCGACTCCTGGATCACTGCCTTGGCTTCCCCGCTGCCAAACCGGGGGCAGACACATTTTAATAGATAGGAGTCTATATTGTACCCCCGGTAATTAAGGTCCTTCTGCCGGCGGATCAGCTCCTCTGTATCGTTTCTGCGAAATTCCACAATATGGCTGTTGACTTTCTCTGCAAGTTCCATACAGCTTTCCAATGCCGCGATCTTCAGCGGAGCAATGGGCAATACATCATTGAAGACATAATTGTTTGCCATGATAGACTCCTTCCTATTCCTTTATTCTACTTATAGCACCCATAGAAGCAGAGCGTCAATAGCAACCGCAATATTTTACAAAAAAAAACAAAAACCCATTCCTTTACAAAGCAAGGGATTATTGATATGATAAGGAAAGAACATGAGAGGAACAGCGGTATGGAGAAAAAAAAGCATAAGATCCAGGCCATTGACCCGGGTTCCATTGCTGAGGAACTGGAATTGGAGGCAGGGGATTTCCTGCTTGCCATCAATGGGAACGAGATTGAGGATATCTTTGATTACGAGTATTACATTGGCAGCGAAAGCATGGTTATGCTGGTGGAAAAGGCAGATGGGGAACTCTGGGAACTGGAGATTGAACATGGGTACGAGGATTTGGGAATCACCTTTGAAAACGGGCTGATGAGTGATTATAAATCCTGCAAAAACCGTTGTATCTTCTGTTTTATTGACCAGATGCCTCCCGGGATGCGGGAAACGCTATACTTTAAGGATGATGATTCCAGGCTGTCATTTCTGCAGGGGAATTATATTACCCTTACCAATATGAAGGATCACGATATCGAACGCATTATCCGTTTTAAGCTGGCACCGATCAATATTTCCGTGCATACGACCAACCCCGGCCTGCGCTGCAAAATGCTCCACAACCGCTTTGCCGGGGAGGCGCTGAAAAAGATCGATACCCTGTTTGAGGCACAGGTGCCGATGAATGGGCAGATCGTGCTGTGCCGGGGAATCAATGACGGCCAGGAACTGGAACGCACGATCAGGGATCTGGCAAACTATCTGCCCGTGATGGAGAGTGTGTCCGTGGTGCCGGTAGGGCTGTCAAAATTCCGGGAGGGGCTTTACCCTCTAAAGCCTTTCGACGCAGAATCGGCGGCAGCGGCGCTTAAGGTCATTGAGCGGTGGCAGCAGCGTCTATATGAAAAATGGGGGAACCATTTTGTCCATGCCAGCGACGAATTCTATCTTTTAGCCGGCCGGGCCTTGCCGGAGGAAGAGCGCTATGACAACTACCCGCAGTTAGAGAACGGAGTAGGCATGCTGAGGCTGTTAGACAGTGAGGTGGCAAAGGCATTAAAGGACAGATCCTGGATTTGCCAAAAGCAGGACGAAATCCGGCCGGAAACCATAGCGATCGCCACCGGGATGCTGGCTTACCCCTACCTGAAAAAACAGGCAGAAAAGATTACCCGGCTGTATCCCCAAAAGCAAGTGCACGTCTATGCCGTCCGTAACGAGTTCTTCGGGGAGCAGATCACTGTGGCCGGTCTGCTTACCGGGCAGGATGTGATCCGGCAGCTGTCAGGCCGTGAACTGGGCGGGCGGCTTCTTTTGCCGGTATGTATGTTCCGCAGCGGGGAAGAGGTGTTTTTGGATGATGTGACGCGTGAGGAAGTACAAAATGCTTTACAAGTGCCGGTAAATATTGTAAAATCGGGCGGTCAGGACCTGGTTCGGGCAATCCTGGGGCTGGAGGAAGAGGAAGCGTCCCCTTCCTGCCCAGGATACGAACTGCCCAAAATATGCCTAGACCAGGGATAAGGCAGCGGTATGGCAAAACAGAATGGAGGAAATATGAGTAAACCAATTGTTGCGATTGTGGGGCGGCCGAATGTCGGGAAATCCACCCTGTTCAACGCACTGGCCGGGCAGACAATTTCCATTGTCAAAGATACCCCTGGGGTGACCAGGGATCGGATCTATGCAGATTGTACCTGGCTGAATATGAATTTTACCCTGATTGATACCGGGGGAATTGAGCCGGACAGCAAGGACATTATCCTCTCGCAGATGCGGGAGCAGGCACAGATTGCCATTGACACGGCAGACGTGATTATTTTTATCGTCGATGTGCACCAGGGGCTGGTGGATTCCGATTCCAAGGTGGCAGACATGCTGCGCCGCTCCTCCAAGCCGGTGGTGCTGGCAGTCAATAAAGTTGACAGCTTCCAGAAATACGGAAACGATGTCTATGAGTTTTACAACTTAGGAATCGGGGATCCTGTTGCCGTGTCGGCTGCTTCCCGTCTGGGGATCGGGGATTTGCTGGATGAAGTGGCCAGGCATTTTAAGCCGGAGCAGTTAGACGAGGACGAGGACGACCGTCCGCGGGTGGCGGTTGTCGGGAAACCCAATGTAGGCAAATCCTCCATCATCAATAAGCTGATCGGCACAAACCGGGTGATTGTCTCCGATATTGCAGGGACTACCCGCGATGCTGTGGACACCGAGGTGGTGCATAACGGGACGGAATACGTGTTTATTGACACAGCTGGGCTGCGGAAAAAAAGCAAGGTCAAGGAAGACTTAGAGCGCTACAGCATCATCCGCACGGTGTCGGCCGTCGAGCGGGCGGATGTGGTGGTTTTAGTGATTGACGCATCCGAAGGCGTGACAGAGCAGGATGCCAAAATTGCCGGAATTGCCCATGACCGGGGGAAAGGGATCATTGTGGCAGTCAATAAATGGGATTCTATCGAAAAGACGGATAAGACCATCTACGAGCACACCAAAAAGATCAAGGAAACACTTTCCTTCATGCAATATGCAGAAATGATTTTTATCTCCGCAGTGACCGGGCAGCGCCTGCCAAAGCTGTTTGAACTGATCGATGTGGTGCGGCAGAACCAGAACATGAGGGTGGCTACCGGCGTGCTCAATGAGATTATGGCGGAGGCAGTGGCCTTGCAGCAGCCTCCGTCTGATAAAGGAAAGCGCCTGAAGCTGTTTTATATGACACAGGTGGCAGTGAAACCGCCAACCTTCGTGGTGTTTGTCAATGACAAGGAACTGATGCATTTCTCCTATGTCAGGTACCTGGAAAATAAGATTCGGGAAACTTTTGGTTTTAAAGGGACGGCTCTGCGGTTTCTCATCCGTGAGCGTTCCGGAAAGGAGCAGTAATGGAACGGGTAATTTGCCTCATTATGGGATATGTGTTCGGGTTGTTTCAGACAGGGTACCTTTATAGCAAGGCTCATCACATGGACATCCGCAAGTATGGCAGCGGCAATTCCGGCAGCACCAATGTGCTCCGTGTCATGGGGGTTAAGGCGGGGCTGATCGTATTCATCGGGGATGTCTCTAAAATGGTTTTGGCATGCCTGCTGACCCGGTATTTGTTCCGGGAACAGCCGGGGATGGTCTATGTATATCTCCTGTATACCGGTTTTGGGGTGGTTTTGGGGCACAATTTTCCTTTTTATATGGGATTTAAGGGCGGCAAGGGGATCGCGGCCTCGGCCGGGTTGTTAGCAGCTACGGACTGGCGGGTAATGCTGGCCTGCCTGGTGGTATTTGTGCTTGTGGTAGCCGTGACCCGCTATGTCTCTTTGGGGTCGATTCTGGTGATGGTCCTGTTTTTTATCGGCATGGCATTCTTTGGGGCACAGGGGGATTTCGGGGTTGCCCAAGACGCCTTGCCGGAATTTTATACCATAGCCGCGGTGATCAGCCTGATGGGGATCTGGCGCCACCACACAAACATCAAACGGCTTTTATCCGGTACGGAAAATAAGCTGGGGGCGAAGAAGGCATAACCTGAGGTTATGGGAAGCATGCATAAAAAATTCTTGACAATGGATTTTTATACGTCTATAATGATTTTCAGCTTGAAAGCTTGGCTTTTTGCAGGTGCAGAAGGCCATATCCAAAGACCAGGCGATGACTGGGCGAATAAAAAGAGGAGGAAACTATTATGAAAAAATTTGTTGGTTTGGGCTTGGCGGCAGTGATGGCTGCTTCCCTGGCTGCATGCGGCGGCGGAAACTCCGGCAGTACCACAACAGCGGCAGCAGGCAATGACACAAAAACCGAGGCAGAAGCAGACGATAATAAGAAGGATGAGGCAGCGGCTCCGTCTGCGGAGGGCGGTGCATTTAAGCTTGGTGTAGTAGGCCCCCTGACGGGTCCGGCAGCCGCCTACGGCATTGCCGTACAAAACGGTGTGGATCTGGCTGTAAAGGAGATCAATGCAGCCGGCGGCATAAACGGCGCTATGCTGGAGATGAATTCCCAGGATGATGAGCATGACCCGGAAAAATCCGTCAATGCTTACAATACCTTAAAGGACTGGGATATGCAGATGCTGGTAGGTGCAGTTACCTCCAAGCCCTGTATTGCAGTTGCTGCAGAATCTGCCAATGACAACCTGTTCCAGATCACTCCCTCCGGTTCCGCGGTAGAGTGCGCCGCTCCGGACAATGTGTTCCGTGTTTGCTTTGCAGACCCGGCACAGGGTACGGCTTCTGCCAAGTACATCGGCGAAAATAAGCTGGCAACCAAGATTGCGATTATCTATGACAGTTCCACCGAGTATTCTTCCGGCATCCGTGAGGCTTTCGTGGCCGAGGCGGCAAATGAGGGGCTGGAAATCGTCGCCGACGAGGCGTTTACTGCGGATACCAACACAGATTTTTCCGTGCAGCTGGACAAGGCGAAGGATGCCGGGGCAGAATTGGTATTCCTGCCGATCTACTACCAGGAGGCTTCTGTAATCTTAAAGCAGGCAAAAGACAAAGAATTCTCACCGGTATTCTTTGGTGTGGACGGCATGGACGGTATCTTAAGCGTGGAGAATTTTGATACCTCCCTGGCTGAGGGTGTAATGCTGCTGACCCCGTTCTCCTCTACAGAAGAAGGGAGCAAGGCATTTACCGACGCTTATGTAGCTGCTTACGGCATTGAGCCGAACCAGTTTGCAGCAGATGCCTATGACGCGGTATATGCCATCAAGGCTGCTGCCGAGCAGGCCGGCATTACCCCGGATATGGACGCTTCTGCAATCTGCGATGCCATGAAGGTTGCTATGACTGAGATTTCCATTGACGGCCTGACTGGCGATGGCATGACTTGGGATGCTGCCGGTGAGACCGGAAAAGCCCCGAAAGCCGTGAAGATTGTCAATGGTGTGTATGAGATGCAGTAGAGGATTCGCTGCTGTGCCAAAATGGCTGGATGCTATAGAAAGATCCAACAGGGGGTCGTCTCTTAAGACGGCTCCCTGTTCTTTTTTAAGGCATCTTCCTTTCAGGTGCTTCATTTTATCATGTTTTTCGCTTGCACATCGTTTCTTCCTATGATATAATTCGACTTGATATTTTAATTATTTGACGTGCTAAAACGTCAATCCATGTACATTTGCTTTGAAGAGAAAAGACGAAAAGGGGTAGGTTTCATGAGTTTTCTGTCATATTTGATCAATGGAATCAGCCTGGGCAGCATCTATGCCATCATTGCGCTCGGATACACGATGGTGTACGGCATCGCACGGATGCTGAATTTTGCCCATGGAGATATCATCA
This sequence comes from bacterium 1XD21-70, assembly GCA_003669055.1. Lineage (GTDB taxonomy): Bacteria > Bacillota > Clostridia > Lachnospirales > Lachnospiraceae > Brotaphodocola. The sequence continues at coordinate 23,991 of RAYB01000053.1, forward strand.
TGGTAGGAGGGTTTGCCATCTTTACTGTGGTCAGCACGATGGGGCTGCCGCCGCTGTTGGGGATTTTGGTGGCGGTCGCGGTCTGTACTGTGCTGGGGGTGACGATTGAGCGGGTGGCATACCGCCCATTACGCGGGGCTTCCTCACTGGCTGTGCTCATCACGGCAATCGGCGTCAGCTATCTCTTGCAGAATGTGGCGCTGCTGATTTTCGGGTCAAATGCCCGTCAGTTCACCTCCGTGGTGACATTGCCAAACCTAAAATTAGCAGATGGGGCACTGACAATCTCTAGTGTCACGATTGTCACGATTATCTCCTGTATTGCCATCATGGTTGCGCTGACTTCCTTTATCAATAAGACAAAGGTGGGGCAGGCTATGCTTGCCGTGTCAGAAGACAATGGGGCTGCCACCCTGATGGGGATCGATGTGAACCGGACAATTGCGATTACCTTTGCCATCGGTTCTGCGTTAGCGGCAATCGCCGGGGCGCTGCTTTGTTCCACGTATCCGTCCCTGACCCCCTACACCGGTTCCATGCCGGGGATTAAGGCCTTTGTGGCCGCCGTATTCGGCGGCATCGGCTCGATTCCGGGAGCATTGATCGGCGGCATCCTCTTAGGGGTGATCGAAAATTTGTCCAAGGCATATATTTCTTCCCAGCTTTCGGACGCCATTGTGTTCTCCGTGCTGATTATCGTGCTCTTGGTGCGCCCTACCGGTATCTTAGGCCGGAAGATCAATGAGAAAGTGTAGGTGGATGCGATGAATAAAAATAAAATAAGGATCCAAAACAGCATCACATACGCGGTTGTTGTGGGGTGCTGGATCCTGGTACAGATCATGGATAAGACCGGGCATATGACCAGCCTGCTGCGCGGGATCTTAGTTCCCTTGTGCATGTATTCTATCCTGGCCATTTCCTTAAACCTTACGGTGGGGATTTTAGGCGAACTCAGCCTGGGGCATGCCGGTTTTATGTGTGTGGGCGCTTTTGCCGGGGCCTTTTTTACCAAATGCATGGAAAATGTGCTGCCGAACCTGCAGTTGCGTTTTTTCCTGGCCATCTTAATCGGGGCTGCAGTTGCCGGGGTGTTCGGGATCCTGATCGGGATTCCGGTATTGCGTCTGAAGGGGGATTACCTTGCCATTGTCACCCTGGCCTTTGGCGAGATCATAAAAAACCTGATCAATGTCATGTACATCGGCCTGGATAAGAGCGGGTTCCATTTCTCCATCAAGGATACCATGTCATTGGGCATGGATGAAACCGGGGTGGTCATCATCAAGGGGGCACAGGGAATCACCGGCACCCCAAAGGCAGCCACCTTCCTGATTGCGACGGTGTTATTGCTGGCCACGCTTTTTATCGTGCTGAATTTGATCCATTCCCGTACCGGGCGGGCTATCATGTCCATCCGTGATAACCGGATTGCAGCGGAATCCATCGGGATCAATATCACAAAATACAAACTGATGGCATTCTCCATCTCTGCGGCACTGGCCGGGGTGGCCGGGGTTTTGTATGCCCACAACCTGTCTACTTTGGCGGCGACGCCGAAGAATTTTGGCTATAATATGTCGATTATGATCTTGGTGTTCGTCGTGCTGGGCGGCCTGGGCAATATCCGCGGTTCGATGATTGCGGCAGTAGTGCTGACCTTGCTTCCTGAGTTGCTGCGCGGGCTGAATGACTACCGGATGCTGATCTATGCCGTGGTACTGATCGTGATGATGCTGTTCAACTCCAGCCCCAAGGCAATTGAACTCCGTTCGGTACTTCTGGAACGTTTCCGGAAGAAGAAAGACCCTGCTACAAAGGAGGCGGCGTGATATGGCACTGTTAGAAGTAAAAAACCTGGGCATTTCCTTTGGCGGCTTAAAGGCAGTAGACGATTTTAGCATGTCCATAGAAAAAGGCCAGCTCTACGGCCTGATCGGCCCAAACGGCGCCGGGAAGACGACGGTATTTAACCTGCTAACCGGGGTTTACCGCCCGGATACCGGAACAATCCTCCTCGACGGGATGAATATCACCGGTAAAAAGACCATTGAAATCAACCAGCACGGGGTTGCCCGTACCTTCCAGAATATCCGTCTGTTTAAGGAACTGAGTGTATTGGACAATGTCAAAGCCGGGCTGCATAACCATTACAAATATTCCACCATTGAGGGGATCCTGCGCCTGCCCCGGTATTATAAAGTAGAAAAACAGATGGACGAGCGGGCGATGGAACTTTTGGAGGTGTTTGACCTGGATGAGGAATGGGACTATAAGGCATCCAATCTTCCCTACGGCAAACAGCGGAAGTTAGAGATTGCCCGCGCCCTGGCGACGGAACCAAAGCTTTTGCTTTTGGATGAACCTGCGGCAGGGATGAATCCCAATGAAACTGCAGAACTGATGGAGACTATCCGCTTTGTGCGGAACAATTTTCATATGACAATTCTCTTGATTGAGCATGATATGAAGCTGGTTTCCGGCATCTGTGAGCGTCTGACCGTGCTGAACTTCGGACAGGTACTGACCCAGGGCAAGACCTCAGAGGTACTCAACGACAAGCGGGTTATCACGGCTTATCTTGGAGAGTAGGAGGGGAGGAGATTATGGCAATACTCGAAGTACAGGGCCTGGAAGTGTTTTATGGCGTGATCCAGGCCATCAAGGGAATCTCCTTTGAAGTGAATCCGGGTGAAATCATCGCCCTTATCGGTGCCAACGGTGCAGGGAAGACCACCACCCTGCAGACGGTCACCGGCCTGGTTCCGTCAAAATCGGGCAAGATTTTCTATGACGGCAGGGACATCACCAAGATGCCCGGCCATAAGCTGGTGTCCATGGGCATTGCCCATGTCCCGGAGGGACGGCGGGTATTCGCCCAGCTGACAGTGCTTCAGAACCTCAAGCTGGGAGCCTATACCAGAAAAGACAAAGGTGAACTCGAAGACACCCTGAAAGTGGTTTATAGCCGTTTCCCACGTTTGGAAGAGCGCAAAAACCAAATGGCAGGGACGCTTTCCGGCGGCGAACAGCAGATGCTGGCAATGGGCCGCGCATTGATGTCCCATCCCAAGCTGATCGTAATGGATGAACCGTCGATGGGTCTTTCACCGATCTATGTGAATGAAATTTTTGATATTATCCAGAAGATCAATGCCGATGGAACCACGGTGCTTCTGGTAGAGCAGAACGCAAAGAAGGCGCTTTCCATTGCCAACCGGGCGTATGTCCTTGAGACCGGCAAGATCGTGCTGAGCGGGGACGCCTCGGAATTGATGAATGATGATTCGGTGAAGAAGGCCTATTTAAGCGAATAGAATTGGTACGCCAGGAAGGGCGCGTAGGGATCCCGGGCAGCTTGCCGGTACAAGGACGGTGGGTTGCCTGTGCTGCGGTTTCGGGACTTAAGGATTTCTAAACCTTCCGGATTTTGCTAAAAGCGAAACGAAAATGCAGAAACTCGCTTCGCTCAGACAGTATGCATTTTCGTTTCAACGCAAAATCCGGAAGCTTAAGAACTCCTAAAGCCCCTGCAAATGCAGCACAGGCAACCCACCGTCCTTGTACCGGCAAGCCACCCGGGATCCCTACACACCCTTCCTGGCTGTTTACTGGCAATTCCGGAATACCGGAAAGATCCGGAATGAATAAATTCTATTGATAAATTCTGTTCTGAAATCATTTATGTCAGAAAAAGAGTAGCCTCGGAGCGGGGTGGGCGGGGGTAGAGGCAGCTGCGGGGCGGGGGTGGGATGGGCGGCATTTGCAGGGGATTTAGAATTTCTTGA
>RAYB01000054.1 GCA_003669055.1 bacterium 1XD21-70
CTCCTGTAAGTCCGGCTCAACCGGGCCTTTGCCCTATTGGAATCAAGATTTTGAACTTGTTTCGCAATTACCTATCTCTTTTAGATACCGTGTTCGGTTTGCCATCAATTCAAAATTCATATCATCTGCCTTGGTGCAATTAAAATCGTGCATGAGTTTTCCTATGGCAGAATCGCCACGATATTCACCATTCACATAAAGGATATGCTCCCCATCTTCAAAAGATTTACCCGTTGCAAGGTTGATTCTTTCAATCGGGTAAACAGCTTCACCCTGACCATAAAAATCATTTTCAATGATAAAGATTGTATATGTGTCTGGCAATTCTTTAAATTCCTGACCAGAATGGAGATTCTCTATATCCATTACGCTTGAATGGTACCTTGCCCTGTGTGGGTCTGCTCCCTTGTCCTGCCGCTGGACTTCCAAATCATATTTCTTTCCGGCTGAATCCGTTCCATATGCGTCCAAGCAGATAGAACGTGCCCCAGCCAGCCTTTTCATATCCTTCTGTGTTTCACAATCAGTAATAATTAAATCCGGTTTATCTGTGATAATGCGCAACACAAATTCAGCCAGTGGAATGTTATCCTTGAAAAGACAACGCATAAAGTCATCGTCGATTGGCCTTAACAAATGCAAACGCTGCAAATCTTCCTAATGTTGCTTATCTGTCACGGTCAATCTTCCCACCTGCTTTCCCTTCTGTTTTCGTATCTCCATACTACCATAAACCTCCTGATTTTACAAGCCGGGAGCCAGCGCATTTCTGAATCCCGGCCTGTTTCTGTTATCGCTTTTTTACATCTGCTATATCTCATTTTTCGGCATACGCTTGAGTTTGTCGCTCATGGTTTCCTTGCTGGTCTTGCTGAAATGAACCCGTACAATGTAGGTCGTCCGGCCAATCTTCTTCACCAGTGCAGGAGCGTCCTTAGCCGGTGCTGTGGTGGTAATGTCCTCTGTGATTTTCTCGCTGCCCATAAATCCTCCTTTTCTTGAAATCAAACTTTGTTATCCCTTACTCACAATCTCTTTCGCCGCCGCTTTGGCCGCCCTGGCTCCTTCCTCCCGGAAATTCTTACCGGAAAAGAGAACCGGCGCACACCGTTCCAGTATGCGGCCATAAATCCTTGCGTGGGCAAGGTCTGGCGGGTTCTTAATCTCTTCCAGTTTCAGGTTTGTCGTGACAATCAGCGGTTTCTTACTCCGATATCGGCTGTCAATGATGGTAAATATCTGCTCCATGGCATACTCGGTATTCCTTTCCACGCCTAAATCGTCAATGACAAGCAGGCTGGCGATAAAGGCTAACCTGTCCTCGGCAAACACGCCGGTCTGCCGGTTCAGGATAGACGGGAAATTTGTCATCAGAACCGGCACGTCACGGTCAAGCAGGGCATTGGCGATACAACCAGCAAAAAAGGATTTCCCGGTTCCCACGTCACCAAAGAGCAGAAGGCCGGTATTGTCCCGGTATGCCTCCTTCCAATGCTCCACATAGGCGTGGGTCTTCTCCATGGCGGGATTCTGGCCGTTATCATTGGCGAAAGTGTAATCATAAAGGTATCTGTCCGGAAGCCCCTGTGCCTTCTGTTTGCAGGGACAGAGGCAGCGGGGCATGAAATAGCCGGAGCCTCCGAACCTGGGCACGACAGTCTGGCGGCTGCCATGGCATTTCTTACAGTGGATAAGCCCGTCTGCCGGTTCTATGTATTCGTCCCCGGCAGGTTCCATATCTCCGGCGGCTCTGTCAACCGGGTTCCAGAGATTCCATCGTCCGTGAAATGGGTTGGATTGGGAAAACCGTTGGTAATCTTGGTTTTCGTCATAGCGTTTGCCTCCTTACATGAAATATGCTCTAAATGGGTTCTTCACTAACCATGAGAAAATCTCGTGATTAAGAAGTCATTTAAAGCATCTATTATCCAAGGCGGCGTTGAAAGTTTTCGCGTCCTGTGGTAGACTGGTAAAGGTTTGCCCGCTGAGGGTACAGGCATAGGAAAAAACAAAGAAGGGCAGGAGGTTGTTGATGAAAAAGTTTATAGAAGAGTTCCGGGCATTTGCCTTGAGGGGGAATGTGATGGATATGGCAGTGGGTGTCATTATCGGGGGTGCATTTTCCGGGATCGTCACCTCGCTGACGGACAATTTTATTAATCCGGTTTTGAATATGTGTACAGGCCATGAGATGTATACTTTGCAGGACATGGCCGGGTTTGTGTCGTCGTTTTTGTCTTCCGTCGTGAATTTTGTTATCATGGCGTTTATTTTGTTCTGCCTGATGAAGGTAGTCAACAAAGCGGCAGGGCTGGGGAAAAAGAAGGAGGAAGCGCCCTTGGCTGCCCCCGCGGTTAAGATGTGCCCGTTCTGCAAAAGTGAGATTCCCCTGGAAGCGACACGCTGCCGCTTCTGCACCTCTCAGATGCCGGAGGAAGAGTAAGCAGGTAAGGGGAGCCTGTTTTGGGGGTTTTTTACAACCAGGGGCTCCTTTTGCCGCCGGGAAATCCCCCACAGCCAGAGAATCCTGCCAGGCAGGATTCTTTTTGCGTTTAGCTTTCCTGTTCTTTTTGCAGCAATCCCCATAATCGGTTAAAATACACGGAAAATTCAGGGGCATTCCTGCGTTTTAAGGGGCTGTCGTATTCCGGTGCGAAGGAGATGGGCAGCACGGCCTTTATTTTCCCGGGACGGTGCGACAGGACAAGGATCCGGTCTGCCACGCTGATGGCCTCGGACAAGTCGTGGGTGATTAAAACGGCTGTTTTTTTGGTACTGCGGATGATGCCGCTGATATCATCGCAGACAGACAGGCGGGTCTGGTAGTCCAGGGCAGAAAAGGGTTCATCCAGAAGAAGCAGGTCCGGCTTTAAGGCAAGGGTGCGGATCAGTGCCGCCCTTTGGCGCATCCCGCCGGAAAGTTCGCAGGGGCGGGCGGATTCAAAGCCGCCGAGCCCATAGGACTGTAGCATTTCCGACAGATGGCGGCAGGTGCCGGGGTTCAGCTTTTTTTGGATTTCCAGCCCCAGCGCCACATTGCCGTAGATCGTCCTCCATTCGAGAAGATGGTCTTTTTGCAGCATGTAGCCGATGCCGGGGTGTTCTTCGCCGACAGGGATCCCATCGATGAGGACGGAACCTTCCTCGGGCGTCAGCAGCCCGCAGAGGAGCGAGAGCAAGGTGGATTTGCCGCAGCCGGAGGGGCCGACGACGGCGAGGAATTCCCCGGCAGGGACAGAAAAGGATATATGGGAGAGGGCAGGGGTCTCGCCGTCAGGGGAGTGGTAAGAGTAACTGACCCCGCAGGCCTCTAGTTTGGGTCTCATAGGCAACCTCCATAAAATAACAGATAACATATTTTTATAATATGAGAACGCGGCAAAAAGGTGTGGTTTTCCTGTGTTTTTTGCCAAATAACAATTGAAAATCCCCTGGCCTGTGTGTTAAAATGTAGCAACGGCAAAAAACGGCGGATATTATATTTTCAATAGGAAAAAACAGATGAACATTTCCATTTTTACCCAAAAAAACCCCGGGAGGGACGGCGTGCAGTTTTCCATCGGAAAGAAGATCCTTTTGCTGTCCGTGGCCGCCATGCTGCCCTTTTTGGTCTTGGCGGTGGTGCTTTTGGTCTCCATGACCAACTATAGCAGGACTTATGACAAGATTGTGAGCAACATGACCATTGCCAACAATTACAACCTGAATTTCAAGGAAGAGATGGATGAGAGTTTGTATAAGCTGGTGGTAGGCTATGTGGACTATGAGGATATCCACGAGGATGGGACATTGAAAGACCCATATATGCTGATCGGGGAACTGAGGACGGATTTCGGGCGGCTGGTGGATATCACCACGGAGCCGGAGAGCCGGGGATGGCTGGAAAGCCTGATACGCAATATCGACACCCTCCAGAAGCGGGTGGACGATATCCTGGATAATGTCAGGATCGGGGGGCAGTACGACAGGAATATTGAGGAACTTGACAACAATATCTATATCCTTACGGAACTGATCCAGGAAAATATCCAGTACTATATTTATTACCAGACAAAAAGCATGGAGGTGGTTACAGAAAACCTCCATCACCAGATTCTGAATTTCATTATTATCTGTGGGCTTTTGGTGGTGATTTTAGTGGCATCGACCATTGCCATGGCTTTTGTGGTTACCGGGGGGATCCTGCGCCCGGTAAAGGTGCTGAACGAAGCTACGAAAAAGATCGGCGCCGGGGATTTCGCAGCCCGCGCCAGCGTCGGCTCAGGGGATGAGATCGAAAGCCTGTCCCACAGCTTCAATGACATGGCGGAAAAGATGCAGGCTCTGATCCAAAAGACCAAAGAGGATGAGCAGAGGATGAGATGGCTGGATTTGCGCCTTTTGCAGGAACAGATCAACCCGCATTTCCTCTACAATACCTTGGATACCATCGTCTGGCTGATTGAAGGGAACCAGGAGGAGGAAGCCGTGGAGATGGTGGTGGCGCTGTCTGACTTTTTCCGCCTGGTGCTGAGCAAAGGGAGGGAATTGATCTCCCTAAAAGAGGAGAAGGAGCATATCAGCAGTTATCTGGAGATCCAGGCAGTGCGCTACCGGGATATCCTGGAGTATGAGATCCGGATAGACCCGCTGCTCTATGATTACCAGATCTTAAAGCTGACCTTGCAGCCCCTGGTGGAAAACGCCCTCTATCATGGGATCAAATACAAGCGGGCCAAGGGGCATATCCACATTACAGGCAAAAAAGAGGGGGATAACCTGCGCCTGATTGTCAGTGACAACGGCGTGGGGATGGATCCGGAGGACTTGCAGCAGCTGAGAAAGGATATCGAACGGCCTTGCGGCGAGGCGGATAAGGGCTTTGGGCTGGCGAACGTAAATGAGAGGATCCATATCCACTTCGGGTTTGAGTATGGGATGGAGATCCGGTCGGAAAAGGGGATGGGGACAAGGGTGGAACTGACAATCCCGGCAATAAAAAAGTCCAGAGGAGGTGAGGGCAAGGGATGAGACGGTTGGGATCCGTAAAGAGGAGAGTTTGGCTTTTTGCCTGTCTGCTTTTTGCCGTCCTGCTTTCTGCTGCCTGTACAGGGGGGGATTTAGCAGAGGAAGAGGCAGGCGGGGAGGCAAAACAGGACGAAAACCTGGTGGTGGTCGGGGTATCCCAGATCGGCAGCGAATCGGTCTGGAGGACTGCCAACACGGCTTCAATCCAGAGGGTTTTCACCAAAGAAAACGGTTATTTCCTGATCTTTAAAAATGCCAGGCAGAAGCAGGAGAACCAGATTAAGGCGCTGAGGAGCTTTATTTCCCAGAGAGTGGACTATATCGCGTTTTCCCCTATCACGGAGCAGGGATGGGATACGGTGCTTTTGGAGGCCAAGGAGGCCGGGATCCCGGTGATCCTGATTGACCGGAAGGTAAAAGTCCGCGATGAATCCCTCTATGTGGCCTGGATCGGGCCGGATTTTGTCAATGAAGGGAGGATGGCGGGGGAGGCTTTGGAGGAATGCTTAAAAAGGCAGGGGAGGCAGGAGGAAAGCATCCGCATTGTAGTCCTTCAGGGGACGGAAGGTTCCACTTCTGCCATCGGGAGGAGCAGGGGGTTCTTATCCGTGGCAAAAGAGCACCAAAACTGGAGTATTTTAGAACAGGTGGATGCAGAATTCACCACGGCGAAGGGGCAGGAGGAGATGGAGCGCCTGCTGCACAAATACGAGAATATCGATGTGCTGATTTCCCAGAACGACGATATGACCTTTGGGGCATTGGAGGCAATCCAGAAGGCAGGGAAGAAGGCCGGGGAGGACGGGGATATTATTGTGATTTCCTTCGACGCGGTGAAAAATGCGCTGAAGTTGGTGGAGGAGGGGAGCATTACGGCGGATGTGGAGTGCAACCCGAACCAGGGGGAGTATGTGGAAGCGGTGATCCGCAAGATGGAGAACCATGAGAACGTGGCGAAGCTGAATTTTGTGGAGGAGCAGGTATTTACGGCAGAGAATGTGAGGGAAAGGCTGGAGAAAGAGTGAGATGCTAAGGGTATTCCTGGTAGAAGATGAAAGTGTGATACGGGAAGGGCTCAAGGATAAGATCCCCTGGGAACAGTATGGATTTCAGTTTGTGGGGGATGCTGCCGACGGGGAGATGGCGCTTCCGCTGATCCGGAAGCTGAAGCCGGATGTGCTGATCACGGATATAAAAATGCCCTTTATGGACGGGCTCTCCCTCAGCGAGATTGTGAAGGAGGAATTTCCCAGGACAAGGATTATTATCATCAGCGGGTATGATGATTTTGAATACGCCCGCCAGGCCATCGTGGTGGGGGTGGACCAGTACTTGCTCAAGCCTATCACCCGGGCGGCGCTGAGGGATGTGCTGCTGGAGTTAAAGGGGAAGATCGGGCAGGAAGCAGGGCAGAAGGATTACCAGGCCCAGTTCCAGGACGAGATGCAGGAGTTTGAGAAGTTCCCCTTGCGGCGCTTTTTTGAAAAACTCCTGGACGGGAAGATGTCGGTGAAGGAGATTTATGAGGAGGCCGCCAGGCTCTCATTGCAGATGTCGGCTTCCTGCTACAATCTGATGATTTTTACCTTGTTTGAAAAGGAGGAACAGCCGCCAAGGGAGAAACGGGAACGCTTTATGAGGAAGCAGGATGAGGTGCTGCACTATTTTTTGCGCCATCCGCAGTTTATTTTATTCCGGCTCAATGTCAGCAGCTATGGCGTGCTGGTGAAGGGGGAGGGCGCCCAGCTGGAGGAGGCGGTGGAGCGCGGCCTGGACCATATCCGCCGGATCTGTGCTGTGGAAGAAGAGAACCATATGGGGTGGTACGTGGCTGTAGGGCAGCCGGTAGAACGGCTTAGCATGCTTCCCCAGTGCTATCTGGATGCCAACCATTATTTTGCCTACCGGTTTATCCTGCCGGGCACCCATGTGCTGACGGAAAAGACATTGTCCGCCTATTTGTCCGACCAGGAGGAGAAGGGGGTCAGCAGCGTGGATTTCATGCAGATGGATCCGGAACTGATCCGGGATTTTTTATCTCAGGGAGAGGAGGGCGAGATCCATAATTTTGTGGAATCCTATCTCGGCAATATTGGCAGCGGCCTGAAATCCAGGATGTTCCGGGGGTACGTATTCTTTAACATCCGGGTGGCGGTGGTCACATTTTTAAAGTCGATCCGGGTGGAGCAGGACAAATACCAGGAGGAAATCGAAGGCGCCATACCAAAGACAGCGGACAGCGAGGAGGATATCTTTGCCTATTTTGTGGAAATGCTGCAGATTGCCATGAGAATCCGCAACCAGATCAACAGTTATCAGGGGAAAAAGCAGTTTAAACGGGCTCTGGACTATGTAGACAGCCATTATGACCAGGAGAGCCTTTCCCTAAGCCAGGTGGCCGAACAGACCGGGATGAGCCCCAACTACCTCAGCAGCATATTCAGCCAGAATATGCAGAAAACATTTATCGAATACGTGACGGAGAAGCGGATTGAGAAGGCGAAAAGGCTGCTGAGGCAGACGGACAAGACTTCCGGAGAGATCGCGAGGGAGGTGGGATATAAAGACTCCCATTATTTCAGCTTCGTGTTCCGCAAGCTGCAGGGGTGCAACCCCAGGGAATACCGGGCGGAGAAGAAATAGGGGGCTTACCCTGCCCCCGTGCTTTCCTTGCGGTTTAGGTGCCAGCGGACTTCCTGCGAATGGACCGGGAGGCCTTTTAGCTTTTTGAGCATGGCTTGGGCGGCGCGTGTCCCCATCTCATGGGGGAGATGGGATAAGGTGGTGATCGTGAGGATGTCCGAGTTGCTTAAATAGGTATTGTCAAAGGCTGTGATGGCCATGTCCCCGGGCAGGCGGTAGCCGGCCTGCATGAGAACCCCTACCAGGTGGTAAGCCAGGATATCATTGTAGCAAACAATGGCGGTGCAGGAGGACAGAGACTCCTGCACCATGTCGTTTAGAAAGGCAGTGTCCTTCCATTTTACCATTTTGTTCAGTTCATGCGAGCCATACCAGCAGACCTGCCCGTCAGAAAACGGCAGGTTTAAATCCCGTATGGTTTCCAAAAAGCCCTGGCAGCGTTCCGGGCCTTGCAGGTCATCGAATTTGAAAATGCCCCCGATCCGGGTATGCCCCTGTGACGCCAGATGCTCAACCAGCAGGGCGCTGCCGGAAAAATTGTCGTCCTTTACAAAGAGGCAGTCGGACAATTCCGGGTAGTGGTTATATAAAAATATGATTTCGCAGCCCTTTTTCATCAACCTGTGGTAGAGGTCTAAATTGGGGTTGGGGAGGGCGCTTTTGCAGCCTTCCACGATCAGGCCGCGGAAGGGCTTTCCCAGCAGGGAATGCAGGATTTCCCGCTCCCGGGAGAACAGGTTGCCGGTGCAGAATACGGTGGCGGAAAACCCGCCTTCCGACAAGGTGCTTTGGATATCACGGAGCACGCCGGGATAAATATAGTCCTGGTCATTGGAAATCAGGATTCCGATCTGGTTTTCCTGGGATTTTGGGGAGCGCCCGGTGATATAAGAGCCGCTTCCGCGCTTTTTTTCAATCAGGCCTTTTTCCTCTAAAGTTTTCAGTGCCATGCGCACGGTTTGGCGGCTGAGCTGGTATTTTTCGCTAAGTTCCTGTTCGGAGGGGAGTTTGTTGATGCCCTCCCGGATATTTTTCTGGATTAAGGCTTCCAGGCGTTGGGACAGCCATTTGTATTTTACTGCCATGGGAGATCCTTTCTGGGGTAGATGAATGAGTGAAAAATACAAAAAAATCAGGAAAAAATATAGTTTTTTAGTCGGATTATCTAATGCAAATCGTAAAATATCAATATCATATCTTAAAAATTCCCACTTTTATTTTGCAGGTAGAAAAAATAGACAATTGGAAAAACCATGCCGGGGAGGAGCCTTTTGCATGAGAATCTTAAAATTTTTACTGGTTTCGTAAATAATTGGCCTAAATAGAAAAGTTGTATTGTAATTGGATTATAGCAGGAAAAAGTTGTATTGTAAATAACTGACAAACTGCCGGAGAGGGAAGGGTTTCAAATTGAAGGGGGATGGGGGGTTTGTTATGATGGAGGCACAGGGGTTACAAACCCGGAAACGGAACCTGTAGGGAGCAGGTTCCGGCTGCAGACTATCAAAAAGCGGAGGTAAAAAAATGAAAAAGAGAACAATCGCGGTTATGTTGACAGCGGCTATGGCAGCGGCAAGCCTGGCAGGATGCGGCGGCTCGAATACGGGAGCCACCCAGGCGGCGGCCTCGACTGCAGCGGCGTCAGAAGGTGCTACGGAGGCGGAGAAGGCAGAGGCACCGGAAGAAAAGGCAGAAGAGCCGGCAGCAGCAGAGGCACCGGCAGACGGGGAACTGATCAAAGTAGGGATCATCAATAACGACCCCAATGAGTCTGGTTACCGGACTGCCAATGATGCAGATTTGAAGGCTATGTTTACCAAGGAGAAAGGGTATGATGCATCCTTTGCCTATAGCTTAAAGAATGACGAGCAGATCACGGCAGCACAGAAATTCATCCAGGATGAAGTGGATTATCTGCTTCTGTCCGCGGCGGACACTTCCGGCTGGGACAGTGTGTTAAAGGATGCACAGGATGCCGGGATCGGCGTGATCCTGTTTGACCGTACCATCGATGCCAGCGAGGATCTGTATTTGGCATCTATCGTTTCTGACATGGCCAAGGAAGGCGAGACGGCAGTGAACTGGCTGGCAAGCCAGGAACTGGATCAGTATAATATCATCCATATCCAGGGCGTGATGGGCTCTGCCGCACAGCAGGGGCGTACCGGTGCACTGGATGAGAAGGTGGCAGCAGAGGATTCTTGGACTCTGGTAACCCAGCAGACCGCCGAGTGGAACTCGGAGAAAGCCCAGCAGATCGTTCAGTCCGTGATCGATTCCGGGACATCGTTCAATGTAATCTACGCCGAGAATGACGATATGGCTAAAGGTGCTGTGGCAGCCCTGGATAAAGCGAACATTTCCCACGGCGTAGGGAAAGATGTCATCATTATGGGTTTTGACTGCAACAAATGGGCTCTGCAGGAACTGCTTGACCAGAACTGGAACTATGACGGACAGTGCAATCCGTTCCAGGCTAAGTATATTGACGAGGTCATCAAGAAGGTGGAGAACGGCGAGGCGCTTGCAGAGAAGGTCATCATTATGGATGAGAAGGGCTTTGACGCAACCACCATCACAGAGGATGATGTAAATAATTACGGAATCTAAAAAGTGGTGAGCGGGTCCGGCAGAATGCGTCACAGGCGTGTTTTGCCGGATTCCTTTGTTCTTGGAAAACGGATGGTTAGGAAAACAGGAAAGGGGTGACATGGCGGGTGAAAGAAAACGCAGTATTGGAAATGAAGAACATACATAAAAGCTTCCCCGGCGTCCGCGCATTGCAGGGGGTGGATTTTACGTTGTGCAAAGGTGAGATCCACGCGCTGATGGGAGAGAACGGAGCAGGGAAATCTACGCTGATTAAGGTTCTGACCGGTGTCTATGAAAAGAATGAGGGGGAGATCTTTTTGGAGGGGCTGGATAAGCCGGCGGTGATAAAATCCCCCCAGGACGCACAGAACTTAGGAATCAGCACTGTGTACCAGGAAATTACGCTGTGCCCGAACCTGACCGTGGCAGAAAACATGTATATCGGGCGGGGAAGAGCAAAGCTGACCAACTGGAAGAAGATGAACGCGGATGCGGATAAAATCCTTACCAACTTAGGGATTCCGGCCAAGGCAAACCAGCAGCTTTCGGACTGTTCCATCGCCATCCAGCAGATGGTGGCCATCGCCCGGGCCGTGGACATGGATTGTAAAGTGCTGATCTTAGACGAGCCGACTTCGTCCCTGGATGAGTCGGAGGTAGAGAAGCTGTTTGGGCTGATGCGTGATCTGAGGGCGCGGGGCGTGGGCATTATCTTTGTCACCCATTTCCTGGACCAGGTCTATGAGGTCTGTGACAAAATCACGGTGCTGCGTGACGGGCAGCTGGTGGGGGAATATGTGATCGAGGATCTTCCGCGGGTGAAGCTGGTTGCCAAAATGCTGGGCAAGGAACTCGACGATATGGAAGAGATCAAGGATGACACCCAGGTATATAAAGGGGATGAGGGGTATGTGTTTGAGGCAGAGCAGCTGCAGAGCGATGCCGGCATCAAGCCCTTTGATTTCCATATCAAAAAGGGTGAGGTCAACGGGTTTACCGGCCTCCTTGGCTCCGGGAGGAGTGAGTGCGTCCGTGCCATATTCTGTGCGGATAAGGTCGTCGGCGGAAGCGTGAAGATGAAGGGCAGGCCGGTGAAGCTTACAAAGCCCTTGGATGCGATGAAAAACGGCATCGCCTACCTGCCGGAAGACCGGAAGGTGGACGGGATCGTGGGAGACCTCTCGGTGCGGGATAACCTGATTCTGGCGGCGCAGGTGCTGCGGGGCTTTTTTAAGCCGTTTTCCAAGGCAGAGGCCAACAAATTCGCGGATGAATATATCAAACTCCTGGAGATCAAGACGGCTTCTGCCGATACCCCGATCAAGTCCCTTTCCGGCGGCAACCAGCAGAAGGTCATCCTGGGGCGCTGGCTTTTGACCCATCCGGAATATCTGATCCTGGATGAGCCGACGAGGGGGATTGACATCGGAACCAAGATTGAGATCCAGAAATTAGTCTTAAAGCTTGCCTCAGAGGGCATGAGCGTGACGTTCATTTCTTCGGAGACGGACGAAATGCTCCGTACCTGTTCCCGGCTGGTTGTCATGCGTGACCGCAAGGTGGTGGGTGAGCTTTCCGGCGAGGACCTGACACAAGGCAAAGTAATGGAAACGATAGCGGGAGGTGAAGCATCATGACAAAGAAAAATCCGGTTCTTACATCCAGGCAGATTTTTATTCCCATAGCAGCCTTGCTTTTGCTGGCTCTGTTTAACCTGGCAGTGGATCCGTCCTTTTTTAAGATTACCCTGGGGCGCAACAGTGCCGGCGACCCGGTCCTGACGGGATACCTGATGACGATTCTGGATTATGGTTCTGAGGTGGCGATCCTGGCTATCGGGATGACATTGGTCACCGCAGCCTGCGGCGGGCAGGATATCAGTGTGGGTGCGGCGGTAGCCATCGCCGGTTCAGTGATTTTGCGGGTGCTGGTGGGCATCGGCGGGGACGGGACGCTCCAGGCGCCGATCCTGGTAGGGTTTTTGGCCGCCTGCGTGGTCTCCATGCTGTTTGGCGCCTTCAACGGGGTGCTGGTGGCAGTCTTCCGGATCCAGCCCATGGTGGCGACGCTGATCCTCTACACGGCAGGCCGTTCCATTGCGGCCTGGATCAACAACAATGAACTTCCCATCGTGACGGATAAAAGTTTTACTTATTTTGGCGGGTTTATCCCCGGGATCCCGATCCCCACACCGTTTTTCCTGGCAGTGGTTTGTATTGTTATCGCCCTGCTGGCGCTGCGTTACACTACCCTGGGGCTGTATACACAGGCAGTGGGGATCAACGCCAGTTCCTCCAGGCTCAACGGGCTGAACCCGGCTTTCATCAAGTGGCTGAGTTTTGTAATCCTGGGGCTGTGCGTGGCCGTGGTAGGGCTTATCAAGACCAGCCGCCTGTCTACCATCAACTACTCCGTCATTGCCAAGGACATTGAGATGGACGCAATCCTGGCTGTGGCGCTTGGCGGAAATGTGCTGAGCGGCGGTAAATTTAATATTATGGCATCCATTGTCGGGGCTTATGTGATTCAGTTTCTGACCACAACGCTTTATAAGTTCAATGTCTCGTCCGACGCGCTTCCGGCATACAAGGCGGTGGTAGTGATCTTGCTGGTGGTGCTCAGCGCCCCGGCCGTGAAGGATAAGCTGATGAACTTGGCCAAAAGGCAGAAAGGAGTGGGATGATATGTCAAAAATAAAAGCTGCTGACGGCGCTTCTTCGGCCAAGAGGGCAAAGCTGACAGACACGAATCTGCTGCTTTTGATCACGGTGGCAGTGTTTGTGGTGATGTATGTGGGGGCTATGGTATTCTTGAAAAAAGGATTTTTAAAGCCTCAGACGTTTTTTAATATTTTAAACGCCCAGGCGGCATTGATTATTGCTTCCTGCGGCATGAGCATTGTCATGATCACCGGGGGGATCGATATTTCTGTAGGCGGCGTGGTGGCGCTAGTCAGCATGAGCTGCGCCGTGTACCTGGATTACCAGGGCGGGAACGTGTTCGTGTCGCTGCTGATCGCATTGGGCATCGGCCTGCTGTTCGGGGCAGTCCAGGGTTATTTGGTGGCGTATTTGGATATCCAGCCTTTTATCGTGTCCCTGGCAGGCATGTTCTTTGCCCGCGGCATGACGACTATCGTCCATACGGCGCCCTTCAATGTGGAAAACGAGGCGTTTGTGGCGTTAAAAGACACAAGGATCAATGTACCGGGGCTGGGTACGGTGAACAAGCTGGGGAATTATGTCAACGCCTATGTGGAGATCGGCGTGATCGTGGCTGTGCTGGCAGTGGTGGTGCTGTTTTGTGTGCTCCGCTGGACAAAGCTGGGGCGGAATTTCTATGCCGTGGGCGGCAACCGGCAGAGCGCCCTGATGTTAGGGATCAATGTGAAGCAGACCCGTTTCCTGGCACATCTTTTGTGCGGGCTTTTGGCGGGGATCGGCGGTTATGTGTATTTTTTGCATGTGGGTTCCGGCTCGGCATCCCATGCGACAGGGATGGAGATGAATGCCATCGCTTCCTCCATCATCGGCGGCACGCTGCTGACCGGCGGCGTGGGCAATATATTCGGAACGTTTGTGGGGGTATTGTCCTTAAGCACGATCCAGAATATCGTGTCCTCCATCGGCCTTGACCAGGCTTGGTGGACGGGGATTACAGTGGCGGCCATGCTGTGTGTGTTCCTGGTGGTGCAGAGTGTGATATTGGCCAGGAAGAAATAGAAACCGGAAAAATATGAAGCCCGCCCAGGGGCTGCAAGAAAGCCCGGGCATGAAAGGAGAGTATAGATCCATGAAAGAAAAACAGTACCAGTTTTGGTTTGCCACCGGCTCCCAGGACCTGTATGGGGACGAGTGCCTGGCAAAGGTAGCGGAGCATTCCCGCATTATGGTGGACGGCATGAACCAGTCCGGCATCCTGCCTTTTGAGTTGGTGTGGAAGCCGACCTTGATTGACAGCGCGTCCATCCGCCGTTTGTTCAATGAGGCCAATGCAGATGAGAACTGTGCCGGGGTCATCACCTGGATGCACACTTTTTCTCCGGCCAAATCCTGGATCTTAGGGCTGAAGGAGTACCGCAAGCCTCTGCTGCATTTCCATACCCAGTTCAACCAGGAGATCCCCTATGGCACCATTGACATGGATTTTATGAATGAGAACCAGTCGGCTCACGGGGACCGCGAGTACGGGCATATGGTGACCCGTATGGAAATCCCCCGCAAGGTGGTCATGGGGCACTGGAGCGACGGGAAGGCAGTAAAACGGATCGCCGGCTGGATGCGGACGGCCGTAGGGATCATGGAGAGCAGCCATGTGCGGGTAGCCCGCGTGGCCGACAATATGCGCAATGTGGCAGTGACTGAGGGCGACAAGGTAGAGGCCCAGGTGAAATTCGGCTGGGAGATCGATGCCTATCCGGTCAACGAGATCGCAGATTATGTGAAGGATGTGGCTGAGGCCGATATCAACACGCTGGTGGAAGAGTATTACGACAAATATGAAATCCTGACAGAAGGCAGGGACGAGAAGGAATTCCGCCGGCATGTGGCAGTCCAGGCGGGGATTGAGATCGGTTTTGAAAGGTTTTTGCAGGAAAAGGATTACCGGGCCATTGTGACCCATTTCGGAGACTTAGGTGCTTTAAAACAGCTTCCGGGGCTGGCTATCCAGAGGCTGATGGAAAAGGGCTATGGCTTCGGTGCGGAAGGCGACTGGAAAACTGCCGCCATGGTACGGCTGATGAAGGTCATGACCCAGGGGATGAAAGATGCCAAGGGAACTTCCTTTATGGAGGACTATACCTACAACCTGGTTCCCGGAAAGGAGGGCATCTTGCAGGCGCATATGCTGGAGGTATGCCCTACGGTGGCAGAGGGTCCGGTCGGCATCAAGGTGTGCCCCCTGTCCATGGGAGACCGCGAGGATCCGGCGAGGCTGGTATTTACCTCCAAGACAGGGCCGGCAGTGGCAACATCCCTGATCGACTTAGGGAACCGCTTCCGCCTGATCATCAATGAGGTCGATTGCAAGAAGGTGGAGAAGCCTATGCCGAAGCTGCCGGTTGCCACAGCCTTCTGGACTCCGAGGCCAAACCTGGCGGTAGGCGCGGAGAGCTGGATCCTGGCAGGCGGCGCCCACCACACGGCATTCTCCTATGACCTGACCGCGGAGCAGATGGGCGACTGGGCCGAGGCGATGGGGATTGAGGCAGTTTACATTGACGGGGAGACGACCATCCGCCGCCTGAAGGAAGAATTGCGGTGGAACGGGGTTGCGTACGGCATCAGATAGACCGGTAACAAAGCCATAAACAAGGAGGCAGAAATCTTGGATAAACGCAGATTACAGCAAATTGCCAACAAAGTGCGCCAGGGGATTATTGAAGGGGTCCATGCGGCAAAGGCCGGGCACCCGGGCGGATCCCTGTCGTCGGCAGAGGTATTTACCTATCTCTATTTTGAGGAGATGAACATCGACCCCTTAACCCCCCAAATGCCCGGCCGTGACCGTTTCGTCCTGTCAAAAGGCCACAATGCGCCGGGGCTATATTCCGTGCTTGCCCAGCGGGGGTATTTCCCGGCAGAAGATTTAAAAACCCTGCGCCATACCGGCTCCTATCTCCAGGGGCACCCGGACATGAAGCATATTCCCGGCGTGGATATGTCCAGCGGTTCCTTGGGGCAGGGGATCTCGGCGGCAGTGGGGATGGCGCTTTCGGCCAAGATGGATAACCGGGGCTACCGTGTTTATACCCTTTTGGGGGATGGGGAACTGGAGGAAGGCCAGGTGTGGGAGGCCGCAATGTTTGCCGGCCACAGGAAGCTGGATAACCTGGTGGTGATTGTGGATAACAATGGCTTACAGATCGACGGCAGGCTGGAGGATGTATGCTCTCCCCGCCCCATTGACCGCAAATTCGAGGCGTTTAACTTCCACGTGGTCTGTGTGGAGGACGGGAATGACTTTAACCAGCTGAAGGCGGCATTTGACGAGGCAAGGGCGACAAAAGGGATGCCCACGGCTATAGTGATGAAGACGGTCAAGGGCAAGGGCGTTTCCTATATGGAAAATAATGCCGGCTGGCACGGCAAGGCGCCAAATGATGAGGAGTACGCAGTTGCCATGGAAGAACTGAAAAGGGCGGGTGAAGCATTATGTCAGGAGTAAAGAAGATCGCCACCAGGGAAAGCTATGGGAACGCGCTGGTGGAGCTGGGGAAAAAATATGAAAACCTGGTGGTTCTGGATGCA
Source organism: bacterium 1XD21-70 (assembly GCA_003669055.1). GTDB lineage: Bacteria > Bacillota > Clostridia > Lachnospirales > Lachnospiraceae > Brotaphodocola. The sequence goes on from RAYB01000054.1 coordinate 16,494, forward strand.
GACCTGGCCAATGCCACCAAGACAGATAAGTTTAAAGCCGCATTTCCCGAACGCCATATCGACTGCGGGATCGCAGAGGCGAACATGATGGGGATCGCTGCCGGGCTGTCTGCCACCGGCAAGGTGCCGTTTGCCAGTACCTTTGCCATGTTTGCGGCGGGGCGGGCATTTGAACAGGTGAGAAATTCTATCGGTTACCCTCATTTGAACGTAAAGATCGGCGCTACCCATGCGGGGATCTCCGTGGGGGAGGACGGAGCCACGCATCAGTGCAATGAGGACATGGCACTGATGCGCGCCATACCGGGGATGGTGGTGATCAACCCCGCGGATGATGTGGAGGCCAGGGCAGCCGTGGAAGCGGCTTACCTCCATGACGGCCCGGTATATTTGCGGTTCGGGCGCCTGGCGGTTCCGGTGGTCAATGACCGGCCGGGTTACTGTTTTGAGATCGGAAAAGGGATTCAGCTGCGGGATGGCACGGATATGACATTGATTGCCACCGGGCTTTGCGTCAGCCATGCCCTGGAGGCAGCAGAAATGCTGGCAGGGGACGGGATTTCGGCCAGGGTAATCAATATCCATACGATCAAGCCCCTGGATGAAGAACTGGTACAAAAGGCGGCCAGGGAGACCGGCAGGTTAGTAACCATAGAGGAGCATTCGGTGATCGGCGGGCTTGGCAGCGCGGTATGTGAAGTGGTCGGAAGATACGGGGTCGGCAGGGTTAAAATGATCGGCATCCAGGATGTATTCGGCGAGTCCGGCCCGGCGGCGGAACTGATCCATAAATATGGGCTGGACGGCGAGGGGATTTACCGGCAGGTGAAGGATTTTGCCGGCAGCACAAAGTAGGGCGCCTCTGGCAGTGCCAGTGGCTGGAGGTGCAAAGAAGGGAGAAAATCATGGGATCGGCAAAGGAATGCATTGAAAACGGGAAAGCGGTCCTGGGGATCGAGTTTGGTTCCACCAGGATCAAAGCGGTCCTGATCGATGAGGCGCACACCCCCATTGCTTCAGGAAGCCATGAGTGGGAGAACCGCCTGGAAAATGGGTTCTGGACATATTCCACGGAGGATATTTGGGAAGGGCTGCGGGATTGCTACAGGAGCCTTTTGGCCGATGTGCGTTCCCGGTATGGTACGGGCATCAAGAGGCTGGGCGCGATCGGGTTCTCTGCCATGATGCACGGCTACATGGCATTTGGCAGGGAGGGGGAACTTCTGGTGCCCTTCCGTACCTGGCGCAACGGCACAACCGGGGCGGCGGCAGAAAAACTGACGGAACTGTTCCGATATAATATTCCCCAGAGGTGGAGCATTTCCCATCTGTACCAGGCAATTCTAAATGAGGAAGAGCATGTGCCGGATATTTGTTTTATGACGACCCTGGCGGGCTATATCCACTGGAAGGTGACCGGGGAAAAAGTCCTTGGTATCGGTGATGCCTCCGGCATGTTCCCCATTGACACAGAGGCGAACACCTATGACCTGGCAATGATGGAAAAATTCGATAAGCTGACAGCGGATAAGGATTACGGCTGGAGGCTTGGGGAGATCCTTCCCCGGATCTGCATGGCTGGGGAGGCGGCAGGGGTGCTGACAAAAGAAGGCGCCCGGATGATCGATGAGACAGGCGAATTGGAGCCGGGGATTTTGCTGTGTCCGCCGGAGGGAGACGCCGGGACCGGTATGGCAGCGACCAACAGCGTGAGCATAGGCACCGGCAATGTGTCGGCGGGGACATCGGCTTTTGTGATGGTGGTGCTGGATAAGCAGCCGGCGGGCGTCCATCCGGAGATTGACCTGGTGACAACGCCGGATGGCAGCCTGGTGGGCATGGTCCATGCCAACAACTGTACCTCAGATCTGAATGCCTGGGTGGGGCTTTTTGGTGAGGCGTTAGAAAGCTTTGGCGTAAAGGCGGACACCAGCCAGCTATATTCTGTCCTGTATAAGAAGGGGCTGGAGGGAGAGAGTGATTGCGGAGGGATGCTGTCCTACGGATTTTTGTCCGGGGAGAACATTGTCCAGGTGGAAAAGGGCCGTCCCATGGTGGTCCGTACCCCTGAGAGCCGGTTTACATTGGCCAATTTTATGCGTTCCCATCTGTATGCGGCATTGGGATCCCTAAAGCTGGGAATGGATATCATGACAAAGGAAGAAAAAGTGCAGGTTGGGCAAATTTATGGGCACGGCGGTTTCTTTAAGACGCCGGTGGTAGGCCAGAGGATGATGGCGGCAGCCTTAGGGGCACCGGTGACAGTGATGGAGACGGCGGGAGAGGGCGGCGCCTGGGGGATTGCCCTTTTGGCTGCCTACCTGCTGCATAAGAGTGAGGGCCAGACGCTGGGGGATTACCTTTCCGGCAGGGTTTTTGCCGGGAGTGCAGGAAGCCGCATGGAGCCGGTGCAAGAAGATGTGGAGGGCTTTGAGAGATATATGGAGGCTTTTCAGGCTGGCCTGGACGCGGAGCGGCGTGCCGGGGAACTGCTGTGACAAAAGGAGCAGATGAAAAATGTTAGAACAGTTAAAACAGGTTGTCTATGAGGCAAATATGGATCTCCCCCGCTATGGCCTGGTTACTTTTACCTGGGGGAACGTGAGCGCAATCGACCGGGAGAGCGGATGCTTTGTGATCAAACCCAGCGGAGTGCCGTATGAAAGCTTAAGGCCGGAGGATATGGTGGTGATGAGCCTGGACGGGAGGCGGGTAGAGGGAACATTGAATCCCTCCTCCGATACGGCGACCCACTGCGAACTGTACAAGGCATTCCCGGAGATCGGGGGCATTGTACATACCCATTCGCCCTGGGCCACCAGCTGGGCACAGGCAGGCAGGGCGATCCCCTGCTATGGCACTACCCATGCGGATTATATCTATGGGCAGGTGCCCTGTGTGCGGAACCTCACGAAAGAGGAACTGGAGGATTATGAGGCCAATACAGGGAAGCTGATTGCAGAGCATTTCCAGGCATTGGATGTAAAGGCAGTGCCCTGTGTGCTGTGTAAAAACCACGGCCCCTTTGCATGGGGGAAAGATGCCGGGGAAGCCGTCCACAATGCTGTGGTATTGGAGGAGGTTGCCAAGATGGCTGCCCGCTGCGAGGCAATAAACCCGCAGCTTGCCCCGGCGCCCCAGGAGCTGCAGGATAAACATTATTTTCGCAAGCATGGGGCAAATGCCTATTATGGGCAGGGAAAATAGGGGGGATTTTTGAGAAGGTGGCGGCCTGCCCCGTGAAGGCGGCAGGCGGAAACCAGGGGAAAGCCGTTTCACACGCAGGATATATGGTGTGAGGCGGCTTTTTCCGCTAAATAAATGTATTGTAAAAAAGACATTGAATAATAGTTTGGGCTACAGTAAAATGATAAAACAGGGGAGGGCACAACCCTGTACCAGAGGATTTTATGGATTTGTAACCTGTAGGCAGAATTGACAAAAATTTTCCTGGGTGTATTGCAATTTGGGAAAGAGTATGTTAATATAATTGATAAGGAAACCGATTTCCTTTTTGAGAAACCAAGCAAAATGAACAAGAACAACATTACGATCTATGATATAGCACGGGAGGCGGGGGCTTCGCCGGCCACGGTTTCCAGGGTGCTGAACAACTCCAGCCATCCGGTCAAGCAGGAGATGAGGGAACGGATCCTGGGGATATCGCGGCAGCTGGGCTATATTCCGAATCTCCAGGCGAGGAACTTAAAGAACCAGACCAGCAGTACGATCGGGATTATCATCCCGTCGATCGAGAACCCTTTTTACCCATCGATTGTCCGGGGGATTGAGGATGAGATTGTCAGCCGGAACTGCCATATGATGCTGTCAAGCTGCGACCGCGATATCGAGCTGACCAACTATAGCATAGGAAATATGCTGGCAGTGAATATCCAGGGGATCATCAGTGTCTATATGGACGAGGTGCCGGAGGCGCTGATGAAGCTGGTTGACCGGGGAGGGATTTCCCTGAATGTGGTATCCAACGGGGTCTGCCTGCCGAATACCTATACGGTGCTTGTGGATAAGGAAGAGGAGTGCGCCCTGGCAGTCAGGCATCTGCTAAAGCTGGGGCACCGCCGGATTGCTTTTCTGATCGGAGGGCTGGACAATTCTATCCGCCAGAAACGCCTGAGCGGTTTCCAAAAGGCTTTGGGCGCTGCGGGGATTTCCTGCGAGGAAAAGTATATTTATGTTTTTGGGAAGGAATTGCAGACGGATTCCAGTGAAAACGCGGTGAGGGGATATCTCCTTACCAAGGCGATGCTGGAGAGGACACCGGAGGTGACTGCCTTTATCTGCCTGAATGATATCATGGCCCTGGGCGCTTTGAGGGCTTTGAGGGAGGTGGGCAAGAAGGTTCCGGATGACTACTCGATGATTAGCTTTGACGATCTGTATTTCTCGGATACGGTATTCCCGGCACTGACAACGGTGGGGCTGGATAAGTATACCTGGGGCAGGAAGCTGGCACAGTATTATTTTGAACTTCAGGAACATCCATCCGGGAGAAGGGCGGCAGTCCGGGAGGACGAGGTGCTGGTTCCGTCCAGGCTGATTGTCCGCCAGAGCACAAAAAGCCGGGCAGAGCCATGCATCGGTTCACAGGCAGCCTGGCGGGATAGCCGGCACACATGAAAAGAATAGGGGGCACATATACACCGAATAGAAGGTCGGTGTTTTATGTGGGGAAACAGGAAATCGATTTCCTTATATTTTTCTCTTTTAGGCAATCGATTTCCACAAGAAATTCCGGGCAAAATATAAAAATCATGGATTTAAATGATCCTGGATCATTTAACAGACTGTCAAAGAACCCCTGTTATGCAGCAGCACAGCAGAGGTTCTTTTTTAAAGCAGCAATACTCATCGCGACA
>RAYB01000055.1 GCA_003669055.1 bacterium 1XD21-70
CATCATAAAAATGCCCTCCTCAATTGATATCTTAATTATACCATACAAAAGGTCATTTTTGTTTAGTTTGTCAACAGATCCAACTTGAAACGGTCTCCTCATTTCCGAAAATCAGTAAGGTTTTCTGTTATTGAAGTATTCTTTTATTCCGTGAGTGATACCTAAAATGTTGCCAGCACCTAAATAAATTTGCTTGTAACCCGCATAAATACTAGGTTCTTAAAGACCATTTCATCACTCGAACTCCCTATAGCTATAACATAATTGTTAAATATTTGATTGTTTTTTAAGGATTTTTATAGCTATAATATTCATATTTTACACCGTATTTACAGTTTCAGAGCAAACAGGTATCATACGGGTATCACAGATTTTCTCCTTGTCTGCCATATCTACATGGTGCTAGCACCATGTAATTATTACATCAATAAGGAAATTTTATATAATCGCTCCTGTTACGCAACATACCCCCTATTTTGATGATACTGGTACAAGATACCGCCATCATAGTTTTTACTGTTAAATCCCTTATAAAATAAGCGTTTAAAATCTCCTAAAGCGTAACAACACTTTTTCCATCTTACTACAAACATGGATTTATTTCTCTTTTTTGCTCATAAGAGAACAACTGATAGCTACAAATAAACCAATTAAAATCCACGGAAATGCTGCTCCTAAAAAATCACTAACCATACTTCATTCCTCCTTCAAAATTTCGATTTTATTTAACAATGTGTGCCGTGATAATTGTATAACTATATGAATTGATAGTAATTTTTATATTCTCAATCTCACAATACCAATTTTTGCCCTGTTTGTATATGTTACAATTTTTATCTAACACTTTATTTTTACAGTACTCAACAACATCTGTTGTATCTATTTTTAGGTTTCTTTTAATTCTATCAATTCCCATTTCGGTTGTATGAATTTTATCAATATTATCAAGCAATATCTTTTTATCTTCCATTTTTTTCTTTAACTCCTGCTTTGTTCATTTGATTATACCACTTTTATTCCTTATTTACCACAAAAAATACAGGACATAGCAACCGCTACGCCCCACATTTCTTATCGCTCCAATGATTTTTCAATCTGCTGTTTCTGCCCCTTCAAGTCATTCTGCTTCTCATACAGATTATTACGCTCTTTACAAAGTTCTTTCATACGCTCCAACTGCGTCCGTACTCCCTCCCGGCAATCCGGCTCTATCTTTTTATATTCCCCGATCAGATTACGAATTGTATTATTGTTTTCTTTTATCTGCTCCGATAAACACACCCAATCTATCAGATTCTGCACTTCCTTATCCGTTTCGTAAAGGTCTGTTTCTGCTACGATTTTAGCGCACAGCCGTATCATAACTTTCTTTTCCATATCTGTCATATCCTATCAATCCCCTTTCTTATCGGCTCATTTCAAAGGCACGTTTCAGGCGTTTCTTTGCCTTTTCTGCCTGTTCTAATGCCTTTGACCGTTCCACTATCGACTGCACCTGTTCCCTGCCGAAATGACGCTCCAATCGCCCCAAATCAACTGCCTTTTCCTGCAATCGGTCTATGGTGTCACTCTGCTCCATGACCTTATCCGTCAAACGGCTAATCTGCTTTTGTTGCCCGTCCACTTTGGCGGTCAGCTTCCTGCCCTGCTCTGTAAGCTGTACACATTTGATAGTCAGATTTTTTACCACTTCTTTCAATTTCTCTACAAGCGGGAGTGCCTTTTTATCCCGATAATTCTTTGCGCTCATCAATGCCCCCGGTTCTGCCAACTGCCATTTCACTTCTTCGTCATAGGCGTGGATATTGCGCTCCATGACTTCCTTTGACTGAACCATTTTGTTAAGTTCCTGCTGTAGCTTTTTCTGCTGCTTCTCCAACTTTTCATTTTCGGATAACAGCTTTTCTTTATCCTCTGCCAATGTTTCCGTCTGCTCTTTCAAAAGAAGATTTGTAGCGGAAAGTTTTGATACTTCCTGCCGGATCGCTTCGCCCTCTTTGCGTATCTGCTCCGTTTCCTCTCCTGCCGCTATCTGCTGATGAAGAATATCGGATAATTCCTCTTTACTGCCGGAAATTGTCTGTTCCAATTCGGCAACCTCTTTCTGCCGTTCCTGCTTTTCAAAATCTAAAACCGATAAATGCTTCTCATGTGTTCCCTTTTTCTCCCACTCAATGCCATGCTGTAACATAATCTCCGCAAGCCGTTCTTTCTCTGCCGCTACCCACTGGTTACGCTCCGTTTCGCTCCTTGTGCCGCCCTTAAATCCAAGTTCTGCTAGTGCCTTTTTTAATGATACCCTCGTATCAAGTCCCCGCTTGCTTCCAGTCGTATAAGGTATAAAATCTATATGCAGATGTGGTGTGGCTTCGTCCATATGGAGATGCGCCGAAAATACCCTTAACGTAGGGTTGCGCCGCTGAAAGTCCTGCATATATTCATCAAGTATTTTTGCCGCAAGCTGTCCGTCCTCTGTCTTTGCCCCCATATCGTCCTTGTTGCCTATCTGCAAAATAATCTCATGGAATGGCTTTTCCTGTTTGCCGGAACAGATTTTTTCATAATAATCATCAATCTTGCGGTCATTTCTTGTCTGCTTATCATTGTACCGGGCGAGTGCTTCATCAAATAATTCGTGGTATACGTCTTTGATATTTTCGTTGCAGTATTCCACATTCATACAACTCCGCTCCGGGTCAGTGTTCTTTGCATGGAATTTTCTGCTGTTATGGTTGACAGAGCCTTTCCCTGTCATAACGCTGATTGTCCGTTTCAATCAATTTCCCTTTCTCCCTTGTCGGGTAATAAGCACCGGAAACGGCGCATAGCCTTTGTTACTTTCTGCGAAAGTAACGCAAAAGCACTTTTGACACGCTCCGCTTTATCAAAAGTGCCTTTGCGCCCTGCCGGGGGCTTTCCGTCCTGCGGACGGTGGGCGGCTTTTCGCCGCCTTGATACTGCTGCTTTCCGGCTTCCTCCCAACACCGCAACAATGCAATGTCTATAATTTTTGCAACCTTGCAATCTTCAAGAACGCAATTCCAAGACTGCAAAATTCTAATACCCTGCATTGTTGCGCTGTTGCCTTGTCTGTCCGTCACTGTCCGATTTTATCCAGTTCCCAATACCATGTATTGTTTATCCGCTTTGCCCGGACACCCAACTCTTTCTTTGCGTTTTCCAGTGTCCGCTTTGATATGCCCTGTTCGTCTGCTAGATTGAAAATCTCATTGCTCTGCATGGCGTTGTTTATTTCTGCCAATTCCCGAATCAGATGCTTCGCCTGTTCCATTTTATTTGCTTTCGGGGCAATGCCGCCTAACACTTCATCAGCCGTAATCTCATAATCCCCTAGCCACCTAAAACCGTCCTCCGACAGTGCAAATGCTTTCGGGTGTCCGAACACCGCAAGGTTGTTTTTAATCTGCACCACAGCCCTTATATTTTCTTCTCCCTCAACCCTGCCGACTAAGAGAACGCTTCTAGCAACCGCAAAGAAATCTATCGAACCCATTCCCCGGTATGCCGCTTTATTTCCCGCCGCTTTATTCATGTGACCGACAAGGACAATCGCACACTGGTATTTCTCTGCCAGTGCCGCCAACTTCTTTGTCATGTCCCTTGCTTCATTCGCACGGTTCATATCCATACCGCCGCCCAAATAGGCTTGTATCGGGTCTAAAATCAGCAGTTTTGCATCTGTCTTTATAACAGCTTCTTCCAAGCGTTCATCTATCATAGAAAGGGATTTTATCTTTTCATCAATGACCGAGATTTTCTCACAGTCTGCCTTTGCCTGTTCCAATCGGGGCTTGACCGTATCGGCAAGACCGTCCTCCGCACTCTGATAGATGACATTCAAAGGCTCTGTAAAATTCATTCCATCGTCTAAACTTTCTCCCTTAGACAGTTTCGCCGCTATATTGAGTATAAATGTTGTTTTTCCGTCCCCCGGATCGCCTTGTACGATTGTCAGCTTGCCATAAGGGATAAACGGAAACCACAGCCAAGAAACTTCCTGCGACTGTATCTCCGATAATTTAATCAACTGTAATTCTGTTTTTGTTTCTTCCATAAATGCCCTCCATTTCTGAAAAATCGTTGCCACTGGAAGAAACCTCTGCTATACTGGTATTGTGATTGTTGATAACAGAGGTTTTCCAGTTATCACAGCCCTAACAGTTGCCGCTGTCGGGGCTTTTTTCTTCTCCGTTGCTGTTTCCCTGCCACAGATATTTTGCTCCGTCCAACATCCAAAGAATTGCTTTCAACATATCCTCATAAGCTGTCTGTAACTCTCTGATTTCTTCGGTAATGACCTCCGGCTTTTCGCCTTTAATCTGCTCTGACAGTTCTTCCATATGGCTCTGCATTTCCTGTAATTTTTCCACAATCTGATATACCGTTTCTTTCTTCCCTACCACACATACACGATTGTAAATACAGGAACGGACAAAATAATCTTTCTTTTTCATGCCGCTTGCAAAAATCTTTGCTTCGATTTCTTCCCTTTCTCTTGGAGAAATGCGAAAACTGATTGTTGGATATTTGTGTGTGCCGCTCATGCTTCTGTACCCTCCTTAAATTCTGCGTTCAACAGCTCTGCCATTTGTATCTGTTCCGTTGGGAACATATGGGCGTATCGAAACGTAATATCCACGCTTTCATGCCCTACCCTGTTCCCGATTGATACCGCTGAAAATCCCATGCTGATTAACAGCGAAACATGAGAATGCCTAAGTCATGAAATTCGTTTTTTGATTTATATTTCATTATTACTTTGATTTTTGAAATAAATTTAAGTAATAGCCCTTTTCTTATTTCAAAATTTATGATATGCTGAAAATAGATTTTTACTATTGAGGTATACGAGATGCTTCCCTATACAGGAGACTATATTGAGCATATTGATGACAACATAGACGATTTTAAATATTATACATTTACCCCTCGACCTCTAATGTATGGGGACATGTATAAAATGGATGATGAACTATCTGCTTTGTTAATTGAGGCTCACCGGAATATTGGATTCCTGGAGGGGCTTCTTAAATATGCCCCAAATAAAGATGCATTCAGCGAATTAATGCTATTAAAAGAATGCACATATTCCCTGATGGTTGACTATGATGCTCCTTCTTTCCAAGAGGTACTTGACAGTCGTGGGGGCGACAAAGGAGCTATTGCACGAATCAATAATCTTGAACTGGCTTATAAAGCAGCGATGGATAGGACTATTTCAGTTCCGGATTTAAGTGAACTTTGCGGGATTGCATTATATGGTGATGTAGTTAGTAAGCCAGTTGATATTAGGGACAAGCAGACTTTTTTATTGGGTGTCAGGACGAATCTCAAATCTTACAACCCTACAGCCCCTGACGCAGTTTTACCAGCGCTAGCAGATATTTCTGCCTATTTATATAATGACAAAGACACTGACCCATTGATAAAGGCAGCTTTAGTTCATTATCAATTTGAAATGATACATCCATTTGAGCGATACAATGGTATCGTTGGGCGAATAATAGTTCAGATGGCACTTCGTGATATCGCAAACGAACCATTACTGTTGATATGCTTATCTGAATACTTATACCATAATAAGAATGAATATTTTGACTTGTTACAAACAACGCAATACAGTGGTGGTTATATTCGTTGGATTAAGTTCTTCGTAGACGCTATAGGCAAAGCTGCAAAAAGATCAGCTCAGTTGCTGATACAGTATGAAGCTATTGTGGTCAAAGATAAAAATCATTTAAAAGAAATACAATTGCTGCCTAAGAGCGTTTGGATCGTATATGATTACCTTAAGCTCTTTCCTGTGACTAGCATTTCCCATGCTGCAAAGCAGCTGGGAAGTTCGTTCAATTCAATATCAATGGCTGTGCACGTATTGAGCGAGAATGGTATCGTCATTCAAAAAAACGATAACGTGAGGAATCGTATTTGGGAGTATGCTTCTCTTGCATCTCTTTTTATACAAGAATAATGTTCATTTTTAGGAAATATTCGATAAGATTAAGTTATCGACTGTTTATTCCTGAACTTTAGGCATCTATAAATATCTAATATTTGGAGGGTATAATGACGCAATCAAATATCATCATGTACACTACAGAAGATGGAGTCACAAAAATAGAAGTTACATTTGACCATGACACGGTTTGGCTCTCCATAGATCAGATGGCCGAATTATTTCAACGAGATAAAAGTGTAATCGGAAAACATATAAGAAATATTTTTAAAGAAGGAGAATTGGCAAAAGAAGCAGTTTGGGCAAAATTTGCCTACACTGCTTCTGACGGTAAGACCTATCAGGTGGATTTCTATAATTTAGATGTTATTATTTCCGTTGGTTATCGAGTAAAATCCCTGAGAGGAACACAGTTTAGAATATGGGCTGCTTCTATTTTGAAGGAATATATGAAAAAAGGGTTCGCATTAGATGATGATCGACTTAAGAATCTTGGAGGCGGAAACTATTTTGATGAATTGTTAGCTCGTATCCGTGATATTCGTTCTTCTGAAAAAGTGTTTTGGAGAAAAGTTCTGGAAATATATGCAACAAGTATTGATTATGACCCAAAAGCAGAGAGTTCGATTATATTTTTTAAGCAGGTACAAAATAAAATGCACTGGGCGGCTCATAAGCACACAGCGGCAGAAGTAATCTATCAGCGGGCAGATGCAGATAAGGACAATATGGGATTAACATCGTGGGCCGGAAGAGAGATTAAACGTTCTGATGTAGAGGTTGCAAAGAATTATTTAAGCGAAAAAGAAATAGATGCGTTAAATAAAATCGTTACGGCGTATTTAGATATTGCGGAAGTCCATGCCTTGAATCAAGAACCAATGTATATGAAAGACTGGCTGGGAACAATTGACGACTATCTGAAAATGACAAGAAGGGATATTTTAACTACAAAAGGAAGAGTTACTCATAAACAGGCTCTTGAAAAGGCGAATGGAGAATACGACAAATATCGGAAAAAGCAGGAGGATATCCTTTCTCCGGTGGAATGCCATTTTCTTGAAAGTATAGAAGAATTACAAGAGTTGGAAGATAAAAAATAATTTTGCCTAATCTGACGCAAGCAGGAAGGTGGGTTACAGAGCATGAATTATTTATCAGCCAAGTTTATATTGGCACCAATCACAGTGGCTCCAACTTCGACCGTTTGGCATTCAAGCAAATGCTGAGAAATATCAATATTGAGAGCAGTGCTGTGAGTGAGGGGCAAAAGGTTGAAGTGAAATGGCTGGAGATGTTTTGATTTACAGTAAGGTGTAATGAAAGCAGAGCCTTTTCCGAAATATTATGACAGGAGGCAGCACTATGGAATTACCTTATATACCTGTGACTTTACTTGAAAGTCAGATGGATAGAGATGCAGAATTTTATAGAGAGTGAAAGCTATCGAAGTTAACTGATATAAATTATTCAGATATTGTGAGGTGGTATTAATGATCAGTCCGGATCTTCCCATTATGAAATCTTCTGAAGATAAACTAAATCGAGAATCGTTTGCAAAAAGTCTTGCCAATGTTATATTGCAATCAGCTTTTCCTACTTCCTTTACTGTGGGTCTGTATGGCGCATGGGGAAGCGGAAAGACTTCATTACTAAATATGGTAATAGAGCAAATAGAATGCAGTAGTACAGATGTGGTCATATTAAGGTTTAATCCCTGGCTCTGTTCTGATCCAAAACAACTTATTACCCAATTCTTTAAACAGTTAGCAAGCGCAATAAAAATGAAAAAACCTACGGCAGATACTGTGTGTGAATTGGTCGATCAATATGCGGATATTTTTGATGCAGCCAGTCTTATCCCATATGCAGGAGCCGCAATTGCAGCAGCAGGCAAAATATTTACAACCAAGGCAAGAAAGCGCATGAACCGAAAGAGTAACGATATGCAGAGACAAAAAGATGAGATTATCCGCACAATGGTTAAGGAGAATTTAAAAATAATTGTCTCTATAGATGATATTGACCGACTTTCAGAAGAAGAGATTATCGCTGTTTTTCAGTTGGTAAAAGCACTAGCAGATTTCCCAAACGCGGTATATTTACTTGCTTTTGATTATGATGTTGTGGTGCGTGCGCTTGGCACAGTGCAACACGGAGATGGACGAGAATACCTTGAAAAAGTTATACAGGTTCCATTTGAAATCCCTACGCCGAGTATGGCAAGTATCCATGATGCTCTTTTCTCAAAACTCAATGGAATACTTGGAGATATACCGGATAACCGATGGGACAAAGCAACATGGGCAGAATTATTCCAGTATGGATTAAAAATTTATATTAAATCTATTCGGGATGTTATTCGATATTCAAATGTATTTTATTTGAAGTATCAGCTATTGCAAGGTGAGACCGATCCTGTCGATCTCCTCGGTCTGACGTGTCTTCAAGTATTTGAACCGGCTATCTACTCCACTCTGAATAATTACAAAGATATACTATGTGGTGCAATTGGCAGTTACTCATATGATCGTCAAAAAATTGATGAAGAGAAAATCAAGAAAGCTGTTAGTCATATTTTCTCAGATGGGATTGCCGCGAATGAAGAAGCAGCCACAAGTATTCTTGGGATTCTATTTCCAAAAACGGAAGCGGCGTTGGGAAGCACCTATTCTTTTGGTCGCTATTACGATCATAGGAAATTTTTGATCAATTGTAATATTGCTGTTCCGGAATGCTTTGATCGCTATTTTTCCCTCTCCCTTGAAGATGATGCCATTTCAACTGCAACTATGAGAAAACTTATATATGAAGCAAGTGAAAAAGAACTTGTAACATACATTACCCAACTATACCAGGATGGAAAAATCATTCGATTGCTAGAAGAAATTGAAGCGTATGCGAACAAAGGTGATTCGAAAAATATCCCTTCTGAAAGAGCTGCAATTTTAATACGATGTCTTTGCCGGATGTGGAGCTCTTTTGAAGTTGAGGAAAAAGGTTTTTTTACCATTCCATTTGCATGGAGATTGCTGTTTTGCGTAGATCCTTTGCTGGAAGAAATTGATATGGTGGAGCGTTTTTCATTTCTGCGAGGCATATTTGAAGATAAAATGGTCGAACCATCAATATTAGCGTTGCTTTTGCGGGATTTTGAAATAACGCATGGGCGCTATACCGATAAGGCTCCGAATGAAGATAAACAAGCGATTTTATTAGACGAGCTTTTAAAACTTGAGTCTGTGTTTAAGTCGCGATGCATCAATGCAATAGATTCAGGTGCGGCTCTGTCACAATATGGAGGGCTAAATTTTTTGTGGATGCTGAGCCAACTTGACGAAGAACTTGTAAAACACATCAAAGAAACGCTTGTTACAGATGATACATCGCTTGCAAAAGTTATCAGCTATTGTACCTCTCGCGGAAAAACAGCAGCCAGGCTAGTTGTAGAAACACGCCAAGTAAATAAGGAAACTCTCAGTGAATTTATTGATGTAGAGGACGCCTATTCGCGTATGAATGTATTTGTAACAACTCATGAATTTTTGCTTCTTTCAAAAGAAACCAAGAAGGATGTTGTTGCCTTTCTTATTGCAGTGAGAAGAAGCAAAGAAACCAGCCAAACAGAAGGCTTCGTTGCAGAAGAGATAATTAACGAGGAACTTCAAAAGATCATCAGTACAATTCAGTCGTAAAGATTTTGTATTAGCTTCATTTGTCACCTATTTCCATGAGGGTATGAACAGCAATTGTAAGCATAAAGAAATATTTTTGCAATTGCTGTTTTCATATTTTTTTGTCGTGGGCTTGACATACGGGTGTCTTAAATCGTGGATTCTAATGCGCTTCACCCCTGCTTTTCCTGCCCCTCTCGTCATTTCATGGTGCAGGAAACTTTTTGTCAGATGAAATATACGATCAGTCGGGAGAAGTCCGTACAATCTGCCGAGATACTCTTTTAATTCCTCACACAAAAAATCCGGCATACTGACATTTCGCTTGCTTTTCGGTGTTTTGGGGTCTGTTATCACATCTTTTCCCTCTAACCGCTGATAAGATTTTGTTATCCGAATGACCTTGTTATCAAAATCTATATCCTGCGGTGTGAGTGCTAAAAGTTCGCCAACACGCAAGCCACACCAGTATAAAATTTGAAATGCTTGATAGGAATATGGCTTGTCTTTTACTGCTTCAATGAATTTCAGATATTCCTCCTTCGTCCAAAAAAGCATTTCCTCTGCTTTCCCTTTCCCAAGCGGCCCGGCTTTGACAACGGGATTGCTTTTTAATTCGTAGAAGCGCACCGCATGATTAAATAATGCGCTCAATTCAGATTGCAGAGTTTTCAGATAAGTCGGCGCATAGGGCTTTCCTTTTTCATCACGATAGGAAATCTGCTCATTCTGCCACTGGATAATATCTTTGGCACGAATATCACACATTTTCTTATTCTCAAAGTACGGCAACAATTTTGTGCGTAAGATATGCTCCTTTGTCAGCCAAGTATTGTGCTTCAGCTTCGGCTTCATATCTCTTGTGTATGCCTGCACAAATTCACCGAAAGTCATATCCAAGTCAGCCGCTTCTTTCATACGGAAATGGTGTTCCCACTCCGTAGCTTCTCTTTTGGTTTTGAAACCTCTCTTGACTTTTCGGCAGTTCTTTCCCGTCCAGTCATAATAATGGAACGATACATACCACGTTCCACGCTGTTCATCTTTATATGCCGCCATAATCTGCCCTCCTTAGTTCGCCGCCTGCGCCATGCCGTAGAATTTTTCTTCATAATATTTTCTGCTGACACGTCCGGCGATTGTGATAAAACCTTTTTCTTCCAGTTCCTCATTCATCTGTCATACTAATTTGTAAGCAAATGGTTTGGAAACGCCCAACTCCTGCGCTACCTCCCCGGCAGTTACAAATAGTTCATTCCTCATTCAATATCCTCCTTTTTGTTTAGCGTTTTTGTTAAGTTCTGTGTTTGAATTATACTTAACATTTCTGTTATTGTCAATAGCTTATTTGTTAAACTTATCTTTTTTATTAAATTTAGCATTTCTGATAAGTTTTTGTTGCTGTATTATCTGAATTATGCTAGAATATATGGAGAATACAGAATTGAGAGGTAAGCTATGGAGTATACGATACGGGAAATACAAAAACAGGAATATCCGTTACTGGATAATTTTCTATATGAAGCAATTTTTGTTCCAAAGGGTATCGAACCTCCAACCAAAAGTATTATTTCATCTCCCGAATTACAGATTTATGTTAAGCATTTCGGGGAATCAAAAGATGATTGGGGATTAGTGGCAGAGGTTGACGGCAAGATTGTCGGTGCCGTTTGGGTTCGTATTATGAATGATTACGGACATATAGATGATGAAACGCCCTCTTTGGCAATCTCTCTTTATAAAGAATACCGGGGCTTTGGCATTGGAACGGCTATGATGAAAGAAATCCTTGCCCTGCTGAAAGCACATGGGTACAGCCGGTTTTCTCTTTCTGTTCAAAAAGCCAATTATGCGGCAAAGATGTATCTAAAGATCGGTTTTGAAATTGTAAGGGAGAATGAAGAAGAATATATTATGGTGTGCCACCTATAACAAATTTATAAATAAATTAAAGAAAGGACATTCCATTTATGAGAATCCGACCATATATACCAAACAAAGATTACGAATATGTATCAAAATGGATTGATAACGAAAAACCTCATGCTTTTTGGTGTGCAAATCGCTTTTCCTATCCAATTACGCAACAATCTTTCCATGATTTTTTAGAGAAAAATGCAATAGACTGGACGGACAGTGCTTATGTAGCAACTGAAAACAACGGACAAATAGTAGGCTTCTTCTGTTATTCTGTCAATACAGCAGACAATATCGGTTTTCTTAAATTTGTAATTGTTGATAAAACAAAACGCGGAAAAGGTTACGGAAAAGAAATGCTGAGTCTGGCTTTGCAATATGCTTTTCAGATAACCGGCGCAAATGCGGTTCAACTAAATGTTTTCAATGAAAACGCATTAGCAAAGCAATGTTATGAAAAAGTTGGCTTTGTTGAAAGAAAGATTGACAAAGATGTATTTGCATATAAAGATGAATTGTGGAGCAGATGTAACATGATAGTTTCAAAACAATCATTCTAAATTTCAGAAAGGACACATGACTATGGTATTAGGAGAACGGATAAAGAGAATACGCACGTTCCGGGGCTTGACACAGCGTGAACTAGGCTTAAAATTGGGATATGAGGAACGAAATGCTGATGTTCGTATCGCACAGTATGAATCTAGCTATCGTGTTCCCAAAAACAACACTCTAATGGAAATGGCAAAGATACTGAACGTCAATTATATCCATCTTATTGGCGTTACTCCCGGTTGCGCCGAAGATATTATGCTCACATTCCTTTGGCTTGACGAAGATGACCGTAGCACGATTCATTTATTTCAACTTGTCCGCAATCCCGGCAAATGCAATGCCTCTAATGATAAATCGGTGCGTTACTATGACAATGACGACTGGCCTGCTCATGCCCCGGTAGGTATGTGGCTAGAATATGGATTAGTCAATGATTTTATGCGGGAGTGGTGTCTACGGAAAGAGCAGTTGAAAAACGGTGAAATTTCAGAGGACGAGTATTTTGAGTGGAAAATCAACTGGCCTGCTACAAGTAGCAGTGTTGATGAAAAGGGGAACGACAAGAAGAATAATAGCTATCAATGGAAAAACAATGTCTGATGAAAGGAAATATAAAAATAATATGCAAAGAACTATCAACGTTCAAAATATTTACTCTATTTTAACTAATGGAGAAAATGAAACCATCGAATTCAAAAGAACTATACACAACATAACTATTTTAGGAAAAATAATATCTGCATTTGCAAATGCAAATGGTGGAAATATTATTATTGGATACGATGAACAATATAAAAAAATTATTGGAATTTCTGAAACAGAACAGCAGAAGATTAAATCTTTCATTGAGCGTCTAAACATTCAAAATCTATGCACAGTGTACTCATTTGCTATCGAAGATAAAACCTTACTCATAATTGAAGTACAAAAAGCTGACGACATTTTGCAACTTTATAATGGTCAAGCCTATATCCGAATGAGCGATACTAGCACTCGCCTGATGAATACTACAGATATTAAAAAATATTATGCTTCTATGCCTGCCACTACTGCAAACGTGGACGCTCTTGTAAATCAAATAACTTCTATTTATGATTTACTGATTGAACAAAAAAATGCTTCCGAAACAGCCGAGCGAAAAAATTTCTTTCTAAATTTAGGATTTTGTATTTTAAGTGCAATTATTGGCTATCTTTTAGGCGTATTTTTTTAAATAACTCTCTAACAGGTATCAAAAAGGTATCACGCCCCACATCAAAAGCCGGAAAATCCGCTGTTTATGCGGCTTCCCGGCTTTCTGTTTACTACTCGAACTCGGCGTGTTCTTTGTTAATATTAACTATTTTTGTTTAAGTTTTATGCAAATACACGCCCATTTTTACATCAATTACATCATTTATTATGGCTTGCTGATTTTCTGTTGCCAAAATGTTGCCACGCATCTATTATAGCAAATCCCCGCAAATTAGCAATCCATTTTTGAAAATCCTTTTTTGTACTTTTTCGTAAAAGTGTTCCCTATAAGATATTGGCATAATATTGTTTCAAATAGTTTCTAATATCCTGTGGTGTAACAGGAATTTCCGTATCCAAAAAAGGATACTCCAAATGCACTTTTTTATCATCTGATATAATATGTACTCTATGACCATGCTCATTAATTCTCACATACCAATAATAATTTGTTCCTTCATATACTATTTTTCGTTTGTTTTTCTTGGATACCATACTTTCCTCAACTATATAAGATTTTCAACAGAAACACAATCCCGACAAGGTAGTCGATTTTTGAAATGTTACGCAATAAAAGCTATTTTTGAGGATAGAGGTATAAAATATCCTCCCCGCCCTGTTCATATTCCAAATGCCTTGTAAAATAAGGTATTCCCAAAGCCTAAAGCGTAACAACGCCAACACACATTTTCTCCTTAAACGCCTTCATAACATGGTGCTAGCACCATGTTTGTACCATCAACAAGGAAAAACATTGATTCAATAACAAGAACGTTAGTCCCACCAGCAATAGTAAACGCGCTGCCCCTCATGGGATAGTTCTGTAATTGAAATCAATTCCCCATTATCCCCAATCATAAAAGTTGGTTGTGAAAAATCTGTTTCTTCTCCAATATCACTCGGAAATATATCTTTTGGTTCATTAAAAATCTGCTTTATTTCCACAAGCGATAGTTTACTGAAAATAATCAAAGTATCTGCGGTTATAACCTTGTCTTTATTGTCCAGCCCATAAACCTGCACAAAGATTTTTGCCGTTTTATCTTTATTGATTAAATTTTCAATCAAGGCAATATATTCATGCTTTCCCTCAAGACATTCACAGCAAAAATCCGTAAAATCATCTGCCGGGTCCAGATAGTCTTTATATGAGAACCAATAATTATTTGTATAGTTGCTGCTCATTTCATCCGTTTTCAGCAACGTTAAAATAGAACCTTTTTGTAGACTATTCATATTGACGCTCCTTAAATATAATAATATCTCATCTTTCCGCTTCTTTGAAAATAAAACTATTGATTTTTGAAACAGTCAAGGTTTAATCCCTCTCCAATACACGAAACAATATCGTGGTGATTGAAGCCGATAATCCATTGATATTTTTTTGAAACAACATAATAATCTAACCAGCCATTATCTAAAAAAGCTGTATGATTTAGTAAATCAAGGGCTTTCACTAATTCAGATACATAACTTTCAAATATCCAAAATTCTTCTCCACAATACCAATCGCTGCTCTTGTCGATTAGAAAATAAACCATTTTATTTTCTTCTTTTATAATTTGAGGCAAAAAATGAAACCATGTTGAATAATCAACCGCATAGCACCCAAGAAGTTTTTTCATGCTTTTAGGACTATAACCATTCGTATTAGCCCAATGCAGACCGTTTTTCCACGTTTTTGTTTTATCCGCATATTTTTCTGCAATCTTTTGATATATATTTTCCCACTGGTTTTCACTCACTTTACGAAAACGTTCTTTCGATATGCCACACTTTGTTATTATTTCGTGTTCTAATCTAAATATATCACTTGCAGACCTGTTCATACTCTATTCTCGCTTTCAATCCATAATTTCATTTATAAAATCATCGTCTTTCAAAACTCTTTATTATAACATCTGAACAATAAAATCCTATTTCATTTTCTTCATAATCACCGACCTCATACTTTGAATTATTTTCATATCCTCTCACGGTCATATCTTTAATATAAAATCCAGAAATTTTACCACTTCCATGAAAGCGCCAAGAATTTACATCTACAAATTCTATGAAAATCTTATAATTATCTGGACTGGTCATACCTAATATTAAATTTGTATGTTCTTCCCAAGAATTATTATCTAATGTTGTTTCCCATTTCAAAAATATAATCGTATCAAACATATTGAAGTGGCTCATTTGAAAATCCGGTAAAATAGATTTGATTTTATTCAAGTTCACCTATACCCCACCTTTGCAACTTTATGATTTACGAATTTGATTATATCACTTTCACACTCCATTTACCATAAAAACATAGGGCATGACAACCGCCACGCCCTACATTTCTTATCGTTCCAACGACTTCTCAATCTTCCACTTCTGCCCTTTCAAATCATTCTGTTTCTCATACAGACTATTGCGCTCTTTGCAAAGTTCTTTCATACGCTCCAACTGCGCCCGCACTCCCTCCCGGCAATCTGGCTCTATCTTTTTATATTCCCCGGTCAGATTGCGGATTGTATTATTGTTTTCCTTTATCTGCTCCGACAAACATACCCAGTCTATCAGATTTTGTACTTCCTTGTCCGTTTCGTAAAGGTCTGTTTCTGCTGCAATTTTAGCGCACAGCCGTATCATAACTTTTTTCTCCATATCTGTCATATCAAATCAATCCTCTCTTTCCTATCGGCTCATTTCAAAGGCACGTTTCGGGCGTTTCTTTGCCCGTTCTGTCTGTTCCAATGCCTTGACCGTTCCACTATCGACTGTACCTGCTCCCTGCCGAAATGACGCTCCAAACGCCCCAAATCAACTGCCTTTTCCTGCAATCGGTCTATGGTGTCACTCTGCTCCATGACCTTATCCGTCAAACGGCTAATCTGCTTTTGTTGCCCGTCCACTTTGGCAGTCAGCTTCCTGCCCTGCTCCGTAAGCTGTACGCACTTGATAGTCAGATTTTTAACGACTTCTTTCAATTTCTCCACAAGCGGTAAAGCCTTTTTATCCCGATATGCCTTTGCGCTCATCAATGCCCCCGGCTCTGCCAACTGCCATTTCACATCTTCATCATAGGCGTGTATATTTCTCTCCATGACTTCCTTTGACTGTACCATTTTGTTAATGTCCTGCTGTAAATTTTTCTGCTGTTTTTCCAACTTTTCATTTTCGGATAACAGCTTTTCTTTATCCTCTGCCAGTGTTTCTGCCTGCTCTTTCAAAAGATGATTTGCAGCGGTAAGTTCCGACACTTCCTGCCGGATCGCTTCGCCCTCTTTCCGTATCTGTTCCGTTTCCTGTCCTGCCGCTATCTGCTGATGAAGAATGTCAGATAATTCCTCTTTACTGCCGGAGATTGTCTGTTCCAGTTCCGCAACCTCTTTCTGCCGCTCCTGCTTTTCAAAATCAAGTACCGACAAATGCTTGTTATGCGTGCCTAGCTGTTTCCACTGTACGCCATGCCGCCCCATGACTTTAGAAAGTTCCTGCTTCTCCGCTTCAATCCATTCATTCCATTCCGTCATTCCCCTTGTGCCGCCCTTAAAACTCTGCTCTGCTAATGCTCCTTTGAAGGAAACTCTCGTATCAAGTCCACGCTTACTGTTACGGATAAAGGGAACAAAATCAATGTGAATGTGCGGTGTCTGCTCGTCCATGTGTAAGTGGCTTGAGAATACGAACAGGTTCGGATTTCTTTTCTGAAACTGTTCCATAAACTCACATAAAATATCTTTCGCCAACTGCCCCTCACTACTCTGCACGTTCATATCGTCCTTGTTGCCGATTTGGAAGATTACCTCATAAAATAATTTCTCCTGCTTTCCCCGGCGTATCTTCTCATAGTAATCGTCAATCTTTCGGTCACTCCGTTTCTGCTTTGCGTTGTAGCGTTCCAGTGCTTCATCAAAAAGAGTATGATAGACCTCTTTTATATCCGAATGGCAAAATTCCACGTTATCCCGGCTACGTTCCTTATCTACATTCTTTGCGCTAAAGGCTCTCGTATTGTGATTGACCGAACCTTTCCCCATCATGCCGCTAATCGTTCTTTCCAATAAGCATATCCTCCACATTCTATATATTTGCGCCGCTAACTTTACTGCGCCGAATAGGCGCAAAGCGAAGTTTCTTCGCTTCGGCTTTGTTACTTTCCCGAAAGTAACGCAAAAGCACTTTCGACACGCTCCGCTTTATCAAAAGTGCCTTTGCGCCCTGCCGGGGGCTTTCCGTCCTAATGGACGGGGCGGCTTTTCGCCGCTTTACTGCTCCCCCATGCGTCGGTTTGCGTCGATAGCGTCGATATTTTCTATACCGCACCGCTATCTAAAATACCGTCGCAACCGACGCATATCGTCGCACTTTACTCTTTCGGCTCTAGCCGTTTCAGAATGATTTTTCTCTCATGCCCCCGCTTGTTGTCGTAGAAAATGCCGTAGTCATTAAGCAACTGGCTGTTCACTACATTTAATCTCCGGGAAAGCACATTCGCCGACAACTGCATATCCGGCAACTGTTTCAGAAGTTCCGTTGCTGTCCCCTCCCACTCCTGCATTTCCTCTGTCAGAAATTCGTTGATTGCTTCAAGTAACGGATTGGGCGGCTGTTTCCAAAGTTCCGTTTCTGCTTTCTGAAATTTCCAAATACATTGTTCCCGGTCAAATTCGATTGTCAGTTCTTGATCGGGCTGGTCACGCCCCACAATATCCATGACCGCCGTGTTGTCCGTGCGCTTTTTCTTATGCATGATAAACGCCCCGTCTGCCGCACCAAGAAGCCCGTTTGTGCCGGAAATCATATCAAAACTGTCCTCGGACTCCAACTTGCGGGTATGATGAACCACCAACAGGCAGACACCGTATTTATCACTGAATGTTTTCAGCTTTGTCACAATCTCATAGTCACTGGAATAGCTGTACCTGTCCCCGCCGACCTCACGCACTTTTTGGAGCGTGTCAATGATAATCAGCCTTGCGTCCTTATGCTCTTTTATAAAACCCTCTAATTCTCCGTCCAATCCCTCATTCAGTGTCTTTGCCTGCGTTGCAAAAAATAAATTGTCCGCACACTCCACGCCAAACATGACGGACAGCCACCGCTGAAGCCTTGCGTAATCATCTTCCAGTGCAAGGTATAACACCGTCCCCTTTCGGACAGGATAATTCCACAGCGGAAGCCCCATTGCTACATGGTAGGCAAGCTGTCCCATAAAGAATGATTTACCCACTTTTGGCGCACCCACAAAAAGGTAAGTGCCGCCATACAGAAAGCCGTCCACAACAGGCGTTCTTGGCGGGTAAACCGTATCATACAGTTCTGTCATGGAAACGGTTTGAAGCCCGCCTCCCTGCCCGGATTTCTCCGGGCAATTTGTGTCAAAGCCACGAAAAACAGTGGCTTGCAGATTGTTTTTTACGTTTCCATTTGCTATAATTTCAGTGTAATTTTTTGTTTTCGGCTGTTCCCCATCTGCGCCAACAGATGATACGGGAGCAGTCGATTTCTTTTTTTCTATCATTCATCTTCCCCTTTCATACCGTCTAAAGTGATTGCAATTACCTGTAACGTGTAGAGCAGTTCGTCATTGTCCGGGCTTATGCTTTCCATGTGTTTCAATTCCTCATAAATTGCCGCCATCTGATTTTTCAGTGCCTTATACACCCTCGGATTGCCCTGCACTACCACATCCCGGCATAAGAGCCGCCTTGTAATATAATCCTGCTTTGTCAGCCCCGATAATGCCACCAAATCATTCAACAGCTTTGCTTCTTCGTCCGATACCCGGAACGCCACCGTATGGTTGCGCCATCTTCCTTTGTAATCCAGTGATTTCTCCATGCTTTTAGTCCTCCTTTGTCATTCTCTCCATTTCCAATTTTTCCGCCATTTCCGTCTGCACCGTGGGGAACAAGTGGGCGTAACGGTAAGTGATTTTCTCCGCTTCATGCCCCATGCGTTCCCCAATCGCCAGTACCGAAAATCCCATGTTGATTAACAGTGAAACCGCACTATGGCGAATATCGTGGACACGGATTTTCTTAACGCCTGCCTGCTTCGCCCCTCGCTCCATTTCGTGATTGAGGTAGGATTTTGTGACCGTAAATAAACGCTCGTCCGGCTTGATGTCATAAAGCATTTTGATGTACTCCTGCATTTCCTCACAGAGAAACGGCGGCATTTTGATCGTGCGGTTGCTCTTTTTCGTCTTAGGGCTTGTGATAATGTCACGCCCTTTGGAGCGGTGGAAAGTCTTGCTGATTGTGACCGTCTGTTTCTGAAAATCAATATCAGCAGGCGTGAGCGCAAGTAATTCGCCGGAACGCATACCGCACCAGTAGAGCATTTCAAACGCATAATAGGAACGGGGCTTATCCATCATGGCTTCGGAAAATTTCAGATATTCCTCTTTCGTCCAAAAGTCCATTTCCTTTACGGCTTCGCTCCCAATCGTCCCCGCCCGCCTTGCCGGATTGTAGGGCAGGTTATAAAAGTTTACCGCATGGTTGAATATCGCCGTCAGTTGTGCGTGTATCGTCCTCAAATAATCTGCGGAATAGGGCTTGCCTTTCTCGTCCCGGTAAGCCATCAACTCATTCTGCCACGCAATCACGTCCTTTGCTTCAATCTCTGCGATTTTGCGGTTTTCAAAGTACGGTAAAATCTTTGTCCGTATCACATGGCTTTTGGACTCCCAAGTGCTTTCCTTGACACGCTGTTTTTTGTCGGCTTCATACACTTCAAAGAAACTGCCGAACGTCATATCCAATTTTGCGCCCTGCTTTAACATGGCTTCATGCTCCCACGCCTGCGCTTCCCTTTTGGTTGCAAAACCTCTCTACTACAATAGATTTATGGTTAGTATCCCTTACAGCCAGTAAGGAATTATCCATCTTGTTGCTTAAGCTGTTAGAATGATAAGGGCAATCGGTATATCGGAAACCTCCTTGGACTTCGCGTCCGTACGAAAGTCTGATAACCAGCTCCTCATTCGCAGCGTTCGTTTTATGCAGGTTGAGCCGCCCTCTCGGTGCGTTCGCGTCACACCACAGTAGATTGAATGGGCAATGAGTAAAACTGGCACTGACCAATTGCAATC